>DVIA01000016.1 GCA_018711655.1 Candidatus Pullichristensenella avicola
AAGCCCGCATCTCTTCCCGCCCTCATCCGCAACGCGGCGCGCAAGCCCGGCCGGCGCGCAAGCCCCGTCGCGCCTTCCGCCTCGTCCGCAACGCGGCGGGCAATCCCGGCCGGCACGCAAGCCCGCCGCGCCTTCAACCCTCATTCACAAAACGCCGGCCGACGCGTAAGCCCGCATCTCTTCCCACCCTCATCCGCAACGCGGCGACGGCCGTGAAAAGGCGAGACCCAGCCCGAGCCTTGCGGCGGTCGGGCCGCCAGGCTGCCAGCCCTCCACGACCCGCCGTGGCGGGCAAGACCTGCGGCGGGATTTCCGGAAAAATCAGGCGTCTCCATCGCCCGCGCATATGTCGGCGGAACGCCGCCACGCCGCTTTTCGGCGGCAAGCAGCAAACGCATCTGAAACGCCGCCCCAATCGCAAAAGCGGCCTTATACCCGGCGACAGTCCGCATTCGCGCCAGGCGATCAACCGCACGCTGCGCGCGGCGTTGGAGCGCCCGGCGCGATTCGCGCTTTCTGCACGGCGCACAGACGACCGCTCATCGCGCTGAAAGCGTTGGCCCGGACCGTCCTATGCCGCATAGGCCCGTCCCATCGCGGGCGCCGCCGGCCCCGACGCCTCGCGCCAACCGTCACACGCCGGCGAGAAAATCTTGAAATGCCTCCGCATCGCCATTGAACACATTCAAGTCGATGCATTCCTCCTCGCCGGCATAGCCCTCGAGGCGCCCCTGGTCCGAATACTGCCAGAACGTCCATTCCCTTCCAGGAATCGAAAGCGCCGGCCAGAGATAGACGTCGCGAATCCAGAGGGGGTAATCGTCGAACGCGCCGGCAAGGTACATGCGATAGCTGCGCGCCGTGGCGTAGAGAACGGGCTTTCGCCCCGTTTCCTCCTCCAGCGCCGCAAGCAGGGCGCGCAATTCGGCGCGAACCATCTCCACCGCCGGCGGATTCTGGAAAACGTCGCCGTAGAACTCGAAATCCACCGCGCAGGGCAGCGCCATGGCCTGCCCCCGCAGAGCGGCGAGGAAATTCTCCGCCTGCGTCTTGCCCGCGCTTTCGAAGCTGAAAAAGTGATAGCCCCCGGCGGGAATGCCCGCCGCCGCCGCGCCCTGCGCGTTCTGGGCAAAGCGCTCGTCCGTATGGCCGCTGCCCTCTGTGGCTTTGATGAAGGCGAACTGCACGCCCTGCGCTGCCAGCGTTTCCCAGTCGATTTTTCCCTGGTAGTGGGAAACGTCCACGCCCCAGACGGGAAAATCCGCCCGCGAGGGCGTGTTGATGCGAAGCGCGCCGCGCGCCACCAGCGCCGCGAAAACCGCCGCCAGCACGCACAACGTCCCCAAAACCGTATAAAAGCGCCGCGCACGGCGACGCGCAGTATTCGCCCGCATACGGAATCCCCTTCCTTCAGGCGGCGAGATTCGCCGCCTATGCCCGTGCAGCGCGCGCCCCCGCCGCGCAGGCGAACGATTCGGCCCCCTGTTCGCGCCGGAAAACGCACTTCTGGCGGCTGCCAGCCAGCGCTTCATCGCCCCCGTTCAGGCCGAAAAACACCTCGCGCGGAAGCCATCGTCCCCACCCGGCTACGTTCTGGGCGGGGAATATCTTTCGGCCCGCCCGGCGCGACGGCGGTCGCGGGCTTTGTCAGCGGGTTCCTTTGAACCCGTCCCCTCCGCAAATGCGCCGCGCAGTTCCGTCTGCGGGCGAACGCTTCGCGCCGGCTTTACAGACTCCAGGGCAAAATTGCCATCTGTCGGCGCTTCCCCTGCGGTGATACGCCCCGACGCCGTCAACGCCGTTTGCGCGAATCCCCTTGCGGCGGTCGCGCTCTACACGCGCATCCAGCGGCCGCCCTCTCCGGCCGAGGCGGCGAGGGTCTCCATCAATGTTTGCAACCGCGCGGCTTCTTCCAGGCCGCTTTCCGGGCGGACGCCGCGGTGGATGCAGTTGAGGAAATCGAAATAGCAGTCGATGTGGGCGCGATCCCAGCCGATGGCGTTCTTGCCCGGCAGGAACTTGCCGCCCGGAGCCGGATAGCGCGCCGCGCATTCGACGTCCACAAAACCGCGCTCGCCGCCCAGCGGCACTTCCGGGCGGCTCTGATCGAACCAGCGCAGGAAATTGGGGCGCATGGTTTCGAAAATGGCTGCGCCGCGCGTGCCGCGCACCTCCAGCGTCATTTCGTCCAGCGCGCCGGTGGCGATCTTGCTGGCCTCCACCGTGCCCAACGCCCCGCCGGGCAGACGCAGCGCCATCAGCGCATGATCCTCGGACAGCGCCGTCTCCACGCCGCCTCCGCGCGTGGGCCGGGAGGGATAGAGCGTTCGCACGGCGCACATGGCCTCCTGCGGATAGCCGACCACCCAGGTCAGCAGATCGAGCGCATGGCTGCCCAGGTCCAGCAGCACGCCGCCCTCCAGCCCCTGCTTCCAGCCCATAGGGCGATCGGGATCGACGGAGCCGGAGTGCAGATAGCGCGCCGAAAACTGCGTGATTTCGCCCAGCGCGCCCGCGTCCGCCAGTTCCTTCAGGCGCATGGTGGCCGGGAAGTGGCGCAGGTTGAAAGCCACCTTGGCAAACACGCCCGCCCCGCGCGCCGCCTCGGCGATGCGGCGGGCGCTTTCGCCGGTCACGGCCAGCGGTTTATCAATGTAAAGATGCTTTTTCGCCGCCAGCGCGTCCAGGGCCATCTGTTCGTGCTGCGCGTTGGGCGTACAGACGCTGACTGCGTCGATGTCCTCGCGCGCGAGCAGTTCGCGGTAGTCGCACGTCCAGTCCGCGCCCATGTCCGCCGCTGCCCGCCGCGCTACGGCTTCGCGCCGCGTGCATATGCAGCGGATCTCGCCGCGAAAATCCGCGTCCTCATAAAACAGCGGCAGCGTGCGTACCGCCAGCGCGTGCGTCCGTCCCATGAATCCCCAGCCGATAATTCCAACGCCATAGGTGCGCATAACCCGTTCCTCCGATGCGTTTTGCTTCATTATATCGAATCTCTCCGCGCCTTTCAAGGGCGCGCGCAAAAATCGCCTGCGCGCATCCGCCAAAATCTTCGCGCGCCCATTGACAAAAATATGTTAAAAATGGTAAAATTATGGATAGAGTAGAGGTTTATATTGATCGGTCGTTTCGTGTCGTTATTTATTTGTGCCGATGAAAGCGACCGCGTGGGAGGAATGTGCATGACGCTGCCCGGCAATCTTTGCGTAGGCATTCTCGAAGAGGACAATCCCCTGAAGAGCTATTTTCGTTTCAAGCCCCTGCTGATTTCGCAGGAGGACGGTTACATCCCCTTTTCCAGCGCCGAGCCGTTCCCGGAAAGCGGCTGTTTGCGCATTGTGCCGGACAAAAACGAATCCGGCCACTTCAAGGCGCGCATGCGGCGCATCGGCCGCTATGCGCTGCTGGATCTGCGCGCGCACCCGGGCGAAAACGACAAAATCCGCCCCAACAAAAACTATCGCCTCGATCCCAGCGAAAACAACGCCTATATCGTCTATTCCGACGTAGTCGTCGAGCCGCCGGCAGGGATGCTCTATGAAATTCTCGATCGCGCCGCGCCGGAGGACTCCGCGCATATGGCCCTGACCATGCCCCTGCCCGGCACGCAGCGCGTGCTCTTTCGCGCCGATGGCGGCCTCAGCCCGGCGCTCTGGCGCGCCGCGCCCATGGAGGGCGTGGAAGGCGCGGTGGAACTTTCGCGCGAGGACGCTGCGGTGCTGATCGAAAACGGCGCGGAAACCCGCCTGGGCGGCTTCGCCGAGGAGGAGACCTGCGTGCTTCTGGCCGCGCCCGGCGCCTCGCTTCTGGAGTCAACGCCGCCGCAGGCGCAGGAGGCGCCGCCCGCGCCCGCGGAAACCGCCGCGCCGCCCGCGCAAACGCGCGCAGCGGAAGCGCCCAGGCCGCGTTTGAACGCCCGCGCCCAGGCCATCGCCCTGCAAACCGGCCTCAATCCCCGCCGCAGCCGCAGCCTGCAGGAGATCATTGACGACAAATGGCGGCGTTCGCGCATCGACCAGTTGGGCCATCCCATTCCCGGCGAAGCCACGGGCATGCCCGTGGAAAGCCCCGTGGAGCGCGCCGTGGACGCCCTGCGCGCCGCATGGCGGGTGGAGGAGGCGCGGCCAACCCTGGCCGAAGCCGTGGCCGATCTGGACGGTTTGTGCGCCGCCGTGCGCCAACGCAGCCAGGCCCGCGCCGACGAAGCGCAGACGCGCCGCCTCAACGAAATCGAGGCGCAGCGCCTGCGCCTGCTCAACGAAGTGGGCGCCCTGGAGGCCCGTCGCGCCGACGCGCGCGAACATCTGCTGCAAGACGTGCGCCGCGAAAACGCGCGCCGCCTTGCCGAGGGCGAGGAAAAACTGGCGTCTCTGCGCGCGGACATCTCCGCCTGTGAAACGCGCGCCCAGGGCGCGCGCGCGGCGCTGGCCGAGGCGGAACAGGCCTATGCAGAGGCGGAAGCGCGTCTCTCCGCCCGGACGGTAGAATCAAAGGCCCTGCGCTTTTTGCGCGCGCCGGCCGTGCGCGTGCCCACAAGCAGCGCCTTGCCCAGCGCCGGCGAACTCGTTTCCGCCGTGCGCGCCCATCTGGCCGCTTCAGGCGTCCCGCTTTCGCACGATCAGGCCGTGGAAGTGCTCGCAGCGCTGACGCTTTCGCCGGTAACGGTGCTGTGCGGATCGGCTTTCGCCCCCAAGGGCGAGTTGCCGTCGGCGCTGGCCGGCGCTCTGGGGCTGCAAAAACGCTTTTTGCCCCTGACGGAACTGCGCCGGCAGGGAGCGGTTCTGGAAAGCCTGCTCGACGACGCGGCCAACCCCGCCCCGGCGCTTCTGCTGGTGGAGGATTGCAACGCCCCGGCGCGCGAACCGCACACCGACGCGCTCGTCGCGCGGCTGGCGCGGGAATGCTGCCTTGCGCGGCCCGCGCGCCTGTTTGTCACCGCCCGCGACGGGGGCGAGCCGCTGCCCACGGAACTTCTGGACGCCGCGTTTCTCATCCGCCTGGAGCCGGAAAGCGCCGATACGCCCTGGCATGAAGAGACGGAAGCGCCGGCGGCGCCGGAAATGGCCGTATCGCGCGAGGCCCTGCAAAACATCTTCCTGCCCCGCGCCGAGGCCGTGACCGACGAGGCGCGCGAGCGCATGGCGCGGCTGCGCGCGGATCTTGCCGAACGCGGCGTGCGCCTTTCGCGGCGGACGCTCAATGCGGTGTGGAATTTCTGCGCGGCGATTTCGCCGCTTTTGCGCGAACGCTCGGCCATGCAGGCGCTGGATATCGCCCTTGCCCGCCGCGTCCTGCCGGCGGTCGTCTCCGCCGCGCCGCTGGAGGCGCTGCGCGCGCTGCCGGAAATGGTTACGGACTTGGAAGAATGCCGAAAGCTTTTGGAAAGCCCATTGCCTATCTTCTGATTTCTGCTATAATACATATAGAAGCGACAGACCGCGCGCGGCCGGGCATACGCCTCCGCGCGCGGCGCATGCCCGGACACATCAGGAAGGAAGGTCCTCTATATGAAAAAGGCCGTTATGTACGGCGGCGGCAACATTGGCCGCGGTTTTATCGGCAAAGTATTTTCCGATTCCGGCTACGAGGTGTGCTTTCTGGATATCATGCAGCCCCTCATCGACGAAATGAACCGCCGTCACGGCTATACGGTGCGCATCGTTTCCAACGCCGAAACGGTGAACGCGCCGGTTCGGAACGTGCGCGCCGTCAATTCCGCCACCCCGCAGGCGCTGGAGGAGATCGCCACCTGCGACATCATGGCTACCGCCGTGGGCGTGAACGTATTGCCCAAGATCGCGCCGGTGATCGCCGAAGGCGTGAAAAAGCGCATGCGCGAAAGCGGCAGGCCGCTGGACATCATCCTCTGCGAAAACCAGCTTGAGGCCGACGTGCTCATGCGCGGCTGGATCAACGAGCGCTTAAACGACGAGGAAAGGGCCTGGGCGGAGAAGAACCTCGGCCTGGTGGAAGCCTCCATCGGCCGCATGGTGCCGCCGCTGACGCCCGAAGAAAAGGCCAAGGACAGCCTGCTGATCTGCGTAGAACCCTATAGCCAGCTGCCCGTGGACAAGGCCGCCTTCAGGGGCGAGATTCCCGACCTGGTGGGCCTGGTTCCCTACACGCCTTTCGGCTTCTACATCAAGCGCAAGCTCTTTTTGCACAACATGGGCCACGCCATGGTCGCCTATTTCGCCTATCAGCAGGGCATCGAGTACATCTGGCAGGCCGTGGAACACAAGGAGGTCTACGATCTCGCCCGCAAGGCCATGCAGGGCAGCGGCGAAGCGCTGATCCGCCAGTATGGCGAGGCGATGCGCGCAAACGTCGAGGAAAACATCGACGACCTGCTCTTCCGCTTCGGCAACAAGGCGCTCAAGGACACCGTGGCCCGCGTCGGCGGCGACCTGGTGCGCAAGCTGCGCCGCAACGACCGCCTGGTGGGCGCGGCGCTGTACTGCATCGAACAGGGCGTCGATCCCGAGCCCATCGTCGAGGGCATTCGCGCGGCGCTGAAGTTCGACCGCGCGGAGGACGTTTCCGCGCCGGAGTTGCAAAAGGCGCTCAGGGAGCAGGGCATCGACTATGTGCTTGAACACTACCTGGGCCTCAAACCCGATGAACCGCTCTACGCGATGATCAAGGGCTGATCCCCGCGCCAAAACACCCCGCGAACAGCCTTCGCGGGGCGTTTTTTCGGCCGCAACCGCCCGGCGCGCCGCCCCTGAATGCCGGGCGATGATGCTCCCGAAATGCAGACGCAAACACGGCCTTCCCGCGCCCCCGCGAACAGCCTTCGCAGGGCGTTTTTTCGGCCGGAACCGCCCGGCGCGCCGCCCCTGAATGCTGGGCGATAATGCCCTCGAAATGCAGACGCAAACACGGCCTTCCCTACGCCAAAATACCCCGCGAACAGCCTTCGCGGGGCGTTTTTCGGCCGGAGCCGCCCGGGCAGATCCTTTTCCAATCATCCGTCCGGGGATGCGGACGCCCCCTGCCCTGCTCAGCGCCGCAGCCGGCGGGCAAGGGCCTGCGCGCCTTCGGCGAGGATTTCCGCAGTGCGCTCGTAGGCCTCCATGCCCTGGCCAAAGGGGTCGGGCACGTCCTCGTCGCCGAGGAAGCGTTCCACCCGCGCCTCGGGGCACATGGCGCGCAGAGCGCGGGCGTGGCTGCGGGTCATGGCCAGCAGCAGCGCGCCGTCGGCCATTTCCGGGCGGAAGCGGCGGGCGCGGTGTTGGGAGATGTCCAACCCCATTTCGTCCATGGCCAGCAGCGCATGGCGGCTGGCGGGCGCGCCTTCCTCGGCATACAGCCCCGCCGAGGAGATCTCCGCCGCCGGCAAAAGCCGCTGCAAAAGCGCCGCCGCCATAGGGCTGCGGCAAGTGTTTCCCGTGCAGACGCAGACAATCTTCACGCGCTTCCCCCCTACAATTCCCGGCTGACCGACACCGCGCGGCCGAGAATGCGTATCGTGTCGCTGTTTTCCGGGGTGAACAGCATCGGCTCGTAAGCGGGATTATCGCTGACAAGCTGCACGCCCGCGCGCAGGTGATACACGCGCTTGAGCGTCGCCTCGCCATCGACGATCACCACGGCGATCTGCCCGTCGCGCACATCGTCCTGCCGGCGCACAAAGACGATCTCTCCGCGGCGGATCAGCGGCTCCATGGAATCGCCCGCCACGCGCAGGGCAAAATCGCACCCCGGCACGGCATCGACGAACTCGCCCTCGCGCTCCTCGCAAAACAGCGGCTCCCCCGCCGCCACGTCGCCCAACAGCGGCACGCGGCGCGTGGGCAGCGGCGCGGACGGGGCCTCCTCATAAAAACAACGCGCCGAAACGCCCAGCGCCTCCGCAAGCGCGCGCAGCGTTTGCGGCGCGACGCGGCTGGAATTGCGGCTGAGAATCGCGTAAAGCGTCTGCTGGCGCACGCCCGAAAGGCGCGCAAGCTCGCTGACACGCATGCCCCGCCGCGCCATCAGTTCCCGCAGCCGTTCGCCGACCGTCATGGCCCTCCCCCCTCTTTTTCAGCATACCACGGCAGCGCCGGCGCGTCAAGCAGAAAATTATGCAAACGCATAAATTTGTGCTTGACAAGAACATATGTTCTGTTTTATACTTTGTGCAGAAGCAAGGGGGTGGGACAATGCACTACGAGCGCGGGGCGATGTCGGAGGCTGCGCGGGAAATGGCAAAGCGGCTGGCGCGGCTGCGGGCGTTGAAGCGGGAAGTGGAGACCCTCAGCGAGCGCGTGGCGCAGCTGGAGATGCGCGCCAAGGGCGGCCGCGTGGTGGTAGCCGGGCTGCCTTTCCGGCGGCTGGAGACAACGGAGGATTTTTCCGAGGAAATGGCGCGGCTGCACGAACGGCTGGCGCGGCGCCAGCGGGAGAGCATGGAGGAACTGGGGCGGCTGTACGCCTTTATTGACAACATTCCCGATCCGGAATTGCGGTTGATCTTCACCTGCCGCTATATCGACGGTATGACCTGGCTGCGCGTGGCCTATCGCATCGGCCACTACGACGAACAGACGCCGCGCAAGAAGCACAACGCCTATTTGCGCCGCGTATGCGAAGACAACGCATCCGATGCGTTTCCCAAATGATCTGCGCCCAACGCGGCGGCGCGCCCGGGCGACGGCGCGCCCATCGCAACGCCGGAAACCAGAGCCCCGCGCGAGCGAAATGCGAACCGCTTTGACGGGATGGGGCGGCGCGAATCAACGCCCGCGCGCGGGCAACGCGCGAACGGGCTTGAGCCGCGCCGCGCCCAACGCGGCGACACGCCCGGGCGGTGGCGCGCCCATCGCAACGCCGGAAAACAGGGCCCCGCGCGGGCGAAATGCGAACCGCTTTGACGGGATGGGGCGGCGCGAATGAACGCCCGCGCGCGGGCAACGCGCGAACGATCAAACTTGGCAACCAGCGCGTACGCCCCGCGCGCGGACGAAGCGTAGGGCGGTTCGACGATCACCTGCCATCTCATCAAACGCGCCCCCGCGCGGACGAAGCGTGGCGCCGCCGTCAACTCGTTTATATGGGCAACCGCAAGTACACGCCCCGCGCGTGGACGAGGCGTGTAGCATCAGACACATAGGACAATATCTCGGACGCACACACCCCGCGTGGGCGAAGCGTGACGGAGATGCGTTCCGCGAGAACTTCAGCAGGAATTCACATGCCCCCTGCGCGGACGAAGCATGACGGCTATTCGGACTGTTCCAGCGCTGTGCGCGCGGCACACGCCCCCGCGCGGGCGAAGCGCTCCTGGACGGACAAGATTCACGCGCGCCACGGCTTTCGCTGACGCCCCCGCCCGGGCAAAGCGCTCCGTTCTACCAGTGTATAGTCGGGGAAATCTTCCCACACGCCCCGCCCGGGCAAAGCGCAAACCGGCTTGAACCGCGCCGCGCAGGCGCGCGACCATGGCCGTCTGGCGGCGGCCGGGTGAAATCCCATTGCGGGCGACGCCGGCCCGCGCCCTTCAGACAGTCGCGCGCCGCATCTTCTGGACGCAGCGCGGCGAAACCCCTCTTTGGGCGTCGAATTTTCGCGCCCGCTTCCCCGCCGTCGGGAAAGGCGGGCGGTTTTGCGCATGGCGGCATACTTCCCGGCGACCGCCTCAGGCGGAGAAACGCCTGAAAATGCGCCCGGAGCATCCGCCCCGGGCGCAAGATTGCAATTTCCGCCCTCCTGCCCGCCGCGTTCCCCAAACGCACGCGCGCAGGCGAAGGCCACGCCGAGGCCGCCTCCGCGGGCGCGCAACGCCGCCCTGTCGCCGTTTCATCTCCAGCGCGGTTCCTTCGGCCCGCCAGGACGCCTCACGCCCCGCGCACGAAAGCGTCGTAAATGGCGCGCACGGCAGCCTCGAATTCCTCGCCGTCCACGCCGACGATGATGTTGAGTTCGCTCGAACCCTGGTCGATCATGCGCACGTTGACGCCGGCGCGGTAAAGGGCCGTAAACAGCTTCGCCGCCGTGCCGCGCGTGCGCACCATGCCCTGGCCCACGGTGGCGATGAGGGCGAGGCCGGAAGATATTTCGATGTGATCGGGCTGGCAGAGTTCGCCGATGCGATTGATGAGTTTGTCCCGATAGCGGTTGAGGTCGCTCTCGGCGACGACCACGCACATGGTGTCGATGCCGGTGGGCAAGTGCTCAAAGGAGATGCCAAATTCCTCTACCGCCTGCAGCACGCGGCGGCCAAAGCCCAGTTCGGCGTTCATCATCGCTTTTTCAATGGAGATCAGAGAGAAGTTTTTGTGCCCGGCGATGCCGGTAATGGGGTAGCGATACTGGGCCTCGTCCATGCTGTCTACGATCATCGTGCCTGGATGGGCGGGGTCGTTGGTGTTGCGGATATTGGTGGGAATGCCGGCCTTGTGCACGGGGAAAATGGCGTCCTCGTGCAAAACGGTCGCGCCCATATACGAAAGCTCGCGCAATTCGCGATATGTGAGGCGCTCGATGCCCGCAGGGGCCTCGACGATGCGCGGATCGGCCATCAGAAACCCGGAAACATCCGTCCAGTTTTCGTACAGCGCCGCCTGCGCCGCGCGCGCCACCACCGCGCCGGAAATATCGCTGCCGCCGCGCGAAAAGGTGCGCACGCCGCCGTCCGGAAAGGCCCCGTAAAAGCCGGGAATGACGGCGTGGGCGTGCCCCTTCAGTTCTTCGGAAAGCACGCGGTTGGTCCATTCGGCGGCGAAAGCCCCCTGTTTGTCGAAGCGCACCACGTCCGCCGCGTCGATAAAATCCCAGCCCAGGTAGGCGGCCAGCAGCACGCCGTTCAAATATTCGCCGCGGCTGGCGGCAAAATCCGGCGTGCGCACGCGCTCGATATCGGCGCGGGTATTCTCAAGCAACGCCGCCACGTCCAGCGCAAGGCCCAGGTCGCGGGCAATGCCGGCATAGCGCTGCGCTATTTTGGCGAAGGTCTGCGCGCAGCTTTCGCCCTTTTCCACCTGCTGGTAGCACCGGTAAAGCAGGTCGGTCACCTTGTCGTCCCCGTCGAAGCGCCGGCCGGGGGCGCTGGGCACGACGTAGCGCCGCCGCGCGTCCGCAAGCAGGATATCCTTCGCCTTTTGAAAGCCGCTCGCGTCCGCAAGCGACGAACCGCCGAATTTGCATACGATGGTGTCGTTCATGTGCCCGTCGTCCTCCAACGATATTCCTAGGCTACTATTATAGCCGCGCAAAAGGGTTCGCGTCAACAAAGCGCAGGTTAAACGTCGTGGACGGACAGTTGTTTTTCTGAAAAAGACATGCGCATTGACAGCGGCGCGGCAGCGTGATACCATGGAGGCGCAAGGAGGGAAACGCGATGCTGCTGTATGGCACACAGGGCGGCTTCGCCCGCCGCGAGGGCGCGCCGACGTGGCGCGGGGAGATAGGTCTGTTTGCGCCCGCAGAAATGGAGGCCGTCCGTCTGCCCATGGGCGTGCGCCTGCCGTTGCCGGCGCAGGCGCGCTACTGCCGCGCCGGCGCGGAGGGCGCGGCGCTGACCGGGGCGGTGAAGCGCGGCGCGGGCAATTTCACCTTCGCCCTATGGGAAGGGAACCTCGCCGTATGCGACGAGGGCGACTTTGTAAAGGGCGTGTTGGACAGCCTCGTCGGGCGGGCGCTGACGGCGGGCGAGGCGCTGTGCGCAGTGCTGGCGGCGCTGTTGCCCCCGGAGAACGAGGCCGTGGAAGCGCTGGAGGCGCGCGCGGAACAGTTGGAAACGGAGGCGCTGACCGAGGCGGCGCTGACCTCCAACCGCTTCGGCGGCAAGCTGCTGGGCGTGCGCAAGCAGGCATCGGCGCTTGCGCGCTACTGCGCGCAGCTGGAGGATATGTTTGAATGCCTCGGCGACGCGGCGCAGGAGTTCGATCTCGCCCCCGCCGAAGCGCGTTCCCTCGCCCTCAGCGGCGAACGCGCCCGCCGGCTGCGCGAGGACGCGCTTGGCTTGCGCGAGTACCTTCTGCAGATCCGCGAATTGTACCAGGCGCAGATCGGCATCCGGCAAAATGAGATCATGAAGTTCCTTACGGTGGTAACGACCATTTTCCTGCCGCTGACGCTGCTGGCGGGCTGGTATGGCATGAACTTTACCGGCATGCCGGAATTGTCCTGGCCGTGGGGATATCCGCTCATCATCCTCGTCAGCCTGGTCATCGTAGCGCTGTGCGTCTGGTACTTCCGGCGAAAGAGATTTTTGTAAGCGGCGGATCTGGCGCAGGGGAGGCGGACGCGCAAGGCTCCGGGAGCGCGCTCCGGCGCGGCCCTCCTGGTCGCGGGCCGGGGCCGCCGTTTCCCGCGGGCCGACGGGGCTTTCCCGCCATGGCCTGTTTGGCTCCGCTCGCGGCGCCGGCCGCCCTTCTGCGCCAGCGCCGCTTTTGATGGTTTTTGCGCAAAACGCCCGTCCGGGGAGCAACGTTCCCGGGCGGGCGTCGGTTTTGGGGGCGTTCAGCCGCCCAGGTAGGCGGTTTTGACGCTGTCGTCGGCCAGCAAACGGTCGGCGTCGTCGGCCAGGGTAATGCGGCCGGTCTCCAGCACATAGCCGCGCGAGGCCACATGCAGCGCCATCAGCGCGTTCTGCTCCACCAGCAAAATGGTGGTGCCGCTGGCGTGCAATTCGACGATGATCTCGAAGATCTGATCGACCAGTTTGGGCGCCAGGCCCATGGACGGTTCGTCCAGCATCAGCAGCTTTGGCTTGCCCATGAGGGCGCGGCCCATGGCCAGCATCTGCTGCTCACCGCCGGAGAGCGTGCCGGCGATCTGCTTCTGGCGCTCCTTGAGGCGGGGAAAAAGTTTGAATACGCGCGCGATGGAGCTTTCGATCTCGCCTGCGGGGCGCGTATAGCCGCCCATTTCCAGGTTTTCGCGCACGCTCATCTGCTGGAACACGCGCCGCCCCTCCGGGCAGAGCGCCATTCCCAGGGAAACGACCTTGCTGGCCGGCATGCCGACAATATTCTTGCCCTCGAAGATGACATGGCCGCTGCGCGGCTTGAGCAGGCCGGCGATGGTGTTGAGCGTCGTGGATTTGCCTGCGCCGTTGGCGCCGATGAGGGTGACGATCTCGCCCTCGTTGACTTCAAAGGAAACGCCCTTGATGGCGTGGATGTTGCCGTAATAGACGTGCATATCCTCCACTTTGAGAAGGCTCATTGGACGTCCTCCTTTCTGCGGCCGAGATACGCCTCGATAACCGTGGGATCGTTCTGGATCTCCTCCGCCGTGCCCTTGGCGATGATGCGGCCGTAGTTGAGCACGCAGATGCCCTCGCAGATGCCCATGACCAGGCGCATGTCGTGCTCGATGAGCATTACGGCGATCTGGAACTGGTCGCGAATCTTGATGATGCTGTCCATCAGTTCCTCGGTCTCGTGGGGATTCATGCCCGCGGCCGGCTCGTCCAGCAGAAGCAGCGAGGGGTTCGTGGCCAGCGCGCGCACGATCTCCAGGCGCCGCTGCGCGCCGTAGGGCAAAGAGCCCGCCTTGGCGGAGGCCATGTCCTGCATATCGAAAATGGACAGCAGTTCCAGCGCGCGCCGATGCTGCTGCTTTTCCTGTTTCCAGTAGCGCGGCAGGCGGAAAATTCCGGAGAACATGCCGTAGGGCACCTGGTTGTGCAGGCCGATGCGCACATTGTCCTCCACGCTCATGTTGCCAAAGAGGCGGATGTTCTGGAAAGTGCGGGCCACGCCCAGTTTGTTGGCCTGCACGGTGTTCATGCCGGCGGTGTCCTTGCCGTTGACCAGCACCGTGCCGGAAGTGGGCTGGTAGACCTTGGTCAGCAGGTTGAACACCGTGGTCTTGCCCGCGCCGTTGGGGCCGATGAGGCCGGCGATCTCGGTTTTGCCAATGGTGAGGTTGAAATCCTCCACGGCTTTGAGGCCGCCAAAATCAATGCCCAGATGCCGCGCCTCCAGCACGGGCATCTTGTCCACGTCGCGCTCGGGCACGATGCTGTGGCTGGGAACGGGCACCATTTTCGTGGTCGATCTGCGCTGCTGCGTCATGCCGCCTCGCCTCCTTTCCCGTCATTGCCGCGCCTGCGCGGCAGTATGCGCGCAAAGAAGGCGCGCGCCGCCGGTGTGTTGGTCATCAGCATGACCAGTATGAGCACAATGGCGTAGACGAGCATGCGGTAGTCGTTAAACTCGCGCAAAAGCTCCGGAAGCACTGTCAAAAGCGCGGCGGCGATGATCGAACCCCAGATGTTGCCGATGCCGCCCAGCACCACGAACACCAATACGAGGATGGAGGTGTTGAAATCAAACTTCGAAGCCGTGACAGAGGAGGAGAGGTTGAGGCCAAAGAGCGTTCCCGCCATGCCCGCCAGCACCGCGGAGGTGACGAAGGCCATCATGCGGTACTTGGTGACGTTGATGCCCACGGACTCGGCGGCGATGCGGCTGTCGCGGCAGGCCATGATGGCGCGGCCGGAGCGGCTGTTGATGAGGTTGAGCACCACAAAGAGCGTGAAAAGCACGAGCGCAAACCCCACCGCAAAGGTGGAAATGCGGCTGACGCCGCGCGTGCCCGCCGGACCGTTGACGACAATCTCCCCCAGCATATCGAGGTTATCAAGGGCAATGTACACGCGCCCGCTATCGACGGAGACGTACAGGCAGTTGATGACGTTGCGGATGATCTCGCCAAACGCCAGCGTGACAATGGCCAGATAGTCGCCGCGCAGCCGCAGCACCGGCACGCCGACGATGACGCCGGCAATGCCGGCAAATACGCCGCCCACCACCATGCCCAGCAGCAGGCGCACCGTGTCGTTGGCAAGCAGCGAGGTGGTCTGCGCGTCTGCGGGAATCAGGCTCTCCAGCCATGCGACGGCGACGATGCCGGAAAACGCGCCCACGCTCATAAAACCCGCATGGCCGAGGCTCAGTTCGCCGGAGATGCCCACCGTGAGGTTCAAGGACACCGCCATGACGATGTAGACGCAAATGGGCACCAGTTGTCCGCGCAGCGAGCGCGACATGATCCCGGCGCTGACCATGCTCTGGCAGATGATGAACGCCGCAATGACAATGCCATAGGAGATGAGATTGTTGATTGTGGATTTTTTCAGCTTCATCCCTCTCACCTCACACTTTCTCGCTGACCTTCTTGCCGAGCAGGCCCGTGGGCTTGACCAGCAGCACCACGATCAGCACGGCAAAGACAAAGGCGTCGCCCAGCTGCGTGGAGACATAGCCGTTGCCGAGTATCTCGATGATGCCCAGCAGAATGCCGCCGATCATCGCCCCCGGAATGGAGCCGATGCCGCCGAACACCGCCGCGGTAAAGGCCTTGATGCCCGGCATGGAGCCGGTGGTGGGCTGCAGCGCCTGGTAGGTCGAACACAGCAGCACGCCGGCAATGGCCGCCAGCGCCGAGCCGATGGCGAAGGTCAGGGCGATGGTGCGGTTGACGCTGATGCCCATCAGCTCCGCCGCGCCGCGGTCTTCCGAGACGGCGCGCATGGCCTTTCCCGTCTTTGTATGCCCGGTAAACAGCGTCAGGCCGATCATGATGAGTATGTTCGCCAGTATGGTGACGATGGTGGTGCCGGAAATGCGCAGGTTGGCGCTGATGACGATGCTGCCGAAGTTCGGCGACGCGGCGATCTCCTCCGGCGTGGCCAGGCCCAGCGTCACCGCGGCCTGCTCAATGACGGTTTGCACCAGCGGGGGGAAGCTCTTGGTATCGGCCGTCCAGATCAGCTGCGCCAGGTTCTGCAAAAGGTAGCTTACGCCGATGGCCGTAATCAGCACCGCCAGGGAAGCCGACTGCCGCAGCGGCCGGTAGGCCAGGCGCTCGATGACCACGCCCAGTATGGTGCACACCGCCACGGCCAGAAGCACGCCCACCAGCGGCGGAAGGCTCAGGCTGCCGATGGCGACAAAGCAGATGTACGCGCCGATCATAATCACGTCGCCATGGGCGAAGTTGAGCATGCGGGCGATGCCGTACACCATCGTATAGCCCAACGCGATAATGGCATAGATGCTGCCCAGGTTGATGCCGCTGATGATGCGTTCGAGGAACAAGGTCATTTTCTGCCACCCCCTCGCGGCGCGCTGCGCCGCCTGCGCGCCCGCCTCAAGCAACCAACGGTAACCAGTCTCCTGCCTGCGGCTGATTACCGTTGATCGCCCGACGGCGGCGCGCCGTCGTTTTCAAAAACCCGCAAAGCCCGGCCCCGGAAACCGGAGCCGGGCAGGGGTATACCGGCTTATTCGACGCTGACGTAGGTGCCGTTTTCAATGCGCACCACGCGCGGGGTCTTGGTGACCGCGCCAGTCGCGTCCCAGGTCATTTCGCCCGTCACGCCGGTGACGTCCAGCTCCTGCATGGCGGCGATGAGCATATCGCAGGCGTCCTCGGGAGAGGTCTCGGCGGTGATGCCGGCGTTGTTGATGGCCGCGTACAGCGCGTACACGCAGTCGTAGCCGTCGGCGGCAAACTGGTCGGGATTGGCGCCGTACAATTCGTTGTACTTGGAAACGAAGTTGACGGTCAGGTCATCCGTCGCAGCGGCAGAGAAGGGGGTCAGCAGCACGACGCCCTCGGCCAGGGAGGTGTCGAAGCCCTCGATGTTGAGGATGCCGTCCATGCCGTCCACGCCCACATAGGCGGGCGCATAACCCATCGCGTCGGCCTGCTGGAAGATCATCGAGGCGGGGGTGTAGTAGATGGGCAGGAAAATCAGGTCCGCGCCGGCTTCGCGCGCCTCGGTCAGCTGCACGGAGAAGTCGGTGGTGTCGTCGGTGAAGGTCGTCTCGGAGACGATCGTCAGGCCCAGCTCGGCGGCAGTGGACTTGAACGCCTGATAAATGCCGGTGGAGTAGGTGTCGGCATTGTTGTAGATCACGGCGACCGCGTTGGACAGGCCGTTGTCCACAATGTACTGCGCGGCGGAAGAGCCCATCACCGGGTCGGTAAAGCACAGCTGATACACATTGTCCTTGTCGGCGGTGACGTCCGTGGACGAGGCCGACGGGGTAAGCATGAACATGCGGTCATTGTAGGCCTCGGCGCCAACGGCGATGCAGGGGCCGGTGGTGACGGTGCCGATGATCATCTGCGCGCCCCAATCCCACAGCGCGTTGTAGGCGTTGATGCTGGTTTCGGGGTCGTGCTGATCGTCCTGCACGTTGAGCTCGATCTGCACGCCGCCCAGGGCGTTGACTTCGCTCACGGCCAGTTCCGCGCCCTGCGCCACGGACGTGCCGTAGCTGGCGGCCGCGCCGGTCATCGGGCCGATGAGGCCGACTTTGACCGCCGCCGCGTCCTCGGCGAACGCGCCGCACGCCATGGTCAGCGTCAAAGCGACGGCAAGAAGCAATGCTACAAACGTCTTTTTCATGTGTCTAACCTCCTGAATTTACTAACGAAAGCCCGCGCCCGTCGGCGCGCGCATACGCAGTTGCCCGAATAAGGAATCGCGAGCCGTTGCTCGCGTTTTTCTTCCTATATTGAATTTTTCTTATCGTATCACCATGCGCCGTGCGCGTCAATGGTATTTCTGTTAAATTGGCGAATACAATGCGCCCCAAATTTTCCCGGAACGGCGCGCGCCGTTTCGCAAAGGGCGAAAAACGGCGCGTTTCCATCTTCTTTTTTACCATTCAGGGCAGGTCCCCGTCGCCGTCGCGCCGGTCCCTCTTGAGGGCGTCCTCGCCTTCATGGAGGATCTCGCGCATCTCATCCGCCCATTTCTGGCGCATTGCATGCAGGCGGTCCTGTTCGGCGTACATCTTTTCCCGGCGGGCCTTTTCCCGCGCGAATCTTTCCTCGGCCTCCCTGGATCGCGCCTCCTGCTGGGCAAAGTAGGCTTCGCGCGCTTTGCGGCTGAAGGGCTTCCATAGAAAAGGCGACGGCTTCTGCGAAGGCTTCGACTTGCTCGCCGCATAATCCACCAGCGACAGCCGTTCAAGATAGTCCACGAACCAGCCCATGCTTCTTCCCCCGCTCTTTTTCACGATTATAACATATGCCGGCGCGCGCCGCAAGCGAAAAGGCCGCCCTCCCGCGTCGCGGCGGAAAGGGCGGCCTTACGCCGGAAGGCGTCAGGAAAACGCCTCGGCGATGGCGGCGCGCAGTTCGTCCCAGCCGGCCTCTACTTCGGCGCGGGCCTGCGAAAACGCCTCCCGAACCTCATCCATACCGGCCTCGACCCAGCTTTGACCCTCCTTCCAGAGGCGATCGACGCCGGCGCGCACCTGGGCGGCCATGTCCCTGAGCGCCGCGTCCGCCCCGTCCAGGCCGCGATCGAGGGCGGCCTCCACATAGGCAAGCGCCTGCGCAAGGCGCGCGGCGGCCTCCTCGCCGATCTCGGCGACGTCCTTTTCCAGATCTTCCGCGTGCTCGCGCAGGTAAGCGACGGCGCGCTCGACCTCGTCTTTAACGATCTCGCCGCCCTGGGCGAGCCACTGGGCGACCTCGGCCTCCGCCGTTTCCAGAACCGTCCGCAGCGAGGCGCCGCCGCACAATTCGGAAACGACGCCGTTCATGTCCGCGCCGATCTCCTCCGCTGCAGAGGCGAAGGCGACGGCGTAGTTTTCCACGCCGGATTCGCCCCAGGGCAGGCCCTGCTTGTACAGCTGTTCCACGCCCGTGCGCACAGCGCTGCACAGGCGCACCGCCGGGCTGGTCACGCTCACGGCCGCGCGCGCGCAGGCCTGTTCCACATACGTCGTGGCCCGGGCGAGGGCAACGGCGTCATCTTCCGTCAGTTCTCCGGCGTTTGCAAACATCGCCCCGCCCCGGTCGATCATGCACTCCAGCGCCGCCAGCGCGTCGGTTTCGGCAACGGCGCCGCCGGCCTCGTACCACTGCAAAACCTCTTCCTCTCCGGCGGCGATCTTTTCCTCCAGCGTCATTCCCTCGGCCGCGCAAACGGCGCACGACAGCGCCGCCAGCGCCAGCGCGACGATCCTTTTCCATGCTCGCATCGGCAAATCCTCGCTTTTTCAGGATGCGCCCGCCTCTGCGGGCGGCTCAACGACAGTATACCCTGCGGCTGCGCGGCTGTCAACCGTGCGTAAAATTCCCCGCGCAGCGGGCTTTGCAAACAAAATTTTCTTGAATATTTAGCCAAACTGGGCTACAATAGTAGATAATAGGGGGGAACTGCATGAAAAAATATGTGGTTGGCGTGGATATCGGCCCTTCCAAGACGCTTTGCGGCCTGTTCGACGACCAGATGCGCCTGGTGCGGGTGATCCAGCGCCCCACCGACGCAGAGCTTCCCGCCGACGCCCTGATGGACGCCTTGGACGCCTATGTGCGCGAACTGGCGCGCGGCGCGGGCGTCGCGCTGGAGGAAGTGCGCGGCATGGGCGCGGCCTTCCCCTCGCATGTGGATTTTGCCGAGGGCGTGCTGCTGGAAACGGCGGACCTGTATCAGCTCAACGACACGCCCGTGCGCGACATGCTGCAAAAGCGCCTGTCGCTGCCCATATTCATTGAAAACGATTCCAACGCCGCGGCGCTGGCCGAGCATCGCCTGGGCGCGGGGCGCGGCGTGCGCGACATGATCTACGTCACCGTTTCCACGGGCGTGGGCGGCGGGCTGATCCTTGGCGGCGAACTCTACCGCGGCATTCACGGCAGCGCCGGCGAAATCGGGCATATGTTCGTTTCCGATTCCACGGGGTACCCCTGCGGGTGCGGCGTCTCCGGATGCGTGGAATCCATCGCCTCGGGCGCGAACATGGCCAAATACGCCATCGACCGCATCAAGGAGGGCGCGGAAAGCCGCATTCTCGACCACGCCGGCACCATGTCCAGCATCGACATGGTGGCCGTGGGCAAGGCCCTGGCCGAGGACGATCCCCTGGCCATCGAAGTGGTGGAGCGCGGCGCGGAATACCTGGGCCGCATGTTCCAGTCCCTGTATCAGATCTTCGACATCAACGTATTCGTCTATGGCGGCGGGGTCATGAAATTGGGCGAACGCTTTGTTTCGCGCATCATCGCCGCCTATCGCCGCTATTCGCAAATGGAGTATCGCTACCCGGCCCAGTTCCTGCCGGCGGAATTGGGCGACAACGCCGCCATGATCGGCGCGGCGCTGCTGGTGAAATAATGGGCCGGTTTTTTTCCCCGCCCCGGCGCTTCTTCTCCCGCACGCCCGGCGAAGGGCTGGAAATCGTGCGCCACGACGTTTCCCACGCGGCGCTGGCGGGCTTTCAACTGGCCTTTCTCAGCGATATACACGCCTGCGCGCGCTTCTCGGACACGGCCCTGGAAGCGCTTTTTGCGCGCGTGGCGGCGCTGGATGCGGATATCGTCTGCCTCGGCGGCGATCTTGCCGAGGACGCGGAAAGCCTTTCGCGGCTGACGCGCTTTTTTCCGCTGCTGACGCCGCGCCTGGGCGTGTTCGCCTGTCCCGGCAACAACGACCACGAGATCGACGGCTTTTCGCGCCATGTCGGGAAATATCTGCGCCTGCTGACAAACGAAAGCGTGCGCCTGGGCGGTCTGCGCCTGGGCGGCGTGGACGAGCGCAAATGGGGACGCCCCGACGCGCGCGGTCTCTTTCCCGCCGGCGAAGCCGTCTTTCGCGTGCTGCTTGCGCATTACCCGATTTGTTACGATTTCGGCGCGGGCGCGAAGCCCGATCTGCAACTGAGCGGCCATACGCACGGCGGGCAGTTCAACGTTCTGGGTCTGACGCCCTATATTCTGCCCTTCGAGCCGCGCGGCCACGCCTGGATCAGCGGCGAATGCACGCTCCATGGCGTGCGAACGATCGTTTCCAACGGCGTCGGCATGAGCCGCCTCTGCCTGCGCGTCGGCGCGCCGCCGCAGGCGCATCTGGTGCGCTTTACGCGGTGAAGCGTCCCTCCGGGGCGGGCAATATTGCGCCGGATTGCCGAAAACGCGCCCGCGCAACGCCCGGGGCGGGGCCTTCAATGTTTGCAGCGCGATGGCATGGCGGTGCTGTACGGCCGAATTTCTGAAATTCCATGCACAGCGGTTCGAAGCGGGCGGGAAGCCGGGAAAATGTCGCTGTGGGGAAGGCCCCGGCGCAGCGCAAATTTCCAGGCGGGGAAGCGCGCCTCTTCGCGGCGGCGCTCGGGCGCGTTTGCGTTCGCATCGCCGCGCGTCCTTCCGCACCGTTTGAGGCGCCTCCGCCCCGGCATGGGGCGGAGGTTTTGCGCGCAGGCGGCAATGTTGGAAGGGCGGGGTTGCGCAGAAACGGTATCGCGCCGCCCAAGTTGCGAAAAGCGGCTCGACCGCCATGGCGGCGCCGCTTGCCTGCGGCAAGGTTGGTTCTGTGCCCCGCGAGCGTCATGCCCTTGTCGGCGACGCTGCTTGCCTGCGGCAAGAGCGCTTCGAAAGGCGCGTCCGGGTTCGTGCGCAGAAAGGTTTGGCGTGGGTGCGTCTTTTTGCATGCAAGTAACCGTTGACCGGACGCGCGGAACCGCTCGATCCGGCTGCGCGCCTTCCCCTCCGGGCTTCTCCCCCCGCCGGCGGGGCACGGCGGGCCCTGCCCGCACTCGCTCAAGGGCCATCGGCCCTTGAGAATCCCCTCCGCTGCCGCGCTTATCTCGCAACGCTCCACCCACGCCCCTCCGGGCTACTTTCCCCATCGGCGGGGCTACGGCGGGCGCCGCCCGCACCCGCTCAAGGGCCATCGGCCCTTGAGAATCCCGTTTGCTGCCGCGCTTATCTCGCAACGCT
>DVIA01000017.1 GCA_018711655.1 Candidatus Pullichristensenella avicola
TTTCATGACCAGCGGATATACGTTGCTCAACCGCAAAAGGCTTCCCAAAGGCTATGTTCTGGGCAAAATCGCCGGCGTGATGCGCCTGGCGGTTGTATGGCCGTGGGTGATGTGGCTGGCCAACGCGGCGGTGGGCCTGATCGTGCAGGGGGAGCCGCTTCAGCGCCTTTCGGACGTGCCCGCGCAAATCGTAACGAACTTTTTGCAACACGGCAATCTCTGGCAGTTCTGGTATCTCGGGGCGACGATGCTTGTCTACGCCTGCCTGCCGCTTCTGTACCGGCTGCGGGAAAAGGGCTGGCTTGGGCGCCTGTGGGCCTGCCTGGTCGTTGCGGGCGTGGCGGTGGTGGCGGCGTCCAGCTTTCTCGGCCGGTCGATTCAGGCGCAGCTGCCGCAGATGTTCCGGCTCTGGACATGGCTGCAGTATTTTGTTCTCGGCGGCCTTCTCGGTTCGGGCGCTCCTCCGCGCCCGCTGCGCCGGTTGCAGGGCGTTTCCATGAAGGCGCATACCCTTTTGCTGCTGGCGGCCACGGCGTGGATTGTCGTCTATCTGGAGTGGATGAGATGGGACGTGCTGCGCACGCCGGCGAAGGAGTGGATATACGACAGTATTTTTGCGGTGCTGTGGGTGGTTGCGCTGTTTACATGGGTGATGAAACTGCGCATCCCGCGCTTTTTACAGACGGCGATCCCGCGCCTGGCTTCTCTGACGTTGGGCGTTTACATTCTGCATCCGTCCGTGCTCATGCTTGTTGCGCATGTGTACAGACGCTTCCAGATTCCCGTTACGTTGCTGACGTGCCTGCTCGTTTTGCTGCTTTCTGTGCTGATCGCCTATGTCATGAGCAGGATCCCCTTTGCGCGCGGGCTGATCCGCTTTGACAGGGTAAACCTGCGCAGAAAAGCCAAAAATCCCTCCGCGGACGCTTGACAGCGCCCTGCGGCTGTGGTATGCTCTAACATGACAACGCGATGATGAAGCCAAGTAGCGGGAAACGCCGGTTAAGAGAGCTTTCGGATGGTGCAAGAAAGCCGAAGCGCCCCCGCGAATACCCTTCGGAGCGGCCCGGGCGAAACGCCAGTAGTCCGGGACGGCCCGCGCCCGTGAACGCGCCCCGAGACGCCGCCGGTTTTCCGCGCGGCAAACGGAAGTGGTACCGCGATTCGTCGCCTTCCTTTGGGAGGGCGATTTTTTTGTCAGGGAGGTTTGCGTATGAAATTTACTGAGGAAGCGTTCGCGCCGCACATGCGGCCCATCACCGGTTCCGCTATTCGCGAGATCTTCAAACTGCTGGGCAAGCCCGGCATGATCTCCTTCGCCGGCGGCAACCCCTCCAACGCGGCGCTGGAGCCGGAGGTCATTTCCGAACTGGCCGCGGAGGTGCTGGCAAAGTACGGCACCACGCTTTTGCAGTACGGCGCCACCGAGGGCTTCGCCCCCTTCATCGAGAGCGCGGGCGAGTTTCTCTCCGAAGTCGGCTTCCGCGCCGGAGCGGGCGAACTTTTGCCCGTGCAGGGCGGCACGCAGGGCTTCGACCTGCTCGTCAAGGCGCTGGTCGAGCCGGGCGACGTCATCCTCGCCGAGGACCCCACCTTCCTGGGCGCTTTGCAGGCCATGCGCTGCTACAACGCCCGCATCATCCCCGTGGCCACGGATGAAAACGGCGTCATCCCCGAGGATGTTGAGGAAAAGATCAAAAAATACAGCCCGAAGCTGATGTACATCATCCCCACGTTCCAGAACCCCACCGGCGTGACGCTCTCGCTGGAGCGCCGCAAGGCCATGGCTCAACTGGCCTGCAAATACGGCGTGGTCCTTGCCGAGGACGACCCCTACCGCGATCTGCGCTACGCGGGCGAGGCGCTGCCCGCCATCAAGGCCTTCGATGAAGAAGGCTGGGTTGTCTACCTCTCCAGCTTCTCCAAGTACGTTTCCCCCGGCATGCGCCTGGGCGCGGCGGTGGGCAACAAAATGCTCATCCGCAAGATGACCATCGGCAAGCAGTCCACGGACGTGCATTCCCCGCTGCTTGTGCAGGCCATCATCGACGCCTATCTGCGCAAGGGCCTGATGCCCGGCCACTTAAAGCGCATCTGCGGCGACTACAAAAAGCAGCTGGACGCCATGCTGGCGGGCTTCAAGTATCTGCCCGCGGGCACGCGCCACACCGTTCCCGAAGGCGGCCTCTTCGTCTGGGCCGAGCTTCCCGAGGGCATGGACGCCAGGGCGCTGCTGGACAAATGCGTGGAAAACAACGTCGCCTACGTCCCCGGCACCTTCTTCTATGTGGAGGGCGGCCATGAAAACACCATGCGCCTGAACTTCTCCAACGCCACCGTTGAGGACATCGACAAGGGCATGCGCGCGCTGGGCGCGGCATTGGCCCAGTAACAGGAGGATATACCGTTGAACGCACTGGACATCTTGAAAGAGCGCGGCTTTATCGCCCAGGTCACCTTTGAGGACGAGCTTTACAAGGCCTTCGACGAGGGCATGGTCACCTTCTACACCGGCTTTGACCCCACCGCCGACAGCCTGCACATCGGCCACTACATCCCCATCATGGCCATGGCGCATTTGCAGCGCGCCGGCCATCGCCCCATCGCCCTCATGGGCGGCGGCACGGGCATGATCGGCGACCCCTCCGGCAAGAGCGACCTGCGCAAAATGATGACCGTGGAGACTGTGGATCACAACGTTTCCTGCATCAAACAGCAGATGGCGCGGTTTTTGGATTTTGACTCCGGCCGCGAAAACGCCGCCCTCATCGCCAACAACGCCGACTGGCTGCGGGGCCTCAACTACATCGACTTTTTGCGCGAAGTCGGCTCGCTGTTCTCCGTCAACCGCATGCTCACCGCCGAGTGCTACAAACAGCGCATGGAGCGCGGGCTTACGTTCCTGGAGTTCAATTACATGATCATGCAGTCCTACGACTTCCTGGAACTGTACAAGCGCTACGGCTGCATCCTTCAGGCCGGCGGCGACGACCAGTGGTCGAACATGCTCTCCGGCGCGGACCTCATCCGCCGCAAGGAGCAGAAGCCCGCCTTCGCTCTCACCTTCAAGCTGCTTCTGACCTCCGACGGCCGCAAGATGGGCAAAACGGAAAAGGGCGCGCTCTGGCTCGATCCCAACCGCACTTCGCCCTACGAGTTTTACCAGTACTGGCGCAACATCGACGACGCGGACGTGGAAAAGTGCCTGGCGCTGCTCACGTTCCTGCCCATGGAGGAGGTTCGCCGCCTCGGCGCGCTCAAGGACGCGGCCATCAACGAGGCAAAGCGCGTGCTGGCCTTCGAGGTCACCAAGCTCATCCACGGCGAGGAAGAGGCCGTCAAGGCCCGCGACGCGGCCGAGGCCCTCTTTGGCGGCGGCGCCATGGGCGGCAGCGTGCCCACCACCGCGCTCACGGCGGCGGAACTGGCGGAGGAAAACCGCCTCGTGGCGCTGCTTGCCCGCGCCGGACTGTGCAAGTCCAACGGCGAGGCCCGCAAGACCGTCCAGCAGGGCGGCGTCACCGTGAACGACGAAAAAGTCACGGACGTGGATTTCCGCTTTACGCCCGAGATGCTTTCCGGCGAAGGCGCGCTGGTGCGCAAGGGCAAAAAGAGCTACCATCGCTTCAAACTGGCGTAAAACGCGCCGCTCGCGGCGAATCGGCTTTGCCGGAGAAAATGGCGTCTTGCGCTCGGGCCTGAGCGCAAGGCCGCTCTTTCGCCCGGCCGCCTGTCAGGCGCGCTGCCGCGCGGGCCGGTCGCGTTCCCTCCGGAAGGCGGCGGGCGTTCGGAACTGCGCGCCTTGCCGCTGTCGCCCGGAAGGGGTTCCCCGGGAAGCGGCGCGTGTTCGGCCTGGCGCTTGCGCAGGGATCGACATCAGACGCGCTTTCCCGGCGGCATTGCCGGCCAACGGGTTTGCCAAGCTTTCCGCGCCCGCGGCGCTTCGTCGCGGGCGTCGGTCGTATTTTGAAAATCGCGGAGGCGCGCATGAAGCCTTACAAGACGCTCGTTTCCCGCGCGGACGCGGAGTTTATCATCAACAAATCGCGCTTTATCGGCCACGGGAAGCCTGTGGAGACGGAGGAGGAGGCGCTCGCCTTCCTCGCCGAGATGCGCGCGGCCTACAAGGACGCCACCCACAACTGCTATGCCTACATCGTCGGCGCGAACATGGGCGTGATGCGCTATTCAGACGACGGCGAACCCGGCGGCACGGCCGGCATGCCCATCATCGAAGTGCTCAAGGCGCGGGGGGTGACCAACTGCTGCGTGGTGGTAACGCGCTATTTCGGCGGCGTGCTCCTCGGCGCGGGCGGGCTGGTGCGCGCCTATTCGCGCGGCGCGGCGGAGGCCGTCAACGCCTGCGGCGTGGGCGTGATGCACCCCACGCTGCGCGTCCTTGTGGACGTGCCGTACCCGCTTCTGAGCAGGGTGGAGTTTTTCTTAAAAACCGCCCCGGTGATCATCGAGGACAAGGCCTTCGCCGAACGGGTGACGCTGACCCTGCTCGTTCGCGAAACGGACGCCGCCGCCGTGGAGGCGAGCCTGGTCGATCTTTCCGAGGGCGCGTTGGAGGCCGTGCGCTTCGATGAATTCTACTACGCCTGGAAAGAAGAGGAATCGCCCGCCTGAGGCGGCCGGCGCAGCGCCCGCGCCTCGGTTATGGGCGCCACGTCGCGCAAGCGGGCGGGACAAAGGGCTTCGCACAGCGCGCAGGCCTTGTCCGCCAGACAGACCAGCCAGGCCTCGCGGCAGCGCGGCGGAATGGGCGTGAGCGGGAACATGTGGCGGCGAATGGCGTTTTCCTCAATGGGGGAGAGGGCGAAATCCGCCCGCGCGTTCACAAGCGCCCGCCCGGCGTGAAAAAAGCCGTGCAGGCGGTGCGCGCCGCCGTCGAAGGCGTGCCAGTCGTAGAGAAAGTAGTCGTGCAAAAGCGCCCCGCGCACCAGCGCGCGCATGTCCACGCGCATATGCAGCTTCAGCGCCAGATATACGCACACATAGGCGACCGCGACCGAATGGGCAAATACGCTGGTGTGCGCGTGGTGCGCAAAGCGCTTGGTTTCCTGCATGGAGGCGTGCGCGAGAACTTCTCGCCCAAAGCGCGCGAGGATTTCCAGCGCGGGGGCGCTGACTGCGGGCGTGGCCATGGTTCTTTCCACCTTTCGCGCGGCATGGGCCGCGCGGTTGTATTTTAGCGCATTGCGCGGCGCGTTGCCACCGCGACGCGTTAAAATAACGGTTTTTCGCTTGCAATGCGTCCGCATCGGGCGTATAATAACAGACAAATTTCAACGTAGGATATGGAGGGTCTACCATGCAGGATATTCGCTTTGAAAAGGCGACTTCCTTTAAGCAGAAGCCGCAGGACGAGACCAAGATGGGCTTTGGCAAGCTTTTTACGGACTATATGTTCGAAATGGATTATTCCGTGGAAAAGGGCTGGCACGATCCTCGCGTGGTGCCGTACCACAATTTTTCGCTGGATCCGGCCACGTCCGTTTTGCACTATGGCCAGGAGATCTTCGAGGGCATGAAGTGCTATCGCCGCAAGGACGGCGGGCTGCAGCTTTTCCGCCCCCGCGACAACTTTGCGCGCATGAACCGCTCCGCCGAGCGCATGGCCATTCCCCAGTTTGATGAAGACGTGGCCATGGCGGGCCTTGTGAAGCTTCTCGAGGCGGACAAGGACTGGGTGCCCCATACGCAGGGCGCGACGCTCTACATTCGCCCCACCATCATCGCCACCGACGCCATGCTCGGCGTGCATGCGGCGCACACCTATAAGTTCTATATCATCCTTTCGCCCTCGGGCGCGTACTACGCCGGCGGCCTGGCTCCGGTGGACATCTATGTGGAGGACAAGTATGTGCGCGCCGTGCGCGGCGGCATCGGCTTTGCCAAGACCGGCGGCAACTACGCCGCCTCCATCCGTGCCGGCGAAATCGCCGAGGAAAAGGGCTACACGCAGGTGCTCTGGCTGGACGGCGTGGAGCAGAAGTACGTCGAGGAAGTCGGCGCGATGAACATGATGTTCGTCATCGACGGCAAGATCGTCACGCCCATGCTCAACGGCTCCATCCTCCCCGGCATCACCCGCGATTCCATCCTCAAACTGGCCAGGCATCTGGGCTATGAGGCCGAGGAACGCCGCATCGCCATCCAGGAGGTCTTTGACGCCGCCCACGCCGGCCGCCTCAACGAGGCCTTCGGCACCGGCACCGCCGCCGTGGTCTCTCCAGTGGGCGCGCTTTACTGGAAGGGCGAAAAGCTCATCATCAACAACGGCGAGATCGGCCCCATCGCGCAGAAGCTCTACGACAACCTCACCGGCATCCAGTATGGCGAAGAGAAGGACGAGTTTGGCTGGGTTGTGAAGCTGAACTGAACCGCGCCGCAGGGAGCGGGGCGCGCCTTCGCTCCCTCGCAGCGCCGATAACCCGCATTTGCGGCCCAAAGCGGGGCGACGGCCCCGCCGCGCGCCTGCTTTGTCGATATCCTGCGGGGGCGGGGCGAGTGCCTCGCCCCCTTTTTGGAGCGCCGGCTCCGCGTCCAATTTCAGGAAGGGAAGAACGCCGTGCTTACGCATCGCATTCCGCCGGGGGTTTCCGAAACGCCCGCGCGCCGCTATATCCGCCGCGCCTGGCCGCTTTTGCCGGAGCGCGAAGTGCGCGCGGCCTTTGCGCGGCGGGATGTGAAGAAAAACGGCGCGCGCATCGCCGCAGACGAAACGGTGCGCGGCGGCGACGAACTGACGCTCTATGTAAACGCCTCCTTTCCGCTGGACGTGCTGTTTGACGACGGCCGGCTGCTGGCCGTGCGCAAGCCGCAGGGCCTGCCCGTGGATGTGGACCGCGACGGCGTGGGGGAGGACACGCTGCTTGCCCGCCTGCGCGCCTACAATGAAAACGCCCGCCTTTTGCACCGCCTCGACGCGCAGACCGGCGGCGTGTTGCTTGCGGCGCTGGATGAGGAGACCTACCAAAACGGCCTGGCCGCCTTCCGCGAGCGCCAGCTGCGCAAGACTTACCGCGCCGTGGCGCTGGGGCCGTTTGCGCCGGAGGCGGGGGAGTGGCGCGATTATCTTGTCAAAGACGCGCGTCGCGCCGTCGTGCGCGTTCTCAGGCGGCCGGTGGCGGGCGCGAAGCCCATCCTCACCCGTTACCGCGCGCTTGAGATGCTCGACGACGGGCGCTGTTTGGTGGAACTGGAGCCTGTGACGGGCCGCACGCATCAATTGCGCGCGCACATGGCGTTTTACGGCCACCCGATTTTGGGCGACGACAAATACGGAACCCGCGAAGCGCGCGCCGCGCGGCTGCATCTGTGGTGCCGCAGCGTCGAACCGCTCGCGGGCGCGCTGGGCGCTTACGCGGGGCGCGCCTTTATCGCCCCGGAACCGGATTGGGGGAAAGAATTTGGACATTCGGCTGATCGCCTTTGATATGGACGATACGCTCCTGGGCGCGGACGGGGAGTTTCCCCGGATCAACGTGCGCGCCCTGCGCGCCTGCGCCGAGCGCGGCATTTTTCTGGCCCTCAACAGCGGCCGCAGCTTCGAAACGCTGCGGGATTTTGCCTGCGCGCTGGGAACGTCTCCGTTTATCATCTCCGTCAACGGCGCGCGCGTGGACGAAGGGCCCGACGGCCCGACGATTCTGGAGCGCGTTTACGACGGGACGCACACGCGCGCCGTCTACGAGGCCGTGCGCGCGTCCGGGCTGTATTACACCGTCTATACCCGCGGGCACACCTACATGGGCAATTCCGCGCAGCGCTTTTTGTACAGCCGCTTTGACCACCACTACGCCCATGTGACGCGCAGCGGCCCCTTTGTCTACGAGATGGTGGACGACGAAGAGCGCCTGCGCGCGGAGGGCCTCAACCGCCCCTACAAGTTTGTGGCCCTGGGAACGGAACACGACGCGCGCTTTCAGGAGATCCTCGGGCGCATCGCCCCGCTGCATATGTCCGTTTCCAGTTCGCGCGCGGACAACCTCGAAGTGATGATGCCGGGCGTGGACAAGGGCTCGGCGCTCAAATTTCTCGCCGAACGCCTGGGCGTTTCTCCCGCGCAGGTGATGGCCTTTGGCGACAACACCAACGATCTGCCCATGCTTTCCTACGCCGGCGCTTCCGTGGCCATGGCAAACGGCGAGGAGCGCGTGCGCCGCGCCGCGCGCTTTGTCGCGCCGCATCACGCCGAGGGCGGCGTGGGCAAATTCCTCTTTGAGAAGGTGCTTGTATGATGCATGTCGTTCTGGTCGAGCCGGAAATTCCTCAGAACACGGGCAATATCGCCCGCACCTGCGCCGCCACGGGCGCCATGCTGCATCTGATCAGGCCCCTGGGCTTTGAAATTTCCGACCGCTACCTCAAGCGCGCCGGGCTGGATTACTGGCATTTGATGACATATGAAATCCACGAAAGCTGGCAGGCGTTTCGGGAAAAATACCCCGAGGCCATGCTGCACTTTGCCACCACCAAGGCCCCGCGCGATTACTGCCAGGCCGCATACGGCGCGGACGATTTCCTCGTTTTCGGCCGCGAGACGCGCGGCCTTCCGGAAACGCTTTTGCAGGCCAACTACGATCGCTGCGTGCGCATCCCCATGCGCGAAAGCGCCCGCAGTTTGAACCTTTCCAACTCCGTGGCCGTCCTATTGTACGAGGCGCTGCGCCAGCAGGGCTTTCCGGGGCTGTCCGCGGCGGGCGCGCTCACCGGGCGCGACGAGGACGGCGCCTGGAGCGATTATGTATAAACGCGATTTTGCCGCAATTGTGTCCGCGGCCGGCGCTTGCATTTTGGGCGCGGGCATGCTATACTGTGCGAACCGGGAGGGAACGCTATGGCGAGATTCATGACCAAAAAGGAAGAAGAGGGCCGCAAGCTGCGCCTGCGCGTGTTCGCGGGCATGTTCGATTTTTTGGCCACCATCGGCAGCATACTGCTTATTTTTGCCTGCGTGGCGCTTCTGGCTTCGCTGGTTACATGGATTCGCAACGACGCGCAGACCACGTTTGCCTCCATCGAGTATTCCATTTCTTCGGCGTTGATCATGCCGGAGGAAACGCAGCCGCCCCAGCAGTAGCCGGGGCCTTCTTTTTGGCGGAGGAGGGGTGCGCGTGCGCGTTTCCTGGAGTTCCCTGCTTGGCGAAGTGCATGCGTGTGAAAAATGCGCGCTGTGCCGGGGCAGAATGAATACCGTGGTCGGCGAAGGCGACCCCAATGCGGATCTGATGTTCATCGGCGAAGGCCCGGGCGCGGACGAGGACCGGCTCGGCCGGCCGTTCGTGGGCCGCTCAGGCGAGCTTTTGACGAAGATGATTCACGCCATCGGCCTGGAACGCTCCGAGGTATACATCTGCAACATCGTCAAATGCCGTCCGCCGGGAAACCGCGACCCGCTGCCGGAGGAGGCCGAGGCGTGTTTGCCCTATCTGCGGGCACAGGTGGCGCTGGTGCGGCCGAAGGCGATCGCCCTGCTCGGGCGCGTCGCCTGTCGCTATACGCTGCGCGAGGCGGTTTCCGTCACGCGCGATCACGGGCGCTGGTTTGAGCAGGCAGGCGTGTGGATGATGCCTACCTTCCATCCCGCCGCGCTGTTGCGCGATCCCGCCCGCAAGCGGGAGGCCTGGGAGGACTTTCAGAAACTGCGCGACAAACTGCGCGAGGTGCGAAATGGATAAATTCCGCCGGGAAATGGAAACGTTTGTGCGCGACCTTTACGAAGGCGAGCGCAAGGTGCTCGTCTTTGGCGAGGGCCCGCTGCGCGCGCGCGTTTTGCTGGTCGGCGAGGCCCCCGGCGAGCGAGAGGCTATGGAGGGACGGCCGTTCGTGGGCCGCGCCGGCAAAAACCTGGACGCTTTTTTGCAAGGCGCGGGCCTGCGCCGCGACGAGCTTTACCTCACCAACGCCGTCAAGTTCCGCCCCGTGCGCGTTTCGCGCGCCGGCCGGACGGTCAATCGCGCGCCTACGCCGGAGGAGATACGCATTTTCGCGCCGTGGCTGTGGCGGGAGATCGACTTGGTCGATCCGCAGTGCGTGGTCACGCTGGGCAATGTGCCCCTGCGCGCCGTGACCGGCGAGCGGCTGACCGTGGGCGAAGCGCACGGCCGCTTTCGCACGGTGAAAAACAGAACCGTGTTTGCCATGTACCACCCTGCGTCGGTCATCTACAACCCGGCGCTGCGCGAAATATACGCCGCGGACCTGCATATTTTGGCGGCATGGCTGCGAAAAGACGATATTTAATCAAAATTTAACCTGTTTTGGGGAGCCAATGGGTTTTCTTGGCGCGCGAAATGTGTATGATAGTACTTGCATATTCGGCGGTGACACGCCGCCTGCCCGCCGCGCGCATTTTTGCGCGGCGCCGGCCCTGCTGGGAGGAGAAGCTATGACGTTGGTAAAGTGCCCGCGCTGCGAGTTGAATTACATGAACGAGGGCGAAAAGATGTGCTCGGTGTGCCGCAAGGAATTGCACGGCGAGGCCGAGCAGTACGACGTGATCGAGCTGTGCTCAGAATGCGGCGAAAACCCCGCGGTGCCGGGGCAGGAATTGTGCGCCTATTGCCTGAAGGAACTGGCGCGCCGCAACGCCGACGCTTCCGACGACGGTGTGAGCGACGCTTCCTCCATGGAACTGGACGCGATGGACGCCGTCAGTTCCATGAACGAGATCGACTTGGGCGACGATCTGCCGGACGAGGATTTTGACGGCGAGGGCTTTGAAGACGACCTCGACGATGAGGATAAGGACGACCTGGACGAGGACGGCGAGGGCTGACCTTGGCGCTGTTTGCGATCTCCGATCTGCATCTGCCGGCGCGCGAAAAGCCCATGGACGTGTTCGGCGCGCAGTGGGAGAACCATTTTGAACGCATCCGCGAGGATTGGCTGCGCCGCGTGCAGCCGGAGGACGTGGTGCTCCTGCCCGGCGATCTGACCTGGGCAATGCGCCTGGAGGACGCCCTGGAGGATATCGCCCGCGTCGGCGAACTGCCCGGGCGCAAAATCCTTCTGCGCGGCAACCACGATTACTGGTGGAGCGCCATCGGCCGCGTGCGTCGGGCCTTGCCCGAGGGCATGTACGCCCTGCAAAACGATTCCCTGGAAATCGGCGGCGTGCTCTACGCCGGCTCGCGCGGCTGGACGTTGCCGCCCTTTGCCCAGGATGAGGACGACCGGCGCATTTACGCGCGCGAGCGCCTGCGGCTGGAAATGTCGCTCAAACACGCGCGCGGAAGGTCCCGAACCGCGCCGCTGGTGGCGCTGGCCCACTATCCGCCGCTTACCGAGACCTGCGAGGGCGTTTCCGATCTTCTGGAAGCATACGGCGCGCGCGCCTGCGTTTACGGCCATTTGCATGGCGCGGCCCTGTGCGGCGCGTTTCGCGGCGAAAAAAATGGCGTGGCCTATTATCAGGCCTCCTGCGACGGCCTCGGCTTCCGGCTGCTGGAAATCGCCTTGAACTGAAATTTGCAAAAGCGGAACCCTACCGCCCCTGCGCATGCGCGGGGGCGTTTTTTCGCCGGCGCATGGAAAAACGCGCATGCGGCCCCGGAAAGCCGGCATATACATACAAAGTTAACGTTGCGGTAGTACAATAAGTAAAGAACTTTGAACGCAGGGGGTGTTGCGCCTTGTCCGCAACCAGAGAGCACGACATGTTCAACCCGAAAATGGAAGCCATCAGCCGCGATGAGCTTCATGCCCTCCAGTCTGAAAGGCTGCGCTGGACGGTCAAGCATGAATACGACAACGTTCCCGTTTACCGCGCGCGCATGGACGCAAAGGGCGTTCGCCCCGAGGATATCCGCGACGTAGACGACCTCAGGTACCTGCCCTTCATGGAAAAGACCGATCTGCGGGATCAGTTTCCCTATGGGCTTTTTGCCGTGCCGCTGCATGATATCGTGCGCATCCAGGGCTCCAGCGGCACCACGGGCCGCCCCATTGTTTCCGGTTATACGCAGCACGATGTGGACGTCTGGACCGAACTGATGGCGCGCTGCATCTCCGCCGCGGGCGGCGGTGCCGACGATATTGTGCAGGTCTCCTACGGCTACGGCCTGTTTACCGGCGGGCTGGGCGCGCATCAGGGCGCGGGCCGGCTGGGAGCGACGGTGATTCCCATGTCCAGCGGCAACACCCAGCGCCAGATCATGATGATCAAGGAACTGGGCGTGACCATGTTGTGCTGCACGCCTTCGTATGCGATGTACCTCGGCGAGTCCATTCGCGAGGCGGGCATCCCCCTTTCCGAACTCAAGCTCAAAGCCGGCTGTTTCGGCGCCGAACCGTGGACCGAGCAGATGCGCCGGCAGATCGAAGAGGTGCTCGGCATCAACGCCTACGACGTCTATGGCCTGACCGAGATCGCCGGCCCCGGCGTGGGCTATGAGTGCGTGGCCAAGCACGGCATGCACGTTAACGAGGACCACGTCATTCCCGAGATCATCGACCCCGTTACCGAACAGCCCCTGCCCTACGGAACGCCCGGCGAATTGGTGTTTACCACCATTACCAAAGAGGGCATGCCCATGCTGCGTTATCGCACGCACGATATCTGCACGCTGGACGACACGCCCTGCGAATGCGGCCGCACGCTGGTGCGCATGGGCAGGATCACCGGCCGCACGGACGATATGATCGTCGTGCGCGGCGTGAACGTGTTCCCCACGCAGATCGAAAGCGCGCTGGTGGGCCTGGAGGGCGTCGCCCCGCACTATATGCTCATCGTCGATCGCGTCAATTCCGCCGATACGCTCGAAGTGCAGGTGGAAATGACCGAGGACATGGTTTCCGATACGGTATCCCACATTCAGGGCCTGGCCCGCGCCATCCACGAGCGCATCAAGTCCGTGGTGGGCATTTCCACCGAAGTCAAGCTCGTCGCGCCCAAGTCCATACCGCGCTCGGAAGGCAAGGCCAAGCGTGTTATCGACAAGCGCAAGCTCTAAACCATGAAAGGGGGGCCTACGATGTTCATCAAGCAGATATCCGTGTTTCTGGAAAACAAGCGGGGCAGCCTCCGCGTCCTGACCGACCTGTTGGGCAAGAACGACATCGACCTGATGGCCGTGTCCATCGCCGACACGAAGAATTTCGGCATCGTGCGCTTCGTGGTGCGCAGCGAGGCCTGCGTTCGGGCCATGGATCTGCTCAAGGAAGCCGGCTTCTCCGCGCGCGTGAACAACGTGGTGTGCGTGGCCGTGCCCGACCGCCCGATGGGCCTGGCCGAAGTGCTGGCGCTTTTGGACGACAACGACCTGTTTATCGAGTATACATACTCCTTCGTGCGCGGCCGCGACGCCCATGCGCTGATTATCCTGCGCCTGTCTGACCCGGAAAGCGCCCTCAAGCTCTTCGCCGACAACGGCGTGCGCGTGCTTTCGCAGGATGAGGTGGACGCGCTGTGAGAAGCACCTGCATGACGGTGTCGTTGCGCGCCATTGAGGACAATTACAGACACATCCGCGCGGCCCTGGGCGCGCGGGTGAAGATCATCGCCGTGGTCAAGGCCGACGCCTATGGCCACGGCGCCGTTCCTGTGGCGCGGCGGCTGGGCCGCGCGGGGGCGGATATGTTCGCCGTCGCGATTTTTGAAGAGGCGATGGCCCTGCGCACCGCGGGGGTGACGCAGCCCGTCCTCGTTCTGGGCGGCCTGCGTCCCGGCGAAGAAGAAGAGGCCGTGCGCAGGGGCGTGAGCGCCGCCGTGTACGACGCCGGCGCACTCGAACGGCTGCAGCGCGCCGCGCGCGCTGCGGGAACGCCGGCGCGCGCACACCTCAAGGTGGATACCGGCATGGCGCGCATCGGCACGCGCGGCGAGGCGGAGTTGGAGGCGCTGCTCTCGCGTTGGAAGGATTGCCCGATGGTGCGCATGGAAGGCGCCTTTACGCACTTTGCCGTCGCCGATTCCGACGAGAGCTTCACCCGCGCGCAAAACGACGCCTTTTCCCGCGCCCTGGCGCGCGTCCGCGCCGCGGGTTTTCGCCCCATCGCCCATGCGGCCGCCACCTCGGGCCTGCGCTACGCGGCCATGGGCCGCGACGCCGTGCGCCCCGGCATCGGCCTGTATGGCTACTGCATGCCGGAAATCCCGCAACTGCGCATGGCGCAGCGGCTCACGGCGCTGCCGCTGCGCATCGACTGGATTGATCCGGGCGAAACCGTCGGCTATGGCCGTACCTTCACCGCCCGGCGGCGCACGCGCGTGATGACCGTGCCCATCGGCTACGGCGACGGCTATCCGCGCATTCTTGGCAACCGCGCCGACCTGCTGGTGTGCGGCCGGCGCGCGCCCATCGTCGGCCGCGTGTGCATGGATATGCTGATGGCCGACGTCACCGACGTGCCAGAGGCCGCAATGGGCAGCGAGATCGTGCTCCTGGGTTCTCAGGGCGCGGAAACGATCGACGCCGCCGAACTGGCCGAAAAGTGCGATACCATTCCCTATGAGATCATGTTGGGCTTCTCCAGCCGCGTGCGCCGCGTGTGGGAGACTTAGCCCGGCGCTGCCCCGCGCAAAACGCGGACGCTTTGCGGCGATTGGAGATTGACGGCCATCGCCGCTTTTGCGTTCCGGCCCGCACGGCGCCGCAGGAACCCAAACGCGCCCGCGCCCGTCTTAAAATCAGGACGGATTTGCTGCCGGAGAGGGCTGTTTTCCGCCTTTGCGAAGAAATTTCGATTTTATTTCGAAAAAACACTTGGCAAATGTTGCACAAATGTGATATAATTACGACAAATAGCGTGGGTGAGGCTATGCGCATAATAGCAGGAGAGGCACGAGGACGAAGGCTGTACGCGCCGGGCGGCGAGGATACGCGCCCTACGGCGGACAGGATTCGCGAATCGGTGTTTGGCATTTTGGGGCTGCGCGTGCGCGAAGCGCGCGTGCTGGATCTGTTTGCCGGCACAGGCGCTCTGGCGCTGGAGGCCCTCAGCCGGGGCGCGGCGTGCGCAACGCTGGTGGAGAAGGACTTCAAGGCCGTTTCCTGCATTCGGCGCAACGCTGAAGCCGTGCTCGGGAAGGAAGGCCTCGCGCGGGCGGAGATCCTGCGCGCGGACTACCGCGCCGCCATTGAGCGCATGCGCGCTCCGTTCGATCTGGTGTTCCTCGACCCGCCCTACCGCATGGAGGCGGCGTATGGCGACGCGCTGGCGCGCCTGCGGGCGCGGGGGCTGCTGGCGTCGGGGGCGACGGTCGTCCTGGAACGCGCCGAGGCGCGTACAGCGGCCCTGCCGGAGGGGTTTTTCGTGCGCGACGGAAGGCTTTACGGCGAGACGCGCGTGGAATTTGTAGAATGCGACGACGAAGGGGAGCGAGCATGAGGGCGATCTACGCGGGCAGCTTTTCGCCGCCCACGCTCGGCCACCTGGACATCGTCCGCCGCGCGGCGGCGATGTTCGATGAAGTGGTGGTGGCCGTTTTGTCGCAGTCGGAGAAGGCGTATCTGTTTTCTCTTGCGCAGCGGCGGGAAATGCTTGCGCGCGTAACGGCGGAATTTGCCAACGTGCGCGTGGTGGCGGATTCGGGCATGCTGGTGGAACTGGCCAGGCGCGAGGGCGCGGACGTGATCCTGCGCGGTATCCGCGACGCCAGCGACCTGCCCCTGGAAATGCAGATGGCGACCGCCAACCGCATGATCGGCGGGCTGGATACGGTATTCCTGGTGTGTTCGCCGGCCTACAGCCTGCTTTCCTCGTCCATTGTGCGCGATTGCGCGCGGCACGGGGCGCCGATCGAAGGCATGGTTCCCCGGCAGATCGTAAACGATATTTACGCGGCGTGCGCCAAGGCGCCGGATTCAAAAAGGAGTGTGTAAGATGGAGCGCGATCAGGAAAGGTTCTATGAGGACGAGTTGGATCCCCGCGAGGAAATCGACGCGGAACAGGAGAGCGACGAGGTCGATGATCTTAAGTTCTTTCTGGAACTGCTCAAACTCATTCGCATGGCCATCAATGCCGGCGCCAACGTGCCGCTGACGAATAAAAAGATCATCGACGCCGACAAGTGCCTGCGCATCATCGACGACATGGAGAAGAATCTCCCCGACGCGGTGCAGTATGGCATGAAGATGTACAACGAGCGCTCGCGCATTATGAGCAACGCCGAAACCACGGCCATGAACCGCGTTACCAGCGCCGAAATGCGCGCCAACGCGGCCCTGGAAAAGGCCAAAGAAGAGGTGGCGCAGCGCCTTTCGGACGCGGAGAACCGCGCCAACAACATCATTGCCGACGCCCAGGAGCGCGCCGATCACATGCTCGACGAGAGCGAGATCGTTCGCCGCGCCCGCGAAGAGGCGCGCATCATCAAAAACGATGCCCGCGTCGAGGCCAACGAATTGCGCATCAAGGCCAGTCAGGATGCGTATAAGGTGCTTTCTGCGGTGGAGGGCGAGCTTTCGCAGTCGCTCAACACCATTCGCCGCCGCCGCGCCGAACTGGGCGCGGAGAGCGAATAGCGATCCCCATGGAAAACGCGCGGCCCGCTTCGCAAGAAGCGGGCCGCATTGGCGTGCAGACAAACGGTCGCGCAGCGTTCGCCCTGAAGAGTAGGCATGCGCCACAGAGGGATCGCCGCTTTCGGCGGGGCGGTCTTTGCGCGGCCTATCCGCCGACACAAGCGCGCCCCGGCCCGTTCGCTCCGGCGGGCATGTGCCCGCGCGGTGCTTGCCCTGAAGTGTGCTATCAGGGAGCTTCGCCCCTTTCGGCGGGGCAGCCTTTGCGCGGACTATCCGCCGGCACAAGCGCGCGCCGGCCCGTTCGCTCAAGCGGGCATGTGCCCGCGCGGTGCTTATCCTGAAGTGTGCTATCAGGGAGCTTCGCCCCTTTCGGTGGGGCAGCCTTTGCGCGGCCTGTCCGCCGGCACAAGCGCGCCCCGGCCCGTTCGCTCTGGCGGCGGGCATGCGCCGCGCGGTGCTTGCCCTGAGGGGCGGGTGTTTTGCACCGCACGGTGCTTGCCCTGAGGGGCGGGTGTTTTGCGATGCGCGGACGTTCGAGAAAGTTCCGCCTGCCGCGGACGGATTTTTGAGCCTTTCCCGGCGGCGGAGGAAAGCCCGCTCTTTGGAAACTCCCGCCCGCGAACCATCTGCTTGTGACGGCGATTTGCAAAGGCGCGGCGGGGAGGCGTCCCTTCGCCGCGCCCGCCGCCTTTTCCGGGCCGGTTTTCCGCGCCGGATTTTCGCAAAACGCGCCGGTGGAGACAGCGTTCTCCGCCGGCGCGTTTGTCAGATGCAAGATCAGTCCTTGACGATGACGGCGACGAGCACCAGGTCGGTCGTGCCGACGTTCTCCACCGCATGGCCGTGACCGGAGAAGGTGGCCATGGAATCGCCGGGGTGGACGAGAATTTCCTCGTCGTCATCCATCACGCGGCCCTCGCCCTCGAGGAAAAGGAACATTTCCGTCTCGTTTTCATGCACATGGTAGCCGATGGACGCGCCGGGCGCGAGGCGGATCTCGGAAAACAGCCGCGCGTTGGCGGGAAGTTGTTTGCTGGCGGGCGTTAGAAGCGCCGCGCCGGCGCCGCCGCGCATGTGTTCGCGGGTTTCCGTCGTCCGTTCGGATTTGCGGGTGATCATTGCCATACACCTCCTGTATTTTCTTCCGATATTATAGCATTTCCCCGCCCTTCTTACAACGATTTTTACACAATAGCAGACAAAAGCATGCAAAGGTGTGCTATAATGTGCGCGTCGGTATCCGCAGGGAACCGAACCGGAACGACCGCTGCCGATCAATCGTAGGGTATCCATTGCGAACTCGAACGGAGGAATCAGCCATGACCGCATCCAAGACGACCCGCCAACTCACGCTCACCGCCATGTTCATCGCCCTTGTCGCCCTGCTTGGGCTGACGCCGTTGGGCATCATTCCCCTTGGTTTTATCAATGTGACCATACTGCACATTCCCGTCATCATCGGCGCGCTCGTGCTGGGGCCGAAGGGCGGCCTTGTCCTTGGCTGCACGTTCGGGCTGGTGAGCACGCTGCGCGCCTTTGGCATCCCCCTGCCCGCGTCGGCGCTGGTTTCAAACCTGATGGCGGAAAGCCCGCCGCTGGTGGTGGTTATGAGCATGTTGCCGCGCCTGCTTGTGCCGCTGACGAGTTGCGGCGTCTGCCGCCTGCTTGAGCGCCGCGGCGCGCGCCGGAGCGCGTCGCTGGCCGCGTCCGCGGTGGCGGGCGCGCTGACCAATACGATTTTCTACCTCGGCCTGATGCTGCTGTTTTATACGCTGACCGCGCTGGACGCGACGGCCGTGCTCGGCCTCATCGCCGGCACGGGGGCGCTCGGCGGCGGCGCGGAGGCGGTCGTCGCGGCGCTGGTCGTCACGCCCGTGGTCCTCGCCCTGGAAAAGATACAGAAAAGGAAGTAGGAGACAGATATGATCCTTGCGCTGGATATCGGCAATTCCAACATCAAGGCCGCCCTCTTCGACGGCCTGGAACAGAAAACGTACTTTCGCATTTCCTGCGACCGCAACAAATCCTCGGACGAATACGGCGTGACGCTTCTGAGCATGCTCCGCCACGCCGGCTACGGCCCGGGCGACGTCACCGGCATTGTCTTTTCCTCGGTGGTGCCCACCATCAATTTTACCATCGAGCACATGTGCCGCAACTATTTTGACATCGAGCCCATGAGCGTGCAGCCGGGCATCAAAACCGGCATCAACATCAAGTATGAAAACCCGCGCGAACTGGGCAGCGACCGCATCGCCAACGCCGTGGCCGCCTACGAGCTTTACGGCGGGCCGTGCATTACCATTGACTTTGGCACCGCCACCTCCTTTGGCGTCATCTCCAGGCGCGGGGAGTTCCTCGGCGGCGCCATCTGCCCCGGCATCAAGCTGGCCGCCGACGCCCTTACCGAGCGCACGGCCAAACTGCCGCGCTTTGAATTGCAGCGGCCGGAAACGGTGATCGGCAAAAACACCGTGGCCAACATGCAGTCCGGCATCGTCTACGGCTACATCGGCCAGGTCAGCTACCTCGTCGAGCGCATGAAGCGCGAGATCGGCGCGCCCGAGGCCAGGGTGATCGCCACCGGAGGCCTGGCGTTGCTGGTGGCCGACGACTCCAATGTCATCGACGTACTGGATGGACTTCTGACCCTGAAAGGACTGTGCCTGATCTATGGAAAAAACGCAGGATAGGCTGGCGTGCCGCTATGTGGAGACGCCCATCGGCCCAATGACGCTGGTGGCAAGCGCAGAGGCGCTGGTCGAGGCGCGCTTTGGCGGCTTTCCCATTTCCCATGAAAGCCCCGTTTTGGACCAGGCCGAGCGCGAACTGCGCGAGTATTTCGCCCGCCAGCGGCGCGCGTTCGACGTGCCCCTGGCCCCGCGCGGCACGCCCTTCCAGATGCGCGTCTGGAACGAGGTGCGCGCGATTCCCTATGGCCAGACGCGCGCCTATATCGACGTGGCCCGCGCCCTTGGCAACGAAAAGGCCTGCCGCGCCGTGGGCCGCGCCAACAACCGCAATCCCCTGCCGGTATTCGTGCCCTGCCATCGCGTCGTTGGCCGCGACGGCTCGCTTGTCGGTTACGCCGGCGGCCTGGCGGCGAAACAGTGGCTTTTGCATCTGGAGCGGGAAGCATGACGCTTCGGGAGGACGTCCATGGCCAGATTTGAAGGCGTCGTGGAAAAGATTTCTTTCCGAAACGACGAAAACGGCTTTACCGTGGCGCAGGTCCGCCTCGAGGATGGGGAACGCCTCGCCGCCGTGGGCGCCATGCCGCTTCTGCTGGCCGGGGAGCGCGCCGCCTTTGAGGGCGAAATGGTCGAGCATCGCGAGTATGGGCGGCAGATCCGCGTCACATGGGTGGATTCCGTGCGCCCTGAAAGCCTGGAGGGCATCGAGAAATACCTCGCCTCCGGGCTGATCCGCGGCGTTGGCGAGGCCACGGCGCGCCTGATCGTTGAAACCTTCGGCCCGCGCGCGCTGGATGTGCTCGAATCGGAGCCGCAGCGCCTCAGCGAAGTTCCCGGCATCGGCGAAAAGCGCGCCGCCATGATCGCCCAGAGCTTTCAGGAGCACAACCAGATGCGCGGCGCGATGATGTTTTTGCAGAAATACGGCCTGACGCCGGCCATGGCCGCGCGCGTGTACCGCGCCTTCGGCGACCGCGCCGAGGCGGTCGCGCGCGAAAACCCCTATCGCCTTGCCGACGAGGTGGAGGGCGTGGGGTTCAAAACCGCCGACCGCATGGCGTTGGCGATGGGGTTTTCCCTGACCAGCGCCTTTCGTTTGCAGAGCGGCCTGCGCTATGCCCTCAGCGAGGCGGCCGCGGCCTCCGGGCACATGTACCTGCCCCTGACGCTGTTGGTGGAGCGCGCCCGGCAGATGCTCGGCGCCGACGAGGATCTGGTGGACAACGCGCTGCGCGGCCTGATCCTTTCCGGCGGCCTGGAGGCCGAAGAAATGGACGGCGAAACGGCGGTGTACCTGCCCTGGTATTACGCCGCCGAAACCGACGCCGCCTATCGCCTTTCGCGCCTGATGCGCTCGTTCGACGGCGCGGCGGAAACGGGCCGGGCCGAGCGCGTCATCGCCGAAACGGAGGCGCAGGAGGATATGCGCCTGTGCGAGGAACAGCGCGAGGCCGTGCGCGCCGTGGAGCGCGAGGGCGTGCTGGTCATCACCGGCGGGCCGGGCACGGGCAAGACCACGGCGCTCAAGTGCATTTTGCGCCTGCTGGACGAACTGGGCGGCGCGGAACTGTGCGCGCCCACGGGCCGCGCCGCCAGGCGCATGAGCGAGGCCACGGGCCGCAGCGCGCGCACCATTCATCGCCTGCTGGAGTATGCGGGCGAGGACGGGCGCTTCCAGCGCGATGAAAACAACCCCCTGGAGTGCGCCGCCGTGGTCGTGGACGAGATGAGCATGGTGGACGTCTTTCTTTTCCGCGCCCTTCTGCGCGCCCTGGCGCCGGGAACGCGGCTGGTGATGGTGGGGGACAAGGACCAGCTTCCCTCCGTGGGCGCGGGCAATGTGCTCAAGGATATCCTTGCAAGCGGCGCGGTGCCGTCGGTGACGCTTACGGAAGTCTTTCGGCAGGCGGCCGCGAGCATGATCGTGCGCAACGCCCACCTGATCAATCGCGGCCAGTATCCCGAAGTGCGCACGCGCGAGACGGACTTTTTTCTCGAACGCAAGGAAAGCGTGCGCGAGGCCGCGGACGCCGTTGTGCAACTGGTGACGACGCGCCTGCCGCGCTATCTGGGCGTGGATCCGATGCGCGGCATTCAGGCGATGGCGCCGATGAAGCGCACGGACGCCGGCGTCTACGCCCTCAACGCCGCCCTGCAGGCCGCGCTCAACCCGCCGGGCCCCGGCAAAAGCGAACTGCGGCGCGGCGAGACGGTGTTTCGCCTTGGCGACAAGGTCATGCAGGTCAAAAACAATTACGATCTTTCCTGGACGCGCGGCGCGGAACACGGCCTGGGCGTGTTCAACGGCGATATCGGCTATATCGTCGAAGCGGACGCGCGCGCCGAGGAGATGGTCGTGGAGTTTGACGACGGCCGTGTGGCGGCTTATGGGCTTGCCGATCTGGAAGAGATGGAACTGGCCTACTGCATGAGCGTGCACAAAAGCCAGGGCAGCGAATTTGACTGCGTGGTGCTGCCGCTGGTCAGCGGGCCGCGCCTTTTGATGACCCGAAACCTGCTCTATACGGCGGTGACCCGCGCCCGCCGCATGGTGGTGGTGGTCGGCCGCGAAGCCTGTATGCGCGCCATGGTGGACAACGATTATATCGACCGCCGTTTCAGCGCTCTGGACAGGCGTCTGGCGGCATGGTTGACGAAATGACCGGTTTCGCGGTATAATGAGACGCGCGTCCGCCCGCGTCCGTGGTTGCAAGTCGATGCCAGTCGCAGGCGAAACGACCCACATAAGCGGGAAAAATTCCCGTGAGCATGGTGCGGCTTAGAAGTAAGTCCGGCCAGCCTTCGGGCTGAGAGGGCCAGTAGTGGGGAGGCCATTGCCTTAGGAGCGAGCGCCCCAGCCGGCGGGTGTGGGGGCAAAGACCAGGTCGGGCGGGCGGACGCGCCTTGCCGCGAATGAAAGCCGGCGGCAAAATCGGATGCGCCATGCCGCGAAGCAACGCCGACGGGGCGCCGCGGAGTTTTGCAGGCCCATGGGCGCAGCGCCCGGCAGCGGCGCCAAACGCGGGATTCCGGGAAACGTTTTGTAAGCAGACAAAAGAGCAATTTGCAGATTTCAGGAAGAGAAACGCCATGCTTTACGACGCCATACTCATCGACGCGGACGATACGCTCTTTGACTTTCGCGCCGCGGAGAAAAACGCCATTGGAGAGATCATCGCGCGCCTCGGCATTGAGGACGCGGACGCGCCGCAGGTCTATCACCGCCTCAATCGGGCCTGCTGGGAAGCGTTCGAGCGCGGAGAAGTGACGCAGGCGGAACTGCGCGTGCGCCGTTTTCGCGATTTTCTGCGCCATTACGGCCTTGAAAACGACCCGGAACAGGTCGGAGAGGCCTACACCCAGGCCCTTTCCCACCAGGGCATGCTGCTGCCCGGGGCGCTGGAAACGGTGCGCGCCATCGCGCGGCGCCTGCCCGTGGCCGTGGTTACCAACGGCATCGCTTCGGTGCAGCGCGGCCGCATGGCGAGATCGCCCCTGCAGGCGCACCTGTCCGCTTTCGTCATTTCCGGGGAACTGGGCGTGCAAAAACCCGATCCGCGCATGCTCTACGCCGCCCTGGAGGCGCTCGGCGGCGTCAAAACGGACCGCGCGCTCATGGTGGGCGACAGCCTGACCAGCGATATCCGCGCCGCCAACCGCGCCGGCATGGACGCCTGCTGGTTCAATCCCGAAGGCAGGATCGCGCCGCCGGAATACGATATCCGCTATGAGATTTGCGACATCCGCCGCCTGACCGACGTCGCCCTGCAATGACGCGCGCCCCGCTTCCGCGAAGGAAACGGGGCCGTTTCTGTATGGCGAAAACCTCCGCTGCAGGCGGCGGAAAGCGCCGGTTTTTGGCGGGCGCAAGCGCGGGCCGGCAAAGCGGGCGGTTCCGGAAAGATCGCGCGCGCCGGGGCGATTTGCGATACAGGCGGAAAAGGCCGCGCTGCGTTCGGGATACATCGGCAAAGATGGCGCAAAAGACAGCCGCCATCCCTGTTGCGCCGGGCGCAGGCAGGCGCTTGCCGTCTGCCGATGGAAAGCCCGGCGATTTTGCGCATGAAGGCGTGCGCGCCGGGAGCCCCTCCAGGCGTGGTTCGATGGACGCGAAAGCCGCCTTCGCCGGGACGCGAAAGCGGCTTTTGCGGGACGGGCTTAACAGATTTTCAGAAGCATGGTATGCGCCTCGTCCATTTCCACCACCAGCAGTTTCTGCTTTTCCAGGGCCTTCATCACATCGCTGAAGCGCTTGAAGCCGATCTGCTTTTCGTCGAAATCGGGATAATCGGCCTGGATGGTGGCCTTGAGGATGGAGGGGTTGACGCGATCAAAACCATCGTTTTTGAAGCGCGCCAGGGCCTGGGTAAACGCCGGTAGCCAGTTGTTTTTGTCCAGCTTGGGGTTTTGCTGGGCGTCGGCTGTGGAAAGGCCGACCATGAGCGAACTCTGGTTGGTCCATACGCGCAGTTTGGGCGACTTGTCTGCCAGGACGGCCATGAGCTTTCCGAAAGTCGCGCAGCCATAGCTGCGCTCGGAAAAGTCGGGGCGCAGGCGCGTGAGCGTGTCCTTGATTTCGCTGGCGTACATTTGCTCTTCGTCCTGATCCTCCAAAATGGTAATGACCTGCGTGATCAGTTCGTCGATGTCGCCGTCTACGACGTTGTTTTCCTTGGCGCGGCTTTTTTTCACCGCGGGGCGTTTTACCGCCACGTTTTCCAGAAAAATGAATTCGTTGCAGGCGTTGATGAAGATTTCCGACGCCGCCTCCGAGCGCGATATGCCCAATACATGCTTGCCCATGCTCTTGAGCTTGGCCACGAGGGGCTGATAGTCGCTGTCGCCGGAGACGATGCAGAAGCTGTCGATGAGGGAATTGCGATAGGCCACCTCCATGGCGTCGATGACCAGCTGGATATCCAGGTTGTTTTTCTGGCACTTGCCGTAGCGCAGCGACGGCACCACCGAAAACGTATTGGACAGAAGGCACTGCTTAAGGTCGGAATAGCGGTCGGTATAGCCGTATACCTTGCCCAGCAGTATGTCGCCGCGTATTTTGACTTTTTCAATGATGTAGCGCAGCATGGACTCCTTTGCGCCCACGTTTTCCAGATCCACAAAAACCGCGAAATTCGATGTGCCCACGTTCAAACTCCTTGCTTGCTTATTGCTTCTATTGTATAACGAAACGCCCCGCCTGTCAATGCGCGGCCATTGCGACAATTTTTCAACGTTTCCCGAACTGCCTTGACAGTACGGCTGCAAACATATACAATGGTGTTGATTGGAATTATCGCATAAGGAGCGTTTGTATGCGCAAGGGCTTTTTCCGCAAGGGGATCAGTACGGCGGTCATCCGCTTTTCCATGGGGTTGATCGTGCTGCTGCTGATTCTCGTATTGCTGTACTATCTCCTGGTTTCGACCGCTTACGAAGTAGACGGCCAGCAGCCCGCCGGCACGCTGCGGCCCTATGTGGTGCCCGAGGCGACGCCCACGCCTACGCCGTCGCCCACGCCGTCGCCCACGCCGCAGGAGGATGTGACGTTGCCGCCGTATGCCACGCCCACGCCGACCCCCGCCACGCCCACGCCGGAACCCACGCCGACCCCCACGCCCGTGCCCACCAGCATTCCCGCCGGCCTGCTGGCGGTTCCGCAGCCGCGCAACGCCGGCGATATGCCGGCCGTTTCCACGGATGTGCGCGCCGCGTTGACCGACAGCTACGTTTCCACCGCCGATGGGTATCGGGTTATGAAGCTCGAGGGCTATGCGTATTATGAGCACCCGAATTACAACGGCGAAAACAGTTCCTGCTATCTGATCGTCGTGCAGCAGTCCACCGGCGCGATCATGTCCTATCTCACCACCAGCGTGGAGGGGTTGACCGGCATCGAGCACGAGGGCGTGGGCCAGAACCTCGCCGATTCCGATTTCCGCGTCTACATCGACGTTTCGCAGTACAGCGACGACGTATACTCCCTCGGCCTGGTGCTGCTTTGCGCGCATAACGGTTACGAGGTGCAGCTGGCGTATCGCTTCCCGGATACGATGAACTTTGCCGTGCGCAGCGGCGAGATCATTACGCCCGTCCGTCTGGAAACCTCCGCGCAGCCCACCGCCGCCGCGTCCGCGACGCCTCCTTCTACCATTGCGCCGGGACCGGAGACGAACTGACCGCTTCTTTGCGGCGCCCCTGAAGCGTTGCCTTCGGGGGCGCTTTGTATTGGAAGTTCGGGTGAATACGGGAAAATGCGCGCAAGCGCAGGCTTGCAGGCCGGTTTCTGGCTGGAACGTCAGTGCGATTTTGCGAAGCGACGCATAAAACGGCCGGTGCAACCTGGCGATCCTTCAAAAAGAGCGGCGATTTTTCCGAAATTCAGTTACGCTGTAACGTAGAATTATCGTTAAACGCCGGAACAAAAGCAAGATGTAATAAACAATTAACAAAAAGCTATCATTTGATACGTTCCAAAGCTTGACGCAAACGGTGAAAATAGGTATAATGGCACAAGGATGGGTTGGGGCGCGCGCCGGAGGCGCGAGCGCAGACGGCCCGAAAAAGCGCGCCGCGCGGGCTTTTTCGGGGTTACCCCC
>DVIA01000018.1 GCA_018711655.1 Candidatus Pullichristensenella avicola
AAAGCGCTTGCGTCTCCACACGGCACACGGCGCGAAAACGCGAAACGTCGCGCCGCCGCGGGACGCGGGAAGTGCGAAACGTCGGCCATCGCGGGACGCAAAAAAACACAAAGCGCCGTCCCATTGCGCGGCGCGAAAAGCAGAACCTACGCGCCGAAAAGCGCTTGCGTCTCCACACGGCACACGGCGCGAAAACGCGAAACGTCGCGCCGCCGCGGGACGCGGGAAGTGCGAAACGTAGGCCATCGCATAGCGCGAAAACGCGAAACGCCGGCCGAGGGCGGCGCCCGGGTTCTCCCGTTTCGCGTCCTTCAGAAGCATGCGGCGTCGAAGGCGCCGTCTCCCAATTTCGCCGCGTTACCATGGCCATCGTCGCCACCGGCGGCCTGGCCAAAGCCGATAAAATCCCGAACCGGATGGCGCGCCCAGCGTGGCGGCGTTCCCTTGCTTTCCCTGCGCGCCGCGGCGATGCCCCTTTGCCCGTTTTGCTCCGCCGTCTGCATTTCGCCTCCCTTCTGCTGCCCAGAAAAGGGCCGACGATTTTGCGCATCGCGGCAAATCCACCGTTTGTTGCAAGCGGATGACCATGTACAAAAAAGCGCCGGGACGCGAACATGTTCGCCCCGGCGCTATCGGCTTCAGCGTCTCGCAGGCGCTTAGCCCTGTCTATTCCTCTTCGACGGCAAACTGGCTGTTGTAAAGTTCCGCGTAGAAACCGCCTTTTTTCAACAGTTCCTCGTGCCTGCCCTGTTCGATGATGTGGCCCGCGCGCATGACGAGGATCTGATCGGCCTCGCGAATGGTGGAAAGGCGATGGGCGACGATGAAGCTGGTGCGCCCCTGCATCAGCTGCGCGAAGGCGCGCTGGATGCGCTGCTCGGTGCGCGTGTCGATGGAACTCGTCGCCTCGTCGAGGATAAGCATTGGCGGGTGCGTGAGCATGACGCGGGCGATGCACAGAAGCTGCTTCTGGCCTTGCGAGATATTGCCGCCATCCTCGGAAATCACGGTATCGTAGCCGTCGGGCAGACGCATGATGAAGCTGTGGGCGTGCGCCTCGCGGGCGGCCGCGACGATCTCCTCCTCGGTGGCGTCCGGGCGGCCGTAGGCGATGTTTTCGCGAATGGTGCCGCTGCGCAGCCACGTTTCCTGCAAAACCATGCCGTAGCTTGCGCGCAGACTGTCGCGCGTCACATCCATGACCGGCAGACCGTCCACGCGGATCTGGCCCGAACGCACGTCGTAAAAGCGCATCAACAGATTGATGATCGTGGTCTTGCCGCAACCCGTGGGCCCGACGATGGCCACGCGCTGGCCCGGACGGGCGCGCAGGTTGAGGTTTTCGATGAGGGGAACGTCCTCGCGGTAGCTGAAATCGACGTTTTCGATGGCGACGTCGCCGCGCGCGTCATGCAGCGTCTGGGCGTTTTCGGCGTCGGGCGTCTGTTCTTCAAAGTCGATGACTTCAAACACGCGCCGCGCCGAGGCCATGGCGCTTTGCAGTTCCGCCACCACGCCGGAAATCTCGTTGAAGGGTTTGGTATACTGGTTGGCGTAGGTCAGAAAACAGGAAAGCGCGCCCACCGTCATGCCGCCGTCCAGCGCCAGCAGGGCGCCAAACAGGCATACCAGCGCATATACCACGCCGTTGACAAAGCGCGTGCTGGGATTAGTGATGGAAGAAAAGAAGGTGGCGCGCAGGCTCTGACCGCGCAGGCGTTCGTTGATCGCGTCGAACCCGGCCTGGTTTTCCGCCTCGTGGCCGAAGGCCTTGACCACTTTCTGGTTGCCAACCATTTCTTCCACCAGCGCCGTAAGTTCGCCGCGCGTGGCGCTTTGCAGCTTGAACATGCTGAAGGTGCGGCGGGCGATGAAATTGGCCACCAGCAGCGAAAGCGGCGTGACCACAACCACCACGGCGGCGATGCGCGCATCGACGCTGAACATGAACCCCAGGGTGCCAAAGATGGTGATAACGCCGGAGAAAAGCTGCGTAAACCCCATCAGAAGGCCTTCGGAGACCTGGTTGACGTCGGTGATGACGCGGCTGAGCAGATCGCCATGGCTGTTTGCGTCGATGGTTTTGAGGGGAACTTCTTCGAGCTTGTTCATGGCGCGCAGGCGAATATCGCGGGCCACGCCATAGGAAAGGCGGTTGGTGCACAATCCCAGCAGATACTGGGCAAGCGCGCCCACGGCCACGGTGGCGAGAAGCTGAAGAAGAATGGGCACGATGCGGGGAAAATCGACGCGGCCAGGGCCGAGAATAAAGTCGATGGCGTCGCCGGTAAGGATGGGCACATACAGCGTAGCCGCCACCGAAAACAGGGAAAAGACCACAACGAGGATCAACGCGGCGCGGTAGGGCGCGGCAAAGCCGAGGATGCGCCTGAGGGCGCCGTCTTTGCGCTTCATGCTCCCTTCACCTCGCTTTCGGTCATCTGGCTCAGGCAAATCTCGCGATAGACCGGGCAATTCTCCAGCAGCGCCTCGTGTTTGCCGATGCCGGCGACGCGGCCGTCGTCCAGAACGATGATCTTGTCCGCGCGGCGAATGGTGGAGGCTCGCTGGGAAACGATGAACACGGTCGCGCCCTTCGTTTCGCGGCGGATGGCGGCGCGCAATCGCGCGTCGGTGGCAAAGTCCAGCGCCGAGGCGCTGTCGTCGAGAATGAGGATCTGCGGCTCGCGCACCAACGCGCGGGCGATGGTCAGCCGCTGGCGCTGGCCGCCGGAGAGGTTGCGGCCGCCCTGCTCGATCCTGGCGTCGAGGCCGCCCTTGCGCTCGCGAACGAAGTCCTCCGCCTGCGCGATGGACAGCGCGCGCCAGATCTCCTCGTCGCTGGCGTCGCCGCGGCCCCAGCGCATGTTTTCGCGAATGGTTCCGCGGAAGAGCACCGCCTGCTGCGGCACCACGCCGATGCGCGCGCGCAGTTCGGAAACGGGGTATTCCCGCGCGTCCACGCCGTCGATCAGCACGCGGCCGGCAGTGGCGTCGTAAAAGCGCGGAATGAGGTTGACCAACGCCGACTTGCCCGCGCCTGTGCCGCCGATAACGCCAATGGTCTCCCCTGCGCCGGCCTGGAAATCCACGTCCGTCAATACGTTTTCCGCCGCGCCGCCGTAGGCGAAGGAAACGTGCTCAAAGGCCACGCGCGCCGCGCCGGCAACGGGCTGGGGCGCGCTTTGCGCGTTGTCCTCGACGCTCGCGCGCACTTCGAGCACCTCCTGAATCCGCGCCGCAGAGGCCGTTCCGCGCGTAAAATTGACGATGAGGTTGGCAAGCGCCACCAGGGCGATGAGAATCTGCGTAAGGTAATTTACCAGCGCCACCACGTCGCCCTGCCCCACCTCGCCGGCGTCAACGCTTTTGCCGCCGAACCAGATGATGAAAATCACCGCCAGATCGACGATGACCATCGTGGCGGGATTGAGCGCGGCGGAGATGCGCCCCGCAAAGGTCTGCAAGCGCACAAGGGAATCGGCGGTATCGCGGAAACGTTCGCTCTCCTCCTGTTGGCGCGAAAAGGCGCGGATGACGCGCGCGCCGGAGAGATTTTCCCGCGTAAGCAGCGAAAGGCGGTCGATCCCCGCCTGAATGCGCTTGTACAGCCGCAGCGAGCGGGAGATGACCAGATAGATCACCAGGCCGATCAGCGGCGTGGCGACCAGGAAGATCAGCGTCAGTTTCACGCTGATGGTCAGCGCCATGACGATCGAGCCGACCACCACGAACGGGGAGCGCAGCAAAAGCCGCAAAACCAGGTTGACGCCGGCCTGCGCCTGATCGACGTCGGCGGTCAGGCGGGTGATCAGTCCGCTGGAGCCGAGGCGATCCAGTTCTGCATGCGAAAGCGCGTTGACGTGGCGAAACAGCGCCGAGCGCACCGCCGCGCCGAATCCCACCGCGGCCTTGGCCGCGAAATACTGCGCCGTAATAGAGCACACCAGCCCCAACAGCCCGAACAGCACCATGATCAGCGCCGTGCGCCGCACTGCGCCCGCGTCGCCGGCGGGAATGGCCGTGTTGATCACATCCGCCACCAACAGCGGCACGATCAGTTCAAAACAGGCCTCCAGCAGCTTGAACAGCGGCCCGACGATGCTTTCCAGCTTGTAATCCCTGAGATAAACCAGCAGTTTTTTCATAGACTTCCCTCGCGCGCAATGTATGGCATCAGTATAACATGCAGCTTTGTATATTTCGCGGATAACTGCCGAAAAATATCGTTAAGGCGCGCGTTTTTCCAGCGCGCTGGCGCCGTGGAGCATCAGTTGCTCGGCCATGGCGGCCACTTCTTCGGCGCTGGTGGTCATCCCCTCCCGCAGCCAACGGCGCAGAAGGCCGATGCAGCCTTCGCTGACGAAGGCGTAAAAGTAGGCGATCTCCTTGGGCGTGGCGTTGCGAAAATAGCGCGAATACGCCGCTATGCACTTTTCCCAGCCCATGTTGAGCATGCGCACGGCAAAGGATTTGTCGCCAAAATCCCCCAGCGTCACGATGCACAGGTCGGCGTTGTCTTTCAGGCACTGAAACAGTTCCGTGGAAATGCGCAGCGAGGAAACGCCCTTCCCGTCCTCCGGCAACAGGCCGGCCAACACGGCGTTGATCTCGGAAAGCAGGTCGTCCTCCATCTGCCGCAGCAGGTCGTAGACGCTCTGGTAATGGGCGTAAAACGTGCCGCGGTTCACGCCCGCCTTTTCGCACAGTTCCTTGATGGAAATGCTCTGCACGGGCTTGACGCGCAGAAGCTCGGTAAAGGCCCGGCGGATGAGCATCTTCGTCACCCGCGTGCGGTGGTCCCCTCCCGCCATGGTTCTCCCCCTTCAAAAGCGTTCTTTTCTGTGTCGCCGCCGGCAAACCCGACAAATTCTGTCCCTTTTGTGCAGAAACCGCACATTTGCCGCCAAATTGCCGCTTGCGTCCGCTTCCGCCTTTTACTATACTACAATCAGGGAAGATAATCAACAGTGTTGTTCGTTTTTGGAGGTGTTGTCTATGCGCGCGCTCTATATCGTCACCGGCGCGGCCGGCCATCTGGGAGGCACCATCGTCCGGCTGCTTTCGCGCGCAGGCGCGGAGGCGCGGGCGCTTTCCCTGCCCGGAGAGCGGCAGCGCGCCCTGCGCGGGGTGCGCTGGTTCTGCGGCGACGTCTGCGACGTGGAAAGCCTGCGGCCCCTGTTTTCGGATTTGGCGGATCGGGACGTTTATGTCGTTCATGCCGCGGGCGTGGTGGATATTTCCGGCGAGCTCACCCGGCGCATGCAGACCGTCAACGTAGAGGGCACGAAAAATATCCTGCGCCTGTGCCGGGAATACGCCGTGCGGCGGCTGGTATACGTCAGCAGCGTGCACGCCCTGCCCGAGCGCGAGGATATGGGCGTTATGCGCGAAGTGCGCTCCTTCTCGCCAGATCGGGTAACCGGCGGCTATGCCAAGACCAAGGCCGAGGCCACGCAGGCCGTGCTCGACGCGGCGGCGGACGGGCTGGACGCGGTGGTGGTGCATCCTTCCGGCATCCTCGGGCCATACGACGACGCCGGCAATCACCTTGTGCAGGTGCTGCGCGACTATCTGCGCGGCAAGCTGCCCGCCTGCGTGCGCGGCGGCTACGACCTGGTGGACGTGCGCGACGTGGCGGCGGGCTGCATCCGCGCCGCCATGCACGGGCGCAAGGGCGAATGCTATATCCTTTCCAACCGCCACTACGAGGTCAGCGACCTGCTCAAGCTTGCCCGCGAAATGGGCGGCGGCCGCCGTCTGCCGGTTTTGCCGATGTGGATGGCGCGGGCCGCCGCGCCCCTGCTTGGCCTGGCGGCGAAGGTCTGCCGGCGGCGGCCGCTTTATACGCACTATTCCCTGTACGCGCTTGCCAGCAACGACCGTTTCGACCACGACAAGGCTACGGCGGAACTCAACTACCGCCCGCGCGATCTGCGCTCGACGGTGCGCGACACCGTGCGTTACCTGCGCTCCTGTGAAAAGCCGGCGCGCCGCGTCGCCGCGAAAGCGCGCGGCCTGCTGCTGCCAAAGCGCAGCGCGTGCTGAGGCAACGATCTTGAGAAATGCCTTCCGGGCCCGGATGGCGTGACAGCGGCGCTTCATCCCCTGGAAAGGCGCGCCGATGAAGCGCGGCGCCGCGGCGACCGGCCAGGCGCCATCGCCTTTGACAAAGTTGCCATGGGGCGCGCAGGCCGCGTCCATTCGTCGGGAGGCTGCGCCGGTTTCCCGTCCTGGCGTTTTGAGCGCCTTCCAAAAACACAAAAGCGGGCAATACGCGCCCGCTTTTGTCATGTATCCTGTCAGCCGATGATGAAGGGCTTGATCTCCTCCATAAGGTCCTCACAGTTGTCCGCATAAACTTCCAACGTAATGGGCTTGGAAAGATCCAGACTGAAGATACCCAGAATGGATTTGCCGTCCACAACATGGCGCCCAACCCGCAGGTCGATGTCGTACGGATAATGGTTTGCGATGTTGACGAACGTCTTGACATTCTCGGCCAGGCTCAGTTTGATGTTCACCGCTTTCATACAAATCGCCTCTCTTGTCAAAAATATACGACCCTTTTAGGTAATATAATTTTACCGCGAACGGCGCGGATTTTCAATCGGTTTCTCGCGTTTTACCAACATTTAATTTGTCTCGCGGCCCGCGAAAAGTCCGTTGCGAGCGCGCCGGCATGCGTCCGGAATTTATAAATATGCGTTAGCGCCCTCCTGCGCCGCCCTGGAGCGCGCAAAGCCGCCGGCCGCGTTGCGTCGGCCGGCGGTTCCGGACAGGCCCTGTTCAGATCAGGCCGCGGGCCTTGGCGTAGGCGCGCGCCTTCGTAGTCGCAAAAGCGCCCTCAAAGGGCTTGTTGACGATGGCGAGAAGCTGTTCGTTGGCCTTCTGGGTATCGCCGATGTAGGTGTAATACACAAACATGCCAAAGCGCAGCGTGACGATATCCAAAAGCAGGTCCTCCTGCGTATCGGGCACATGCTTGCGAATCTCGTCCTCGTTGAGCATATCCTCCGGCTTGAGCAGGCCCTTGTACAGACGAACGCGGCACTTATAATCCCAGTCCATATCCGGCACGTCCAGATCGTCGGCCACGAGGTCCAACGCGCGGCGCGCGCCCTCCATATCGCCCAAATCCACATAGCTGGTGAAAATCCAATCCACCATGCTGTAATGATCCTCGGGCTGGGCGTACTGCATCGCCTGCTTGAAATCGGCGATGGCTTCGCGGTAGAAGCCGTTGGTATTGTAAGTGACGGCGCGGTAATACCAGTAGAAGTTGACATCGCGCTCGATCTGGATGGCCATGGTAAAGTCGGCGATGGCCTGTTCAAAATTGTCGCCCATATAGCGGCAGCCGCGGCCGAAGTAGAGCAGCGCGCTGAACGGGAATTCCACCAGGCCCTGGGAATAGACGTCGATCGCCTCCTGATTGCGGTGGGCCTTGCTCAGCGCCTTGCCGTAATCGTACCAGTTGCTGGCCGTATGCTCCTTTTCCAGATTGGCCTTGGCAACCTCCACGGGGGGTGCGTTCACCAAACGGTCGCGCATGATAATATTCTTCTCAATCGTAGTCATAGCGGCAATCCTCCTTCGCTCATTCCTGAATCAGGCCGCGCTGGATGGCGAACTTCCGGGCCTTCATATAGCCGAAGGCGTTGGGAATCTCGATCTTCAGCGCTTCCAGCAGCGCCTTGTTTGCGCCGTCCTCATCGCCGGTGAACACGCAGTAGGCGAACAGGCCATAGTACATCGTCACCAGTTCCAGTTCCACGCGGCCGGGCAGCGGCAGGGAATTTTTCTCAATATCGGGAATGTCGATGAAGTCCTCCTTGCTGACCTGGCCGGTATAGAGGCGGAAGTTGCGCTCGTAACCATAGTCCATTTTCGGCGCCACCACGTCGCGGGGAATGAGCGAGAGGCTTTCCTCGGCGCGCTTGGGGTCGTTGAGTTCAAGCAGATAGGTGGTAAACAGCCAGTGCACCAGCGCGCAGCCGTCGCTCACCTTGGCAATGGGAATGCAGTCCCGGAAATCCCTGCAGGATTCCTCGTACATGCCGTGCAGGTTGTAGGAAGTGGCGCGATAGTAGAGGAAGGTCCACTCCGTGCCGTCGAGCCTGCAGGCAAGCGTCAGTTCGGCGATCGCCGGCCAGAACTGCCCCGCGGAGTTCATCTTGCGGCCCCGGCCAAAGTGGAGAAAGGCGTCAAACGGCGCGTAGAACAGGCCCCGGGAGAAGGCCCGCACCGCCGCCGCATCGTCGCCGGCCGCGGATTTGGCCATGCCCATTGCATACCACAGTTCCGGGTCGTCCGGCGTTTTGTCCAGCTTGGCCTGGACCTCGCTTACCTCGGGGCTCATGATCAGCATATGGCGCATGTATTCGTCTTTGTTCATTTTCTGCATTGCTTCCGCCTCCTTACCGATTCACCTTACAGGCACCGCTTGCCAGATACGAACACCGCCCGCGCGCGCGTCATCAATTCGAAGGGATGACCGCTGAACACGCTCAGGTCGGCGTCCTTGCCGGCCTGCAAAGAGCCGACACGGTCGTCGATGTGCGCGATCTGCGCCGGGTTGATCGTAATGGCCTTCAGCGCCTCGTACATATCCATACCCTCGCGCACCGCCAGCGCGGCGCAGATGGGCAGATAGGCCAGAGGAACGACGTCGTGGTCGGTGGTCAGGGCAACTTTCACGCCCGCCCTGGCCATGATGCCGGGCGTTTTGAAGTTCAAATTGAGCGTTTCCAGTTTGGTGCTGGAATACATCGTCGGGCCGACGATGGCGTTGACATGTTCGCGCGCCATATCCGCGGCGGTAACGGCGCCGTCGGTTGCGTGGATGACCGTCAACTCCAGGCCGAACTCGCGCGCCACGCGCATGGCGGTGTAAATATCGTCGCTGCGATGGGCGTGGACGTGGATGGGAAGTTCGCGCTTCACCACCGGCGCAAGCGCCTCCCAACGGACGTTCAGCGCGGGATGCTCGCCGCGCTCCTTGCGGGCGATATAGTCCTGCGTCTGTTGGAAGGCTTCGCGCATGACGGCGGCGACGCCCATGCGCGTCATCGGCAGTTTGTTCAAAGGCCCGTAGGTGGTGCGCACGTTGTCGCCGGTGGCCATTTTCATCGCCACGGGCGCTTTGAGAATCATATCCTCCACGCGCGTTCCATCCAATTTGACGGCGGCGATCTGCCCGCCGAAGGCGTTGGCGCTTCCCGGGCAGATCAGCGCCGTGGTCACGCCCGCCTCGCGCGCCTTGGGAATGGCCGTATCAAAGGGGAAAAAGCCGTCGATCGCCCGCAGTTGCGCGGTGTTGGGGTCGGTCATTTCGTTGACGAACTCCGCGGCGACGTTGATCGACTCGGCGCAGATGCCGATATGGGTATGCGCGTCGATAAAGCCCGGGAACACATATCCCCCATCGGCGTCGAGCGTCTCCTCGCCGCCCTGCGCCGGGGCCTGGCACATCGGCCCCACCCCGAGAATCTTTCCGTTTTCAAAGCGCACATAGCCCGGGTCGAACACCTCGGAGGCGCGCATGGTGTAAACCTTTGCGTTGACGATGAGCATCGCAATTTCCTTTCACGCGCGCTACTGCGCGCCGCACCGGTGACAGGCGACAAAGTGTCCCGGCGCCACCTCGCGAAATTCCGGATCCTTTTCGGCGCAAATGGACGTCGCATGGGGGCAGCGCTTGCAGAAACGGCATCCCGGCGGCGGATCAATGGGCGTAGGCACATCGCCCTCGATTCCCGCCATCAGCGAGGGAACCGTGGGGTCTGGCACGGGAATCGCGTTCAACAGGCCCACCGTATAGGGATGCAGCGGGTTTTTGAACAGTTCCTCCTTGTCCGCCAGTTCCACAAACTTGCCCAGATACATCACCGCGATGCGCGTGCAGATGTGCTTGACCACGCTGAGGTTGTGGGAAACGAAGATATAGGTCAGGTTGTGCCGATCCTGCAGATCGCACATCAGGTTCAGCACCTGCGCCTGAATGGCGACATCCAGCGCCGAAACCGGCTCGTCGCAGACGATCAGTTCCGGATTGAGCGAAAGCGCCCGAGCGATGCCGATGCGCTGGCGCTGGCCGCCGGAGAATTCGTGGGGAAATTTGGTCAGTTGCTCGGTGTGCATCTCCACTTCCTGCATCAGTACCTCCACGCGCCGGCGGCGCTCGGCGGGCGTGCCGATGCGGTGGATGTCCAGGGGCTCCTGAATGATCTTCTGCACCGTAAAGCGCGGGTCCAGGGAGGAAAACGGGTCCTGGAAGATGATCTGCATCTTGCGGCAGAACTCAAAGGCCTCGCGGCGGCTGAAATCGCGATAGATGTCCTTGCCCTCATAGCGGATCACGCCCGAGGTCGGCTTGACGATCTTGACCAGCGCCTTGCCCGTGGTGGTCTTGCCGCAGCCGGATTCGCCGACGATGCCAAAGGTTTCGCCGCGGTAAATCGAAAAGGAAAGGTCGTCGCAGGCATGCACATAGCGCTGCTTTTCGCCGATCTTGACCTTGCGCACGGGAAAATACACTTTCAGGTTCTCCACCTGGAGCAATACGTCCTTGCTCATTGCGCGCCCTCCTTTGCATCATAGCGGAAGCATCGGACGATGTGCCCCTCGCCCGCGTCGTACAGTTGCGGCATCTCGCGCTCGCAACGCTCGCAGGCGTGGGGACAACGCATCCGAAAGCGGCAGCCGACGCCGAATTCGGCCGGCGTGGGCACCGTGCCCTTGATGACCTCCAGGCGCTCCACATTTTCGTAGATATTGGGAATGGACCTGAGCAGCCCCAACGTGTAGGGATGGGCGGGATTTTTGTACAGCGAATACACGTCGGCATATTCCACCGCCTGGCCCGCGTACATGACCATCACCTTCTGCGCGATCTGCGCCACCACGCCCAGATCGTGCGTAATGAGGATGACGGAACTGTTCATCTTCTCCTTCAATTCGGAGATCAGGCGGATGATCTGCGCCTGAATGGTCACGTCCAGCGCTGTGGTCGGCTCGTCGGCGATGAGGATGCGCGGCCGGCAGGACAGCGCCATGGCGATCATCACACGCTGGCGCATACCGCCGGAAAGCTGGTTGGGATAGTAATCCAGCACCTTTTCCGGCGATGGGATGCGCACCATTTCCAGCATTTTCAGCGCTGCGGCGCACGCCTCGCGCCGCTTCATATTGCGGTGAACGGCAAAGACGTCCTGCAACTGATGGCCGATGGTGAACACGGGGTTGAGGGAGGTCATCGGCTCCTGAAAGATCATGGAAATTTTGTCTCCACGAATGTCGCACAGTTCCTTCTGGGACATTTTCAGAAGATCGGCGCCCTCAAAGAGGATCTGGCCGCTTTCCACCTTGCCCGGCGGCGAGGGAACCAGCCCCATGATCGACAGCGACGTGACGCTCTTGCCGCAGCCGGACTCGCCGACGATGGCGAGCACCTCGTGCTCCTGAAGATCAAAGGAAAGGTGATCGACCGCGGGCACAACGCCCTCTTCCGTATAAAAGGAGACGCTCAGGTCGTTGACCTGCAAAATGCTGTTTTCCCGTTCCATGCGTCCTCTCTCCCGTCACTGATTTTTGAGCTTGGGATCCAGCGCGTCGCGCAGGCCGTCGCCCACAAGGCTGAAGGCCATGACCGCCAGCGTCACCGCAATGCCGGGAACCAGAATGCCTGCCGGGAAGGTGCGGATGGTGGCGCGCGCGTTGGAGATCATCATGCCCCACTCCGGCGTCGGCGGCTGGATGCCCACGCCCAAATAGGAAAGGCCGGACACGGTGAGAATGGCGCCGCCGAAACTGAGCGTGCAATTGACGATGATCTGCGAAAAGCAGTTGGGAAGCACATGCTTGAAGATGATGCGCGCATCCGAGGCTCCGGCCACCTTGCAGGCCTGGATATACTCCTGCTCGCGCAGGGAGAAGGTCAGGCCGCGCACCGTGCGCGCCATGGTCGGCACGATGAATACGGCGATGGCCAGCATCGTATTGACGTTGCTGGTGCCGAATATGGCGATGATGATCAGCGCCAGCAAAAGGCCCGGATACGCCATGAGGATCGTCAGCAGGTATTCAATCGCATAGTCCAGCGCGCCGCCGTAATAGCCGGCGACCAGGCCGATGACGATGCCCACAATGGAGCCAAGCAGCACCCCGGTAAGGCTGATGGAGAGCGATACGCGCGCGCCGTAGAGAATGCGCGAAAGCGTGTCGCGCCCCAGGTAGTCCGTACCCAGCAGGTGTTCCGCAGAAAAGGGCTTGTTTACCTGCAGAAGATCCTGCTCCAGCGGGTCGTAGGGCGCCAGCACCGGCGCAAAAATCGCCGCCAGAACAATGATGATCAGCAGCACCATGCCAATAACCGCGGTCGGCCTTCTGAGAAAACGTCTGAGAATCGCTTTTGCTTCCATGTTTCAAACCTCACTTCAGGCGGATGCGCGGGTCAACGACGGTATAGAGAATATCCGTAAGGGTGTTGACCACAACGAAGGTCAGGGCGACGACGAGAATACAACTCTGCATAAGCGTATAATCCCGCGAAGTAATCGCCTCGAGCATCACCGAGCCAATGCCCCGGATAGAGAATACGGTTTCTGTAATGGTCGCGCCCGCCAGCAGCGAACCAAAGCGCATGCCGACGGAGGTGATGATGGGGATCAGCGCGTTTTTCAGCGCATCCCGGTAAATGACAACGTGTTCGCGCAGGCCTTTCGCCCGGGCGGTGCGAATGTAATCCTGGCTGATCACATCCAGCAGCGAAGAGCGAGTCGTGCGCGCAATATAGCCCAGTTCCACAAGCCCCAGGGAAAGCACGGGCAGGACGAACTGGTTCCAGGAGCCGTTGCTGTATACCGGCAGCCAGCGAAGTTGCAAAGAGAAGAACAGCAGCAACAGCAGCCCCAGGAAGAACGTCGGCATGGAGATGAACACCAGCGTCATAACAGAGATTGCGTTGTCCGCAATCTTGCCCCGGCGCACCGCCGATATGATGCCGAGAATGACGCCCACAACGGAGGAAAACAGCGTCGAAAAAATGGCCAGGCAAAACGTCACCGGGAAAACGCGCTTGATGATGTCCAGGTTCTGTTCGCCCGTTTTCATGCACTCGCCCAGATCGCCCTGAAGAAGCGTTTTGAAGTATCTGCCCAGCTGGATCAGAATCGGGTCGTTATAGCCCAGTTCTTCCCGCATGTTTTCTACGGTTTCAATGCTGGCCTCTTTGCCCAGCATCAACCGCACGGGATCGCCCGGGATCATGCGGATGATGAAAAAGGTCACGATCACGATCGTGATCATCATCGGTATCAACTTCAGAATCTTCTTTAAGGCATATCTCAGCATGGAAGGAACGCCCTTTCGAAATATTCAGCCGAAAACGCCCCATGCGTGGGCAGGGTTCGGCATGGCCCGGAAACCGTTTCGCCGGTTTCCGGGCCTGTCGCTTCGGTTCCGCTTACGCGGCGATCTGCAAAAGCCTGTAGTTGATCTCGCCCATGATGTTCACATTGCCCTCGAAGTTGAGAACGTTGGTGTTCATGGCAAAGGGCGTTTTGTCGTTCCAGATCAGCAGGCCGACCGGGTCCTCCAGGTACATGATCTCGCACAGGCGGTTGAGCAGCTTGACGCGTTCTTCGTCGTTGGTCTCCACAGCCTGCTTTTCAAACAGTTCGTCCACTTCGGCGTTGGAGTAGAAGCCGTAGTTGGAGTCGTTGCGCTCGGGGTCGGAGGTGTACAGGCCCTGATAGCCGCCGATGTCGCAGTCCGAGGGGCCCTGGCCCATGCAGAACATGTCGTAGCCCAGTTCCTCCGCGAAGGATTCCGGCGTATGGCCGAACAGTTCCATGAAGGCGGCGTCGTCGCCCACGGTGATTTCGATGTTGATGCCGACCTCGGCGCACATCTGCTTGACGATTTCGGCGGTCTCGGGGTTCTTGGAGTAGGTCGGCGAGGCGAACAGGCTGATGGTGATGCCGTCGGGATAGCCGGCCTCGGCCAGCAGCTGCTTGGACAGTTCCGGATCATACGGGAACACGCCCAAATCCAGCGTGCCGTGGTCGCGCATGGTGGCAAAGCAGTTGGGCACCTCGCCCTGCACGTCGGCGTACAGCGCGTTGACGATGGCCGTGGTATCCACGGCGTGGTTGATCGCCAGGCGCACGCGCGGATCGTGGCAGACGGACTGCTCGGAGCAGTTGTACAGGAACAGGTACTGGCCGTTGGACTCGGTGTAGACCACCGGGAAGCCCTCGCTCTCCAGCAGGGAGACGTCGGAGGGGTTCACATTGCAGACGATGTCCACAGCGCCGGTTTCCAGCGCGATGGTGCGGGAGGAGGCGTCGGGAATGACAACGAAGTCCAGATTCTGGATGTAGGGCGCGCCGCCGAAGTAATCGGGATTCGCCTCGAAGTGATAGCTCTCGTTCCAGATGTGCTCCTTGAGGATATAGGGGCCGGTGCCGTCGATGCTCTCGATGCTCTTGCCCAGGTCGTCGCCATACTCGGCAATGTCGTCCGCGTTGAGGATCAGGCCCCAGTGGCCGGAGAGCGCGGACAGCGCCAGAGCGTACGGGCCATGGCAGACGATCTCGCACGTCAGGTCATCGACCACGCGCACTTCCTTGATCCAGTCCATCTTGCCAGAATGCACCAGCGGATGATCGGGGTCCAGGTAGCGCTCGTAGGTGGCCTTCACGTCCGCGGCGGTGCACTGCTTGCCGCTGGAGGTGAAATAGACGTTGTCGCGCAGGTGGAACGTCCACACCAACCCGTCATCAGAAACTTCCCAGCTTTCGGCCAGGTCGGGCACGATCTGGTCGCCCTCGAGGCAGACCAGGCCGCTGTATACCAGGCGCTCATAGCGGGCGTTGTTGGCCGCGATGCCGGGGTTCAGGGTTTCGGTGTCGTGACCGACCGCGACGGTCAGCGTGTCGCCGTACTCGACCTCTTCGGCAAGCGCGACGGACGCCAGGCCGCAGACCATGGCCAGCGCCAGGATCAGGGAAAGCACTCGTTTCATGAATATCCCTCCATCAAAATATAACTTTGCCATGCGCGCGGCAGGAAAGTTTAAGGCAAAACCTTATGCGCGGCCCGCCTCGCGGTCGCGCTGGGCGCACTTCCAGCCGAAGGCGTTTTCAAAGCCCGGGATGGCGAGCGTCCTGTCGAGCATCTCCGTCGCCTTGGCGGCGTCGGGGGCGATGAACATATAATAGTTCGCCGCGCCGTAAAGCTCGGTCACTGTGTCCAGGGGATCGACCGTGCTGACGTTTTTGAGGAAGAAGTCGATATCGTCCACGCCCTTGTAGAGGCGCACGCGCTTTTTGTAGGCCATGTCGCTTTCGCTGGAATAGGCGTCGTCCTCCACCAGATCAAGCGCCTGGCGCGCCGCCTGCGCGTCGCCCGCGCGCATCAGGGACATCCACATCCAGTCCACTTCAGGCCAGACGCAGTCGTCGCCGTTCTTCTCGTTCATTTCCAGCGCCTTGCGGAAATAGCGCGCCGCCTCGGCGTACTGCTCCAGATAGTACAGGGCCACGCCCAGGTAGTGCCAGGACTGGCCGTCCACGCAATCCAGGCACATGGAGGCGTGAAAATCCGCCAGCGCTTCGGGAAACTGGTCCGTGGAAAGGTATTTGCGGCCGCGGTGAAAATAGTATTCGCCGTTGAAGGGCGAAAGGCCGATGGCCACGGAGTAATCGCGGATGGACTCTTCAAACAGGGACTGGGAATACTCCATGCCCAGTTCCATCCACAGCTGCGCGTTGTCCGGCTCCGCGTTCAGCGCGGCGCGGATCTTGGCAATTTTGGCCTCGTTGGGCGTCGAATCCGCCTCGATTTTGCAAAACATCACTTTGCCTCCTTATCAAAATCGGCCCGCAGCAGCAGCGCCTGTTTGTAGGCAAAGGCGTGGTGATACTGCTTGTAGGAGAGCACCTTGTTCAGGTACTTTTCCGCCTTTTCGCGGTCGGGCTGGATAAACAGGTAGTAATTGACGGCGCCATAAAGCTCCGTTATGGCGTCCAGGTCGTCCTCGTAATTGACGACTTCGCGCAGGTAGGTGTCGATATCCGTATAGCCCGCATAGAGCAGAATGCGCTTTTTATAGGAGAGATCCGATTCCTCCACATGCATGTCCGGCGAAGCGTTGGCCTTGACATAGGCCATTGCCTCCTCGGGGCGGCCGTCGTGCATATAGGCCATCCAAATCCAGTCGATGGCCGGGGCCTCCAGGCCGACTACGTTCCTGCGGTGGCGCTCCATGGCGTTTTTGTAGCATTCAACGGCCTGCGCGTACCTGCCCAGGAAGAAGTATGCGTTGCCCAGATAATGCCACTTTTCGCCGTCCTCGATGTCAAGGCGCACGGCCAGGGACAGATCGGCCAGGGCCTCTTCAAAGCTGTCCAGCGACAGGGACTTGCGCCCGCGGTTCAGCCGGTAATCCGCGTCGAACGGACGCTGCGCCAGCGCCATGGAAAAGCAACTGTGCGCCTTTTTGAAATCATCGTCGAAATACTCCTTGCCCAGTTCGAACCAGCTTGCGTCGTCCATGGGGTTTTCCCGGACTTTCGCCTCCAGTTCCTGAATCTTCGTCGCGTCCATCGTTCAATTCCTTTCCGCGCGCGCCGCTTTGGGTAAAAATACGGGCTGCCTCCGCCATGCCGCCCCGCCATTCGGGACGGCCGTCAGAGCGCAGCTTCTGATCCGGCAAACCGCCTTCGCCCAAGCGCGATTTTATATACTCTCCTATCATACTTACATTGCCGCGATCGTTCAACAATTCCAGCGTAAGCATTGTTTGCACTTCATGTAAAAACGCAACATTTTTGCATAAAACAATGCACCAATTCGCCGAATTTTGCCAATTTCTGCATATTTACACAAATATTGCCCATTTATGCAGCCATGTGGAACGTCGGCGGAGCGCGTTTGCGCGTGCGCGCCGTATGAAAAAAAGGACCCGGGCGTTGCCCGGGCCCGAGAGTCGCGTCCGTTTTTTACAGATAAAAGACGCTTTTGACAAAGCCGTCCGCGCGGACGACGGAATCCTCCATGCACTGGCGTATATCCTCCGCCCGGTATTTGTGCGTGACCAGTTTCGACATATCGAAAACGCCGCGCCGGAACATGTCGATGGTCATCGGCCAGTAGCGCTCGTAGACGCGGCCGGTATCCGTAGCGGGCGAGGTGTGCACAAAGGTCTGCCCGCGCAGATGCCCCAGCTTGAAATCTACGCTCCGCGTCTTTCTGTGCCAGCCAAACAGGTAGATCTTTCCCGCCATGCCGCACATGTCGATCGCCAGATCCAGGCCGCCCTGCGTGCCGCTGCATTCGATGACGACGTCATAATGCCCGCTGCCCTTATCGTCCAGAACGCCCCTGCCCGCGTCCGTACTGGTGAGGATCGTCTCCCATGCGCCGCACTGACGGGCCAGATCGACGCTGAACGGCTTGACGTCCGCAACGGCAAATTCCGCCATCGGATAGCCGTGCAGCATCTGGATCATCAAAAGCCCCATAAAGCCCGCGCCAATGAGCAGCACGCGCGCGCCGGGGCGGATATCCATATACTGGCCGGCGTTGACGATGGAGGCGGCGGGTTCGATGATCCAGTTGGCGAAGTCGTCCATATCGTCCGGAAGTTTCCAGGCGACGTTCGCGGGCCCGATGACCTTTTCCGACCACTGCCCCATATACCAACAGGCCGCGCAATAATCGCCCTCCTTGAGATGTCGGACATTTTTGCCAACGCGCGTGACCTGATGAACCGCCTCATGCCCGGGGATCATTGGGTATTTGGGGTGCGTCAGATCGCCCCGGAAGAGCGATACTTCATGGGTGCATACGGCGCCGCACACGGCGCGCGTTTCGATCTGGCCGGGAAGCGGATCGCCGAAATGACGCGTCACCACGCGCGTGCCGTGGGCAATTTCTTCTTCGCGCGTGGGCTGATAGTCGTCCTCCGGCGTCATTTCGCGCCAGGAGATTTCTCCGACGCGCTCCAAAATGACGGATTTGGGCATAAAGGCTTTCCTCCTTGAAAACACATCCTGAAATACGACAGACCGGGGGCCGCCGCGCGGCAGCCCCCGGAAACGGGCCGGTTATTCCGCAAAATACCAGGCCTGTTCCGTCATCATGTATTCCGCCGCTTCTTCGGGCGTGGCGTCCTCCACCAGGAGCTTGTAAATCGCGCCCTGGATCGCCGCCGTATAGTCCGGGCTCTGGTCGGAAAGCTGCTGATAGGGGATCTGGATGAAGAACTCGGCGCCCTCGGCGTCGGCGATAATCTCCGCGGAGAGTTCGTTTTCAATAACGCCGTAGTTGCCGGAAGCGGCGTACTGCCCCAGAACGTTGTTGGTAAACAGTTCCGAAGCCTCCTGCTCGGCCAGCCAGTTCAGATAGGTACAGGCGGCCTCGAGCTTCTCGCCCTCGACGTTCTTATTGATGCCGTAGCCCATGATGGCGCCATAGTTGATCACATAGGGTTCGTCGGCCGTCTCGGTGGGCATGAAGAACCATCCCAGGTCAAGATCGGGATTCAGCGATTCGATCACCGTCAGTTCAAACGTGCCGACGGGATAGATGGCCGCCATTTCCGAGGCGAACATCATCTGCATATCCGAAGAGCCGATGCCCTGATAGCCGTCGGGGAAGTACTCGGCCATCTGCTTGATCCAGTCGAAGTGCTGAATATAGCCGGCGTCCGTGTAATCGGTTTCCTTGGCCATGAGTTTTTCGTGCCACTCGGTGCCGGTGGTGACGGGCACGACCGTCGCCGACAGGTATTCGGCGACCATCCAGGAATCGAGAATGCCAAAGCCAATGGCGACATAGCCGGCGTCCTCGATCTTCTGGCAGACATCCATAAATTCGTCGAAGGTGCGCGGCGGCTCGACGCCCACTTCCTCAAAGATCGCCTTATTGTAGAAGAAACCGCCGTAGCACACAGAGCCGGGCAGGCCGTAGACAACGCCGTCCTCGCCCGTCCAGGGCGCCAGCAGGTCCGAGCGCATGACGGAAAGGTTGGGGATCATTTCCTCCGTAAGCTCATGCACATAGCCGGCGTTGTAAATCTGCAGGCCCGTGGAGAATGCGCGCAGGAACATAATGTCCTCGGCGTTGCCGGACTGCAGCTTGGTCTGCAGCACGCTGTCGTACTCGGTCGCGGTCACGGGGATGTATTCCACGGTGATGTCGGGATACTCGGCGGTAAAGGCGGCGTTGATCTGGTCCCAGGCCGCCTGGTCCTCGACGCGCCAGCTGGTGACGGTGAGATGCACCTCGGCCAGCGCGGGCGAGACCAGCGCCATTGTCAACAACAGGGCGAGAACAAGCGTCAGGGTTTTCTTCATGTAGATACCTCCTTCATATTCCTATGGCATGCGCCAATGGTTCATAAAATACACTGACTAAATTAATAATACAACACAACCAGGGATATGTCAACCGTAAAATGAGCAAAACTGGCAATTTTTGTTGGTATGAATTGGAAATTGCATGGATTATTTGAAATAACATGCATAAATCACGAATTTAGTCACTAAATTTTATGGCGGTTTTCTCGACAAATCTATTGACAACTCCGGCAGCGACATGTATAATCAAGGCGTACGAGGGGCTTGTTTCGCCCTGATTTTGCGATGAACGCCTCGTTCATTTTACCGAATAAACTTAAGATGGGGGATTCATTTGAAGGATGATTTCCTTTCCCATGCGGACGCCGCACAACTGAACCGCAACATCGTACTGCACTACATCATGGACAACGAACCCGTCTCCCGCACGGATATATGGGAGGCAATGAGCATCAGCCGCGCTTCGGTCACGCAGATCATTCGCCAATTGCTGGAGGCCGGCCTGGTTCTGGAAACGGACGAACGCCGCGCCACGGCGGGGCGCAAGCAGCGCTATTTGCGCATCAACCGCGACGCCAGAAGAATGTTCGCCTTTGACTGGACGGGGCGGCTTCTGTGCCTGGTGAACATGGGCGGGGAGATTCTCGACCGCGAACTGCTCTCCTTCCCCACCGGCAACTTTACGCCCACCGCCTTCTGCGCCGTCCTGCTCGACGGCCTGCAAGCGCTGCGCAAGCGCCACCCTGAATTGGACAACCACAAGCTGGATCTTGGCATGGCGATGCCCGGCAACATTGATTCCCGGCGCAACGCGGTGCTCTACTCCGTCGAACTCGGCTGGCGGGACATCGATCTGCGCCGTTTGTTCAGCGGACGGTACGACGGTGAAGTATATGCCGAACGCATGGCCAATATGATGGTGCTGGGCGAACTTGCCGCCGACAGAAAGCACGCCAGCGAGCACACTACACTGGTGCTTCTGGAAAAGGTCGGCCTGGGCATGGCGGCAATCGTTCACGGCAACTGCCAGCACGGCGGCAACTACATGTTCGGCGAACTGGGCCATATCAAACTTCCGGTGGATACATACTGTTCCTGCGGCCAGCGAGGCTGCCTGGAGGCTGTCGTCAAGGACCTGCTCATGGTCAACGGCGGCGTGATCGACGCGCAGATCATGGACTATATTGCCATCGGCGTCTCCACCGCCGTCAATATACTGGATTCGGACAAGGTCCGTCTGGTCGGGCATCTGGTCGAAGAGATGTCCTTTGCGCAGGAGGAGGAACTGCGCCGGCTGATCGTTTCCAAGGTGTCCAACGAGCGTTCCCGCCATTTGCAGGTCTGTATGGGCGGCGATTACACGGAATTGAGCATCAAGGGGATCAGCGCGCATATCTTTAACCAGTGGTATACATTGGACTAGGCAACGGCAAAAGGAGGTTGGCAAGGCAATATGTATGAACAGTATCGGGACCTGGCGACCAAAGTAAGGGCGCACTGCTGCCGGATGGTATATCTGGGAAAAAGCGGGCACATTGGCAGCATGCTCTCTGCGGCAGACATCATGGCGGTTTTGTACAGCGGCGTTCTCAACGTAGACCCGCAGCAGCCGCGCAAGGAGGACCGCGACCGTTTTATCCTCTCCAAAGGTCATGCAGGCGCCGTGGTCTATGCCACGCTTGCTGAAAAAGGCTTTTTCCCGCGCGAATGGCTGGATACATATTATCAGGACAACGGCAAGCTTATGGGCCATATCAGCCATTATGTGCCCGGCGTGGAATTTTCCACCGGTTCCCTGGGCCACGGCCTGCCCGTGGCGGTGGGCATGGCGCTGGACGCCCGGCGCCGCGGGCGGAGCAACCGCGTGTTCTGCATGCTCAGCGACGGCGATATGAACGAAGGCTCCACCTGGGAGGCGATCATGTTCGCCGGCCAGCATCACCTGGATAACCTGATCTGCATCCTGGACTACAACCGCATCCAGGCCCTGGGCTTTTCCAAGGACATTCTCGACCTTGGCGACGTAAGTTCGCGCGTGGCGCCGTTCGGCTGGGCCTGCCGCACGGTGGACGGGCACGATTTCGGCCAGTTGGAGGAGGCCTTCGCCCAGCTTCCCCTGGAGCGCAATATGCCCACGCTCATCGTGGCCAACACCATCAAGGGCAAGGGCGTAAGTTTCTTTGAAAACCTGGTGCATTCGCACTACTGGCATGTAACGCAGGAAGAACTGCAAAAGGCCTATGCGGAACTGGGGGTGGAAGCATGAGAAAGATATTCAACGAAACGCTGCTGAAAATCGCGGAAAAGGACGAACGCATCCATATGGTGCTGGCCGATATCGGTTACGGCGAGATCGAAGGCTTCGCCCGCCGTTTCCCGGACCGCTACTACAACTGCGGCGTGATGGAGCAGAACATGACCGGCGTCGCCTGCGGCATCGCCATGGAAGGCAACATCGCCATCACATACTCCATCGCCAATTTCCCCACGCTGCGCTGCCTGGAACAGATTCGCAACGACGTATGCTACCACAACGCCAACGTCAAAATCGTCATCATCGGCGGCGGCGTTTCCTACGGTCCTTTGGGCATTTCGCACCATTCTACGGAAGATATCGCCATTTTGCGGGCGCTGCCGAACCTCGTGGTCGTCGCGCCCTGCGATCCGCAGGAGGCGGAAGCGGCCACTTACGCCATGATCGAACACGACGGCCCGGTGTACTATCGCTGCGGTTACAAGGGCGAAAAGGACATCCATCACCGCCCCTTCCATTTTGAACTGGGCAAGGCCATCACCGTGGAGGACGGCGACGACTGCGCCGTCATCTTCGCCGGGCCGATCGGCCTGGAGGCGCAAAAAGCTGTGGAAGCCGTGCGCGCGCAGGGCATCCGTTGCCGTCTGATCTCCATGCACACCATCAAGCCGATCGACAAAGAGGCGATTGTGAAGGCGGCGCGCGAAACCGGGCGCATCGTCACCGTGGAGGAGCACAACCTCTCCGGCGGCCTGGGTTCGGCCGTTGCGGAGGTGCTGGCCGACGAGGGCTGCCTGAATATCCGCTTTAAGCGCATGGCCCTTCCCGATGTGAACGTGCATGAAGTCGGCTCCCAGCAGTGGCTGCGGGAACTGTATCACCTCGGCGCCGCGGACATTGCCGAAGAAATCCGCAAAATCTGCAAATAGCGCCGTCCGCCCGCACGCGCCTTGAAAAACCGCCGTGCGGGCGGTCAACACCGCGGGCCGATCGCGCCGGCAACGGCGCGAGGTTCGCGCGGAAAGGAGGGCTTGCGTTGAAACGTTCAAAGGCCGGCTTTATGGGGCTGATTGCGCCGGCGCTGATCATTTATACATTATTCATGCTGATCCCCCTGGCGGCGTCGCTGGGCCTGAGCCTGTTTGAGTGGACAGGCTACGGCGACAAAACGTTCGTTGGCTTTTCCAATTTTATCCGCCTGTTCACCGAATACCCCTACAACGAACGGTTTTGGAACGCGCTGGGCAACAACGTTTATTTCTTTATCATCACCATGATCATTCAAAACCTGGTGGCGCTGTTGCTGGCGGTGCTGCTCACGCGCGGCCTGCGCGGCAGCACGGGCTTTCGCACGCTGTTTTTCGCGCCCAGCACGGTTTCGGTGGTCATCGTCGGGTATATCGGCGTGCTGATTTTCAACCCCACCTGGGGCGGCCTGAACGCGCTTTTGCGCGCCGTTGGGCTGGATTCCTGGGCCCAGGCCTGGCTGGGCCAGGAAAGCACGGCGCTGACGGCCGTGGCGGTGGCGAACGCCTGGCAGTATACGGGCATTCCCATGATGCTGTTCATCGCCGGCATCAACGCCATCCCCGAGGTGCAATACGAGGCCATCGCCGTGGATGGCGGCAACGAATGGCACAAATTCGCCTATATCACGCTGCCGAACCTGCGGCCGATTCTCTTCGTGGTTTCCACGATGACCTTTGTCGGCAACTTCAGTTCCTTTGAGATCATCTACGCCATGGAGGGCACCCTGGCCGGCCCCAATTACGCCACCGACACGCTCGGCACGTTCTTCTACCGCACGGCGTTCGGCGCGCGCACCGGCGCGCCGCCTGAGATGGGCATGGGCGCGGCGATCGCGACCATTATGGCGCTGATCGTCGGCATCGGCGTGGTTTTGTGGCTGCGGATGTACCTGAAGCAATACGACGAATGAGGAGGCGCGCAATGAAAAGGAAAATCAGCATCGGGCGCGTCGTCGTCTACGTCTTTTTGTGCCTCTACGCGCTGGTCGTCGCCGCGCCGCTGCTTTTGATGATCGTTACCTCTTTAAAGGAAAACCTGGAATTTATGAAGGCGCCGCTGGCGCTGCCCAAGGGCTTGAACCTGTCCGGCTATGCGACCGTGTTTTCCAACGAGCAGTTCTTCCGCTCGATCCTCAATAGCGCCATCGTGGCGATCGTTTCGCTGGCCGTATCCCTGACGGTCTCCATTCTGCTTTCGTATGCGCTGGCGCGCTATCGCGGCCGCTGGGTGCGGCGCTGGTATATGTTTTTTCTGGTGGGCATGATCGTTCCCATCCGCCTGGGCGTGCTGTTTTTGAACGATATGTTCAACAAACTGGGGCTGCTCAACTCGCTTGCGGGCCTGATCTGCGTTTATACGGCGATGTCGATCCCCTTTTCCATGTTCATTCTCACCGGATACATCAAAATGATCCCCGCGGAACTGGACGACGCGGCCTTCATCGACGGCTGCTCGACGGCGCGAATGATCCCGCAGATCATCGTGCCGCTGATCAAGCCGGCGCTGGCCACCGTCGCCATCTACAATTTCCTGCCCATTTGGAATGACATGTATTTCCCCCTGATCTTTATTTTCGACAACGAAAAGCGCACGTTCATGCAGTATGTGACGACCTTCTACGGTCAGTACTATACCGACTACAACCTCATTTTCTCGGCGTTGACCTTCGCCACCATGGTCAGTTTGATATTCTACGCCTTCGGCAGCCGTTCCCTCGTCAAGGGGTTGACCGCCGGAGCGCTGAAAGGATAGGTGCAGCTATGCGTTTGAAAGACAAAATTGCCGTTATCACCGGCGGCGGCGGCGGAATCGGCCGCTGCGCCGTCCGCGCCTTTGCCCGCGAGGGCGCTACCGTCCTGATCTTCGACGTCGATGCGCAGGCGGGCGCCGCAGCGGCGGAGGAGGTGAACCGCGCGGGCGGCAGGGCGCAGTTCTACAGCGTGGATATCTCCAGCTTTGAAGCCGTGCGGACGGCGTTTGCGCAGATCGAGCAGGAGTACGGCGGAGTGGACGTCCTCTACAACAACGCTTCCGTGTTCTGGGGCAAACGAGACGCCGCGCTGGACGTCCTGGACATGGACACGTTTGAGCGCATCGTGCGCATCAATCTGTTCGGGCTGGTATATTGTTCCAAATGCGCGATCCCTCTGATGAAGAAGCGCGGCGGCGGCTCGATCATCAACACCGCCTCTTCGGCGGGCGTGATCGGCATTCCCAAATGCGACGGCTACACCGCCGCAAAGGGCGGAACGGTGTCGCTGACGCGCTCCATGGCGGTGGAATTCGGGCCGTTCAACATCCGCACCAACTGCATCGCGCCGGCCGCCATCCGCACGCCCATGGTCGTGGAGAGCAACCTGAGCGATCCGGAATTTGACGAGCAGCATTTCCTCACCCAGGGAACGCCCCTGCGGCGCTGGGGCGAGCCGGAGGAAATCGCAAATGTGGCGCTGTTCCTCGCCAGCGGCGAGGCCGCGTATCTCAACGGCGCCATTATCGTCGCCGACGGCGGCATCACCGTTTCCTGAAAGCCGCATCCTCTTCAAAGACAGGGCGCGCGAACCGTTTCGCTCGCCCTGCATCTGTCTGCAAGATATCCGCCAAACGCCTCCCGGCGGATGCGTCCGCGGGCGCGCCGCAGGAACCGCCGCACAGCGCCGCCGCTACCGTGACAAGGCGCGGGCGCGTCGGCGGCAGCGCCGTTTCCTGAAAGCCACATCCTCTTCAGAGACAGGGCGCGCCGGCGGCAGCGCGAACACCGCCTCCCCGGATCCAAAAGGCCGCGAAGCGCAGGCGCACCCGTTGCGTTCTGCCGCCTTCCGCCCAGACGCATGCCCGGGAAGCAATCCAGGCAAAGGGCGCGGCCGATTGCGGACGCCGCTTTCGCATGCCGCCGACGATCTGCGGCCTCCGCTCCGCGTTTCCCTTCGCGGCGGCGACGGCCGCATCCAAAATCGCCATGCCGCCCAGATACGGCGGCATGGCGCGCAAGCCTGTTCTCATTCCTGTCTGTGGCGGCCGCTTCAGAGTTTTTGCAAAGCCTCGCCTGTTTTTGCCGCGATGCTCTCCGCGTCCAGGCCCAGGTGTCGCCGCAATTCGCTCGTCGGGCCGATGGGCGGATAGCGATCCTCGATGCCGATTTTCAGAATCGGCGGATGCGCCCTGTCGGCGAGCGCATCGGCCACCGCGCTGCCGAGCCCTCCAATTTTGTAGTGTTCTTCGACCGTGACCAGCAGTTTGCAGGTCTTTGCCGCCTCCGCCAGCGCTTCGCGGTCGATCGGCTTGATGGTGTGCATATCCAGCACCCGCGCGCCAATGCCCTCGCTGCGCAGGCGATCGGCCGCAACCACCGCTTCATGCACCATGAAGCCGCAGGCGAGGATCGCCGCGTCGTTCCCATCGCGGAGCAGATTCGCCCTGCCGATTGTAAAGGCGCAATCCCCGTCTGAATAGACGTCGTATTCCTCGCCGCGTCCAGAGCGGATGAATACCGGCCCTTTGTGCGCGGCTGCAGCCAGGACGGCCTTTCGAAGCGACCGCGCGTCCGCCGGCGCCAGAACCGTGAAATTCGGCATGGCGCGCATCACGCCGAGGTCTTCGTAGGACTGGTGCGTCGGCCCTCCCGTGCCAAAGGTGAGCCCGGTGGACATGGCCACGACCTTGGCGTTAAAGTTGGTATAGCTTATATCGTTGCGAATCTGCTCTCCCGCCCGCAGGCAGGCAAAATTCGCATAACTTACCAGAAACGGCATTTTTCCGCAGGCGGCCAGGCCCGCGCCGATCCCGACCATGTTCTGTTCGGCGATCCCGACGTCCAAAAAACGCTCGGGGAAGCGATCGGCAAACAGGCCGCAGCGCGTGGGGGCTTTCAGTTCCGCCGTCAGCACAAACATTTCGGGGTATCGCTCTCCCGCCTCGACCAGGGCTTTCCCAAACGCATCTCTTACGACGCTCTTCGTATCCATACCCCGCCCCCTTACTGCGCCGATGCTCCGCCCGTCAGTTCGGCGACGATGCGCGCATAACAGGCGTCGTCAAAATGCGCTCCATGCCATTGGACGTTGTTTTCCATGAAAGATACGCCCTTCCCCTTTACGGTGTGCGCGATCAGGCACTGCGGCTTCCCGTTGCGCTTAGCGCGCATTGAAGAAAACGTCTGGCGCAGTTGGGCGACGTCGTGGCCGTCCGTTTCGTACACGTCAAAGGAAAAGTCCCGCCACTTGTCCGCCAGCGGTTCAAGGGCCATCACTTTTTCCGTATCGCCGGATACGCAGAGCCGGTTGCGGTCTACGATGACCATGAGGTTGTCCAGATGCAAATGCCCCGCCGCCATGGCGCCTTCCCAGATCATCCCCTCGTCGCATTCGCCGTCGCCCAGCAGCACAAACGTCGCGTAGGGGCTTGCGTCGCGCTTTGCGGCAAGCGCCATTCCAACGCCCACCGACAGCCCATGGCCGAGCGATCCGGAGGAGATATCCACGCCGGGCACCTTCAGCATATTGGGATGCGTGCTCAACTCCGCGCAAAGCGTTTCGTATCGCCGGATATAGCTTCTGGGGAAGAACCCCCGCTGCTGCAGCGCGCTGTACAGCGCGGGCGCGGCGTGCCCCTTGGAGAGCACAAAGCGGTCGCGCTCCGGCCAGGCCGGCCGCGCAGGATCGACGTTCAATACGTCGAAATACAATGTAGCGAGAATCTCCGCGCAGGAATAGCATCCGCCAAAGTGCCCCGTATGGGAGTTGTGAAACATTTCCGCGCAATCCAGGCGGATTTGCCTGGCGCGCATATACAGTTCCCGATCCGCAAGCATATTCAACGCTCCTTTCGCGGCACGTTATATGCCCAGTCTGCTTTCGCGCATTTGCGCGCCGGCCGAGAAATCGCGCTGTGGCCGGTGTCCCTTGAGCGGCAGCATACACTGATGTACGATATCAACGACCCACGAGGGCTGCGGGAAGTATTCGCGCGTCAGTTCATGGCTGGGCGCGAGCCAGTTTTTCGCCCCGAGCACGCATGGCGGCGCATCCAACGCGTCAAACGCCAGTTCCGTAATTTTCGAGGCAAAGTGCCGCATGATGGAATTGCGCTCGCAGCCGTCGCCCATAAGGACGATCCTTCCCGTTTTGCGCACGCTGGCGACGACCTTTTCGTAATCAAACGGGACGATCGACCGCGCGTCGATGACTTCGACCGACAGGCCGTATTCGTTTTTGAGGATATCGGCGGCCTGCAAGCCGCGATACAGCGCCGCGCCGACCGTGAGGATCGTCAAATCGTCGCCTTCGCGCTTGACGTCCGGCTCTCCCAACGCGATTTCGTAAGCTTCCTCCGGAACGCCTCCCTGGTGGAAGTACTCGCCCACATCGTAAAGCGCCTGGCTTTCCAGGAAAATTACCGGGTCCGTTCCGCGCAGCGCCGCTTCCATCAGGCCCTTGGCGTCGTATGGCGTAACCGGATAAACGACTTTCAGGCCGGGGATATGGGCAAACAGCGCCGTCCAGTCCTGCGTGTGTTGGGCGCCGTAATCCGAGCCGACGCTCATGCGCACCACGACGGGCAGACGGATCTCCCCCGCGCTCATGGCCTGCCACTTCGCCAGCTGATTGAACAGTTCATCCGCCGCACGCGCGGAAAAATCGTCGTACATGATTTCCGTAACGACCCGGCCGCCGCACATGGCGTAGCCGACGGCCGCGCCGATGATGCCGCACTCGCAGATCGGCGTATCAAACAGCCGGTGATAGGGAATCGCCTGTTCAAAATCCCTGTAAACCGCGTAGGCGCCGCCCCAGTCGCGCACGTCCTCGCCGAAAATGATCAGCTTGGGATCCTCGTACATCCTTCTGAGGATCGGCTCCGCAATCGCGTCGCGTATCTGATAGCGCCTGTTGGTGGGAATCTCCCTTCCCTGCGCATCCAGGCCAAAGCGCCGCCGGCGGGCGATCGACTGCGCCCGCCTGCTCTCGCGCAGCGGGCAAAGCATGTCCCCGCTTTGGGCGCCGTCGGTCTCAACACGGCCGTTGGAAAACACATATTTGGAAATTCCGTCCTTTTCCAGGGCGCGCAGGTCCATCTTGGGGGAATAGCGCTCGTCCACGCTGCGCGCCACGGCGAAGAGAATATCGGCGTCTACCAGCTTGCGAACCGCCTCAAGCTCCGTCAAATCGCATATCCGCGCGTCGCACAGCGCCTGCGCAAACGTTTCAATCGGGTCCACCGCCCGCCATTTTTCAATTTCTTCCCTGGTTCTATAATTGTTGTTGTCCGCGAGGTTGTGGCCATAATAGCGGTATGTCACGCAGTCCAGCCACACCGGGCCGTCGCTTCTGGCGACGGGCAACAGGCGCCGATAGGCGTCCAGCACCGCCAGCAGGTTCATGCCGTCCACGCGTTCGGCATGGAGTTGCGTATCCGCCAGGCCTACCGGAATCGTCGCGGTGCGATAGAGGCTCATGGTCTCCCCGGCGGTCTGCCCTCCCATGGCGTAAAAGTTGTTCGTGACCTGGAAAAGAACCGGAACCGCGCCGGAGCGCGCGCCCCACAGCGTGCGGATCTGTTCCATCGTGGCCATGGTCAGCGCTTCATAGGTAGAGCCCGTCGCCGTCGCTCCATCGCCCAGGTTGCAGATCGCCACGCCATTTTCGCGGTTTATGCGCTTATACAGCCCGGCGCCGACGGCGATCGTGCCGCTTCCGCCCACGATGGCGTTGCACGGGTATATTCCAAAGGGCAGGAAAAACGCGTGCATCGACCCGCATAGCCCGCGGTTGAAGCCCGTTGTCCGGCCGAAAATCTCGCTCAGCAGCCCGTAGAACAGAAATCGGCGCGCGTTTGCGCGAACGTCCAGCGAGCGATCCTGAACGGATTGGAATATCCTTCCCCCCGCGTAGGTCTCCATGATGGAAAGCAGCTTCTCTTCAGAAAGCGTCTGCGTGGCGCGCAGCCCCTTGGCAAGCGTCTCGCCATGGCTGCGGTGAGAGCCGAAGGTGAAATCTTCCGTCGTCTGATAAAACGCCGCCCCGACGCACACCGCCTCCTCGCCGGCGCACAGATGCACCGGCCCGGAATAGTGATAGGAGATATCGCCGAAGCGCTCCGTGGTCTTGATTTGGGAGATCATCTGTTCAAACGCGCGGATGGAATACATGTCCCGATAGAAGTTCATCCATTCCTGCTTTGAGAAGCGCCCCGCCTCCTCCTGCACGCTCTTGCGGTAGGCGTTGACCTGAACGGGTTTGAAATGGATCGTCTCCCGTCCCCTTGCCGCGGCAGGATCAATCAGCAGCGATTTTGTCACGATACCCCTTCTTTCTTTTCCGCAGCGCGCAACGTCCTTGCGTATTTTCCCAGATATGCGCCGACGATTCCTTCGTCGTTTTTCATTTCCGAAGCCGGGCCCTCCATGCGAATGACGCCCTGTTCGATGACATAGGCGTAATCCGATACCCGCAGGGCGAGGCGCGCGTTCTGTTCGATCAGCAAAATGGGGATCTTTTCGGTGTGTTTGATCTCGACGATCTTCTCAAACAATTCCGCCACAACAACGGGCGCAAGCCCCATGGAAGGCTCGTCGAGCATGAGCAGCCTGGGCCGCGCCATGATTGCCCTTCCGATGGCCAGCATCTGCTGTTCGCCGCCGGAGAGCGACCAGCCATACTGCTTCTCCCGCTCCTTCAGACGGGGAAACAGCTTAAAGACGGTATCCATTTCTTCGCCGTAAGGCTGCTTGTTGCCCCAGAAGCCCTTCCAGGGCATCGTGCCGACCTCCAGGTTTTCGCGCACGGTCAGGCCGGGAAAAATCAACCGGCCGGCCGGGACGTGAATGATCCCCATCTGCGCCAGCTGCTGCGGCGTCCGTTCAAGGATGCTTTCTCCGTTCCAAACAATTTCGCCTTCCCGGCGAATCACTGCGGAAATCGCCTTGAGCAACGTCGTCTTTCCGGCGCCGTTGCTTCCGATAACGCAACGAATGGATTCGTCCGGCATTTCAATGCTGATTCCGTGCAGCGCTTCGATGACGCCGTAATAGGCGTGCAGATTCCTGATCTCAAGCATTGCGGCAAACCGCCTTTCTAAAGATGACGCAGAGGGGGCAAGCGCCCTTCCCCATATCGGCCGCAGGCCTTTGCACAGCGCCCACGGCCGGCCCTAGCCCGCGCAGGCCGTCTCTTCCGTGCCAAGGTACGCTTCTATGACCGCGGGGTCTGAGGACACCTCTTCCGGCTTGCCCTGGGCAATGATCCTGCCAAAGTTCAACACGATGATATCGTTGCAAATGTTCATCACCATTTCCATGGAATGCTCGATGAGGATCACGCCGATCCCGCGGCGATCCGCCGCCTCGCGCAAAAGCGCGACCGCATATTCGATTTCCTGGCTGTTGAGGCCGGCCGCCGGTTCATCCACCAGCATTATGCGCGGCTTTTCCAGCATGGCGCGCACGATTTCCATCAGCTTGAGGGTACCATAGGGAATGGAGGTAATTGGCGCGGCCCAGTCGATATCAATATGCGCAAGCCGCATCAGTTCCCGCACTTCCTCGCGGAAATTCAGCGTGCGTCTGCCAAGGAAGGATTTCCAGTAACCAAGTTGCTCTCCCAGGTCCGTGCCAAGATAAAGATTGTCCTGGATCGTCGATTTTTGCAGAAAGCGCGGCGACTGAAAGGTGCGGGCCAACCCCATGCGCGCGCGTCTGTAGGCGGGCATCCTGGATACGTCGGTCGCATTCAGGAAGATCTTTCCGCTGTCCTGCGCGTATATGCCGCTGATCAGGTTGAGCATTGTTGTTTTTCCCGCGCCATTGGGGCCGATCAGCCCGAGAATCTGGCCGGCATGCAATTCGAAAGAGACGTTTTCGGCCGTAACAACGCCGCCAAAGCGCTTGCAGATGTTTTCCAACCGTAAGACAGGCGCCTGCATATTCATGTGCCTCCTTGCAAATCGCTCTTGCGCGAAAGGGCTTTGCCGCGAACTTTCCCGAGTGCCGAGCGGAGGATTCCCGTAAGGCCGTAGGGCATAAACACCATCAGCAAAATGATGCCCACGCCGTAAATCAACCGCATATAGTTGCGCAGGGGGCGCAGCCATTCGGGCAGCATTGTAATGAGGATCGCGCCCAAAAAGGTGCCAAACGTACTATCGACGCCGCCGATCATTACCATCAGCAGCATGTTTACGGAAATATCGAACGTAAATTGCGCCTGGCTGACGACTGTCGAAAAGTGCGCGTACAGCGCCCCGGCAAGGCCGGCCAGCGCCCCCGCGATCGTAAAGGCCATCACCTTGGTTGCAAAAACGTTGATGCCCAGGGTCTGCGCGGCGATCTCATTGTCGCGAATCGAGGCCAGCGCGCGTCCAAAATACGATCCGCGTATGCGTTCTACCAGAAGGAAGCACGCGACCGCCACCGCCATAAGCACATAGAACCACCCGTACAAATCGCCCGGGGACCATTGCCCGATCGTCAGCGTCGGAATATTGATCACGCCGTCCGCGCCGCCGGTAAAGGGTTTGTAGTTGTTGTAAATGCTCGTTGCGATATACGCGAAGCTGATCGTTGCAAAGGTAAAGTACGCGCCCCTCAACCGCAACAGCGCAAGTCCCAGAAAAAGCGCAAGCGCGGCCGTGCTCAACGTAGCAAGCGCTATCGCCAGCGCCGAGGGCACGCCGAGGTTCTTGCTGTAAAGGGCCGACATAAAGGCGCCAAACCCCATCAGCGAAGCCGTCGCAAAGGAAAGCTGGCCGCCCATGCCCAGCAGGATGGAAATTCCCAGCGAAGCGATGAAATACAAAATGGCGCTGTCCATTACCATGATGTTGTATACGCTCGATATCCGGGGCATTCCAACGATAAACGCGATCGCGAGCACGATCAATGCAAGCGGGCGCGCCAAACGACTTGACCTGAACGCTCTCATAACCACACTCCTCACGCGCTATGCCTTGTCCGCAATTTTTTCGCCAAAGATTCCCTGCGGACGAACGATCAAAACCAGGATCAGCACAAGGAACACAATCGCATCCTTGTAGATCGTCGTAACATATGTGCTGTAGGATTCCACCAGCCCCACAATCAGGCTGCCCAATACGGCGCCGCGCAGATCGCCAAAGCCGCCGATGATCGCGCCTGCAAAGGCCTTGTATTGCAAAGAACTGAGCGAACCTGTGATGATGAACACCGGGGCGACCATATAACCCGCCAGGCCGACGATCACATTGTTGAGCACATATGTGAAAGCGATGGTCATAACAATCGGGATGCCGATCAGCCTGGCGGCGTATTTGTCCTGCGCCGTCGCCTGCATCAGCTTGCCCGGATACAACTTGTCAAAGAGCACAAAAATCAGCAAAATGACAAACACGCCCGTGGCCATGATCAGAAAATACTGGTTCTGCAATTTCAAATTGCCAAAGGAAACCGTGCCGGAAACAAACGGCTTCGTGGTCAGGGGAACGCTTCCCCAGATCAGCGTGACGGCTTCCTGCAGGATCATGCTGGCGCCAATCGTACAAACCAGCGCCGCCTGCGGCCAGGCGGAATTGCGCACCGGCCAGAATACCGCGAACATGAAAAACAGGCCAAACAGCGCATAAACAAGAATGGAACTGACCAGGGCCGGCAGCATCGGCCACTTCATTTTCACCAGAAATTGAAAGGATATATAGGCGCCAAGCATCAGCAGATCGCCCTGCGCAAAATTCAACAGACCCGTCGCACGCCGGAGGAGCACAAGACCGCAGGCAAGGATAGAATAGATCAGGCCCATTGAGATGCCGATGATGCTCAGTTGAAGAAATGTTTGCACAATCACCCCTCCTGTCTGCGCATTTGCGGGGCGCAGCGCCGGCCGCGGGGCACGGCGCTGCGCCGACATTCGCTTGCTAACGGTCGATTACGCCTACGATGTTCGGCGTGCCCGATTCGATCTTCGCAACATAGAGCTGACTGGAGAAACTGCGGTGTTCATTGGGGCTGAGGCGCGCCATCGCGCCGTCGATATCCACTTCAAACAGCGCTTCCTGAATCGCCGCGGGATCGGCGGAACCGGCGATTCGAATGGCCTCGGCGATGATGTTGATGGAGTCGTATCCATACACGCTCATGTTTTCAGGCGTAACGCCGTATTCCGCCTCAAACGCCTCGACATATGCCTGCGACGCGGGCGAATCCACCTTGTCCGTCCAGTCGGTAACGGCATACCAGCCCTCGGCCGCCTCGGGATCGGCGTCGATGACGAAGGCGTTGGTAAATCCAGCCGAACCGATCATGGGCAGGTCGATCTCCATGGTGTGAATCTGGCTGGTAATCAACATGGCGGTCGCAGGGTCGGCAATTACGATCAGGCCGTCGCATCCGCTTGCAAGGGCCTGGGTAAAGATTCCCGTATACTGCTGCTCGCCGTCGTTGTAAGCGAACATGCCGGTGGGCTCGATGCCAAACTCTTCCCGCAGGGCTTCCTCCGCAAAGGCGGACCATCCCTGTCCGAACGTATTGGAAATGTATACGATCGCCGGTTTCTGCATGCCCAATTCCGTTACGGCATAGCGCGCCAGAAGCGTTCCCTGATAATGGTCGGACATGCGCGTCTGCCACATATACGGTTCGCCTGCGATTGTGCATTCCTCGCCGGAACTCATCTGAAGGGTGGGAATCTGATACTGCACCACATAGGGAGCCGAAGCGAGCACATAGGCGGTGATGCTGGTGTGCACAATCGCGCTGATGTCGTCGCGCGTCGCCAGTTTCAAATAGGAATTGATGGTGGTCTGCTGATCGTCGCCTTCATCCTCCACGACAAGTTCAACCTGCTTGCCCAGAAGCCCGCCCGCTTCGTTGATCTGCTTCACGGCCAGATTCGCTCCCATGCCGGTGTAATCGCCCTGGAGAATCTTGGAACCCGTAAGCGGATATACGCAGCCGATTTTGATCGTTTCCTGCTGATCGTAGGGGCTGACAGCCTCCTCCGCCAAAGCGCCGCTCATGGCAAGCGCCCACAACACGCAAACCAAAACGATGCAAAGTACTTTCTTCATGCGAACACTTCACCTTTCTTGAAATTCAACGATGTGCGTACTGTCGGATGTGATTCTGTTGCAACAGTCCCCGCTCTTCTCTTGTGCGTCTTTTCCCCCTTTCAAACGCGTTTCGCGCCATTCTGTTCCATACGCAGTTTCGCGATTTCCGCCAGGGCTTCTTTCCAGCCCTTCCGGAAAGAGTCTCTGAATTTAACAACGGGCCCGAAATCTTCGTATTCGTCGCTTTGCAGGCCGTTGATCATGTACGCCCTGCGAAAATCCGGAACTTTTTCCAAAAGTTCGTCCAGAACCGTAACGGGAACAGGCTGGTGGAAGGATTGCAGCACCGGCTGATCGGCCTCCAGAAGCACATCGAACATGCCCTTCCAGTTGATGGTCACATTCATATTCGAGCCGACCATTCCCGTAAAATCGCTCGTGCGGCGCGCGCCTCCGCTGATCCAGCAAATTGCGGACAGCTGCTGGCGGCCGATCTCCGTAAGTTTTCTTGCCACGCATCCGCCGGCCTGCGCCAGCACGTCCTGGTCAATTGCAATGTTCTCCCGCCGCACATATTCGCGCAGATACTCGTCGAAAATCCCCATAATGTGCGAACAGAACACGACGGGCATGGGCGCTTTCTCCGCGGCGACTTCCTGGTAAATCGCATACAGGTCCATGTACTGGTGTACGGACATAACTTCTGTAACGTTGAGCGGAACGCCCTGCCGCAAAAGCCTGCGGATCGCCCCGAAGGCGCTTTCCACCAGCGGGACCTTCGGCGTTATGTTTGCCGACATGGCGTGGTTCGCCATCGCGTATTGGTAGATGTTTTCCTCTGTCTCCTCAAAAGGATCGCCCTGGATGGACACATAGCCGTACTTATGGCCGCTGGATTCATAAACGGGATAGAAGATCGCGGCCAGTTCCTGAACAACGCTGCTTTGCAGCTTCTTAAGAAGCGCGAGATCGTCCGCCTCCTGCGGCAGCAACGACCTGATCATCTCGCGAACGTACTCGCCCTCCTCCCTGTCCTGCAGCATTTTGCTGATATACGACGGATTTGCCGTGCATCCGCAGGCGCCGGCGGCGATCGCATCGCGCGCCTGCTTCCTCGTGGGGTTGTTGACCCATACGCGCGTCGGCGTCATTTTTTGTACTCGCTGAAAATAAAGGCTATCCTTCACGGCTTCTTCACCCCTCTGTTTTCCACCTTTTGTCTGTTGTCGTACAATGGCAGCGACAAAAAACCCACCTATGGAAAATTCTGCTCTCAGGTATGCGCATTTTCCAAAATATTCGGACTTTTCAAGAAACGGCTAAAAGCTACCCTGTCTAAATCGACTCAGAAACCCTCACAACGTCCAACAAATGCTCTGCCATAACGCGCCTGGCGATTTCCGGATTGTTGTTTTCAATCGCCTCCAGAATTTGGCGATGATACTCGATTGCGCGGTGCCGAACCGCCACATCCGCGTTGAAGTTGCGCGAAACTGTTTTGGAAAAAGCGTCCATAAGGCATCCCAACGTCCTGCTGAACAGAAGGTTTTGGCTGCTTCTTGCAATTTCCAAATGAAACATGGTATCGTACAGCGTCAGTTTTTTGACGTCGTCAATGTTCTGCGCCATTTTCTCCAAATCGCTTTTCAGGCGCTCGATGCTGTCCGCCGTGGCGCGCTGCGCCGCAAAAAAGGCGACGTCCTTTTCCAGCGACACGCGGAATTCCAAAAGCTCCGCGTAGTCCGCCATTCCAATCACCATATCGTATGGCATATTGGCTACAATCACATCATTGTCGTTTACATATGTGCCGCGCTTCGTTCTTGTAATCATTCCCGCGGATTGCAAAACCTTATACGTCTCCCGAAGCGTGCTGCGCCCCACCCCCAAATACTTGCAAAAGTCATTTTCGTTGGGAAATACAAAGCCCCCCGGAAGCTCGCCGGTCCAGATCAGCGCCTTCAGCTTTTCGCTTAGCCGCTCGACGACCGAGCCCCTTTTCCCTTCCACCAGATAACTGAGGCTTTTGAGCTTATCTTCCGTATTGATGGCTCTCAACTCTTTCTGCGGTTACTGTTGCATGTTGTCTGACAATATTATAGTAAATCCCAATGCCCCTGTCAAGCGTTTCCTCTGAATTTTCTTTAATTATACCATTTGCACATATATTGCATCAAGAAATATGCGAATTGTCGCTACGCGGCGTTCTTCCCCGCTTCTTCTGTTGTTTTAACCGCAACCACGGCGCAGGCGAAACGGCGCGCCGCTTGAAAGACGCAGCGTTGCAAAAAGGTTGCGCTTTTCGGTAGGCAAACGGCGCGCTTACACAGCAAAAGCCCCGAAACTTCAACAGTTTCAGGGCTTTTCTTTGGCGTGCCCGAAGGGATTCGAACCCCTGACCTTTTGGTTCGTAGCCAAACACTCTATCCGGCTGAGCTACGGGCACATGGCCTTTTCTCAAGGCGCTTATACAGTATAGCGCGAATGGAGGCGCTTGTCAATGCTTATCCGCCCAAAATCAACAAATTTACATTCAGCGCCGGGAAAAAGCCGCCCACTCCGCCGCCGCAAGGGCCGCGCCCGTCAGGGCGAAAGCCATTCGGGGAAAAGGAAAAGCGCCGCGCGTTCTGCGCGGCGCGATCCCTCTTACGGCTGGACGATGGGAATGGAATAGAGCGCAAAGCACTCGCCGATCGAGTCCGCCTCCGCAGAGCGGTAGAGCAGCGCCTCGTCGGTAAGATACGGTTCAAGCTGCGCGAGCATCTCCATTTCCAGCGCAGCGTCGGCTTCCAGCGCGATCAGGCAGATGCTTTCACAGGTCGGATCCACCTCAAGCGCCCAGGCGCAAATGCTCTCGTAATCGTTCAGGCGCAGATGTTCGAAGTAATCCCTGTCCCAGGTGACGTAGGTAACGGGCTGTCCGCTGTAGGGGCTATAGAACGTGTAATCCTCGGAAAGATAGGGAAGAATGGCGGACGTGCGCGGCTCGTTGACCTCCAGGAAGATCGTCTGCGCAGGCAAATTGTCCTTAATGAAGGCGGCGCAGTCCTCCGCGCCCGAAAAGGGATGGCGTATATCGCGAACGACGTTTGGATATGCCGCGTAACTGGCGGCAAAGAGCAGCGCCATGGCCAGCGCCATCACGCGGCGCAGCCAGGCGTCGCGCGCCTTGGGCCATGCGACCCAGAAAAACCACAGCAGCACAAAGAACATTGTGATCAGCTGCATGACGTGGCCCTTGTGCAGCACAGCGTAAAGCCCAAGGTGATACAGCACGGCCGCCGCGGCTACAATGAACGCCTTGAGCACCCCAAACGCACGCTTGCGCAGCATGCGCACGAAGAAAAACGCCACCACCAGCGCGGCTGCGGCCAGCGCGACATACCGCAGCGGGCCGAGGAAGGACGCCGCGGTCATATACAGCCCCAGCGCCGCCTGCGGGAAATACAGAAGGTCGCCAAGGTTTACCGTATAGCCCGTAGAGGCGCGCGCATTGGAAAGCTGCGCCAGAAGAAACAGGAAACTCAACAGCGGCAGCGTCAGCCCCGCGCCCTGCGCAAGAAGCCTTCTGCGGTCGCGGTCGCGCCGGTAGCCATGCACGGCCTCGCCCAGCCACACCAGCGAGGCTGCGGCGGCCATGCCCAGCATGGCGATATGCGTTTGCACCATCAGCGCGACGCTCAGCCCGTATCGCAGCGGTTTTTCGCGGCGGTCGCGATAGAAGATCGCCATCAGCGCCGCAAACAACGGAACCAGGCAATAGCTGCGCGAAATCACGGGATAATAGTAGGAAAACGCGCAACCGAACAGGGCGAGTATCTTGATCGGCAACGGCAGCGGCGCTTTCCACAGCAAAAGCGCGGCGGTCACGGCCATGATCGTCAGGCTGAGCACATTCATGGAAACATATGGAAGCCCCAGCTTGGCCAGCGGCATCAGCAGAAGATGCCACAGACAGGGATGCCCCTCGTAGGACATTTGAGCGATCAGTTCCGGGATGGACAAATCCCGCGCCAGAAGCCACGCCTGCGCCTCGTCGCGCCAGTTTTCATGGCGGACAACCAAAAAAGCATTCAGCAACACATACGCCAGCAGTACGACGGCGTAGAGGATGTTCCTGCGACGGGCAGCAGACCGGACGGCCTCGTCTTGCACAACGCATTTCCCCTCTCTAAGCGGAAGTCCATGGAATTTATGCTATCACAAAACGAAATTTCTGTCAATGCGCCTCTGAAGCCGCGCCGCGATGTCGCGCAGGCGCATGCAAGGCGCGCTATATCGCGCGGTTCAGGGTATTCAGCGGCCGCAAGCGTTTCGCCTTTTGGCATGCGCAAGGGCAGGCAATGCCAAAGCGCGCCGCCCGCACACGGCCGCATCGCAGACGGAGCGCTTGGGCGCGCCGCCGCAAGACGGCGAGGCCTCTCCGGCAAAGCCGAGCGCCCATCCCCCCTTCTTCGGACATAAGCGTGAACGGAATCGACGCAAATTTGTAGGGAGAACGATACGCCTCTCCGCGGGAGGGCGGACGAGCGGCGTAGGCGCGGACATCGCCGCGGCGTGGGAATATGCCCCCGCGCACGAGGGCGAGTGAAGAATATTACGGCGATCCGAAAATCGTCACGCCATATGCCCCCGCGCACGAGGGCGAGCGCGTTTCGCCCTCAAAATTGACCAGCCCGTTGATATATGCCCCTCGCGCACGAGGGCGAGTGGGGCAGCGCCGAGGCTATGCGCTTGGATGATAAAAGTATGCCCCCCGCGCGCGAGGGCGAGTGGCGTTCGCTGATAAACTCGGAGTGCCTATCGCTGGTATGCCCCCGCGCACGAGGGCGAGCGTCGTAGCTCTGCTTGCCGGATTGCAGTTTGTGCTCCATATTCCCCCCCCCGCGCGCGAAGGCGAACGGCATTGGCCTCTTCCACAAAAGCGCCCGTCCGCATATTCCCCCCCGCGCGCGAAGGCGAACGGATGCGATGGAATACGAATTAATGCACGGCGCCCAACTCTCCCCTCATGCGAGGGCGAACGAGTTCACCCCTTTCTGAATGATGTCAGCGTTGTATGCCTCCCTGTGCGAGGGCGAACGTGCCGGTGATCGGCGCAGTGCTTGTGTTCGCACCTTCCTTCCCCGTGCGCAGGAGCGAGCGGCTGGTTTCCAACGGCTAAGAGAGGGGAGACGGTCTCTCCCCTCCCTGCACGCAAGGGCGAGCGTTTGCCGTCTTGCAAAGCGCCATCTTATAGCAGGCTCTCCTCCCCGTGTGCAAGGACGAACGGCCTAAATTCAGTGGTAAAAATTGCACGGCGGGCCTACTCACTCTGCGCGCGAGGGCGAGCGGCTCCTCGGCCATGGAGAAATTCCTCCCCGTTCTTACGCCTCCCCGCGCGCGAGGGCGAGCGGCGCGCTCGAATCGACCCATAAAAATCATACTCTACGCCTCCCCGCGCGCGAGGGCGAGCGGACAGATCAAGCGAAGAAGAGCGCAGGGTGGATGCTACGCCTCCCCGCGCGCGAGGGCAAGCGGAGGGCGACGAACTGTTCGAGGCAATGTTTGAACTACGCCTCCCCGCGCGCGAGGGCAAGCGACGCTTTGACCGTCTTGTTGCTGTCCTCGGGTTCTCCCCTTCTCCCATGCAAGGGCAAGCGACTCGGGCGGATGGCGGCGACGAAAGCGAAGAGGCTTCCTTCCCCCGCGCAAGGGCAAGCCAGCCTGTCAGCCCTGTCCCGGCGCCAATTGCTTGCACCGGTAAGATTGAGTGCCCGCCGGAACCGGCGTCTGCGTCGCACTCCTTCCCCGCCGCGCAGGGTTGGAACATCGAGGCGGCGGGATGACCGCTGCTCCGTCAGGCAAATCCCGGCGCGACAAACTTCTCGAGGGCGGAAGGAAATGGCGAGCGTTCGCCTTCAGCCGCCCGTCCGCATCGCGGCTTGACAACCCGTGCTCAGCGCTGTATAATCATGCTGTCGCGCCGCTATGGTGGAATTGGCAGACACAAAGGACTTAAAATCCTTCGGAAGAAATTCCGTATCGGTTCGAGCCCGATTAGCGGCACCATGCCCGACTTCGTTGCGAAGGCGGGCATTTTTGTCGCTATGGCCTGCGCTGCCAAAGCTCTACGGCCCTGCCGAAAACAGTCGCCCGCGCGAAAGCGCCGTCACACGGGCGACCGCCCGGACATGCGCAAAACCGGGAAAGCGACGTCTGCGCGGCGGCCTGTCATAACAGCATCCCCCGTGCGCAACGACTCTCCGGCTTGCCGGAAGCGTTCCAGGCGGTTTTACAACAGTCCCCGCGCAAAACCGCCGTTACACGGGCGACCGCCCGGACATGCGCAAAACCGGGAAAGCGACGTCTGCGCAGCGGCCGGCCATAACAGCATTCCCCGTGTGCAACGGCTCTCCTGCTTGCCGGAAGTGTCGCTGGCGGTTTTATGCAAGGCCCTGAACGCCGCGCACGCCCGCCGCAAACGAAGCCTGCGCAAAAAAGCCACGGCGTTTCCGCCGTGGCAAACGGGTCTGAACTCAGAACATGTAATCGGGATGACGCGCGGGACGGTTCTTCATTTCCTCGCGCTTGGCGGCATGCTTTTCGCTGTCGTAGCCCATCACCGCATAGGCGGCGAGCTTGGATTCCTCCACGCCGGGCTGGTTGAAGGCGTCGATGTTGAGCAGCGCGCCCGCGTAGGCGGTCACCAGTTCAAAGAAATAGAGCAACTGGCCCACGGTCGTCTCGTTGACGGCCGGCAGGGAGATGATCTGGCACATGCGGCCGGCGCGGTAGAGGGCGTATTCCGTGCCCTGGCGCTCGGCTTCAATGAGCTGATTGTGGCTCTTGCCGCCGAGGAAGGCAATGGTGGGCACGTCCTCGCAGCCATGCGGAATCGGCGTTTCGGCGCGGAAAGCATCCACCTTCAGGAAGGTGATGACCTTGTCAAACGGGCCCTCCGTGTAAAGCTGCAACTGCGAATGCTGGTCGGTCACGCCCAGGGCCTTGACGGGCGTCTGCCCCACATGGCAGGGCTTGCCGTCGAGGGTGAGGTTTTTGCCGAGGCTCTCAGCCCAGAGTTGTGCGTACCAGTCGCTCATCAATTTGAGCGAATCGGCGTAGGGAAGCATCACGGAAATGTTCGCGCCCTTGCGCATGGCCGCGACCATCAGCCCGGCCTCGAACAGCGCCGGGTTTTTCCACGGATCGTCGCCGAGGCAGCGCTGATCCATCTCCCGCGCGCCCGCTACCAGAGCGCGGACGTCTACGCCGGTCACGGCCGCGGCGAGCAGGCCCACCGGGCACAATTCGGAAAAGCGCCCGCCGACGCCGTCGGGAATGTAGAAGGTCTCGTAACCCTCCTGACGGGCGATCTTGATCAGGAAGCCCTTGTTTTCAGAGGTGGTAATGAGTATATGACGGCGATAGTCGTCCCCCACGGCCTTTTTGAGCAGATCCAGAACGATCAGATACTGGCTCATGGTTTCGGCCGTGCCGCCGGATTTGGTGATGACGTTGAAGCAGGTGGTTCGAACGTCAATCACGTCCAGAAGCGCCGCCATGCGCTCGGGGTCGATGTTGTCCTCTATGTACAGGCGCGGCCCGCCGCGCTTTTCGCGGGGAAGCTCGTTGTAGTGCAGGTGCCGCAAAGCCTGGTGCACGGCCGCCGGGCCGAGCGCCGAGCCGCCGATGCCCAGCACAACGAAGCTTTCAAACGTATCGCGCACGCGCTTGGCCGCCTCTTCAATGGCGGTAAGCACGCCGTCCTGATTGTAAGGCAGATCCATCCAGCCCTGCATGCCCTTGCCGCGGTTCTGCTCGACCATGGCGTGCGCTGCGCGCAGCGACGCCTGCATATCCTCCATGTCCGCGCGCGCGATGCCGTGCTCGCCGACATATTCTGCCATCATCGGGTTGAAGTCAAAGCGAATCCCTTCCATGCCTTCTCCTCCGTTTGCAAAATGATATACCTATTATAAGGCAAACCGGGGAAAATTGCAACCTTTGTATGGACGCGCCGGCGTTTCCAAAGCCGGAAAACCTGCCGGACGGAGGAAAAGCGGCGTGGAGGCGGAGCGCGCCGCCGTGCGGACTGCGGGCGATCGGAGGCCGTCCCCGGATCGCCCTTCGACCTCGCTTGCGCGGCGGAGCGACGCGCCGCGGGCACGGACATGACCTGCATGGATCGCTCCGACCCGCCTGTGCAGCGGAGCGACGCGCTGCGGGCACGGACATGACCTGCATGGATCGCTCCGACCCGTCTGCGCAGCGGAGCGACGCGCTGCGGGCACAGACATGACCTGCACGGATCGCTCCGACCCGTCTGTTCGGTGAAATGACGCGCTGCGGGCACGGACATGACCTGCACGGATCGCTCCGACCCGCCTGTTCGGTGAAATGACGCGCCGCGGACACGGACATGACCTGCATGGATCGCTGCGACCCGTCTGCGCGGCGGAGCGACGCACCGCGGGCACGAAATCGCGCCGCGTTCGCCAGAGCCTTGGCTCGCCTGCGCATCGCCCGGTCCTGCATCCGCGTGGGTTGCGCGCCTTTCCACTGAGAAATTTCGAAACTGTGCTTGCCCGGCCCTGCGTCCGCGCGGGCGCGCGCCCCGTCCCCGCCAGCGACGCGCGACGCGCGGGCCGTGTCGCTTCATTTTCCGCCGCGCCGGCGAACGTGCCCCGGCGGAATATTCCCGCGCCGCCGGCGTCTCCGCGCGACAAGGCGACCCCGTTCGTGCCGGGACGCGGATAGCGTGGAACTCTCCGCGCGCCGCCCGTTCGCGCCGGGACGCGAGCCGTCGTCGCGATTCGATTCCATCCGCCCGGACAGTCGTCGGGGTGTAGCGGGCCGCCGTTTTGCTTTGAGCAAAGCATCTCTCCACACGGACGGGCGGCGAAGCGCCGCGCGGCGTGGAAACGGAAATCTCCGCGCCCGACATTCCCACCTGGGCGCACGGCTTGCCCGGCCCTGCGTCCACGCGGTTGCGCGCCCCGTCCCCACCAGTACGGTCCCCGGCCCTGCGTCCGCGCGGGCGCGCGCCCTGTCCCCGCCAGCGACGCGCGACGCGCGGGCCGTGTCGCTTCATTTTCCGCCGCGCCGGCGGATGTGCCCCGGCGGAATATTCCCGCGCCGCCGGCGTCTCCGCGCGGCAAGGCGACCCCGTTCGCGCCGGGGAACGATGCAGGTTTCCGCCTCGAACGCCCGCCGTTCCGGACGCGCTGCACTTCACGGGCGCAAAAACCCCCGCGGCCGCGGCGCGGGGGTTTTTGCGCTTTGCTCACGCCACATGCTCGGCGTTGGCTTCCTCCTCGAGCTTGCGGTAGGCGACCTTGCCCACCAGCGTCTTGGGAAGCTCGGCGCGGAACTCGATGTCGTACGGCATGGCGTATTTGGCGATATGCTTTTCGCAGTACTTGAGAATTTCGCGTTTGACCGCTTCAGACGGCTCCACGCCCGGCTTGAGCACGGCGTAGGCCTTGACCTTTTGCATCTTGTAAGGGTCTTTGACGCCGACGACGCAACTGTAAAGCACCTTCTCATGGCCGTCGATGATATTTTCCAGTTGCGAGGGATAGACGTTGTAGCCGGAGGTGACGATCATGCGCTTGATGCGCTGGCGGAAATAGACGAAGCCGTCCTCGTCCATCACGCCCAGATCGCCCGTATGCAGCCAGACGCGCCCGTCGGGGTGCTCGCGCAGGGCAATGGCGGTCTCCTCCGGATTGTCCACATAGCCGAGCATGACCGTGGGGCCGGAGAGGACGATCTCGCCCTCCTGCCCGTAAGGCACTTCGTCGGTGGTGCCCGGCCTGACGATCTTGTAGAACGTATCCGGGAAAGGCACGCCGATGGAGCCTTCGCGGTAATAGCCCAGGGGCGTCAGGCAGCTGGCGGTGACGCACTCGGTGGTTCCGTAGCCCTCGCGAATGGGCACAGGGGAGTTGTGCTCGCGGAGGAATTTGTCCACCTTGGTTTTCAATTCGATGGAAAGCGAATCTCCGCCGGAAAACACGCCGCGCAAAAAGCTGAGGTCGGCGTTTTCCAGCTTGTCCGCGCGCAAAAGGGCCTCAAACAGCGTCGGCACGCCGGGGATGAGGTTGGGCTTTTTCTTCTTGAGAAGCTTCGCATAGGTGCTGATGGTAAACTGCGGCACGAGGATGCAGGTCGCGCCCACCACCAGCGCCGTGTGAATGCCGATGCCCAGGCCAAAACCGTGGAAAATGGGCATGACCGAAAGCATCTTCATGCCGTGCAGGTCGCGATAGCCGCTCATGGCCGCGGTCTGCAAGGCAAGGGCGTTGAAATTGCGGTTGGAGAGGAGAATGCCCTTGGTGGTGCCGGTCGTGCCGCCGGAATAGAGGATCACCGCGCCTTCGTCGGCCTTGCCGTCCACAGGCGGAAGCTGCATATCCCGCGCCGCGCCCGTCTCCATGAAATCGTTCCAGAAAGTATACCGATCCGAATGGGGCAGTTTGGGAATCTTGCGGCCCTTGGTCATCAGAAAGGCATAGCGCACCGGGGCCTTGAGTTCGTCGCGAATGCGCGCAATGAGCACCTTCACCGGATGATCCAGCGCGGGCACGATCTCCGAAACCTTGCCGTAGAACTGATCCAGGGTGAGGATGGCCTTGCTGTGCGACGCGTTGAGATAAAACGCGATCTCGCCCGGCGCGGAAAGGGGATGGATCATCGTGGGAATGGCGCCGATGCGGTTGAGGGCGTAAAACGCATCCACCGCCTGCGGCGAATTGGGCATGGCGATGGTCACGCGGTCGCCCCTGCCCACGCCGTAGGCCAACAGCGCCTTGGCCGTGGCCTGGATGCGGGCCAGGAAAGTCCGGTAGTCCGTTTTCTTTCCCATGAACTCATAGGCGATATTGTCGGGGTAGCGCCGGGCGGTATCCTCGATCATCGCGTACATGGTCTTGTCCGGATAATCAATGCTGTGCGGCGTATCGCCGTAATACTTCAGCCATGGGGCGTTCAAAGCCTGCATATCCGCAAACCCTCTTTCTCCGCGGGCGTATTGCGCGGTCAAACACGGTCATGCTATCATAAAACCACATATTTGTCAACTTCTGTTAGATTATAGTACGATGAAAAATGCCCGGGTATGCGCCCTGCGCAAAGCGCCTCCCTGCGCGCGGTTCTTCATCGAGGCATCGGCCGCCACCGCCGCCTTTCCTTTGAGGCGCCGGGAAAGGGCAAGACAACCCGCGCGCCGCGCAGGGCGTACGCCACCCAAAATCCGCACAGAAACGCCGCTGCATGCAAAACGCGGTCGCCCGTGCGTATGCCACCGAAATCCGCACAGAAACGCCGCTGCATGCAAAACGCGGTCGCCCGTGCGTACGCCACCCGAAATCCGCACAGAAACGCCGCTGCATGCAAAACGCGGTCGCCCGCACGGGCGACCGCGCTGCGGCAGAAAGCGCAGAAACTCCGGCAAACCGAAACGCCCGCGCAGGCCCGGAACCGCCGGCGGGTTTCTGTCTCCGGCGGCTTGAGAAGCGCCGCGCTTTTTGCTAGGGCGTTCCGATGCGCAGACAAATCTGCGCCAGGTATGCCTCGTCCGTGCAGTCCTCTACGACGTTTCCGCCTTCGCGTTCATTGTCGTACTTGAAGCGCGCCAGGCGCTCGCCGTTTGCGGCGTCGCGAATCATGTATTCATAGAGCAGGTCCATGTGTCCAAGGTCGAGCGCGCGCAGGCCGGCGTGGTGCAAATCGTATGCCAGCACGGTCGCCGTGGGGCCGAGGGCGAGCAGATAGACCTCGCCGCGCAGGCGCAGACAGGCCTTATAGATCTCGGCGTAGCGGTCAAAGGCGTTCTCCGCCGGGCAAAGGATACGCCGCACCGATTTCGCGCCCGAAAGCAGATCGTTTCCCACGCCAAAGCGCGTGCCCCAACCCTCCACCAGCACGACGTCCTTCCCCGCGTAGGCCCGGCGGATGTTTTCCACAATCGCGCGCTCGCCGCTTTTATCGGCATAGGGAAGATACAGCCGGGAGATAAAACTGTCGCCATAGACGCGGTCGCGGGGAATGCGCGGCAGAACCACCGTCGCGCAATGCGACAGCCAGCCCTTCCAGTAATCCACGATATCCGGCTGCAGGTTGTCAAAGGCATGCAGCGCGCCGGGCAGGCAGATCAGCATATCCTCCTGCGGCGGCGATGAGAGCACCTCGCACAGGCGGCGCTTCAATTCCGGGTCGCGGCGCTGAAAGCGCGGCGCATATTGCCACAGGGCGATGTCCAACTCGCCGTCGCCAAAGCGGGCGATCGACGCGCCCTGCGCCACGCGGCGCGCCGTTTCCCCGCGGTCCAGAATCTGAATGCGGCGGCGGAAATGTTCGATTACCGGCCGCTTGACCGGACGCGCGCAACGGCGCAAAAAACGCTCCAGCGCAAAAAGCGCTCCGTTCATGCGCTTCCCTCCAAACTTCAGCGAATAACCACGCTGTCCTTGCCGTAGTAAGCCTCAAGATACTCCGGGAACATGCCGGCGTCCGCCCCCTCGTCGTGCTCGCCAAGGAGCACCTCCGGGCATACGGTATAGGCTTCCAGTTCCACTTCCATTTGAGAGGCGTCGTTGAGCAGCGCCAGCCTCGCCTGCGTTTCGCGCCCAAGCTGCGCGGCCTCGCCTGAAAGCAGGGACCGGGCGGCGCTGACCGAGGTAAACTCGATGCCGGCGGGCCGATAGGAACCCACCACGACGATGGCGACAAACACAAAGGCCGCCAGCGCCCACGGATAACCGGGCTTTTTCCCTTCCGGCAGGCGCAGGGCATATTTGCGCATCGCCCAGCCCATGCCGTAATAGAGGTTCAAAATCAGCAGAAAGATATAGGAATAATAGACGATATCGTGAAAACGGGTGGGGCCGTAGCTGTTCATGGCGTAATAGGTCGGGCACGCCTGCGCCGCAAAAAAGCCGAAGGAGATCACCGCCACCAGCAACGGATAGCGGAAGGAAAAGCGCGCCTGTTTCGCCATCGACCAAAGCAGCGGGCAAAGAAATACCAGCAGCGCCAGCACGGGGAAGGTCAGCCACTCGCCAAAGGAGCCGGCGGCGAAATAGAGCGCCTTGACCACGGAGGCCAGCGCCCCCGCGCCCTCATAACTGGCCGCGCGCGTCGCGTTGCCGGGCGCGGCCACGCTCAGGGCAAACACGGCAAACAGGGAAACAAGCGCCGGCAGCAGGGCGCGCCAGCGCCTGTTTTTGCCAATCGCCAGCAAGGCCGCCATCAAAACAAGCACCAGCGCCGAAAGCAGCGCCGTGGGATAGTTGCCGCCCCCGACCAGCGCGCCCATCAGGCAGGCGAGCGCGGCATAGACCCGTCTGCGCCCGGCGCGATCCTCCAAAATGGCGAGCAGCGCCAGCGCAAACAGGCACAGAGACAGCGCGAAAAAGAAGGTGTAGTAGATCGCGCCGTTGTACCAGTAAAACCCCTCCCAGGCCGCCGGAAGCAGTTGCGTATCCGCCAGCAGCCACGTCAGCGCGACGATGCGCGCGCGCGTGCGGCTCGCGCCGAGAAAGCGATGGAAAAAGGCGCGGCAGAAAAACAGCGTGCTCAGCGTCAGCGCGCTCAACAGAACGACCGGCCCGACCGCATACCATGCGTCGCCGAAAACGCCGGGCTGCAGCGCCATGAGCACAACGGCCGGGAACGTGCCCTGCCATTCCATGTATGTGCGCGAGGCCTCGCCCACGGCCGCGGAAAGCACCGCGGACAGGGAACCCGTTTCCAGCCAGGCCTGGTGCGCCGCCGCGCCGTAGGTCAGATCGTCGCTGCGGGGAAAGGCGTACATGCCAATGCCCACCATGGGAACAAGCAGCGCCACAAACAGCAGGAGCAACACAAAACAGATCAGCCGTTCCGGCCAGCGCGCCTTGAGAAAACCGAATCTGGCAATGAGTTTTTCCAAAAAACACCCTCCCCGCGAACGCCGGTCGGCGCGGTATTCTGCAAGCAGTATAGCATACATCGCCGCCGATTTCAACGCGCAGCGCTTATTTCCCGTCCGTCGCGCCCCGTCTGCCGCATGCGGGGCAGGATCGCAAGGCGGTCGCGTTCGCGCGCGGAGGCGGGAAAAGCCTTTTGTAGCGATCGGCGCCTGACGCGCCCTCGACAGGGGCCTGCGCCGGCCAGCCCCGCAAGCGAATCCGCAGGGCGAACCTTTCGCCCCGGGAGCCGGCGGGCGATGGGCGATCGGCGCTTTCGTTCAATATTTTTGCGTTTCTGTACGCGCGGGTGAAGAATACCCGAACGGGGGCGAACGGAATCCCGCGAACTTTTGAAAAATAAACTTCTCGCGGTTGACACGCCCCGCGCAAGGCCGTATCATAGTAAACAATTACAGGGATACGGAGGTTTGTATGGGCAATATTGAGGCGATCTTCGGTTCCATGGTGTTCAGCGACACGGTGATGCGCTCGCTTTTGCCGCACGATACCTACGAAAAACTGCAAAAAACCATCCAGGAAGGCCGCGATCTGGACCGCGGCGTGGCCGACGTGGTGGCCAACGCCATGAAGGACTGGGCCATTTCCAAAGGCGCGACGCATTTTACGCACTGGTTCCAGCCGCTGACCGACGTCACCGCCGAAAAACACGACGCCTTCCTCACCCCCACCGGGACGTGCAGCATCGTCATGGACTTTTCCGGCAAGGAATTGATCAAGGGCGAACCGGACGCCTCGTCCTTTCCCTCGGGCGGCTTGCGCGCCACCTTCGAGGCCCGGGGCTATACGGCCTGGGACCCCACCAGCTACGCCTTTATCAAGGACAATACGCTATGTATCCCCACGGCGTTTTACTCCTATACCGGAAGCGTTCTGGACAAAAAAACGCCGCTTTTGCGCTCCATGGAGGCGCTCAACCGCGAAACGCTGCGCGTCCTGCGCCTCTTCGGCCACAAAAACGTGCGGCGCGTCTACGCCACCGTCGGCCCGGAGCAGGAGTATTTCCTCGTCGATCGCGCCGTGTACGAGCGCCGGCCCGACCTGAAATACACCGGCCGCACGCTTTTCGGGGCGCGCCCCGCCAAGGGCCAGGAGATGGACGACCAGTACTTCGGCGCGCTGAAAACGCGCATCTCCGCCTTCATGCGCGAATTGGACGAAGAACTGTGGAAACTGGGCGTCTTTGCCCGCACCGAGCACAACGAGGCCGCTCCCGCGCAGCATGAACTGGCGCCGGTGTTTGCCAACGTCAACGTCGCCACCGACCACAACCAATTGACCATGGAGATGATGAAAAAGGTCGCCGTCAAGCACGGCCTGGTCTGCCTGCTCCATGAAAAACCCTTCGCCGGCGTCAACGGCAGCGGCAAGCACAACAACTGGTCCTTGTCCACGGATACGGGCGCGAACCTGCTCGAACCGGGCAAGTCCCCCGCGGAAAACATGCAGTTTTTGCTCTTCCTGGCCGCGGTGATGCACGCCGTGGACGAACATCAGGACCTTCTGCGCATCTCCGCCGCCTCGGCGGGCAACGACCATCGCCTCGGCGCGAGCGAGGCTCCGCCGGCCATCGTTTCCATGTTCCTGGGCGACGAATTGACCGCCGTGGTGGACGCCATCACCCACAAGGAGATCTACCAGGCGGAAAAGCCCTATCTGGAAATGGGCCTGCCGGCGCTTCCGCGCATCCGCCGCGATACGACCGACCGCAATCGCACCTCGCCCTTTGCCTTCACCGGCAACAAGTTCGAATTCCGCATGCTCGGTTCCAGCTTCTCCATCGCCGACGCCAATACCGTGCTCAACACCGCCGTTGCCGACGCCCTGCGCGACTACGCCGACGAATTGGAACTGGCCGACGATTTCGCCCTGCGCCTGGGCAAACTCATCCGCCGCGAATTTCGCGCCCACAAGCGCATCCTCTTCAACGGCAACAACTATGCTGCGGAGTGGGTGGAAGAGGCGGAAAGGCGCGGGCTGTGCAACTACCGTTCCAGCGTGGACGCCATCGCGCACCTGACGGACGCAAAAAACGTCGAACTTTTCGCGCGCCACGGCGTGTTTACCGGCGAAGAACTGGCCTCCCGCCGGGAAATCATGTTTGAAAACTACGCCAAGGTTCTCCACATCGAGGCCCTGACCATGCTGGACATGGTGCGCCGCGAAATTCTGCCCGCCATCGTCGCCTACACCGACCGGCTGCTGCAAACAGCGCTGCACAAGCGGGAAATGGGCCTGCAGCGCAATTTTGAAACGACGCTGACCGAAAAGCTCGCCGCGCTCACCGACGGCATCGCCGAAGCCTGCGCGCGTCTGGAGGAAGCGGTCGTTCGCGCCGGCGAATCTGGCGGCAACGAAGAAAAAGCCCGCTATCACCGCAAGGCCGTATTCCCGGCCATGCAGCAGCTGCGCGCCTTGGTAGACGAGGCCGAACTGCTCGTCTCCGCCGCCGACTGGCCCTATCCCAGCTACGGCCAAATGCTCTTCAGCGTGATGTAACATCACGCAAGCGAAAGGAAAACGCCATGAAAACGCTGATTGTCTACGCCTCCAAGACGGGCTCCACCGAAAAATGCGCGCGCATGCTTGCCGATCGCATCCCCGGCGCCGAACTTGCCGACCTGTGCGCCCAGACGCCGGATCCCGCGCCGTACGACCAGGTGATCGTCGGCGGCAGCGTGCGCATGGGCAGCTTGCACGCGGCCGCGCGCAAATTTCTGCGCGAAGCGCAACCCGTTCTTCTTCAAAAGCGCTTCGGCGTCTTTGTCTGCGCCGGGTTTGCCGACAAGGCCGACGCCGTTTTGCAAAAGGACGTGGACGCGCAGCTTCGCGCCCGCGCCCTGGTCTGCGAATGCTTGGGCGGCGAGATCGACCTTGCCAAGCAGCGCGGCCTCGAACGCCTGATCGTCAAAATGGTTGGGCGCGTCTTTCAGGGTGAAAACGCCGCGCCGCCGCCGCGTCTGCTGCCCGAACGCATCGCGGCCTTCGCGGCCAAATTTGCCGAGGCGTGACGATGGATCTGCCGCGCAAGGGCCGATACCGCCATTTCAAGGGCGGCGAATACGAAGTTCTCTGCGTCGCCCGCCATTCGGAAACGGACGAACCGCTGGTGATCTACCGCGCCCTCTATCCCTGCCCGGACACGCCCAACGGCGAGGGCGTGTGGGCGCGGCCGCTCTCCTCGTGGAACGCCCCCGCCAAGGCGGGCGAAACGTTCGTGCCACGCTTTGCGCCCCTCGCAGACGCCGCGCCGGCGCAGGGGCCGGAAGTCGCCCGTTCGCACCCCGGGACGTTACCCGCCCCCGACGCGACGGACTCTGACGCCGCGCCAGTCGAGCATGCCGGCGACGCATCTTCCGTCGCGCCCGCGGGACATGCCGGCAGCGCCGCCTCCGCCGTATCTGTAGAACATACCGGCGACATATCTTCCGCCGTGCCTACGGGACATGCCGATAGCCTCGCCGCCTCGCCCGCGGAAGCCACGTCCGCATCGCGCGAAAATTCTTTTGCTTCGCCTGTCGAGCATGCCGGCGACGCATCTCCTGCTGTATCTGCGGAACATGCCGGCGACGCATCTTCCGCCGCGCCCATGGAGGGCGCAGACGCCGCCGGCGCAGGACTTCTCTCTGCCCATTCCCCCGCAGCCGGATGCGCCGGGCGTGAGGATGCCGGCGGCAAAGGCGCATGCTCGGACGCGCCCGCGCAGGCCGCCGTTTGCGCGCCGCTTCCTTTCCATGGCGGCGCGTCCTCTTTCGAGCCGCCGCTGCCCGAACCGCCGCCGGAGGATGCGTTCGCCGCCTTCGATCCGGCGCAAATGCATGCGCCTTTCTCGCAAACTCCTCCCAAAAGCGCGGCCGCTGCCGCCGCCGAATCTCCCGAAGCCGTGCTCAAACGCGTGTTCGGCTATGAGCGCTTCCGAACCGGGCAGAAGGAGGTCATCGAAGCCATCCTCGCCGGGCGCGACGTGTTGGGCGTGATGCCTACAGGCTCGGGCAAATCCATCTGTTATCAGGTGCCGGCCCTGGCGCTGCCGGGCTGCGCGCTGGTGATCTCGCCGCTGATCTCTCTGATGAAGGATCAGGTGGCGGCGCTGCGGCAGGCGGGCGTAGCGGCGGCCTTTCTCAACAGTTCTCTTTCCGAACGGCAGATGGACGCGGCGCTGGCCCGCGTCGCCGGGGAACGCTACAAAATCATTTACGTCGCCCCGGAGCGCCTGCTGACGCCGCGCTTCTTGCACCTGTGCCGCACGCTTTCCATTTCCCTTGTCGCAGTCGATGAGGCGCACTGCATCTCGCAATGGGGACAGGATTTTCGCCCCAGCTACCTGGATATTCCCGAATTTATCGCCGCCCTGCCGCGGCGGCCGGTTCTGTGCGCCTTTACGGCGACGGCCACGCGCCGCGTGCGCGAGGACATTGCGCGCCTTTTGCGCCTGCGCCAGCCTTTTTCGCTGGTAACGGGCTTCGATCGCCCCAATTTGCGCTTTTTTGTAGAGCGCCCGCGCGAGCGCATGGCGGCGCTTTTTCGCGTGCTGGACGCGCATGCGGGGCAAAGCGGCATCGTTTACTGCGCCACGCGCAAAACGGTGGAAACGGTCTGTGAAGCGCTGCGCGCGCGCGGCGTCGCCGCTACGCGCTATCACGCCGGCCTCAGCGACGCCGAACGCCGCGAAAACCAGGAGGATTTCACCTACGACCGCGCCCCGGTCATGGTGGCCACCAACGCCTTCGGCATGGGCATCGACAAGGCCGACGTGCGCTTCGTCGTGCATTACAACATGCCCAAGGACCTGGAAAGCTATTACCAGGAGGCCGGCCGCGCCGGCCGCGATGGCGACGCGGCGGACTGCGTGCTGCTCTTTGGCAAATCCGACGTGACGACGCAGCGTTTTTTCATCGACAAAATGGGCGAGGAAAGCGGCCTGGACGGCGAGATGCTCGCCGAGGCCCGGCGCGCCGCCTGGGAGCGACTGGAGCAGATGACCGCCTATTGCCAGACCGGAAAATGCCTGCGCGCCCATATTTTGCGCTATTTTGGCGAAACCGCGCCGGAGACGTGCGGCGCCTGCGGCAACTGCCTGCAGCCGGAACAGTTGGCGGACGCTTCCCATCTGGCTTTGCCGGTGTTGCGCTGCGTTCGGGACATCAACGGCCGCGTCGGCGCGCGGCTGATCCGCTCGACGCTGCTGGGCAGCAGGGAGCAGCGCCTGCTCGCCGCCAGGCTGGATCGTTCGCCCCATTACGGCGCGCTGCGCGGCGTATCGCGGCGCGAACTGGCTGAGACAATCGACGAAATGATCGAGCGCGGCTATCTCGCCTCCTCGGGCGGCAAATACGCCGTGGTGCGCCTCGGGCCGCGCGCGCAAGAGGCGCTTGCGGGCGAACCCGTGCTGCTGCGCGCGCACGCGGAGGAGGCGGAAGCGCCTGCACCGCGCAAAAGGACCGCCGCGCGGCAGGGCGACAACGCCGATCTGTTCGGCGTTTTGCGCGCGCTGCGCCAGCGCATCGCCGAAAGGCGCGGCGTGCCCGCCTACATGGTCTTTTCCGACGCCACGCTGCGCTATATGTGCGCCATGCTGCCGGAAACGCCGGCGCAATTTCTGCGCGTTCCCGGCGTGGGCGAAGCCAAACTGCGCAACTACGGCGACGAATTTCTCGCCGCCATCGCGCGTTGGAAAAACAGATAACCCCTTGTGAACGGCAGCGCAGGTCTCCGCTTCGCCGCATGGCGCGGCGCGATCGTCGCCAGCGTCGCGCGGCAGCAAAAAACGTCTCCTTGCCGGTCGGTTCGCCCATGACCTGACGGGAAGGCCAACGCGGGTGAAGCCGCAGCCGCCCGCGCCAGGGCGATTCCAATCTGCGCCCGGCCAGAAGGGCCGCACAAACGCGTCGCGCCCGTCCCGTGCCGTGCGTTCCCCCATCTCCTTCCGCTGCGCCGCATCCGGTTAGGCGGCGAAGGCTTCGTCCGCCCCGTGGCGGCTTTTTCCGTTGGCTCTGCGCGGCGGCGAAGGTTGCGCCATTTCATGTCCGGGCCTTTCTTCTGTATGCGCCGCGCTTTCCGCAGCGAGGCTCTTTCCGGCCCCATTTTGCAAGCGCACGCCCGGCGCTTAACACATCTGCCGGCATCTTCGTAGCGTTCCGCTGCCTGCGCAGGCGGCTCCTTTGTGCCTGGCCGCCGCATCGCCTCAGGGCGCGCCGTCCTTGCGGGCAAACAAAAAAGCTTTCACCGTTCGTGTGAAAGCAATGTTTCCCGCCTCTCAAGGCTGGCGACCGCGATGTATCCGGCTTTTGCGCGCCGTTTTTTCCGCCCGCTACGCTTCTGCGCCGTTTTCCTTCAAATAGGCGGCGATGCGGCGTTTGATTTCGGCAACCGTCGCGCCGTGCCAGCCGTCCAGAAGGTAATCCGACGCATCCTGCCACTGTCCGAGCGAATAACGCGCGTCCTCAACGCTCAACATATGCGCAAGCGCCTTCGCGCGCAGATCCGGATGAAGGCGCATATCGGACACAAAGCATTCCAGCCTTTCCGCCTCCGCGTCGAGCATATCCCCCTTGCGCGCCCCGTTTTTCCCAACGCTGCAGGCGCCGTCACCCGTCTCCGTACCGGAATCGCAGCATCTCAAACGCGCCGACTGCGGGCCGTTTCCCCCAAAGGTTACATGTTTCTTTTGCATAGTTGTCACCCAGTTTCTAGATCCGTCTTTGATATGTAATTATACTCTTCTTGTTGCCAAAAGTCAACTATTGGAGTGATAAAATCCACCAATTAAATCCTTAACAAATGTATGCTAATCGTAGCGAGGTGTTATGCATTGGTTGATTTTGGCAACAAACTGCGCGCGCTGCGCGTCGGCAAAGGCTGGACGCAGGAACAGCTTTCCACGCGCCTGGGCGTGACCAAAAGCGTCGTCAGCGCCTATGAGACGTCCCTGCGCTATCCGTCTTACGACATTCTCATCCGCATTACATCGGTATTTGGCGTTTCATCGGACTATCTGCTGGGCATCAAGCAAAAGACGACGATCGACATTACCGGCCTGACGGCGGAAAACGAGCGCCTTGTCCGCCAGTTGATCGACGCTCTGCGCAGATAGCGGCGCACGAAGGGCAGAAAAATCGCGCGTTGAGCGCTTTTTTCGCATATTGGCCGTGTAGCGTGCGTATAGTATACCAACACCTGCCGTATGCGAAAGGGGCGCACTTGGAATGGAAAAAATTCGCGTGATCGTAGCGGACGACAATCTCAGCGTTCTCCGCCTTCTGACAGACTATTTTGCCGAAACGCCGGATATCGAATTGGTCAAAACGGTTTCCGACGGCGCGCGCGTCGCGGAGGCGGTACGCGCGCACAGGCCGGACGTGCTGGTAACGGATATCATCATGCCCCGGCGCGACGGTTTTCGCATTCTGGAAGAGCTTTTGGAGCTTCCGGAAGAAGAACGTCCCCGCGTGATCGTGCTCACCGGCCTTTCGCGCGACGATTTCATTCTGCGCGCGGTCAAACTGGGGGCGAGCTATTACATGGTCAAGCCATTTGACGCGCGCCTGTTGGCCAACCGCATCCGCGAAGTCGCCTCCGCGTTTGACGAGGCCTCCATCGCCGAAATTCCCGCCGCGCGCGAAAACGCCGCCGCAGACGTGGATGAAAAAATCACCAACCTGTTTCTGACCATCGGCATTCCCGCGCACATCAAGGGCTATCACTATCTGCGCGAGGCTGTGCGCATGGTGCTGGCCTCTCCGGAAATCATCAACCGCATAACCAAGGAACTCTATCCGGGCATCGCGCGGAAGTTCGACACCACCGCCAGCAAGGTCGAACGCGCCATGCGCCACGCCATCGACGTGGCCTGGAGCCGCGGCCGGCTCGATTCGGTCAACAGCATGTACGGCTACAAAGTGCTCTCCCCGGACGACAAACCCACCAATGGCGAATTCATCGCCCTGGTGGCCGACAAAGTGGCCGTGAAAAAAAGCGCCTGATCCGCGCCCGGGCCACAAACGCCCTCGCTTGGCGCAGGCTTTGCCTTCCATGTGAACGCGCGCTTGCTTCTGCGCGCGTTTTGTTGTATAATAGAGAGGCGGAAATGTAAAAAGGAGGGAAACGCTATGAAGCTGATTATTGCCATCGTTCAGGACGAGGACTCCGCTCGCCTGATCCGCAGTCTGATGGAGGCGGGTTACAGCGTAACCAAACTGGCGACCACCGGCGGTTTCCTGCGTTCCGGCAACACCACGCTGCTTGCTGGCGTTGAAGACGACCGTTTCGACGGCGCAATGGAAGTCATCGAAAAAATCTGCAAAAGCAGAAAGCAGATCGCCACTTCCCCCTCGCCGATGGCCAGCGCGGCCGGCGTGTACGCGCCGTACCCGATCGAGGTCGTGGTCGGCGGCGCGACGGTGTTCGTGCTCAACGTGGAAAAATTCGTGAAAATCTGAAAACGCGCCCCGCGAGGCGTTCCTTGCCGGGCGAACCGTTGCCCGGCGCAGGCAGCGCGTCTGCGCCGGGTGCGGATCGCTCCGGAAAGCGGCCGCTTCTTTCCCATGCGCGGCGTGGATATCCGGCGTCGGCGGCCAACGCCGCACGGTCGGCACAGAAAGGCGTTTGCACGGTTGTTGGAGGAATTTGAGGGCCGCGGCCCGGAAATTGAACATCTGATGCGTTCGGTACGAGCCGGGCGCATTGTGCATGCCTATCTTTTGGCCGGCGGACGCGGCTGCGGCAAGCGAACGCTGGCGCGGCGCCTTGCCGGGGGGCTTGTGTGCGAAGCCGAGCCGCAGAATCGCCCCTGCGGCCTTTGTCCGTCCTGCAAGCGCTTTGCGGCCGGCACGCATCCTGACGTGCGCGTGCTCGCGCCCAAAGGCCGTTCCATCGGCGTGGAGGATGTGCGCGAATTGATCGACTACCTGTCCCGCCGCCCCTATGAGGGTGGTTGGCACATCGCCATTGTCGAACGCGCCGACAAAATGACGCCCAGCGCGCAAAACGCCCTGCTCAAAACGCTGGAAAGCCCGCCGGAGGACACGGTGTTTTTCCTGTTGACGGACTCGCCGGGCGCGCTGCTCGGCACGGTTCGATCGCGGCTGAGGCTGGTGCGCGTGCCGCCGCTGACGCGGGAGGCCTGCGCGGCCGTGCTTGCGCGGCGCGGGGTGGAGCCGTCGCGCGCGCTGCGCTTGGCCGGACTTGCCCATGGCTCGGTGGGACGGGCGCTGGAAATGGAGGCGGACGAAGGCTTTACAGCCTTGACAGAGCGCGCGCTGGACGCCCTGGCCGCGCTGGACGGTCCCGCCTCGGTGGCGGAGGCCGCCGCGCCGTTTTACGAAGAGCGCGAGCGGCAGGAGGACCTTCTGGAAATCTTCGAAACCCTTGGGCGCGACCGCATGGCCCTGCAAAACGGCGCGGAACCGGAGGCCTTTGCGCGCGAAGAGCTTCAGCGCGTGCGCTTGGACGGCGGCGCCATGATGCTGGCGGCAATGGAGGCGCGGCGAATGCTCTTTGCCAACGTCTCCTGGCCCAATGTTTTGGATGCGACGCTCCTTTCCCTTACAACGAAAGCGGCTCGCAGGCAAAACGACGCATAACAGCGCAAATCGCGCGCGGCCGCTCCCCGCGAGGGCCGCGCGATGCCATAAATCAACAGGAGGAAACCAAATGGCGACAGTGATCGGCGTCCGGTTCAAAAAAGCCGGCAAAGTATATTATTTCGACCCCTGCGAGGTCTGGCCCCGCCCGGGCGACAGCGTGGTGGTGGAAACGGCGCGGGGCGTGGAGTTCGGCGAAGTCGTTACCGGCGCGCGCGAAGTGGCCGACGAACAAATCGTGGCCCCGCTGAAAAAGGTGGTTCGCATCGCCACCGAGGAGGACGTGCGGCGCGCGGAATACAACGCAAACCGCGAGGAAGAAGCGTTCCGCATCTGCCAGGAAAAAGTGGCCAAACACAAGCTGGAAATGAAGCTGGTCAGCGTCGAATACACCTTCGACAATTCCAAGATCATCTTCTATTTCACCGCCAACGGCCGCGTGGACTTTCGCGAGTTGGTCAAGGATCTGGCCAGCGTGTTCAAAATGCGCATCGAGCTTCGGCAGATCGGCGTGCGCGACGAGGCGAAGATGCTCGGCGGCCTCGGCTCGTGCGGCCGCCCCATTTGCTGCGGCACCTTTCTGGGCGATTTCCAGCCCGTGTCCATCAAAATGGCCAAGGAGCAGAACCTTTCCCTCAACCCCACGAAAATCTCCGGCCTGTGCGGCCGGCTGATGTGCTGCCTGAAGTACGAACAGGAATACTACGAACAGACGCTCAAAAAGCTTCCGAAGGTCGGAAAGGACATCGTTACCCCCGACGGCGTAGGCGTGATCGCCGAAATCAACGCCATTCGCGAGCGCGTCAAAGTGCGCATCAAGACCGACGACACCTTCGATGTGCGCGAATACGCCATTTCCGAGGTGCGCCGCCCCGGCCCCGAAGATTCCGCCGCCGTGCGCGAGGCCCCCAAGCCGCGAGCGCGCCGCGTTGAAGCGCCGCCTGAGCCGCAGGAAAAAAACGAGGACGAGCAGAGCAAGCGCAAGCGCTATCCGCATCAAAAAGCGCCGAAAAACCTCTCCACCGATCAGTTCTTCGAAAAGCTCAAGGACGACGCGGAAAGCGCCAAAAAGAAGGCCGAACGTCCCCGCAAGGAGCGCTCCGCCCGCGAAAGGCGGCGCGCAAAAGCGGAGGAGGCAGCCGCTCCCGAGGCGCAGGCGGCGTCCGACGAGACGCGACAGCCGCTTGATGGCGAGGCGTTTGAAAGCGCCGCGCCGAAGAATGCGTCGGACATGCAGGCGGACGTTCATCCCGCCGCTGCGGCGGACGCGGCGCAGAACGCCGTCGAGCCATAGGCCCCTTGAAAACATCCCGCGCGGGCGTTCCATGCATCGAACGCCCGCGCATTTTCCTTCCGCGCCCACGCGGCCGCTATGGCCCTGCCGGAGAGGCTTGCGCAGATGCCATCAGCTTCCCTTCCGCGCCCGCGCGGCCGCTATGCGGCGCATTTTGAGCGCGTCGGCCAGGCGCCGCTGCATTCGCGAACAATTCCTCGGCCGTTGACGGCGCAGCGAACGGGAGCATGGTGCGCGTCGCAAGCATGCTTCGGGCGTTCCCGCCCTCCCGAACTGCGCATCTTCCCCCTTCCCCGGGACAGCGCTTTCCCTTGACAGCGCGCCGCCCCGTCCAGGCGGCCGCGTTGGCGTTGTCCGGCGCGCGACGAATGCTCCCGGCAAATCGCGACGCGTTTGAGCCCCGCTTGCAGACGCGTCGCGATTCCGTTCCTCGCGCCATGGCGTCTGCTCGTCCCACCTCTGCCGCCCGCTCGGAAGGACAGGCATCCCGGAATGCGCCCCAGCGTCCCGCCTTCGGCGCGGGGCGAAATTGGGGCGGAACGCCGCCGTTGCGCCCCCATCGAAAAACGCTCGCGCAAGGCGTCGCGGCCCGTCCCTCGTCTGCGCGCCATCGCATGGCTTGTTCGCAAAAGGCGCGCAGGCCCGCAGCTTCCGGCGAAAAATGTTCTGATCACCGCCAGGGACGGCGCGGCGGCGCTTTTTGAACAGAGCCGCGCCCACGCGCGCATCGTCTGTAGCGGCAGAGAACGGGATTCGCCGCGCCCACGCGCGCATCGTCCGTAGGGCGAGGCGTCCGTCAGTTTGCGCATCGCGCCGGCACGCCGCGTCCGCGCGCAACGTCTGCAGGCAAGGTCGTCGAAAAATAATGTGTGAAAAATTTTAAAAAAAGCTGTACTTTCCGCGTCTGTTATGCTATAATACGTCCAGCCCCGATCGAACGATCTTCGAAACCGTATCCCTCCGTTGGTACCCCTACCGATGACAGGACTCGGCATCAAGACAGGTCATCGTATGGGCACACACAATGTAGGAGGGTTTTTTTCCATGTTTGAGGACAAGACGTTGGTTTGCCGTGAGTGCGGCGCGGAGTTCGTGTTCACCGCTTCTGAGCAGCAGTTCTACGCCGAGAAGGGCTTCCAGAACGAGCCCGGCCGTTGCCCGGCCTGCCGTGCCGCCCGTCGCCAGAACAATGGCGGCGCCCGTGGCGAGCGTCAAATGTACGATGTGATCTGCGACGGCTGCGGCCAGCCCACGCAGGTTCCCTTCCAGCCCCGCGGGGATCGTCCGGTCTACTGCCGCGCCTGCTTCGAAGCCAACCGTCAGAACCGCTTCTAAGCAAAGCGCCGCAACGGACGCTCCGACGGCCCGAAAGCCAGCGCTTCTCTGCCGAGGCGCTGGCTTTCCCATTGCCGGGACGCCGCGCCCGACATCTTCTGCAAATCCGGGAAAGGACTGATTCGCATGGCCAAAAAAGCCAAGACTTCCGCCCGCTCCAAGGGCTATCGCAAGACAGAGAAAAAACGGCCGTTTCTGACCAAAAAGGAGATCATTTATCTGGTGATCATCGTTGCGGCGATCGCCCTGGCGCTGATCCTTGGCTCTCTGCTCTACGACGACGGTTCGCTCGACGTGGTCGATGGCGTCGTCCAGACGGAAAACCTTGACAGCAGCCTGATCGTCAACGCCGGTTCAAAGGACGAGCCCAAGTACTTCAAGATCGGCGAAGTCGGCGAACTGGAGGGCTATACGCGCGAGCGCACCGACAGCCTGGGCACGACCTACGCCTCGTTCTATTACTACCCCGAGGATGAGGCCTCCGATGTGGAATACCTGTACGTCGCGCCGGGCGCCAAAACGCCGGTCTCCATGGCGCAGACCTCCTACATCAGTTCCATGAGCAGCACCATGGTGCTCGGCAGCGCTGGAGAAGGCATTCAGGAAATCGACATTGACGGGCGTCATTTCTACTACCTGATCACCCAACGCGAGGGCCATCCTGTAGCGGAAACCACCGAGGATGGCTCGACGGATGCGACGGCGAGCGCCGCGCCCGTCGCCGACGCCACGGCGGAAATCGAGCCCGAAGCGACGCAGGACGCTACCGCCGCGCCGGAAATCGCCTCGACCGAAACGACAGCCGAAACCGAAGGGGCGGATGCAACCGCCGAAGAGGAACCGGCGGATGCAACCGAAGAGGAACCGGCGGAGCCCTATGTCTGCGAACAAACGCTGACCGCCTTCACCAGTTCGGATCTGAACGACGATTATTCGATCCTCCTGCGCGTCCGCGTCAGCGGCGAAAGCGAAGCCGGCCTGGACGAAGAGGGCCTGGCCGCCTTTACCGAGGATCTGTATCTAAGCGAAGAGGAACTGCTCGACTATCTGCGGCAACTCCTCCCGGCCGTATTCCCCGAAGCGTAATCCATTTAGGCAGCGCGCCCAGCGGCTTAACCGCTTGGGCGCGCTGTTGTTTGCGCTTCGGCCTTTGGCCGGGAACGGGCTTTCCCTTTTCTCACAGACAGGAGAGCGCGCTTTTGCATTCCCGGGCGCTCGGCGCCTGGAACCGGTCCGCAGGTGGCCCGACGCGCCCGTTTCGCGCTTCAGCGCAGAAGTTTCCCCGTACCGCCGTGCGGATTTTGCAGGACCCCGCAGGCAGGAGAGCGCGCCTGTTGCATTCCCCGGCGCTCGGCCTTTGGAGCCGGTCCGCAGGTGGCCAGACGCACCCGTTTCGCGCCTCGGCGCAGAAATTTTCCCGTACCGCCGTGCGGATTTTGCAGGACCCCGCGCGGTTGCCTTCCCTTTGGGCGGGCAATGGTCGGCCGCCGCGCCGGCGCGTTCTCGCTTTCTCAGGGCGATCTGTGCGCATGCCTCGACAAACGCGGCGCGCAATCCCCTGCGCTTGTCGAACGTCCCCGCCCAATGCGCTCCGTTTCCCTCTCTCCCGCAAAAACAGCGCGCCCGGCGGCCTGACCGTTTCGGGCGCTGTACGTTGCTCGCGCCCGTTTCCGGCGAAGGCGCTACCATTCCCTGGCGCACAGGCGACGAAAGCGCTCCGCACGGGCTCTCCCGGCACCGCGCTTCAACGCAGAAACCGTCCTGTGACGCTGCGCGGATCGCGCGCGATCTGCTCGGGCGTTCCAACGGCGACGATGCGGCCGCCCTCGTCGCCGCCGCCGGGGCCCATGTCGATCACATAATCGGCGTTGCGGATCACATCCAGGTCGTGCTCAATGACGACCACCGTCGCGCCATTCTCCACCAGCGTGTCAAACACGCCCAACAGCGTGCGCACATCCAACGGGTGCAGCCCGATGGTCGGCTCGTCAAATACAAACACAGCGTCCGCCTGCCCGCGGCCCATTTCGCTGGCCAGCTTCAGGCGCTGCGCCTCGCCGCCCGAAAGGCTGGGCGTGGCTTCGCCCAGGGTGAGATAGCCCAGCCCCAGGCTCTGCAACACGCGCAGCCGCTGCTGGACGAGGTTCATGCCGGCGCATGCCTCCAGGGCGGCATCAATATCCATCGCCATCAGTTCCGGCAGCGAATAGGCCCGCCCCGCCTTGTTGCGATGCTTTATGCGGCCGGCGTCGCGCCCATAGCGGGAACCGCGGCACTCCGGGCAGGGAATGTCCACATCCGGCAAAAACTGCACGTCCAGGCTGATCACGCCCGTGCCATCGCAGGTCGGGCAGCGCAGCGCGCCCGTATTGTAGGAAAAATCGCCCGCCTTGAAGCCTAAGCGGCGCGCATCTTCGCCGCGCGCGAAAATCTTGCGCAATTCATCGTGAACGTTGGCGTAAGTCGCCACTGTGGATCGCACATTGATTCCGATGGGCGTTGCGTCGATCAGCCGCACGCGGGCGACGCCCTCCGCCTCGATGGAGCGCACATGCGCGGGCGGTTTCCCGCCGGCAATGCGCGCTTCCAGCGCCGGAATGAAGCTTTCCAGAATCAGCGTAGTTTTGCCCGACCCGGAAACGCCCGTCACGGCGATCAGCCTGCCCCTGGGGAAATCTACCCTGAGCGGGCGGACGGTGTGGATATCCGCCGTTTCCAGGCGCAGGCGGCCGTGTGCGAACATCGCCTCCGCGTCCACGCACGGCCGCAACCGCCGGCTGCGTGCCCCGGAGAGAAACGGCCCGATGACGGAGCGCGCGTCGGCGACGAGGTCGGCGACCGTGCCCTGCGCCACCACGCGCCCGCCCGACGCGCCCGCGCCAGGCCCCATTTCGACGAGCCAGTCCGCTTTGGAAAGGATTTCCACGTCGTGATCCACCAGCAGCACGGAATTGCCGTCCGCCGCCAGATCGCGCACCACGGCGGTCAGGCCGACGATGTTGGCGGGATGCAGGCCGATGGACGGCTCGTCCAGCACATAAAGCACGCCTGTTGTGCGGTTGCGCACGGCGCGGGCCAACTGCATGCGCTGGCGTTCCCCGGTGGAAAGCGTTGCGGCGGCGCGATCGAGCGTGAGATAGCCCAGCCCCAGTTCCATCAGGCGCCGGGCCACGGTCTGAAACGAGGCGCAGATGCTCTCCGCCATGGGCCGCATCATCTCCGGCAGCGAGGCCGGCACGCCCTTTACCCACTCCACCAGCGCGCGCAGCGTCATTTGACAGGCCGCGTCCAGGCCGATGCCGCGCAGCTTCGGCGCGCGCGCCGCCGCGGAAAGGCGCGTGCCGCCGCAATCCGGACAGACGTCCTCCCTGAGAAACTTTTCCACGCGCTTCATGCCCTTTTCGTCCTTGACCTTGGAAAGCGCGTTCTCTACGGTGTAGACGGCGTTGAAGTAGGTAAAGTCCAGTTCTCCCGCCTGGTTGCTGTTTTTTGCGTGGTAGAAGATGTGTTTTTTCTCCGCCGGGCCGTTGTAGACGATGTCCTTTTCCCGCTCGGTCAAATCGCGGAAGGGCACGTCCGTGCGCACGCCCATGGCGCGGCAGACGTCCGTCATCAGCGACCACATCAGCGTGTTCCATGGGGCCACAGCGCCCTGGTCGATGGTAAGCGATTCATCGGGCACCAGCGTCGAACGATCCACGGCGCGCACCACGCCCGTGCCGCCGCAGGTGCGGCAGGCGCCCTGGCTGTTGAAGGCCAGTTCCTCGGCCGCAGGCGGGAAAAATTCCGCGCCGCACACCGGACAGGTCAGCGGTTTTCCCGCCGCCACGGCCAGGGTTGGCGCCTGTTCGTGGCCGTTGGGGCAGACGTGGTTTGCCAGGCGCGAATACATCAGCCGCAGGCTGTTTAAAAGCTCCGTTCCCGTGCCGAAGGTGCTGCGGATGCCGGGAACGCCGGGCCGCTGGTGCAGCGCCAGCGAAGCGGGGATATAGAGCACTTCGTCCACATCGGCCCTGGCCGATTGCGTCATGCGCCGGCGCGTATAGGTGGAAAGCGCCTCCAGATAGCGCCGCGAGCCCTCGGCGTAGAGCACGCCCAGCGCCAGCGAGGATTTCCCCGAACCGGAAACGCCGGCAATGCCGACGACCTGATGCAGCGGTATATTCACGTCGATATTTTTCAGATTGTGCACTCTCGCGCCGCGCACCTGTATTTCCTGCGGCGCGCCGGTTTTTGCCTGCATAAACAACGCCTTTCTCCTCCCGTTCAGCGGCGGGAAACCCTGTCGCGCGATATGGCCTCCGCGCCATTATAGCACATTCCCGACCGGCGCAACAGGCGGAGAACGTTAAAGCGTCGCCGCGCAAGCGCTCCGGCCGGCTTTTGCTGCGGAAGGAGCCCGCGCCATCCCCCGCTTTCGCGCGCGGCTTACAGCCAGTCCTCGCTTCGAAGCTTTGGGCATTTGCCGCTTTCGCGCTCTCACGAAAGCGGCTTCCATTCCGCGGCCTGGACAGGGGAGCGCCGAAACATGCGCGCCGTCGCCCTTCCCGCCGCCTGCGCTCTTCCGCGCCGGGATTGAAAAACCGGCGCTCGGGCGCTATAATATCTGTCGTGGCGGCGATGCGCCGCCGTTTTCAAACGTTTGCCCAAAGGAGGATATGTATGCAGCAATCGCCTTGCTCCGCAGCGCCCCTGTCCCCTGCCGCGTTCGAGGCCTGGAACGACTGCCGGGAAGCGGTTTTGCGCCACCTCGACGGTCTGCGCGGGATCGACACGCATTCCCATCACCTCGCCGACGCCCAGTTTGCCGGCGTAAATCTCAAATTTCTCTATGATCACAGCTATTGCGACTGGATGGACCACTACCCCGCCGACGACCGCGACGTTGCGGAATTTCTCCGCCGCAATTGCTGCAACAGCTATTTTTACTGGTTGCAGACGGCCGTCGAACGCCTCTATGGCCTGCCGGTGACGGCGGAAACCCTTCCAAAATTGAACGCAGCCATTGCCGACGCCTATCGCGATGGCGCGCATCATTTGCGCATTTTGGAGGAAAACTGTCGCTACGACCGGGTGCTGCTGGACAACTATGCGCATCCGGGCCGTGTGGACAGCGTCGGCAGCCGCTTTGTGCCGGTGCTGCGCTGCAACATGTTCGCCGTATGCAACTGCGCAAGCCGTCGCGACCACAACGGCAACAACCCTTCGATGTTCCTGCCCGACGTCTACGCCCGGGATTTTGAGGGCTATCTGGAGGCGGTGAAGGCCCATGTGCTTCAATACCGCATTCTCAAATTCGCCATCGCCTACGACGAGGGCAACCGCATCGACAATTTTGACAAGGCGCGCGCCGCCGCGGCCTATGGCCAGGAGCGTCCCAGCCCGGAAGCCTACCACAATTTTTACAGCTATATGGTCTACTATATCTGCCGCTTGGCCGGAGAAAACGGCATGGTGGTGCAGTTCCATACCGGTCTGGGGCGAATGGAGGACGCCTCGCCCCTTTGCCTGCGGCCCCTGATTGAAGCGTTGCCGCAGTTGCGCTTTGATCTTTTCCACGGCGGTTACCCGTGGATGGACGATTTGCTGGGGCTTTTGCACAATTACGCAAACGTCTATGCCGACCTGTGCTGGCTGCCGTTGATCAGCACCTCCGCGGCGAAGCGCTTTTTGCGCGAGGCGCTGGAGGTGGGCGGCGCGAGCCGGTTGCTGTGGGGCTGCGACACCTGGACGTCCGAGGAGAGCTATGGCGCGACGCTGGCCTTCCGCCGCGTGGCTTCGGAAACGCTCGCGCAGATGCACGTCGAGGGCTATCTCTCCCGCGAGGAAGCCTGCGACATCGCCGGACGCATCTGGCGCGGCAACGCCGTAGCGCTCTTTGGCCTGGAAGCCTGATCTCTCTTTTGACCGCGCCCGATCGCGAAAACCGATCGGGCGCGGTTGCGTTTTGGGGAAAGGCGCCGCTTGCGCGTCGGCGGCCATATGCGCAACGCCGCCTTTTGCGCGATCCGCCTGCGCAATCGCGCGGACAAGCGCCTTGCTCAGCGGGCGAAATTTCAAAACGCCGCCCGCGCGCGGCGACGCCTTTCAAAAGGGGAGCAACATTGTCTGCACAGGAGGCGAAAGAACGCCGCGTTCAGCAAACCGGTCCCTCGCCGCCGGACGGACACGGCGTCCAGGAAGCTGCGCCGCGCATGGCCGGCGCGAAAAAGCGCGCATGGCGGCGCAACGTTCCAACGCGCGAAGGACGAATCTCGCGCCGGAGGAGATCGCGCGGCCGCGTTTCCACCGCGCCGCAAAGCGCCGTTCGCGCGTTCGGGGCGCACATTTCTCCATGCGGCAATGCCGGCCATGCGCCGAACCCGGGCAGGGCTTCCTTCGCGCACGCAAAGCGCCGTCGCTTTGGTTGCTTTGCCAGCCCCGCAGATTTCGTCGATTTCGCCGCATATGCGCAAAGAGCGCGGGAAAACTGGAGAGAGAATCGCTTAAAGGAGGAACGGCCATGAAACGCGCAAAAAAGCGGCCCCACAAAACCGCGCCCACGCGAACGGCCATGGCGCTGACGGACATGCGCTCGGCAAAAACCGACCCGCAGGGCAGCTACACCGGCGTCGTGTGCGACCCGGGGGAGCAGCCGACACAGGACGCCGACGATCTTTGAGCCCGTCCATCCCCTGCCGCGCGCCCCAGTCCATGCCTGCCCCATGCGCCCCGCGCCTTTGCAGGAGAAAGAAGTGTCTGACGCTGACAGATCCGCCATGCGGGGCATCTACGCCCTCGCAGCCAAAATGCATTCGCCGCACTGCGGCCTTTGGCGATCACTGCCCGCCTGTATGCGGCCGGGGGCGCTCCGCATTGGCCTAGTCGTCGAGCAGGCGCGCCTCTTTGCCTTCCATCTCGCCCAAAAGGTAGCAGGCGCGCCCCTTTTGCTTGGCGGCGTAGAGAAGGCGGTCGGTCTGCTCATAGAGCTTCTGCAATTCCTGGGGAAGTGTAAACCGGCAGGCGCCAATGCTGCAGGTCACCTTCTCCGGCTCGGCCAGTATGCCGGAAATCTCGTCCAGAAAGCGATCCAGCTTCCCGCGCAGTTCGCTCTGCGTTACGGGGCCCGGCAGAAGCAGCGCGAATTCGTCGCCGCCCATTCTGCCCACGCTGCCATGATCGGAAAACGCCGTTTGCAGCGTCTGCGCCACTTTTTTCAAAACCTGGTCGCCAGCAGGATGCCCCAGCGTGTCGTTGATGGACTTGAAATAGTCTACATCCACGAACAGAAACCAGCCGCCCTGCGGAGAAATGTTCCCGCTTCCAAGGCTTTGCGTACAGCTGTGGTTGAACATTTTGCGGCCCATGACCCCGGTCAGGGCGTCCATCTGGCCGAAGTATTCGCGATAGCCAAAATAGCGATAAAGCACAAGCAGACATACCGACAGGAAAAAGCTCAACGCCAGCGTGGCAAACAGCGCCTGCGCCTGCAGATGCAGCAGGTCGTGTTCCGCCGTCTCGGGAAGCGAAAGCCCATGCGCTTCCAGCATGTAGGCCATGCGCTGGGCGAAATAAAACGTGGAAGCCGCAGCCGTCAGAAAAACGCAGCCCAGAAAAACCAGCCACGCCCAATGCAGTCTGCCCGGCTTCCTTCCCTCGCCGCCCTTCTGCTCCAGGTACGCGCCAAAACCGGCGAACCTTCCCCATCGCCGCAGAACCAGCAGCCCCTCGATGACAAGCAGGCAGACAAGCGACAGCGCCGCGTCGCCCGCATCCATGCGCAGGGCGTCAAGCGGTCCGCGTCCCCACTCCGGAAAGAAAAGGCCCATCGCGGAATAAACCAGCAGCGAATGAAGCCGCGTGGAAAGCGTCGCGATCACCCCGACCCAGAACCGGGGATGCCGCGTTTTGCCGGCCAGCCCAAACAGCATGCCCGCAAGCCAGCCAAACAGCGTCCTTGTGCCGACGCTCAAAAACAAGCTGCCCAGAGGGAACCCGCTGAAAAACGGGGAGAATATCTTGTCCAGCGGCATGACATAATACGCCGACGCCTTGTACATGCCGGCGAGGCCGAACACCGCGCCCATCGCCGTCGATTGCCCTACGCCGAGGAAACAACCCGCAATGAGAATCGGCAGATAGGCGATGGTTAAGGAAATGGGCTCGAGGTGGATATACCCCAGAAATGTAAACGACATCAAAAGCTCTACTGCGACCAGCGCCGCAAACAGATACCGCTTGAGCGCGCGGCTGCGCATCTGCGGGCGCTCCCCAGCCTGCGCCATTGGCTCCACCCCTCCTTCGCCTTTCGTTCCCGTTGCGCCGTTTTGGCGCATCAACGCTTCCAATGAAATGGATTTTCTTTGCATTTATTGGAAAAACGCGACGCATCCGGCCCGTTTTCCGCTCTTTAATATTACCCTTTTTTCGGCGATTTGAAAAGCCCTTTTCTGCATGCGGGCGCATCCGCCCGCCCTCTGCGGCGCGGCCAAATGCCGCGCGCCCGTTCTGCCGCCGCGCTTCCGGATCGAAACAAAGCGCCTCCCATCGCGCTTTTCGCGGCGGGAGGCGTTGGGGCGCGCCACGTCGTACCTGGGCCAGGCAAAGCGCGTCCGTTTCCCGGGGCGTTCCCTTGCGGGCGCCGTTCAGGGCCGCTTTGCAAAGGCGTATTCCGCCGCCCCGGTCTCCGGGGCATAGCTGGACATGACAAAATCCAGGCCGGTCTGCCGGGCGATCTCGTCCATGACCACGCGCGTGCTTTCGCCGAACCACGTTGAGGGCGTCCAGCCCTGCGCGCGCAGGTAGGCGACCGCCGGACAGGCGTCGATGCGCACGCGCAGGTTGTCGCCCTCCAGGGCGATGTGGGCAACGTCCTCCGCCTCTTCCGCGCGGTACGTTTCGCGAATCTGCTCGCCCAGGGGCGCTAGGCCGTCTTTGCGGATGGACTCGATCAGCGGCGCATAATAATTGCGGGCAAAGCGGCGCAAATACGCCTCCACCGCCTCCTGGCCAAAGTGCGTTCCCAGGTATTCCAGCCCCATGCTCATGTAATTGTGGAACTCGCGGTGCAGGTAGCGGTTGTCCTGCGCCTGCCTGTCCATCACCAACGTGTCGTCCGTTTTGATCCGCCTGCCGCGGTAGATTTTGGGGTCGTATATCAGCGTTGCGCAACAGGCGCGGTCGGTGTCGGTAAAATCATAGTCGTAGCACAGGCCGTATTTTTCGACCGTCTTGCGATACAGGTCGCAATGCAGGCAGTATTTGTCATAGGGCTTGATGTGGGAAAGCGCGAGCAGGCGGCCTTTGGACGGGCAATGCCGCATCTCAATGGAAAACCAGCCGTCGCGCTCGTTGAGCATCATTTTAAAATCCGCGGCTTCTTCGTTGAGCGAATAGGCCCAGTATTCGTAACAGCCGCGAATGCCGTGCTCGCGCACCTTGCGGTTGAGCACGCCGTTGCGTTCGGGGTTAAAAATGTCGTTCCAGTATCGTTCAACTTCGGCAAAGCCATAGCGCTCCTCCAGAAAGGAGAACAATTCGCTGTAGGAAGGAATAAACTCGGTGCAGGAAATCATTCGCAAGCCTCCCCATGCGCGCGATTTGTAGCAAGCGGCGCGGCCCGGCTGGTTCGCGTCCGGGGCCGACGGCGCAAATAGACCGGGACGGCCCGCGCACGGCATGGGCGGGCCGTCCCCAAAGGCGAAGGATCGCTTCTTCGGTATCGTCTGTCTGCAGCAGCGCGATCGTTCCGTTTCCCGCGCCGGGAAAAAGCCTTCCGGCGCGGGAAAGCATTCCGCGTTGCGCCTTAGCTGACGCGCGCGGCGACGACGGACTCCCAATCAAAGTCATGGATCGTCTCGGCGTCGAGCAGCGTGGGCATGGAGATGGTCTCCTCGGGGAGTTCCTCTCCGTTGAAGATCGCGGTAATGGCGTCGATGGTGTCCTCCGCCTGAACGACGGGAACGTTCGCGCACATGACCTTCAGGTTGGGATCGTCGGCCTCGAGCATCTCAAAGCCCTCGGAAGCCCAGCCGGCGCAGATGACGATGCAATCCGAGCCCGCGGCCTGAATGGCGGCCAGGGCGCCGGCGCCGGTGTCAAAGTTGATGCCATAGACGATATCGACGTCCGGATTGGCCGTAAGGATATTCTCCATAACGGTCATGGAATCCGTGCGGGAGGCCTTGCCGTCCTGGCGGGCGACGATCTCCACGCCGGGCAACTGCGAAACGCAGGCTTCGAAGTTGTCGGCCATCGGCATGCTGACCACGGGCGAGGCGGGGAAGTCCAGAATCGCGACCTTGGCGTTGCCGCCGAGGTTTTCGTTGATGTAGTCCACGGCCCATTCGCCGGTCATCTGGCCGTTGAGGGCGTAATCGAAAATGACCTTCGTGGAGATCTTTTCGCTGTTGGCGCCGCCGTCAAAGCAGACCACGGGAATGCCCGCGTCCACCGCGCGGTCCAGCACGTCCACCAGTGCGTCCGGGTCCGCGACCGCGATGGCAATCGCGTCCACGCCGGCGGTGATGAAGTCTTCCACCTGCTGGATCTGGCGCGGCACATCGCCGTCGGCGTCCTGAATGATCATTTCATAGCCCTGTTCGGCGCCGTAGGTTATAAACGTGGCTTCAAGATCGACGTAGTATTCGTCGCGCCGGTAATAGAGGTCCACGCCGATGGTCAGGGGCTCTTCCTCCGCAAGCGCCATCGCCGCGAAGCCGAGCAGGGGAATGGCGATCATGACGGCCAGGAACGCTGAGAGAATCTTCTTCATTTTGTCTCCTCCTTTTTCTATTGTCACCACTGCAGTGGCAGACCGATGCGGTTAGGAAATGGCCATATCCAGAATGGCTTCCTGCGTAAAGTCCTCGCGGTCGATGCAGCCGGAGATCGTTCCTTCGCGCATGACGTATATCCTGTCGCACACGCCGATCAGTTCCGGCAGATCCGACGAGATCATGACCACGGCCTTGCCCTGTTGCGCCAGGCCGCACATGAGCTTGTATATCTCCGATTTCGCGCCCACGTCGATGCCGCGGGTCGGCTCGTCGAAGATCATGATGTCGGAATCCACCACCAGCCATTTGGAAAGGACCACCTTCTGCTGGTTACCGCCGGAGAGGAGGCGAACCTCCTTTTCCTCCGTCGGCGTGGATATATCGAGCTTTTCGATCATGCTTCTGGCAAGATCGCGCTCCTTCTTTTCGCTGATAAGGCCGTTTTTGCAGACGTTGCCCAGATCGACGATGCTCACATTGTGCTTGACGCTCATGCCAAGCACCAGGCCCTGTTGTTTGCGGTCCTCGGGGATGAGGGCGATGTGGTGGCGAATGGCGTCGCGCACGGTGCGTATCTGCACCTTTTTGCCGTTGATGAAGATCTCGCCGCTGGTGGCCTTGTCTGCGGCGAAGATGGCGCGCGCCGTTTCCGTGCGTCCGGCGCCCACCAGCCCGGCCAGGCCGAGAATCTCGCCGTGGCGCACGTTGAAATTGACGTCGTGCAGCACGCCTTCGCGGTTGAGGCCGCGCACCTCCAGGGCGACGTCGGTGATCTCTGCCTCGTACTTGGGGTATTCGTTGCCCAGCTCGCGGCCGACCATCAGCGCAATGAGCTGCTGGCGGGTGACTTCGGCCACGGGCATCGTGCGGATGTGCTCGCCATCGCGCAGCACGGTAACGACGTCGGCGATGCGGAAAATCTCCTCCATGCGGTGAGAGATGTAGATGACCGTGATACCGCGCCTGCGAAGCCGCTCGATGATGTCAAACAGGCACTCCAGTTCGTTTTCCGTCAGCGTCGCGGAGGGTTCGTCCATAATGATCAGTTCGGAATTGAACGAAAGCGCCTTGCATATCTCCACGATCTGCTTCTGCGCCACGCTCAGGCGGGAGACCTCCTGCGTCACGTCCAGCCGGATATGCAGATCGTCCACCAGTTTCTGCGCCTCGGCGCGCATGGCGCGCCAGTTCACCAGTTTGCAGGCGCCGGTCTGCGGGCGGCCGAGGAAGATGTTTTCGGCGATGGAAAGCGTTTCCACCAGCTTCAGTTCCTGATGAACCACGCTCAGGCCCAGTTTCTGCGCGTCCAGCGGTTTTTCAACCTTGACCGCTTCCCCCTTGAAGAGGAAATCGCCGGAGGTGGCGGAATATACGCCCGTGAGGATCTTGATCAGCGTGGATTTTCCGGCGCCGTTTTCGCCCACCAGGGCGTGGACGGTTCCGCGGCGCACCTGAAAACTGACGTCGGAGAGCGCGCGCACGCCGGGAAACTCCTTGGTCAGGCCGCGAATATCCAGAATCACTTCATGTCCGTCCATCGTCAGCCCCCCTATCTGGAAGCCGCCTGACGGCTCTGCTTGTAGACGTCCACGCCGATGGCCATGATCAGCACCACGCCCTGAATGACCTGCTGCAGATACGAATCGACGTTGATCAGCGTCATGCCGTTGGTGAGCAGGCCCACGAATATGGCGCCGAGGATGACGCCGATGGCCTTGCCCTTGCCGCCGGAGAGGGATACGCCGCCCATGACGCAGGCGATGACCGCCTGAAATTCAAAGCCGGTGCCGCCGTTGGGCTGGCCGGAGTTGAGGCGGGAAACGAGAATGATGGCCGTCAGCGCCGAAAACAGGCCGCCGAGGATAAAGACGCTGTTGACGATCAGTTTGACGTTGATGCCCGACAGGTGCGAAGCCTCCTGGTTGCCGCCGGTGGCGTAGACGAAGCGGCCGAACTTCGTCTTTTTGGAAACAAAGGCCACGACGATAAAGACGGCGACCATGATCACAACCGGCCAGGGAATGGCGTCGAGGAAGTAGCCGCGCCCGATCCAGGCGATGCTCGCCGGAATGCGGCTGACGGGATAGGAATTGGTGATGACGTAGCACAGGCCGCGCGCGATGTACTGCATGCCCAGCGTCACCACAAAGCCGGGCAGGCGGCAGAAGGTGACCAGGGAGCCGTTCGTCGCCCCGCAGACAAGGCCGATCAGGAACGTGAACAGCGCCGCCACCAGGGGCGCCATGCCCCAATCCACCATGGACTTGGCGAAAATAATGCCGCACAGGCCCACGAGCGCGCCCAGGGAAAGGTCCAGATAGCCCGCGCAGATGATGTAGAACTGGCCCGCCGCCACGATCGCGACCATGGAGACCTGACGGAATACGTTCATGAAGTTTCCGTAGGTAAGAAAGTTCGGCGCGACGAACGTCCAAATAATCATCAAAAGCAGGATGGGAACGAGAATGATGTAATCCTCCAGAAAACGCAATAACCTTGAACGGACGTCAGAGTGTTTGGTTGCTTGCATGAACGTACCCCCTTTGGCTCCGCGCCGCCGTCCGGAGGAGGGAACCCCCTTCCCCGGCGGACGGCTTTTTGGCGGGCGACGGGCTTATGCGCCGCCGTCCGTGCATATCAATAGCCCACCTTTTCCCAGCACTCAAACGGCGCGGCGATCTCGTCGGAGACGAGCACGAGCGTCTTCATCAGCTGCAGCATGGAACTGGGCACCTGCGGGCATACCGGCCCGTGCAGCACCAGGCGCGAAGTCATGCGCTGCCAGGAGGAGAAGGTGTTGTTGGTCAAAAGCGCGTGCACCTCGATGCGCTCGCGGGCGCGCAGCACGTCCACCGGGCCGATCGTCGCCGCCTTGGGCGGCACGTCCTGAATGTAGCCGGACTGACCGAACACGCCGTGCAGCGAATTCTGCGCCACGGTCAGCGGGTGCAGGGTGACGATGCGGGCCTCCTGCTGGAGGTATTCGTCCATGTCCTGCACGTTGGTGAACTCGTCCACCGGGTCGATAAAGGCCATATGGCCGGTCCAGCCGGGAGAGGAGGAGCACAGGTCCGCCCCGCCCTCGCCGCATTCGGTGATCATCTTTGAATAGCAGGAAATGTTCTTGTTGGTGGGATAGTGCACGTTCTCCAGCGGCATGCGCAAATCCTCGTCGATCTGCGCCCAGAAGTACTTGAGCATGGAATGCGCAAAGCCCGCCTTGTAGGTCTCGGGCGCGATGTTGCCCTGATCGTCCGCCCACTCGTCCATGGCGAAGAGGTGCACGTTGCGGCAGTTGACGCGGTGGTAGTTGATCAACTGCGCCACGGGGATATACGTCTCCGGCTCCGGGTTGCCGAGGATCAGAGTGCACTTTTTGTTCTCGTCGTCAGAAGCCTTGATGCGCGTAAACAGCGTTGCGATCAGCACCGGGTGCGGGTTGAGCATCACGCGGATCTGAAAATCGGGGTTGGGGTGTTTTTCCAAGTCCTTGCCGCTGATTTTGCGCAGCCGTTCGCACAGTTCGCGGTCTTTGAAGGGCACATAATCCCCACATTTGAAGGCGAAATCCGTCGGCGGGTCGAAGATCATCTTGCTCATTTTACACGTTCCCCTTTCAAGATAACATTGTGTACATTCATCCATCCGTCCACCAGAACGACGTCCGCATCGCAGCCCGCCCGCAGTTCGCCCTTGCCCTGCAGGGAGAGCGCCCTGGCGGGGTTGAAGGAGGCGTAGCGGAATACATCGACGATGGAGCAACCCGTGTGGATCATCATGTTCCGGCAGGCGACGTCCAGCGTCAGCTTGGAGCCGGCGATCTCGCCGGCAAAATCGAAGTTGATGTCCGTCACCCCGTCGTAGCCGGGCGGAATGGGCCCGTCAAACACACAGGCGTCCGAAATCAGCACGATGCGCGCCTCGCCCTTAATCTTGCGCACCAGGCGCAGCATGTAGGGGTCCACATGGATGCCGCGCCGGTCCACGATCAGTTCGGCGAAAATATCGTCGCGGTAGTTGACCGTCTCGTCCACGCACACGCCGCGGCATTCCGGGTAACGGGGAAGATCGCCAGTGGCGTTGGTGTGGTGCGTGCCGACGCGCAGCCCCAGGGGGATCAGCCGCTCGATCTGCGCGGGAGAGGCCTCGCTGTGGGCGACGGTAAAGGCGATCCCGGGAATTTCGCGCGCCACATCCACGCAGAAATCGTAAACGCCCTCGCGCTCCGGGGCGACGGCCCAGGCCTTCGCCGTATTGCGCACCGCGCGGACGATCTCCATATAGTCCTCGCGGCGGATCGGCCCCTTCCAGGGGTTGTTGTCGCGGTCGCAGCCGAACTTGGGGTTCAGGTACGGGCCCTCCATGTAATAGCCCAGAATATTCGGGCAGCGGGCGGCGTCGATTTTCCGAATTGCCGCCAGGTATTCTTCGCGCGTCAGGTTGAAATACAGCGCCGGCAGAACGCCGGTAACGCCGTGCAGAAGCACTTCGCGCGCGCAGTGGACGGGGTCCTCGTAAAAATACTTGCCGCCGGCCGCGTGCGTGTGCATGTCGATCAGTCCCGGGCCGGCGAACAGGCCGCCGGCGTCCAGCCTTTCGCACCCCTCGGGCACGGACACGGCGGACGCCTCGCCCACGGCGATGATCCTGCCGTCCTCGATAAGCAGCGTACCGTCCGGCACGAGGTGGTCGCGCATGACCAGGGTCGCGTTTTGAATCGCCAGCATGCTCTACGCCTCCTTCATCGCGCGGATCAGCGCGATCTCCGCCTCTGCGATCTGCTCGGCGACGCCCATGCGGAAGCTGGAACTGCGCGCCTCGTAGCCGCCCTCTTCAAAGGCTTCCCGCGTGGGAAAATAGCCCTCGTAGCCGTTGGCGATGCCCACGATCAACTGCGCCTGGTAGGGCGAAGCCGCCTTGATGCTCCTTCCCACCTGGGTAAAGGCCTCGCCGGGGATGCCCGCCAGACAAAGGCCGCCGACCGCCAGCGCCGTCATGTTGAGTTCGAAGTTGTCCGGGGCGTCCTTCAGGGCCAGGATGCGCGTCGCCTCCGCGACCAGCGTGGTCACGCCCATGCCCGTCTCGGGAATGAGGTCGTCGCGCCCTTCGCGGTGCGCGCGGACGTATTTCTCCGCCAGGGGCACGTCCTCGGGCCTGCCCTTATTCGCGGGCACGGCCAGCGGCGCCTGGCGGAAGCGCACGCCTTCGCCGGAAATCGGCCTGGCCTTGCCGTAAATGCGCAGCGCCTCGCCGGCGATGACGCGGCCCATGTGGGCCGTGTGCTCGTAGCCGCCGTTCGGGTCCCAGTCCGGCTTGTGAACGTCGATGTGGTTCAAATCGCCGGCCGCGCCGTTGAGGTACACGGCATGCGTACCTGGCAGCGCGCCCTCCAGCGTGCGCACCACAAAGCCGGGATAATCCGCGGAAATGGCGTCCGCGCCCCGCAGGCAATCGCCAATGGTGTCTGGATGCACTTGGAAATTGACCAGAAGGATCTCGCCGCCGCCCTCGCGCACAATGCGCACCAGCCGCAATTCTTCGTCGGCCTCCCCGATGGGAGCGACGATGTCCGGATTGCCATAGCCGGGGTTGGTGCGCGTGGAGCCGTCGCGCATGCGGAAGCGGCGGATGAAGGCGATGCCGCCCGCCCGGCCCGTTGCATAGAGCATTTTCGCCGGCTTGAGATCGTCCAGCGCCTGCTGCGCCGCCTGTTCCAGGAGCTTTTCCAGGCGCGCGTTGTAGCTCTCGTCAGGCTCGAACATACCGTCGCAGATCTCCGGCCCGGTGTGCGTATGCGTACAGGCGACGAACAACGCGTGCCGCGGCAGGCGCAGGTCGTCCTCCATCCGCGCGCGCATGCCGTCCAGAAGTTCCTGACGAATGCCCAACGCGTCCAGGTACAGGACGACCGCCCTGTTTTCGCCGTCGGAAAACGCCACCGCGCGCGCATACAATGGGTCGAGCTTCTCCAGCCCGCGGCGTTCCTCATAATAGCCGCTGATGATGCAGCCCATCGGCGGGGTGATTTCTACCTTTGCAAAACCGGCGCAAAGCATATACTCATCTCCATTTCCATTGTTGCTTTCGGTACAAACGGCGCATCGTTGTGCTTCCGCCCCGTGCGGGCGCCGGAAGCGGTATCCGAAAACGTTTGCATTGTTTTGCGCAAACGCGTTTCTCTGAAAACTTTACAATAAAATCCATCCGCGCAACTTCCCGGCGCATCGTCCCGCGCAGCCGTTTCCTGCACGTTTTTCAAAAAACTCCGCAAATTCCCAAAGATGCGCGAAGAAAATGGGTAAAATCGCCAATAACATTGCGTTCGTGCGCAAAATTCCGCCCTGGAAGAGCGCAGCGTTTTCCGAGCGTTCGCTCCATCGCATGTTTTGCGCACGCCTTTTGTTTCTGAACAATTAAATTTTATCACGGATTCTGTGCAAAAGCAAAGGATATTTGCATGACTTGCAAAGAAAATTCATGCAAATATATGCAAATCACGTCGTCGCACGCACGGAAAGGATGGGCTTGATGGCGATCTGCTGCGGCTGGCTGAAGGGCATTTCGATGCGGCGGACGAGAATGCGCACGGCAATGGAGACCATTTCGTTCAGAGGGCTGGTCACGGTGGTCAGGCCGCCCTCGATGTAGCCGGAAAGCGGCATGCCGGTGGAGCCGATCACGGCGATATCCTGGGGAATGCGCAAACCGGCCTCGCGAATGGCGTGAATGACGCCAATGGCCATCTGGTCGTAGCTGGCGTAGATGGCGTCGGGCAATTTCTGCAGGGCGAGCAATTCCTTGGTGCGCAAATAGCCGCCCAGTTCGGCGCGCTCGGCGCCGATGCGGATCAGTTCCGGCCGCACCGGCATTTTGAAGCGGCGCATGGTCTTGAGGAATATGTCGCGCCGATTGGCCGTATACAGTTCGCCGACGAAGGCCAGGTCTTTGTAGCCGCGGTGCAGCAGGTGCTCCACGGCCATAACGCTGCTGCGCATCTCATCCACATAGAGACAGTCAAAGTCCATATCGGAAATGTACGCAGCGGTGATAAACATCACCGGCAGGTGCGCGTCGCGCACCACGGTGAGCAGTTGTTCGGAAACCACCTCGCAGTCGTCAATGATAATCAGAAGGCACTTGACCTTGCAGCCGTACATCTGCTTGACGGCGAGAATCGCCTCCTCCGTGCGGAAGTGCGAAATCGAGATCAGCGCCGAAAGCCCTTTCTTGGCGAACTCTTCGACAACGGCGTCCAGAAAGCGCGCGTAGTAATCCGACATCATATCCGGAACGATCACGCCGGCGACATTGTTCGCTTTTGACGGTATAAGCGGCTCCGGGCGGCGGTGATAGCCCAGTTGCGCCGCCGCTTCGAGAATCCTGGCGCGCGTTTGCGCGCTGATTGCGGCGCTGTTGTTCATCACCCTGGAAACCGTGGAAACGCTCACGCCCGCCTCCTTCGCGATATCGGACATCTTGACCAAGCAAATCCCCCCAACATTTTGCATACACCCATTATAAGCACAAACCGCGAAGCAAACAAGATGCAATTTCGAAAAACGCGCCGTCGCGGGAAGGCTCCCCGCGGCGGCGAACGCGTCTGCGGATCGCGGTTCCGCCCCGCATTGCCGGAAAAGCGCGCAACCCACGCGGACGGCGCTTGAAGGCCGCCGCCCCGTTCTGCAGTTTTGGTATGGCGGCGGAGCGTCGCGGGGCGTTTGCCGGCATAGCGTCCTCTCAAACCTGTCCCGTTCAAAACGCGAACCGCAAAAGCGGCCCGGCCCGTCGGACGGGCGCCAATTTCATGTTCAGGCCAACTCCGTCCGCGCGCATTGCGTTTTTTCCCTTTCGCGCGCTTGCGGGGACGGGCTTTTTACATTCTCACCCACATGCGCAGTTTCCCCTCCCCCGCCTTTTCGGCGCGGAGAGAGGCGCGGTGGGTTTCGGCGATAGAGCGGGCGATGGAAAGGCCCAGGCCGTGGCTGCCGTCGCCGGTGCGGGCCGGATCGAAGCGATAGAAGCGGTCAAAGAGGCGATCCAGGGGCAGTTCGTTCACGTTCTGGCAGTCGTTTTCCACCGACAAAACGGGGCGCCTGCCGCCGCGCAGGGAAACGGCTATCTCGCCGCCCTCGTCGGCGTATTTGACGGCGTTGTCCACGAGAATGGAGGTAAGCTGGCGCAGCGCGGCTTCGTCCCCTGTGACGTAGACGTCCGGTTCCACCGCCAGGCGCAGGCGCTTGCCCATGCGTTCAGCGGCGGCCAGAAAGACCATGGCCGTATCGCAAACGGCGTCGCTGAGGGAAAAACGCGCGCCCATTTCCGCGGGTCTGCCCTCGTCCAGCCGCGAGAGCGCCACCAGGTCGTTGACCAGTTTCCGCAGGCGCGCGACCTGCTTTTCGATGCCCGTCAGCCACTCGTTTTTCTCCATCTCCATTTCCAGCACCTCGCAGTTGGCGGAGATGATGGTCAGCGGCGTTTTCAGTTCGTGCCCGGCGTCGGTGATGAACTGCCGCTGCTTTTCGACGCTTTGGGCGATGGGGCGCACGGCGCGGCCGGAGAACAACAGCGCCAGCAGGAACACCGCCAGGCAAACGCCCAGGGCCGCCGAGCCGGAAATGATGAAAAGCTGCCGCGCGACGGCCAGTTGCGTGCTCGCGTCGAGAAAGACGGCCAGCGCGCCCTCGTCCGTTCTGCTGACGCGGTAGCGATAGACGCCCAGGTAGCCCCCCTCCGCCCTCTCCAGCGCGCGCTGGGCATAAAGCACGGCTTCGTCGGCGGAGACGGCGGCGATGGAATCGGTGTTGACCGCCATCGCCGCGCCGTTCTCATCCAGCAGCACGGAGAAATAGCGGGTGATAAACGACGTTTCCGGGGAATCAAAGTTTACGCCGCCCCAGTCCGGCTGCCAGGAACCGCGCGGCATGCGGGGCGCCCCTTCGACGTCCACGGCGGGAAAATCGCCGCCATTGTCGATCAGAAAGGCGAGCATGCCATCGAGCGTGGCGTCGGCGCGGACGATGAAGAAGCCGTTCATCAGCGCCACGACCGCCGCCATGACCGCGACGACGACGCCCATGCACAAAAGCACGAATTTCCTCCGCAGCCGCCGAATCATTGTTTGGCCTCCAGGGAATAGCCCACGCCGCGCGTGGCGCGGATTTCCACCGCCGCGCCCAACTGGGCGATCTTTTTGCGCAGGTTGGAAATGTAGACCCAGACGATGCTCACATCCACCTCCGCATCCCAACCCCAGACGCGTTCCATGAACTGCGCGGTGGAAACGATGCGGCGGGGCGTTTCCATCAGCATTTCCATCATCTGAAATTCGCGATTGCCCAGCCGCGCGCTGCGCTCGCCGCAAAAGAGCGTATAGCTGGAAACGTCCAGCGAAAGCCCCGCGAAGGAAATCACCTCCGGCACCAGCCGCTCGCGCCGGCGTACCAGCGCCCGCACGCGCGCCAGTAGTTCCGCCATGGCAAAGGGTTTGGGCAGGTAGTCGTCCGCGCCGGCGTCCAACCCCTCCACGCGATCGGGCACCTCTGAGCGCGCCGTCAAAAGCAGCACCGGCGTGCTCACGCCCCGGGCGCGCAGGCGGCGCACCACGCTGAAGCCGTCCAATTTGGGCATCATTACATCCAGCACCGCGCCGTCGTAGTTGTCCGTCAGGGCGTAATCCAGCGCCGCCTGTCCATCGTAAACGGCGTCCACGCTGTAATTGTGTTTTTCAAAAATCGTCTTTAGCGCCTTGGCCAGTTCCCGCTCATCCTCCGCGATCAGAAGCCGCATGGCCATCCCTCCGTTCCTTGCCATTATAGCGTACACCCTTGACCTTGAACGTGCCTAAAAGGTCAAGATTCTGTGAACAACGCCATTGTTCACGCTTCATTCATGGCTTCCTTTAGCTTCGCTTTAGTTTGGCGTGCTAAAACAGAGGCCGAGGAGGCGCGATATGGCAAAACGAAAAGGAAAAAAGTGGCTTGCCCGCCTGGCCGCGTTGGCGGCGCTGGCGGCCCTCTGCGCAGTGGGTTGGGACGCCCTGCGGCCGTTGGTAATGGCCGAAAGCACGCCCGTCTACGCGCGTTATACGGTGGAAACGGGCGATATTGAAACCTCAATGAGCCTGAGCGGGACGATCGAACTTACGCGCTCGGAATCGTTCGCCGCTTCAGAGCGCGCCACCGTGCAGGAAGTGTATGTGGAGGCCGACCAGACGGTCTGCGCCGGCGACGAACTTTTGCGGTTGAACAACGGCGAGACGTTTGAGGCGGGCATCGACGGTACGGTAACCTCCATCAACGTCGCCGTCGGCGACGCCGTATGGCCGCAGATGTCGCTTCTCACCATCGCCGATCTGAGCGACCTGCGCGTGTCCGCCAGCGTGGACGAATACGACGTAAAAACCGTCGCGGCCGGGCAACGCTGCTCGGTGACGGTGGTTTCGCTGGGCCTGACGTTCGAAACGGAGATACGGCATGTGAACCGCGTCTCCGCCTCCACCGGCGCGGTGGCCAGCTATACCGTCACCGCCGATATCGACGCGCCGGAAAACATGCTTCCCGGCATGCAGGCCACGGTGACCATCCCCCGCGAGAGCGTTGCAGGCGTCAGCATACTGCCCATGGCGGCATTGAGCTTCGACGAAAACGGCGCGCCCTATGTGCTTGTGGAGGACGGCGCGGGCGGCTATGTGCAAACGAACGTGGAAACCGGCCTCAGCGACGGCATGTATGTGGAAATCGTTTCCGGCGTGGAAAGCGGCGACGTCGTCTATGTGCAAACGGGCACGCAAAGCGCGCAGAGCCGGCTGTCGATGCAGAATCTCTACAACGCCCTGTTCGGAGAAAAGACGGTCGTCAACGACCACACGGGCGGCGCGTTCGGCAGTCTCCAGGCAGGCGAAGGCCTTCCCGAAGGCATGGAGCTTCCTGAAGGCATGGAGCTTCCTGAAGGCATGGAACTCCCCGAGGGTATGGAGCTTCCTGAAGGCGTGGAGCTTCCCGAAGGCATGGATCTGCCGGAGGAGACAAATTCGCCGGAGGCCGCGGAGACGTCCGGGAGCGCGGAAGCGCAGCAAACTGCGGAACTTCCCGAGGACACGGGCGCGGAAACGGCCAATCCCGCCAGCGCGCCTGAAACCATGAATCTGCTGGAAAGCGCGGAAATCCCCCAGGGCGCGGAAGCGCCGGAGGGCTGGGAGACGCCGGAGGGCGCGCCCGCTCCCGGAGCGTGGGGCGGCGCGTTGCCGGCGCCGGAAAACAGCGATGCGGAAGGAGGAAACGATAATGCGCAGTAAAGCATGGCTGTCCATTTGCCTTTGCATCCTTTGCCTGACGGGCGCGGCCGGGGCGGAAGTTGCCTTCAGCGGCGTGGTGGCCGCGCGCGAGTCGGCGGCGGTGACGTCGCCCATCGGCGGCAGCGTCGAAACGGTGCTCGTGCGCGCGGGCGACTGGGTCGAAGCGGGCGAAACGGTGGCCCGCGTGGCCGTTACCGGCGTTTACGCGCCGACGGACGGCGCCGTGCGCGGCCTCGCGGCCGAGGCGGGCGATAGCGCCGGGGAAACGGTGCTGTCCATCGCGCCGTTGAGCAAATACACAGTCAACGCCGACATTTCCGACGCCTACGACAGCGCCGCCAACAAGTATGTCACCGTCGGCGAAACCGTCTATATGGAATGTGCGCGCGACGGCAGCCATGTAGCCGTCGGCCGCGTGGTCAAGGCGGAGGGCTCAAAGTATACCGTAGAGGTCACCGGCGGCGAACTGTATATGGAGGAAACGGTCTACATCTATCGCGACGAGGACCATTCCTCCGCCTCGCGCATCGGCAGCGGCACGGTTTCGCGCACGGCGGAGCTGGCCGTCGGCGGCACGGGACGCGTGGCGGAAATATACGTCCATGAGGGCGAAACGGTCGAACGCGGCCAGCTTCTCTTTACCTGCGTGGAGGCGGCCACCGTAGAGGACGCGCTCTGCGGCGGCGAGGTGCGTTCCACCGCAAGCGGCGTGGTCGCCTCGGTGGCGGCGCAGGCAGGCCAGCGCCTGGAGGTCGGGGCCACGGTGTTGACCGTCTATCCCCGCGAAGGTTTCTGCGTGGAACTGACCGTGGAGGAGGCCGACCTCGGCCAGATCGCCGTGGGCGACGCCGTGCGCCTGACCTTTGACCTGGACGCCGAGGGCGATCTTACCTGTCAGGGCACGGTGACGGAAATCTCCTACCTGAGCGAAAGCACGGACGCGGGCGCCGCCTATACGGCATATGTGGAATTTGATGTGCCCGAAGCGGTGCGGCTGGGCATGACGGTCACCGCCACGGTGGCCGGAGACGAATGAAAGGAGGCGCGGCATGCGCATGATGCAAAAACGATTCCTGGCCCTGATGACGGCGGCCTGTCTGCTGGGCGCGACGGTGTACGCGGAAGCGCCTGCGACGGCGACGCAGACTCCCTCTCCCGCCCCGACGGCGGCGCAAACCGTCGCGCCGGAAGCGGCGCAGAATACAGAAACAACGACGTCGGCCTCGACCCAAACCCAAACCGACGGCATGCAGCCGACCCAAACCGACGGCATGCAGCCGACCCAAACCAACGGCGCGCAGCCGACGCAGACCAACGGCGCGCAGCCGACGCAGACCGACGGCGCGCAGCCGACGCAGACCACCGGCGCGCAGCCGACGCAGACCAACGGCGCGCAGCCGACGCAAACCACCGGCGCGCAGCCGACGCAGACCAACGGCGCGGGAACGCCCACGCCGACGCCTTCTCCGTCTCCGAGCGTCTCCCCCTCCCCGGAGTCGGAGCTTAACGAAGGCGAAAGCGCGTCCTCGACGACGGGCGAAGGCCCCGCCTGGTATTGGAATGGAGAGGAAAAGCACTTTGGCGATTTGGAAGCGTTGCTGCTTTTGACCGACGAAACCATTTACATCGCCTCAGACGAACTGTTCGTTCTCACCGGCGAGGCGGCGCAGCGGGCGCAGGAGGCGGATCTCGCCCTTGACGCCGAAGTTTTCCCCGAGGAAGAGGAATATGTGCTCTGGATCAGCGATATCGGGCCGAACGGCGAAGCGCAGCAGGGCGCGCTCTATCTCTGGGCGGGCAAGGAGGAGGACGGGCCGGCGCCTTCCGCCGAGCCGACCCCCACCGACGACCCGACGGACATCGAAGCCGAACTGCTGGTGGTGCCGGAAATGTACCTGGCGGGCGCGTGGTCCTCTACCGCGCCGTCGTTTACCCTCGCCGTCGTGCCGGACACGCTTACAGGCTACACCTTCGCCGTCTCGGTGGACGACGGAGAGGCGCAGGCGGCGGAAAGCCCCTATTCGTTTGCCACAGAGGGGCAGCATACGCTCGTTTTCACGCTCTTTGACCCAAGCGGCGCACAGGTGGCGCGTTCTACCACTTACAGCGTCTGGCTGGACGCCACCGCGCCCGAGGCGCAGGCGCAGTTCGACGCGCAGACGGGAACCCTTTCGGTCGTCGCAACGGATGCGCTCAGCGGCGTGGACGCCGTCTCTCTGGACGGCGGCAAAACCTGGCAGGCGATGACGGCGGCCGAGGACGGAGCTTCCGCCTTCACCACCGTTCTTACATCGCAGGTCGCCGCGGGCGATCTCCTGGTGCGCGATGCGGCGGGCAACTGCTGGCAGAGCGCAGAAAGCTACGGCGTTCCCGGCGGCATGGGCGGCGACTTTGGCGGCATAGGCGGCATGGGCGGCGGCTTCGGCGGCAGCTTCAGCGGCGCGGGCGGCGGTTCCTCGGGAAGCACGCGCACCGTCAGCCATTCCAGCGGCAGCGACGCGGAGGCCACTCCCTACGGCGCGGTGGCGCTGGAGGTGCCTGAAACCTCCATGCTTACCCTGACGCTTGGCGGCGAGGAATTGTCCCTGACGCTGACGCTCGACTGCGACGCCGGGGCCGCGCGCACGGCCGCCGCCTTTACCGCGGAACTGGCCGTCTGGAACGGCGCGGAGGGCGACGAGAACTACGATACGCTCATCCTCACCGCCAGCGGCGAGGGTGCGGAAAGCCCCTATGCGTATCGCTGGGATTTTTCCGGAGACGTGTACAAAACCCTGTTTAACAGCGGCATCGAATACCTGGTGTTGCGCGTGAACGATCGCGTCACGGCGCTGTCCACCGCCGGATTTACCGCCGGCGCGGCCTACAACGCTCTCAAAAGCGCCGGCGCGGCCAGCAGCGAATTTCACTACTCCCTGTGGATGGGCGAACCGGATCCGGAACTGGAACTGGAAGTGGAGGCGCGCGGCGCGCGCTATCTGCTAAACGCCGGCGAGGGCGATATGTACTATTACGACGTCTATACCGGCGATATGGATATGCTTTCCGCCGCCTTTGGCGCGGCGCAGCAGGAGGGCGCATGAACGGCATCAAAAAGAAAAAACCCTGGAAACGGCGGCTGAAGAAGCTGATCGTACTGCTGGTGGTATTGGGCCTGGGCGTAGGCGCGGTGCGCCTGTTCGTATGGCCCAGCCTGCAGGCCTCGGCCACCACCACTTACGGCAGCTACACCGCCACCACCGGCACCATTTCCAACGCCATGAGTTTTTCCGGCAACGTCAACGTGCAAAACAGCGAGACGTTCACCGCCTCTTCGGCGGGCACGGTGCGCGAGATCTACGTTTCCGAGGAACAGGAAGTCAAATCCGGCGACCGGCTCATGCGCCTCACCGGCGGTCAGACGCTCAAAGCCAGTTTTGACGGCCGCGTCAACAGCATTTCCGTCGAGGAGGGCGACGAGGTGGCCGCCGGGGCGACGCTGATTCAGGTGGTGGACTTTAACGACCTGACCATCTCCATGCGCGTGGACGAATACGATATCTCCAGCGTCTACGTCGGCCAGGCCTGCACGGTGAACATCACGGCGTTGAACCTCTCGTTCGATTCCGAGCTTTCCCACATCGACCGCATTTCCTCCTCTGCCGGCGGCACGGCCTACTACACCGTCACCGCGGCGGTGACCGTCACCGACGACGTGCTCCCCGGCATGCAGGCCACCGTGACCATCCCCGAGGAGGAGGCCGTGGACGCGGTCATTCTCAACAAGGACGCCCTCAGTTTTGACGAGACCAACAGCGCCTATGTGCTGATGCAAAACGATGCGGGCGAAATGGAGCGCGTCTATGTGGAAACCGGCGTGGACAACGACAATTATGTGGAAATCGTCTCCGGCCTGGAGGACGGCGACACGGTCTACGCCGTTGAAGAAACGCAAACCAGCGCCGCGGGTGGGTTGCTCTCCAGCCTCCTGGGCGGCGGCGGTATGCCCAGCGGCGGCGGCATGGAGTTCCCCGGCGGCGATATGGACTTCTCCGCCATGGAAATGCCGGACATGAGCAGCTTCGGCGGCGGTGGCGGAGGCGGCTTCAGCTTCCCCGGCGGCATGTAGGTGGTGAGCGCATGGCTGAACAGTTTTTCCACATGCAGGGCATCTGCAAGAGCTACCGCCTCGCCGACGAGGACGTGCCCGTCCTGCGTGGCATCGACCTGGACATCGAGCAGGGGGAATACCTCTCCGTGCTCGGCCCCTCGGGCAGCGGCAAAAGCACGCTGATGAACATCATCGGCTGTCTGGACGTGCCCACCGAGGGCGAATACATCCTCCACGGCCAGCGCGTGGAGGAACTGGATGAACTGGATCTGGCGCGCCTGCGCGGCAGGGAGATCGGCTTTATCTTTCAGAACTCGCAGCTCCTTGCCCGGCTGGACGCGCAGAAGAACGTGGAACTGCCCCTCATCTACGCCGGCGTGCGCCCGCGCGAGCGGCAGCGGCGCGCGCAGGAAATGCTGGAGCGCGTCGGCCTTGCCGAGCGGCGTCGGCACTTCCCCAACCAGCTTTCCGGCGGCCAGCAGCAGCGCGTGGCCATCGCCCGGGCGCTGGTGACCGACCCGACCCTGCTTCTAGCCGACGAGCCGACCGGCGCGCTCGACCAGAAAACCGGCAAACAGATCATGGAACTTTTCCAGGCCCTCAACGACGAAGGCCGCACCATCATCATGATCACGCACGATTTGAGCATCGCCCGCCACGCGCGCCGCGTGGTGCACATTATCGACGGCGAGCTGACCGAAGGAAAGGAGGCAAACTGGGCATGAGCGTGCTCCGACGCCTGACGGGCGGCCTCTCCATGCTGGTGGAAAGCGTGCGCATGTCCGTTTCCAACATTCGCCAAAATCGCATGCGCTCCTTTCTTACCATCCTTGGCATCATGATCGGCGTCACCGCGGTCATCGCCCTGGTGACGACCATCTCCGGCGTTTCCAACTCCATTTCCGACTCCTTTTCTTCCATGGGCGCAAGCACCATGACCCTCAGCGCCACCGGCACCGACCTGCAGGGCGGCCTGACCGCGGAAAACATGGAGGAGCTTTCCGAACTGGAGCATGTAGACGGCGTTTCGCCCTCGGTCTCCCTTACGGCGACAGCGGCGCGCGACGACGCCTACGAAAGCGGCGTGCGCGTTTCCGGCCGCAACGACGACTACTTCGCCCAGGAACCGGACGCCATTGCCCGCGGCCGCGCCGTCAACGCCATCGACCTTGAACAGTCCCTGCGCGTCTGCCTCATCAGCGAGGAATTGGTGGAAACATTCTTCTACGGCGACGATCCCATCGGGCAGGAACTGTATCTGAACGGCATGCGCTTTACCGTCGTCGGCGTCTTGGCCGAGGACGCCGATTCCTCGGTATCCAGCATGCTCTCCGGCTCTGACGCGGTGGTCGTTCCCTACACCACGGCGCTGAAGATGAACGGCGAAACGCTGGTCTCCTCCCTGACGGTCTACATCGACGACGCCAACGCCGCCGAAGCGGTGGAATCCGAACTGGAAACCGCTCTGGACATCATTTTCGACTATGAGGACGACGCCTATTCCATCACCACCATGGAATCCATCGCCGACACCATGGAATCCATGCTCTCGATGATGTCGGCGCTTCTGGGCGGCATCGCCTCCATCGCTTTGCTCGTGGGCGGCATCGGCATCATGAACATGATGCTCACCTCCGTCACCGAGCGCACAGTGGAGATCGGCCTGAAAAAGGCCATCGGCGCGCGGCCCGGGCAGATCCAGGCGCAGTTCCTCATCGAATCGTTCCTGCTGTCCATGGTGGGCGGCCTGACGGGCGTAGCGCTGGGCATCGCGCTCTCGGCCATTCTCTGCCAGGTGCTCGGCACGGGCTTTTCCCTCTCCTACGGGGCCATCGCCCTGGGCGTAGGCTTTTCCGCGGCGGTCGGCGTCATTTTCGGCTGGTCGCCGGCGCGCAAAGCCAGCCGCCTGAATCCCATCGACGCCCTGCGCCGCATGTAGCGCGCGGCGCGCTCCAAACGACAAAACCAAGGAAGGAAGGTTTCCCCATGAAAAAGCTGCTTTCCCTGCTGCTTGCGCTCCTTTGCTGCCTGGCGCCCTGCGCCGCGCTGGCGGACGTGTCGTTTGACGGCAGCGTCGTTTCCGGCGGCGCGGCCAGCGTGCGCGCGCCCTTTGGCGGCGTGGTCTCCACGGTGTCCGTGCAGGCGGGCGACCGCGTCGAGGCCGGCGACGTCGTCGCCGAGATCGAGACCACCAAGGTTTACGCCCCCGCAGACGGCGTCGTCACCGGCCTCTTCATCCAGCCGGGCGACAACGCCGAAACCGTCGCCGCCCGCTACGGCGCGGCGCTCTACATCGCCCCCGAAAACAAGTATTCCATTTCCGCCGATATCGAAAAGGCCTACAACGACAGTTCCAACAAGTACGTCAACATCGGCGAAACGGTTTACATCGCCTGTACCTCGGACAGCGACCACACCGCCGTGGGCGTGATCGTCGCCGCCGAGGGCACGACTTACACCGTGGAGACCACTTCGGGCGAACTGATGATGGAGGAAACCGTGAATATCTACCGCGACAGCGAACGCGCTTCTTCCTCGCGCATCGGCCGCGGCACGGTCTCCCGAACGGCGGAGGTCGCGGTGAGCGCCACGGGCAGCGTGGTGGCGCTGCACGTTTCCGACGGCGATACGGTCGAGCGCGGCCAGTTGCTCTTTGAAACCGTTTCCGGCGACCTCGACGGCCTCTACGCCACCGGCAATACGATCGTCTCCACCGTCTCCGGCGTGGTCGCCAGCGTAAACGCCACCGCCGGCGCGACGCTCAACAAGGGCGATACCGTTCTGAGCGTCTATCCGGACGATTCCCTGGAAATCGAAATCGACGTGGAGGAATACGACCTTGGCAGCATCGCCGTGGGCGACGAGGTGCGCATCCGCTTCAACTGGGACGAGGACGGCGTCCACGACGCATATGGCAGCGTGCGCTCGATCTCCTATCTGCCCAAAAGCGCGGTGGGCGGCGCGGAAACCACCGCCGATGCAGTCTACAACGCCTACGTCTCCTTTTCCCCCGACGAGAGCACCCGGCTGGGCATGACTGTGATCGTCACCGCGCCGGAGGATGACGCGGCGGAATAGGGCGCAGCCCCGCCGCTGGAAAACATGCGCCGGCTTTCGAAATTTCGATCTCCCCCCCCAAACTTCAAGCGAACAAAAGGGCCTGCGGTCTGTGGTTTCAGACCGCAGGCCCCTGCGCGTCGGCCGGGCTTTCCCACGCCTCCAAATCGCTGTGATCGTTCCGGCAACATCCCGGCCGTTCTTCTGCTTTCCAAAGCGGTCGTCCTCGTATATAATAGTATTATAGAAAAGCGAGGAGGCGTCGAAGCATGGAAGAGCGAACCTGTATCGCCATCGACCTGAAATCCTTCTATGCTTCGGTCGAGTGCTTTGAGCGCGGACTGGACCCCATGGATACCCATCTGGTCGTCGCGGATAAGCGCCGCACGGAAAAGACGATCTGCCTGGCCGTCACGCCCGCGCCGAAGGCCAGGGGCGCGCCCGGACGGCCGCGGCTGTTCGAGGGCGTCCAGCGCCTGCGCGCCGCGCCGGGGCGGGCGTTTGCCGGTTCGTCCCACAGCGCCGCGCAGTTTTCTCCCTTCGCGGCGCTGACCGGCTACGGCGAAGTCATCCGGAGGGCCAGCCTCAAAACAGACCGCAGAATCGGCCTGACCGACGAGGAGGAGCGCGCCATCAACGCTACGCTCCGCGACCTGCTCGACGCCGCCAGCGAACAGCCCTTGATATCCGCCGTCTGTTTTAAGCCGGATGGCAGCCGGGAGGGCGGTACATACGTCGCTCTGGAGGGGTCCGTAAAAGCGGTGGATGTGTTTGATCAGAGCATCCTTTTCACAGACGCCAGGCGCATTCCATTCAAATCCACCTCCGAACTGAAACACAGCCGCGCGCAGAAGCGGGCAGATACATAAAGGAGTCGTGTTACCATGGTCATATTTCCCCAGGCGATACTGGACATGCCGGAAGGCAGCGATCGTGACTATATGGAGTGGCTCTACCGGGAGTATTGCGCCCTGATGTTTTCCACTGCATGGAAATACTTCAGGGACAAAGCCGACGTGGAGGACATTGTCTCCGACGGCTGCGTTTCCCTCATGCGGAATATCCCTGCTTTGCGTTCGCTCGAACGCGACAAATTGGGGGTCTACATCGTCTCTACGATTCGAAACGTCGCCTTCAACCACTATGCCAAACAAAAGCGAACGAGCGACCATACGACCGCCGCGGGCGACGAGGCGATTCAGTCGGTGGCTGACGCAACCAATGTTGAACGAAAAGTCGCCCTGCAAGACGAATTGGCGTATGTCTGGAAAGCGATCGGGCAACTGCCCGAAAAGGAACAGCAGATCATGCGCATGAAATACGCGCTTGAATTCCCGGACGATGTAATCGCCGAGCGTGTGGGCTTGTCCGTCAACAGCATACGCAAGTATATAAGCAGGGCGCGCGATCACATAAAAGCGATGATTTATGCGGAATAAAGGAGCCTATCTATGCGGAGGAACAGATACAATTTCGATGCGCTGCAAGATCAGCATCTCGACGCAATGATCCGGTTGGCCTACAAGCAGGCGGACGCGCTGGAAGCCCAAAGGATCGCGGACGACTGCCGCGCCTCTGCGGAGCAGCCTTCTGCGGAGGAGGCCGCCGCGGCCTTCGCGTCGTTTGAAGGCAAGTTGCGCCATCTTGCCCGGCAGGACGCCAGAGCGGCGCGGCGCCGCCGTCTGGGGCATATGCTCCCACGGATCGTACAGGCGGCGGCCTGCATCGTCCTTCTCCTGGGGATCTCGGCCCCAATCGCCATTGCGAATGTGGAATCCTTCAGGGTCAAGGTCATGGAGATGCTGATCGACATTCAGGAAGATCACGCGCAGCTCGAAATGGTCGAAAACAACGACCTTGCCCTCCATGTCCCCGCTGCATGGACAGGGGACTACTATCCGCTATATATCCCGGAGGGCTTTGCGGTTGCCGACGTGGGCAGCCTCTTTGCTTCAATCCATTTTGCCAGCAGCGATGGGCGCGATATCCGCTTTACGGAGCTTACCCCGGATGCGCAGACAAACATCGACAGCGAAGACGCGCGCCTGTCCTACGCCACAATCAACGGCGAAAACGCGTTCATCGTCGAAAAGGACGATTCCGTAACCGTCGCATGGGCCGTGAACGATCGCTATTTTGTCCTCAACGCCGATACTGCGCAAGCGGAAGCGCTTGAAATCGCCAGGAGCGTGCGCCGCATACGATAATTTCAGAAATTCTGTCACGCCCCAGCCTCCTGATTTGTCTTTTATAATGAGCGACAAATCAGGAGGCGTTTTCAATGAAGGATTTTGGATGGACGGGCCGGGCGCCTCGCCCGACGGCCTTGAGCGCAGTCCTGTCCCCTGCTTTTGCCGAAAAAGGCCTCCCGGCATCGCGCCACATTCTACCCGCATGAACGTCCTTGCGGTTTCGTTGAGCATCAAAAGCGGTCCAGGCGGCGTTCTTTCCGCATGCGCGGGGCGGGAACGCAGCGCTTTGTGCGGCAAACGCGGCGGGAACGCATGCGTCGAAACCGGCCGTCCGCGTTTATTGGCGCAGAACCGGAAAGCGCATACGGGACATGGGCAACGCCTCTGATGCAAAGAGCGTCGCCAAAGAAGGAGGTCCTGTCGTTGGGTACGATCTATCTTACAAAATGCATGCTGCGCAAGTGTCTGCAAAGGAAGCGCGAACTGCCCATCATTTTTATGGGGCTGTTGATCGCGGCTCTCGGCGTTCTGATCGTCGCTTCCGTGGCAAGAAACCGGGAATTGCAGTCTCCCTGGTATATGCAGAGGTCCGCTACAATCTTGTTTGAAAGCCCGGCCTCGCCCAAAGAGCTATACGCCTCCCTGCACGATGCGTTTCGCGAAGGCTCCGTCAACGGCTATGCGCTGATCGCAGACGCCGATGTATCCGGGGGCATCTCCTTGGGGGCTTGGAGGGCAATCTGTGGAGCCCTGCCGATAGCGGGGACGACCGTTTTTCTACCCGCGAAAACATCTTCTGGATCCATCAGCAGGCGGTCCCCGAAGCGTACTTCTACGATTTAAGCGCCCTCAGGGCGACGGTCAACGGCATAGAGCTTGATTGCGCGGGCTTAACCTATTATGGATTGAACTGGGATTGGTCTCAAAACGCACCTTCGACCGCTTCCGTAGCCTTCACGCTCGATGGAAAGCGGCCTGCGATCGGGGCTCCCGTATTGGAAAGCGTCAACATAGGCGGGGATTGGCTCTATATAGCGCCCATCCTTACCGGCGCAACCTGGATGGCCGAGAACGATATACCAATCATCGGCGCCTGTGTAACGCTTTCGCAGCCCAATGATTTTACCGTGCTCAAAGACATCGTCGCTGCGCTCAGTACGCCGTGCACGCTGACAACCGAATGGGACGCCGGGCGGATCGGCGCTTTGACCGCCAATGAGTGGGTCTATCTGGGGGCGCTTGTCCTGGCGCTGTTAAACGTCGCCGCCCTTTTCTACGGCCTGATGGATGGTTATAGGGAGGACCTGTTCATCTTCCGGAAGCTCGGCGCGGCAAAGCGCTCCATCTGTATTGCGTCGTCGATACTCGCAATCCTCCTTGCCTGTCTTGCCAGCTTTCTCGCCCGGGGCGCATTCGAAGTATTGTTCCGTTGCCAGGGGGATACCGCCTGGTTGGCCTCCCTCCCCGGCGGCTACGATGGCGCGCTGCTTCTCGCCTTTGTCGGGATATGCGCGTTGCTGTCCCTGAACCACCTGCGCGGTATATTGAAAAGTTTCCGAAGAACCGGCGCGAATTTGTGAGGTGAACAATATGCGAAAAGCCTCGTATGTATCCCGGGTCCTGCTGTCCACCGTTGGCGCAAAACTGATCCTGCTTTGGTTCATTGCCCTTCTGGTCTCTTTCGGCTTGTCCATGAGCATCGGGATCGCGCGCGACCAGCTCGACACGCAGTCCTATTACCTCAATGACGATATGCGCGATCTGGCCTTTTTCGTCGATACCACGGCAGCGTACTATCCCGATGTCCAGGGGCGCGCAAATGCAATGCGGAAATTGCAGGACGTCCTCGCCTCCTGGCCCGGCATGCAGGCGGTCTATGCGCAAACCACATTGGAGGACGCCGGCCAAGGGATCGTCTGCTATGCGTACCCATCCGCCTTGTTGCGCAGGCTGCACCTGCCAACCTCCCGGCAGGGCGTCGAGGTCGGGGCCGGCGGGGGCGAAGGCGCGGTTTGGCTGGATAACCGTCTGGCCGGCCAATATCGCCCCGGCGATGAAATCTCCCTTGACCTCGATCTGGGCGATGGGCGCGCCTTCCGGCAGACCTTCACGGTCGCAGGATTCCTGAATGATGAGAACGTGCATTACGATTTTGACACAGGTTCTTCCGCGGAGACATATTCAGCGGATTTTGTCGCCCGGAACCCTTCAAACTACATATGCGTAACCGCCAGCGACGGCGTATTTTCCGATGCGGCCTTTGACGGCCTGCGCTCCTGCGCGAAATTCCTCCTGCCTGAGAACGGCGATTGTATCGCCGCATGGAAAGAACTTGCCCGCCAGCAGGGCGCCGGCTTTGTCAGCAGCATGGCGGACATTTTGCAAAACGACCGGGAAGCCATCGGCCTGATGACCACCCCTGTGCTGATCCTGTGCATCATTATGATGGCGCTCACCCTCGTTGGGTTGGTCGGGACGCAGATGCAACTTATGAACCAATACAGGCAGGCGGCCTTTTCATTGGTCATGTGCGGCATGGCATGGCGCACATGGAAAGCGGCCTGGCTGGCGACCTTTTGCATACCGCTTTTCATCGCAAGCGCGATCGGGGCGTCGCTGGGAAGCGCCTGGGAATCGGTCGTTATGTTGCGGGGGATCCGCTTTGTCTCGCCCCTGACTGCCGCCGTCAGCATTGGGACCGTCCTGCTTTCCATTCTGGGCATTCTTCCGAATATCAGCAGATGGAGCCGGATCGACATCAACGAATTCAGGAGGCTAAGCGAATGAACAGCATTAAACTGCGCGGGATCACAAAGGTGTATGACCCCGGAAAACCATATGAAGTCGTAGCGCTCCAGGGAGTGGATGCGGAATTTGAATGTGGCCATTCCTATGCGGTCATGGGCGCCTCGGGCTCAGGAAAATCGACGCTGCTCAACATTCTGGGCGGGCTTGACCGCCCCACCCGGGGAACGTATTGCTGGGGCCCTTTGCAAATGGACGCCATGACCCCAAAGCTATTGACGAAAGTTCGGGCAGACAGCATCGGGTTCATCCTTCAGGATTACGGGTTGATCGACTATATCTCCGTCCTTGAGAACTGCCTTGCCCCCTGCATATTTGCCGGCAAAAGGAGAAGCCAGGCAAAGCGGGAAGCCGCAAAGGTTTTACAAATGCTGGGCATCGCAGAGCTTGCCAACCGGGAGGTAAAAAAGCTTTCCGGCGGACAGAAACAGCGGGCGGCCATCGCCCGCGCCATCATCAACCGCCCGAACCTGATCCTTGCCGACGAACCGACCGGCGCGCTGGATTCCAGAAACGCCGATATGATCTTACAGGCGCTTCTTTCCCTGGTCAACGAACAGTCGATCGTGATCCTGGCGACACACGACGCTGCCGCCGCCCGGCGCTGCGATCATATACTGCGCATAAAGGACGGAAAGATCCTCCAGGCCTCCTGACGCCTCGAACCATCCCCCGCGCCCCCGTCAGTCCCCGCCTTCAACGCCCGGCAGCACGATGCTGAACCGGCTTCCGTGGGGCTTCACGGGGGCGTAAGTTACTTTGCCGCCATGGCTTGCCGCGATGCTGCGGGCGACGCTCAGCCCCAGCCCGCTGTGCGCGCGGCCTGTGCGGCTTTTTTCTATGCGGTAAAAGCGCTCGAAAATGTGCGCGCGGTGTTCCGGGGCGATGCCGGGGCCGTCGTCCTCGACGATGAGCGCGACGTTGCGTCCCTGCCGCTGCGCAAAGACCTTTATGTGCCCGCCCGCCGGCGTATAGCAGACGGCGTTGTCCACCAATACGTTGACCGCCCGTTGCAGCATGGCCTCGCTGCCCTCCACCAGCGGCAGCGTCCCTTCCTGGCGCGCGGCGCGCAGCCGGACGCCCTTTTGCGCCGCCGCCGCGGCGTGGCATTCCACCGCCCTCTGGATCAGTACGCAGGCCTCCACGGGGTCCCCCTTCCCCGCCTGCCCGGGCGCGGCGGTCAGGAGCAGCAGGTCCTCGGAAAGCCGGCCCATGTGCGTAAGCTCCTTCAGGATCTGCCCGATAAACGGCGTCGGGTCGGGCGGCTCCAACTTCAGCGCCTCCGCATTGAAGCGGATCACCTGCAGCGGCGTGCGCAGTTCGTGCGAAGCGGCGGAAACGAAGCGGTTCTGGGTTTCGTGGGCTTCCCGGATGGGCCGCACCGCCCGCCCCGTAAAGAACCAGCAAAACAGGGCGACGACCGCCAGCGCCGCCAGCGCGATGCCCGCGTAGAGCAGACGCTGGACGCGCCGCTGGGCGTCCGCTTCGCGCATATCCCGCAGGACGACGACGGTGCGCGCGTTCCGGTAGTCGTTGAGAAAGCAGACCGCCGCCAGGTAGCGCTCGCCGTGCTCGCCCGTGACCGTGCCCTGCCAGCCGCCGTCCGCGCCCTCCGCAGCCTCCAGGGCGTGCGAGACCAGAGTTTCCCTCTCCGTCGGCGTCCGCCAGCCGCCGCGGAAGGGGATGGGCCCGCCGCCATCCGCAATGGAGATGACGAGCCCGCCGGCCGCCTCCATCTTGCCCAGCTCCGATGCCTGAAGGACGTTGCCGATGCGCACGTCCTGCGCGACGCGCTCCACCTGTGCCATCAGCCGCACCCATTCGCTTTCCTCCATCTGCCGTTCGGAGACGATGAGCGCCGCCAGCGCGGTGCAGAGGATCACGGCCGAAAGCACGCCGGTGAGCAGCAGCGCCAGCTTTCTGCGCAGCGCCGCGATCATACGCGCTCCAGGCGGAAACCAATCCCATGCACGGTGGCGATCTTCACGTCCGCCCCCACCGCGCCCAGGCGCTTGCGCAGGAAATAGATGTAATTGTCCAGGTTGCCGCCCTCCACCGGCGCGTCGCCCCAAACGCGCGATAGCAGCAACCCGCGGGGCAGCACCTGCCCGGGATTGCGCATGAACTGGGCGAGCAGGCTGGCCTCCCGCCTGCTCAGCGCGCAGGAGGCCCCGTTTTCGTGCTGCAAAAAGCCCCTGTCCGCATTCAGGGTGATTTTCCCATACTGCAGCCGCTCCGGCTCGCTCAGCTGCGGGGCGCGCCGTCCCAGCGCGCGCACGCGCGCCAGCAGTTCCTCCACGGCAAACGGCTTCACCAGATAGTCGTCCGCCCCCGCGTCCAGGCCCTCCACGCGGTCGCCGACATTGGCCATGGCCGTGATCATCAGCACGGGGGTGGTGATGCGCATCTCGCGCAGCCGCCGGAGGATCTGGACGCCGTCCATCCCCGGAAGCATCCGGTCCAGCAGGATCAGTTCGTACTGCCCCTGCGACGCCGCTTCCAGCCCGCCCGGGCCGTCCCCGCAGACATCGGCCGCAAAGCCCGCGTGCTTCAAATGGAACGCCAACCCCTGGGCCAGCGGGGCGTCGTCTTCAACGATCAGTATCCGCATCCGCGCGCCTCCCTTCCATGCTCCCATTATAGCGCGGAACCATCTAATTTTCCTCTAATTCCCGGATTTAGAAGCCTTTTAGAAAAACGCCTGCTAGAATGGCACTGTAAGGAACCCCCCGGTTCCATTATACACGATTTTTGTGGGGGTGGCTATCATGAAAAAGCATTGGAAAAGGCGTCCCTGCCTGTTTCTCTGCCTGGCGCTGCTCGCGGCGCTCTTCCCCTCCGGCGTCTCCCTGGCCTCCGGGGTAGCCATGGGGCGCTATGTGGAAACGGTGCTCGACCTTCCCGACGGGGCGTGGCAGGCGTTCGCACAGGCAGGCGGCACGGTCTACGCCGTGGACGCGGGCGGGGAAACGCTGCTGCGCAGCCTCGACCTCGCCGCCAACAACTGGGAAACGCTGCCCACCGGCCACGACGAAGGGGCTTCGCCCGCGCAGGGCGGCGTGAACGGCATTGCCGTAGCCGCGGATGGCGCCATCTACCTGTCCTCCGGCTGGGCCATGGCGACAGAGGACGGCTATCCCTTCCTTGAACGCATCCAAAACGGCCAGGCGCAGCGCGTGCAACTCGACCAGAAGCTCTACACGGGCTCAGACCGCCTGCTGTTCTGCGCGCTGCCCTCCGGCGGCCTGATCGCCCTCAGCGACATGGAAGCCTTCCGCTTCTCGCCGGATGGGGAAACGCTCAATCGCTATGCCGTGCCAAACGGCGCGTCCGTCGCCGCGTATGGCGGCGAAGCTGCCATATGCTCCCCGGCCAACGGCCTGATCACCGTGCTCGACGTCGAGAGCGGGCAGACGCTGCGCACGCTGCCCCTGCCCAGCGCGGCCAGCGAAGGCGTGGTCGGCTATGACGGCAACGGCGCGCTGTATTACGTCTGCGCGGACGGCCTCTATCAGGTCAACGCCGGCAGCACCCTCATGGTGCAGATCGCCGACGGGCGGCTGATGACTGCGGGCAAACCCAGCGCCCTGCCGCGCGCGATGCTGTTTGACGCGCAGAACAACCCGATCGTCGCCTACCAGCAGGACGGCGCCCTGTCGCTCATCGCCTATACCTACGATGAAAACGTCGCCACCGAGCCGGCCACTGTCCTGAGCGTCTATACGCTTTACGACAGCACGGCGCTGCGCGAATGCGTCAACCGGTTCCAGCAGGCCTGCCCGGATGTGATGGTGGACATCACCGTGGCCCTGCCCGAGGGGACTGCCGTTACCCGCGACGACGCCATCCGCACGCTGAATACGGAACTGCTCTCCGGCAATGGGCCGGACGTGCTGGTGCTGGACGGCCTGCCTGTGGGGAATTACATCGGGCAGGGGGTGCTGCTGGACCTGTCCTCCGCCGTGCAGCCGATGCTGGATTCAGGCGCGCTGCTTCCGAACATCGCCTCGTCCTTTGCGGAAGAGGGCTCCATCCCTGCCGTGCCCACGCGCTTTTTGCTGCCCACGCTGTGGGGCGAGGTGTCGGGCATGGAAACGCTTGCGGACGTGGCCGCCTGGGCGCAGGCAAACCCGGACGCCCTGCCCCTCTACGCGACGGATACCGCCTTTTTGCTCGGCACGTTCTACGCCAGCTGCGCGCCGGCGTGGTTTGACGGGCAGGGCAGGCTCGACGCGGCGTCGATCGAAGAATTTCTCACTGCGCTCAAGGCGATCCGGGGCGATTGGAGCTATGAAGCCGCCGTGCAGGCCACGGGGCAGGACTTCCGCGCCCATCTCTCCGGCAGCGGCGTACATCTCTCGGGCTGGAACCCCTACGGCGGCGGCCTTGACAGGGGCGCCATGGAAGAAAACATGGGCGCCGTGATGATGATGCGCGGCTTCCAGAAGCAGCTTCCCAGCCTACTCAGCGGCATGGACAACGCGGCGGAGTTGAACGGGCAAATGATCGCCAGCGATCTCGAAAACGGCGGCTTTGCGGCGCTACCGGGACAGGCGGAGGGCTGCTTCATTCCTACGCAGATACTGGGCGTGAACCGGAATTCCGCCAACGCCGAAGTTGCGCAGGCGTTTGTCGCCCATGCGCTGGGCGAAGGTCCGCAATCCTTTGATTTCGCATCCGCGGGCTTCCCGGTCAATACCGCGGCGCTTGAGGGGCTGCTCAGCGGGGACGCCGGCCAGGGCGGCATGAGCATGGGCGGCGGCGGGGACGGCCTCACCTGGGTCAGCACGCCGCTGGACGAAAAGCAGTGCGCGCAGCTGCGCAACCTCATCGAAGGGCTGACGACGCCCGTCGTCGTGGATTTTACGCTCTACCAGATGCTCGTGGACGAGAGCGCGCCCTTCTTTGCGGGCAGCATCGACGCCGCGCAGGCCGCACAAAACGTGTGCGCCCGGGCCAATGCGTACCTTGCGGAGTAGCGGCGCGCGCCGCCGCGAGGCGCTGGCCGGCTACCTGTTCCTGCTGCCCAGCCTCATCGGCGTGTGCGTCTTCCTGGTGTCCCCCATGGCCGACACCGTGCGCCGCTCGTTTTTCTCCGTCGCCGGGGAATGGCGCGGATGGGAAAACTACCAGACGCTGATGGGCAACGCCTCGTTCCGCCTGGCGGCGGGCAATACCGCCCGCTTCCTGGCCATCGCCATCCCCCTGCTCCTGCTCCTCTCGCTGGGGGCCGCGCTGGCGGTCAGGCGCGCGCCGGCGTTTGTGAAGTCCAGCTTCCTTGTGCCCCTGGCGCTGCCGGTGGCTTCGCTGGCGCTGATCTGGCGGCTGCTGTTTGACAGCCAGGGGCTTATCAACGCGGCGCTGGACGCCATGGGGGTGGGCACGGCCGCCTTCCTCGATTCCGGGGCTTCCTTCTGGGTGCTGGTGGGCAGCTACATCTGGAAAAACGCCGGCTTTGGCATGGTGTTGTTCCTCGCCGCGCTGGCGAACGTCCCCCAAAATCTCTACGAGGCCGCCCAGTTGGACGGCGCGGGGCGGTTCCAGCAATTTTGCTGCATTACGCTCCCGCACCTGTACCCCACGCTGTTTGTCACCGCGGTGCTGTCCGTCGTCAACGCCTTCAAGGTGTTCCGGGAAGCGTATCTTGTGGCAGGCAACTACCCGCACGAACAGATGTACCTCTTGCAGCACCTGTTCAACAACTGGTTTTTGCGTCTGGACGTCGATAAGCTGTGCGCGGCCGCCACGCTGACCGCGCTGGTATTGGCGGCGCTGATCGCGCTTTTGCAGAAATTCTGGGGGAGGTCGCGCGTGTGAGAGGATTGGGAAAAGCCCTCTGGGCCGGCCTGTGCGCGCTTCTGTGCCTGACCGTGCTGTTCCCGCTGGGAATGTTGCTCTCCGGCTCGCTGATGGGCGGCGACGAAGCGCTCAAAACCCTCGGGCCCGTCTTTTCCAGGGCGGAGGGATACGCCGCATGGCCGCTGCTGCCGCAGTATCCCACGCTGCGCGGCTACATCGAACTGACGCTGGATTCGCCGGAGTTCTTCGCCATGTTCTGGAACTCCATCGTCTACGCAGGCCTCTCGCTTTTGGGGCAGCTTGTGGGCGTGGGCGCGGCATGGGGGCTTGCGCGCTACCGCTTCCCTTTCAGGAAGGCCATCTTTGCGCTGTACGTCTTCCTCATGCTCATGCCCTTCCAGGTGACCATGATCGGGCAGTACCTTTCGCTGGACGCCCTGCGCCTGATGGACACGCGCTGGGCGATCGTGCTGCCCGCAGCCTTTTCGACGCTTCCCGTTTTTATCATGGCGCGCTTCTTTGAAGCGGTCCCGGGAAGCGTGCTCGAAGCCGCCCGCATCGACGGCGCGGGGGAAGCGCGCATCTTCCTGCGCATCGCCCTGCCGCTGGGCTTTCCCGGGCTTCTCAGCGCCATGGTGCTGGGCTTTATCGAGGTCTGGGGCATGATCGAGCAGCCGATGACCTTCCTGCGCTCGCAAAACCTCTGGCCGCTGTCCATGTATTTGCCGCAGATCACGGAGGACTCGCTGGGCTGGGCGATGACTGCGTCCGCCATCGCGCTCATGCCGCCGCTGCTTGTGTTCCTGTGCGGGCAACGGCATCTCGTGCAGGGCATTGGGACGATGGGACTGAAGGAAGGATGATACCATGCAGATCGAAGGAAAGCGGCGCCCCATATGGCCGCGCGTGATGGGGTATTTCCTCGCCGCCATGCTGCTTTTGACGCTGGTCAGCCGCGTGGCGGACGCGCTGCTGCTGCCGGTGGTCGAATGCGCCCAGCCCCTGCCGGGCGCGCTCTCCCACATCGTGACGCTGCGCGGGGTGGTCGAGGCGGAAGAACAGCAGCCTGTGGCGGCGGAGGCAGGGCTGACCATCGCCCGCGTCTGCGTCCGCGCCGGGCAGAAAGTCGAGGCGGGCGACGTGCTCGCCGAGTATGACCGGGAAGCGCTGCAACGCATTTTGGAAGAAAAGCAGGCGGCGCTGCAAACGCTCGCTTTGCAGGCGCAGTTAGAGGCCATGGAGCCGGGAACGGAGCCGTCCTCCGACGGGACGGTCCAGCCCCAGTCCACCTCCCTGGATATGCAGCGCCAGATCGCCCGGCAGCAGCTGCAGGACCTGGAGACACAGGCGGCACAGGCGGAAGTGGAGCGCCTCACACAGCTTTTGTACAGCGGCGCGGCGCTCACAGCGCCCGTGTCCGGCACCGTCAGCGAAGTCCTGGTGGAAGCGGGCGACGTCGCCACGGCCGGGGCGGCATTCCGGCTTGCCCCCGCGTCCTCGGCGCGCATCGCGCGCTGCGAAGCCGCCAGTGATCAGGCGGAACACCTCTCCATCGGCATGGAGGCGCGTTTCCATCTCTCCGGCGAAGCAGCCCCCTGCGCGGAGACGGCGACCCTGCGCAGCCTCACGCCCACACCGGCAGGCTATGAGGCCGTCTTTGCCCTGCCCGATGGCGTCGGCGCCCTCGGCCAGTCCGTTTCCATAACGGCCACGCAGACGACCGGGACCTATGGGATGTGCGTGCCGCTGGGCGCCATCGTCTATCGCGGGGAAGCGACGGGCGTGTACCGCATACGCACGAAACAGAGCGTCCTCGGCGAGGTGGAGTATGCGGAATTTGTCGCCGTGACCGTCCAGGAAACCGACGCCCAATCCGCGGCCATCGACGCCGCGCTGCTTGCGCAGGATCAGGTGATCGTCTTGAGCAACAAGCCGGTAAGCGAAGGCGACCGCGTCAGGAGCACGGCATGAAGCGCGCGCTCATAAGGCTGCTCTGCCTGGCGGCGTTTGCCGCCGCCCTGACGGGCGCTGTCTGCCTCGCCCTCAATATGCAGGAAATGTGGGCAAACTGCGCGGCCTGCTCCATCGCCCCCTCCACCGGCGACGATCTGGCGCTGCTGGACGCCCTGTACCCCGACGCCGGATGGACGGCCTATACGCAGGACGCCGCATCCCTGTCCGTGACAAACGAAGCCCTCCCCACGCGCAGCGCGCAGGTACAGACGCTCTCCTTCCTTGGCGACCCCAACCGCATCGCCTTCTTCCCGCTTGTCTCCGGGCGGCTGCCCCGCGAAGGGGAGAGCGGCGTGTGCGCGCTGGACGCGGATACCGCATGGGCGCTGTTCCGCTCCACGGATGCAAACGGTGACCGCGTCCGCGTAAACGGCGATCCCCTGCTCGTGGTCGGCGTCCTCGATGTGGGGTGCCCGCTCCTGATGCTCCCCGCCGCGCAGGACGCGCGCTTTGACCGCCTTGCCGCAAGCAGCCGTGAGGAGTTGGAAGCGCTGGCCTCGGCGCTCGGGGAGGAGACCGACCCCTTTGAACTCAGCGGATCAGAAATTGCGCGCATCGCGCTCCTGCTGTGCGTATTCCCCATCGTCCTCCGCATTGCCTCTGCGCTGGGCGCTCTGCGCCGGCGCGGGGGCTGGCGCAGGGAAGCGGCGAACCTCCTCCTGTGGGCGCTGTTTGCGGGCGTTGTCCTCGCCATCCTCTGGTGCGTCCCGGTGCGGTTGCTGCCTGCGCGCTGGTCAGACCTCGGTTTCTACGCGGAACTGCTGGATAGCTTCCGCGCCCGCGGCCTGCGATTGCCCGACGCCCGCGACCTGCTGCTCCAAAGCGGCCTTGCCCGCGTAGGCATACTGTGCCTTGCGGCCTGCGCGGCATTCTGGATAGAAAGGAAGTGCCTGAAATGCGAAAAACCCTCCTGATCCTCTTCCTCCTCCTCGCCATGGGCGGCCTTTCCTGCGCGGAGGCGCTGCCGCTGGCCGCCGTACTCGACACACATGTGCAGTTTGAGCGCTACCAGAGCTTCCATCTCGACGGATCCACCGGCGAATGGTCGGCGCACACGTTGGTCGCCGACCAGCTTCTCAGCGCGATCCAACAGGGCGAGGCGGGCGGCTCCATGGGCGGCGGCGTTTGCATACTGTATCCCGGCGTGCGCGGCAACCGCGACCTGTCGCTGCTGGAGCCGGTCCTCTATGTGTACCTGTTCCGGAGCAGCCCGATTCAGGCCGGCGCGCTCTCCATCGCCACCGGGGGCGTGCGCTACGACTTTGCGCTGGCTGCGGAGGAGACGACGGTCGAACCCCGCAAATGCGAGCGCTTTGCGCTGCCGCTGGACGAAGAAATGCTCCTGCTCCTGGAAAGCTTTGCCGCGGAGGGCGGCGAGATCCGCATCTATGGCGAGTCCAAGGTGTTTCGCACCAGCGTCGCCGAAGCGGACGAGTATCGAAACAGCAAGCAGCGCGTGGAAGCCATGTCCATCGCGGCGGTGCGGGATTTCCTCGCCTTGTGGCCGGAGGGCTATGGCCTCTGGGACCTCAACGCGGCGCACTGGCCGGATGGCCGGCCTGAAGCGGCGGCGGTCGCGCTCGACGCCAACGTCTGGGCGGACACGCTCCCCGCCCTGGAACCCACGACCCAATGCCTGGACACGGAGGACCGCGACGCCGTGCGCGCGTATCAGCAGCTGCTGAAGGATCGCGCTTTCTTCACCGGCAAGGTAGACGCCGTGTTCGGCAAGATCACGCGGGAAGCGACCCGGCAGGTGCAGGCGTTTTACGGCCTTGTCCCCACCGGCATGCCGGACCGCGTACTGATCGGCTTCCTCCTCGGCGGCGCGCAAGAACAGGAAGAGACGGAACAGACGGGCGCCTTTACGCCGCTGGCGGAAAGCGTCGCGCAGGCGCTTCCGGGCGAGGCCTACGCCGTGGAGGGGCAGTTCTCCCTCCGCCTCGACCGCGCGTGGACGGCGTACAGCTTTGCCCCTTCCCGCGCCGCGGAAGGCATGAACCGCCTCTGGCCCTCCAACCGTTCCAGCTACCTCTATCTCTGCGACGGCGAGGTCACGAACCTGTCCGGCGCCTCCATGAGCCTGCCGATGGCGCTCCAGGGAAGCCTTCTGCTCGACGGCGTCGCCTTCCCCTGCACCGTCCAGTGCGAGCGTGACCAGGGCGGGGCGCTCGGCACGACGCTGTTGCCGATGGAGACCGCTCGCCTGGTGATCGCCTGTGAACTGCCCGAAGGTACGGATGCGCAGGCGGCAGGATTGCAGGTCACGCTGCAAGGCGCATCGTCCGCAATACAGTTGCAATTCTCGGCATGACAATGGTCTTATCACACGCCCCGTCAACACGGTTGCCGCTCCAGTCCGTACCCTCCGACTATTCTGGAAACAGCCGACGCCATCGCTCCAAATGTGCAGGCGTACAGCAGCGTTTCGGATAATCCGCAGAGCACCGCAACGATGCCGCCCGGATTGCATATTGGGGCGCAACACGGCAGGTATACATAAAAGCGTAGTATAAGAAACTATGAGCATCCCCCGGCGCCCATATGGAGATGGGCAATCCCTGCAAAACAAGGCGTAATGCTCTTTGAACTGCGTCATCCCTCGGCCTGTGACGCAGCAAGCAGGCTGTGCCGGGGCTTCTGCAAACGGGCCCATCTGCCGCTCAAAAGCAGGTCAAGAAAACGACGCTGGCGGTATCCCGAAGTCGCTTTGGCCGCGCCCGCCTCCTGAATTCGACGCCTGCAACCTGCGAAATCCGTCCCTTCGGCCTTCAGGCCCGCTTTGGTCAAAATCCGAGCCGCGCCAGAAGGCGTTGCGGGAGCACCGCGACGCCCTGCGCGTTCTTTGATCGCGCCATCGGCGACGAAAGAGCGCCGCCCCCTGCAATCCGGCGCGGAGCAAGCGCCTATCCGTGCGCTACAGCAAAGAAGATTCGAATCTCCGCATGGCGCGGCCCTTGGAGGCCCTCCGCAAGATCTTCGGCAACATCGCCACCCTGCCGCTCGCGCAGCGCCACCGCATGCGCCGCTGTTCACATCTCGTCGATCCTTGCAGAGCCGATCATGACCGCCATATGTATTCCTCCTTCCGTCAACCGTCCGCTTCCGTTGCCACTTCGCCCTCGACGCGGACATCGGCAAAGCCCGTCCACACGCCCGCGCCCGGCTGCGTCACCTGCACGCGCAGGTACTTGTAGCCTGTGGCGTTGTTCAATTCGTGCCTCGTCACCGCGCCCTCCGTCGTTGGCCGGTCTGCAAACGTCCCAAGCTGCGTCCACGCGCTTGCGTCGTTGCTCCCCAGAAACGTCCCCGCGACGGGCAAATTCTGCGCCTGTGTTCCGCCGCCAAACGGAGCGGTCAGACTGACGATCATATTCTTTAACCTGTATGGCATCTG
>DVIA01000019.1 GCA_018711655.1 Candidatus Pullichristensenella avicola
CCTCATCTACCCCGGCCAGGTGCTCGTCATCCGCGAAGGCGGCTCCGTGACCCCGCCAACCGGCGCGACCACCTACACCGTCCAGCGCAACGACAACCTGACCGAAATCGCCGCGCGCTTCGGCACCACCGTCAGCGAACTGGTGCGCCTCAACAACATCCAAAATCCGAACCTCATCTACCCCGGCCAGGTGCTCGTCATCCGCGAGGGCGGCTCCGTGACCCCGCCAACCGGCGCGACCACCTACACCGTCCAGCGCGGCGACACGCTCTCGGAAATCGCCGAACGCTTCGGCACCACCGTCAGCGAACTGGTGCGCCTCAACAGCATCGCCGACCGCGATCGCATTTACCCCGGTCAGGTGCTGCTTCTGCCGCAGAACGGTTGCGTAGACACCTACATCGTCCAGCGCGGCGACACGCTCTCGGAAATCGCCGAACGCTTTGGCACCACCGTGGCGCGTCTGGCCGGCATCAACGGCATCCGCAACGCCGACCGCATCTATGTGGGGCAGGTCCTCTTCCTGGGCATCTGTTAAAGCGTTTCGGCAAAAGGCTGCGGCGGGGCATGTCCCCCGCCGCTTTTCTGCAGCGCGCCTTTGCGCAAAAAGAGAAATGTGTTATAATGAAGGCGCAAAACAGACCGCCGCGGCGAAATCGGAGGGGGTATCGGCATGTCCCGGAGAAATTCGCGATATTTCACGATGGTCATCCACCGGCACGGAATCCTCTGGTGGCTTCTTATCGGCTTCTGGTGGAGACCAATTCGCTATTTTTTCTGGATATTTGTCTGCGCCGCGACCGGCTGGGGGCTCAAAAAGGTTGTCGTGGACAATCGCCGCGAGAAGTAAAAATCGCCCTTTGAGGCCGCCCGTTATCCGCCGTCATTCCCGGGCCTGCCCCGCGCCTATGCCCCGCCGCCCTTGTGCGCGGGGTGTTTTTGGGGTATAATATCCGCAAACACAGGAAAGGGGGCCGCCGCGTGAAAGGACTGGCCCGGCGGGCGCTGCCGCCGCTTCTGGCGTTCTGCGTGCTGATCTGCGCCTATGCCGCCGTGCACCTGGCGCTGGGCACGCAGCCGTTCGCCCACTCCGACTACGATTCCTACACGCTGCAGGCGCTGGCCTGGCGCGAGGGGCGCGTCTGCCTGGGGCGGGACTACCCGCATCTGGAACTGGCCGTCTATGAAGGCGACTGGTATGTGAGTTTTCCCCCGACGCCGTCGCTTGTCCAGCTTCCTCTGACGCTGCTGTTCGGCCGCAACACGCCCGATGGGCTGCTGGTAAAGCTCTATGTGGCAGGCGCCTTCTGGATATTGTACGACTATTTCCGCCGCACGCGCCGCTTGCGGCCATGGGCGGCGAGCCTGTGGGCGCTGTTTCTGGTGTTTGCCACGGACATGATCTCCGTTTCCCTGGACGGCGGCGTGTGGTATCAGGCGCAGACGCTGAACTTCCTCCTTCTTGCGGGCGCATTTTCCGCCATGGCGCGCCGGCGCCCGACGCTTTCCTGCCTGCTCTACGCGCTGGCGGTGGGCTGCCGGCCGTTTACGGCGCTGTTCGGTCCGGTGCTTTTGATGATGTACCTGCGCCAAAAACAGCGCCCGCGGCTGTGGCCGGGGCTGGCGGTGGGGTTGTGCGTCGCCGCCTGCTATGCCGCCTACAACTACGCGCGCTTTGGCAACATCTTTGAATTCGGGCACAACTACTTGCCCGAGTTTACGCGTGTGGAAACGGGCCAGTTTTCGCTTGCCTATCTGGCCGGCAATGTGAAAACCTTTCTTTTCGGCCCGCCGTTTTCCCTGCAAAACGGCGCGTGGACGCTGAACCAGTTCGGTTTTTCGATGTTCCTGTGCAATCCCGTGCTGCTGATGACGCTGATCTGGCTTATCGAGGCCGCGGCGCGCCGCCGGATGAAGCCGCAAATGCTTTTGACCTGGCTTCTGATGCTTTTGCACCTGTTCTGCCTGCTTTTGCACAAAAGCTTCGGCGGCTTCCAGTTCGGGGCGCGTTACACGCTGGAACTGATCCCCTACGCCGTAGCCATGCTGCATTTCGCCCCCCGTCGCGCGCCGCGCGCCTGGGAGGCGACGGTGTTTTCCCTGGCGCTTATGTTCAACGCCGCAGGCGCGTACCTGCTCAATCGCTGAGGGCGCGCTCGCGCCGGCGCGCATACTTGCGCCGCGTGGCCATGCCGCCGCGCAGATGCCGCTCGCGGCGGTTTTTGTCCAGCACGGCGCTGACCTCGGCAAACAGGCCGGGGTCGATATCCTTCAGGCGTTCCCGCATGTCCTTGTGGATGGTGGTCTTGCTCACGCCGAAGCGCTCGGCGCATTGGCGCACAGTGGCGCCGGTGGCCAGTATGTGCCTGGCGGCTTCGGTCACGCGCAGATAGATCTCCCGCTTCACCCGCATCCCCTCCACGGCATGCTATGCGCCCGGGAAAACGCAAATGCGGCGGGACAGGCCCGCGCGGAAAGGTTCGCGCAAACAAGAAGCGCCGCGACGGACGTCGGTACGTCCATCGCGGCGCTTCAGGATGTTGACAAAGTCAACAGACTGGCAGAGCGTTGAGAAAGCCTGCAAGCCAAGGAAGCAAACTTGCAGTCAAGGGAGCTTACATGGACGTAAGTGACCGCAGACTGCAAGTGCAACTGACGCAGGAAGCAAAAATTGCCACTGATTTTCATTTTATCAAGGCAATTTTTGCGGTTGTGGGCTTTGTCAGCGCTATGAAGCGCCGCGACGGACGTCGGTACGTCCATCGCGGCGCTTTCTGTACGCGCCTCAGCCGCGCGAAACGGTGTAGGCGACCATGCCGTCGTCCGTATCCACCAGCACGGCGGAGCCGTCCGGGGCAATGAGGATGGCGGAGGAATAATCGTATTCAAAGTCCAGGATCACGTTTCCATGCCAGTCGATCAGGCCCCACATCTCCTCGGAATTCTTGGCCTTGAGCATCATGCCGTCTCCGCCGGGATAGGGCGCGAACTCGGCATAATCCGTGGGGGTGACGACGCCGTCGGCGGCCACGATGCACAGCTGGCCCGTAATGTCGGGCACGATCATGCTCAGGCCGATGACCGTATCGGAAACGTACGTCGGCTCGCAGGTGACTTCGCCGTTGAGCGCCACATAGCCATAGCGATCGGCCACTTCCACACAGGCATAGCCGTTGAGGGCGTAAACGTAGTCGCCGCCGTAGTTGACGCGCTCGATGCCGTCGTATTCGCAGGGCACCACCAGGTTGCCCTCCAGGTCGATCAGGCCGTACTTGTCCTCATGGCTCACGCGCGCGTAGCCGAGGATGTCGTATTCATAAACGCTGTCGTACACGCAGTCGGCAACGAGGTTGCCCTCCAGGTCGGCCACGCCCACCATGTATTCATCGTTGCTCACCGCCAGAAGGCCGTGGCCCAGATCGGCGTAGAAGCGGTAGCCGGGCACCACCACTTCGCCCGTGCTGAGGGAGACGACGCCTTCGTCGGTAGAGGCGTAGGCTTCGTACAGGCTGTCCACCTCGCCCACTTTGCTCAGGGCCGCGTCGTACACGCTGATGACGCCGGAGCGATCCTCAACGTAGAGATAATCGCCATAGGCTTCAACGCTGTTCAACTGTTCGCGCGAAAGCGTGCCGGCCAGGGCGCCGGTGGCCAGGTCGTAGACGTCATAGGCGGTGACGATGTAATTTTCGTCGCCAAACAGGGCCTGATAGTCGTACGGCTCGGTATCGGTCACCTCAAGCTTCACGCCGAGGCCCCATTTTTCGGAAAGGAAGTCGATATCGCCGTACTCCATGGGCATGACCATCTCGCCCGCGGCGTTGACCGCGCCCATTTTGTTGACGCCGTCCTCGTTCTGCACGGTGTAATAGGAGCAGACGCCGTAATCGCTGAGGCTGACGTATTCGCAGGGGACCAGAACGTTGCCCTGCACATCGAACACGCCCTCGAGGTACTCGTCGTTTGTGTCGATGATATTCGCGCAGTCGTCCTCAAAATCCGCGTAGCTGCTGAAGGTTCCCGCCTGCGTAAGCGTGATCGCCGCGGTTTCCTCGGCAACGGCCGGCGCGCACAACGTCAGCGCCAGCGCCAGAAAAATCAAACAGAACCGTTTCATAGCCATCTCTCCTTCCAAAGTTCTGGAACGAACCAGATCCTATTATAGCCGCGCGCGGCGCATCCGTCAACGCAAGGCCGTCTTGTACAGGTTAAATTCCCACGATTTCAGCCCAATTCCTCGCCCACCACCATGCACAGATAGGCCGCGGCGGCGTCGAAGCGGGCGTCGTGGTAATGGTCGCCGCCGCCGAACCACTTGCGGCATTTGCGCGCAACCAGTTCGGGCGTGATGCCAAAATGCTTCATCAGTTCTTCCAGCCGCGGCGGCTTGAGCTTGCTGGGGTTCTGCTTGAGGGGGATATTGGCCTCCTTGGTATAGTGCTGCAGCGTGCAGAAGCGGGGGATGTCGGGAAATTCCACGCCGATGCGGGCAAACTCGTCGCGCAGATAGCGCATATCGCCCGCCACATCGTGGCCGATGACCATGCCGCATTTGGCAAAATCCCGGTAGATCTCGTCGGCGTGATGGGCAAACAGGTCGCCGCCCGAAAGCCGGCGCAATTGGCCCACGCCCAGCCCGTGCACCTTGCGTGCGTGGCGGTTGATGGCCTCCACGGAAAAATAGAAATTCTTGCCGCGGATGCGCCGGCCGTCGATGATGAGATACGAAAGCTGGATGATGCGGCTGGGGCGCATGCCGTCCAGTTCCGCGTCGAGCGCGATCATGCGCTTTTTTTCGTGTTTCTTTCCGAACAAGGGTAGGCCCTCCTAAGCTCCAGGGCAAATAGGGCACAAATTGTATGTGCCCAAAACTGTGCAAAACCGCTACGGGCGCAGGGCGCGCTCGACGCCCTCCAGCCCCGCCTGGATGTTTTTCCACTGCGTGGCCAAATTGAGGCGGAAGAAGCCGCGGCCGCGCTCGCCGAAGAACAGGCCGCTGTTGAGGCCCACGCCGCCCACGTCGATCAGGCGGCGGAAAAGCGCCTCGTGATCCATGCCCAGGCCGCGCATATCCAGCCACATCAGATATGTGCCCTCCATGGGCTTGAGGGCGATCTGCGGCAGGCGCTGGGCGATCCATGCGTAGGCGCGATCGCGGTTTTCGCGAATGTAATCCACGCAGGCGTCCAGCCATTCGTCGCCCGTCTCATAGGCGGCGCGCTGGGCGACCATGGCGAAAAGGTTGGGATGATCGGCGTTGACGCGGTGCATCTGCGCGCGCAGGCGCTCGCGCACATCCGCGTCCGGCGCAATGATGGACGACTGGCGAATGCCGGCGATATTGAAGGCCTTGGTGGCCGAGGTGAGCATTACCGCCGCGGGGGAAAGCGTGAGCAGGGGCGTATGCGCGTGCGGGGCGAAGGCAAAGGCGGCGTGGATCTCGTCGGCGATGATGCGCGCTTCATATTTCTGCGCCAGCGCCGCAAGGCGCGCAAGCTCCTCGCGCGTCCACACGCGTCCCACCGGGTTGTGCGGGCTGCACAGGAACATGCACCTTACGCCGTCGCGAAAAGCCGCCTCCAGGCCGTCAAAATCCATTTTCCAGCCCTCTTCTGTCTCCAGCAGCGGGCTTTCCTCCACCGCGCGTTCGGCGCGCAGAATCGTCTCGCGGAAAGGGCCGTACACCGGGGGCTGGATCAGCACCCGCTCGCCCGGTTGCGTGAGCGCATAGAGGGAAAAGAGCATGCTGTCTACCACGCTGGGGCTTTCGAGAATCCAGTCCTGTTCAACCTGCAGGCCAAAGCGCCGCTTGAGGAAGGCCACCTCCGCCGCGCGGTTTTCCGCCGCATTCTGGGTGTATCCGTAAATGGGATGCGCCGCACGCGCCCGCAGCGCCTCGACGATGCCCGGCGCGCAGGCAAAGTCCATATCCGCCACCCACAGGGGGATGACGTCGGCGCGACCGAATACCTCCATGCGGCCGTCCCATTTTTCGCAAGCCGTGCCGGCGCGGTCGATAACGGCGTCAAAATAAGCCCGTTCGATCTTCATTCGTTTCCCTCCGTATGCGTTGTTGCGTATACCCTTCCCATTATACTTCCGAAACGGAAAATTTGCAACACAACATTTTTGTAATTATTTTTCATAAAATCGAAATAATATGGTCGCACACGCGCCACATAAATGCGCTATCATAAGTTGTCAACGGTGGATTATCCCTCATCCCATTCCCCAACCCCTCCACCGTCGATCGGCGGCGCTTCATATGAAGCGCCGTTTGTTTTTTGTCGAAAGAACTGAAACCAAGTATAACTTTGCGCCGCTTGACACGCGACAAATTCGCTGCCTATAATGAAAATCGCGGTAAATAAACAACAGGGAGGCCTTGCCATGTTCCGCAAAGCCAGAATCGAAGGAGAAGCGCGCGCCTTTCCGCCGCATCAGACCTTCGCGGTGGGCATCATTCTTTCCATGCTCGCAGGTTATCTGGAGGCGCACACCTACATCCTGCGCGGCGGCGTGTTTTGCAACGGACAGACGTCCAACATCGCCCTGATGATGATTCATTTCGTCCGCGGCAATTTCACCCAGGCGCTGTACTATCCCATCCCCATTCTGGCGTTTTTCTTCGGCATCGTCTTTGCGGCGTATCTGCGCGGACACATGCCCAACCTGCGCTGGGCGCGCGTGGAAATGCTGATCCTGCTTCTGGAAATGGGGCTTTTGTTCGTGGTGGGTTTTGTGCCGCAGGGCAACGGAGACACGCCGGTGAACATCCTGGTGACCTTCATTTGCGCCGTGCAATACGAGATCTTCCGCGAAACGCGCGGCCTGCCCTACGCCAGCATCTTCTGCACCGGCAACCTGCGCACGGCCGCGGAATACTTCTATGTATTCGCCAGCAAGCGCGACTGTCTGGCCGGAGCCACCTGCCTGCGCTACATACTGGTCATCGCCGCCTTTGCCGTAGGCGTGTTCGGCGGAGCGCACCTTTCGCAGTTGTGGAACGTCAAGTCCATTTGGGTCTGCTGCCTCATGCTGATTGCGCTGATGCCGCTGATGTACCGCCGCCGGCCCGATTAGCGCGCATGCAAACGGCCGCCCGCAAAATGCGGACGGCCGTTTCTTTTGCCCAAAACGCCTATTGTCCTTCGCCCGCGGCGTTGACGTAACGCACTTCGCCGGGCATAATCAGCCCCAGTTCATCGCGCGCGGCGCGTTCGACGTATTCGTCGGTCTGCACAAAGTCGATCTCGTTTTCCAGTTCGCCGATCTCGCGCACAATCTGGTCGCGCTCGGCAATCCGCTCCTGCACGCGGGCGGCCTGCGCCTCCAGGCGGGCGCGCGTCACCAGAAAGCTCACCGAAAACACCAGCGCCGCCGTCACAGAAAGCGTCAGCCAAAAGCGGGGTTTCACCTGATACCTGCGCGCCACGCGATCCCTCCGTCCCGAACATATTGTAAAGAAAATTCGACACGCACAGCCGCTTTCCTCTCATCGAAAAATGACTTTAATAAGACGAAATTTTGCGATCCAACGGAAAAATTGTCGAATTGCGCGCACAATGCGCCCACATACGGCCCGCCCGAGGCGATGAAGGCCGAGGAAATAGATCGTCGCGCCCAATCCGGCGCCAAGCAGGGCGTACAAACGCATCTCGCCGCGGTTGGCGAGGGTCAGCGCGCCGGCCAGCAGCGCCGCCGCGAACGCGCCGAAGGCCAGATCCGCAGCCAGGGAGAGCAGCGGCCCGGCGCGCAAAAGGCGGCGCAGCAGCGAAAACGCGCCGTAGAGCAGCCCCACAAGCAGCCCTGCGGCCATCATCGCCACAAACACGCGCCATTGCCCAACGGTGGAAAACAGCATGCGCATCCCTCCAAAAGCGTTTGCGCCCGCCAAAGGCCGCGCCGGGCAGCCCCTCATGGGCGGGCAAAACGCGCGGCCATCTCCAACGCGGCAAGCGCCCCCGGCGGGCGGACGCATCGGCCGCGGGCGAGGCCATCAGCCGCCGCCTCGCAATGGCGATTTCCGACGTTCCCCGCCAGCGCGCCGGGCGTCGCCTTCCCCGCCGCAAACGGCGCGCCTCAGCGAAACAGGCGGCTCAACACGCCGCCTTCGCGGCGCGGGCGGCCGGCGTATTCGATGGAGGCGACCTCGCCTTCAATGACAAGCTGGCCGTCTTTGAGGTTGAGGTTCTCCACATGCAACCCCTCGCCGGTAACGGTCATCTGGCCCGCGTCGGTGAGAAGCACCACAAGCTGCTCGTTGAAGCAATCCACATCGGAAACGCCGGTGATCACGGCGCGCTCGCGCCCGGTCAGACAAAGCGTGTGCCGGCTGGCGGCGGCGGTCGTCTGCTGCATATGCAGGCCCCCTCTCACGCCCATTGTATGCGCGCTCAGGCGGGATATGCGCCGCGCATCCGTGCGGGCGCGCCCAATTCCGCCGCCGCTCTTGACTTCCCCGGGCGCATCTGTTATAATCAGCACGGTTGTTGGGAAAATGGATGTTTTCCGACGAATTTGCAGGGCCATCCCCGCCGTCCGGGCCGGGAATGGCGCTTTGTTGTGTCGCGAAGGAGGATTTTCATGTCGCACATTTACGACGTCATCGTCGTCGGCGCGGGGCCGGCGGGCATTTTCACCGCCCTGGAACTGACCGAAAAAATGCCCGAGGCCAGGCTGTTGCTCATTGATTCCGGCCTGCACATCGACCGGCGCGCCTGCCCGGCGCGCAAGCTGCACCGCTGCGTGCACTGCGACCCCTGCAACATCATGAGCGGCTGGGCCGGCGCGGGCGCGTTTTCCGATGGCAAGCTCTCCCTGTCAGAAGAGGTGGGCGGCCATATCGTCGATTACCTGCCCCGCCAGGAAGTGCGCGACCTGATCGCCTATGCGGACTCCATCTACCTCAAACACGGCGCGCCCACGCAGGTACACGGCCTCAACGACCCCAAGGTGGACGAGATCATGTACGAATGCTCGCGCTACAACATACAGCTGGTCGCCTGCCCGGTGCGCCACCTGGGCACCGAACACGCCTTCGACGTGCTGCGGGACATGTACGTCACCCTCAGCCAGCGCCCCGGCTTCGAATTCCGCGAGCGCACCACCGCCGAGGGCCTGCTGGTGGAAAACGGCCGCGTGGCCGGCGTGTACATGTCCGGCCCGGGCGGCGCGCGCGTGCTCGAACGCGCCCGCTATGTCGTGGCCGCCCCCGGCCGCGGCGGCGCCGCCTGGCTTTCGCAGATGGCCCGGGAAAACAACATCGAAACGCACAACAACGAAGTGGACATCGGCGTGCGCGTGGAAGTGCCCAATTCGGTGATGGATCACCTTACCGAGCATCTCTACGAAGCCAAAATGGTCTATTATTCCGATACCTTTGAAAACAAGGTGCGTACCTTCTGCATGAACCCCGGCGGCCTGGTCAGCGAGGAGCACTACGAGGGCGGGCTGGCCGTGGTCAACGGCCACAGCTACGCCGACCAGAAGCTGCGCACGCGCAATACGAACTTCGCCATGCTGGTTTCCACGCGCTTTACCGAGCCGTTCAACCAGCCCATCGAATACGGCCGCTACATCGCCCAGCTGGGCAACATGCTCACCGGCGGCGGCGTGATGGTGCAGCGCCTGGGCGATCTGCTCAAGGGCCGGCGCACGGACGCCTCGCGGCTGGCCAAGTCCACCACCATTCCCACGCTGGACACGGCCGTGCCGGGCGACCTGTCCTTCGTCCTGCCGCACCGCCACCTGACCAGCATCATCGAGGCCATGCGCGCCTTCGATCATGTGGCGCCGGGGCTGTATTCGCAAAACACGCTGCTCTACGGCGTGGAGGTCAAATTCTATTCCTCCAAACTGGCCGTGGACAAGCGCTTTGAGACCGCCCTGCCCGGCTTCTACGCCATCGGCGACGGCGCGGGCGTAACGCGCGGCCTTATGCAGGCCTCCGTCACCGGCGTGGTGGTGGCCCGCGATATCATGAACCGACTGGGAACGGAGGGCGAACAACCGTGAGAAAGCTCATCATCGCCAAGGACGGCGTCATGGCCGTCATCCTGCCGGATTTCGGCGGCATGGTCGCCGAACTTTCCGTAGACGGCGCGCATGTCCTGCGCATGCGCTATGAAAACCTGGGGCTGGCCAATGTGCTCACCGGCGGCGTGCCGGTGCTGTTTCCCTTCGTCAGCCGCTGCGAAAACGACGAGGCCGCCCTGCGCGGCGGCGTTTACACCATGCCCATGCACGGCTTTGCCAAGGACACGGCCTTTACCGTGGCGCGCGCCTGGGAAAGCGGCTGCGAGGTGCGCCTGGAGGCCAACGCCGCCACGCGGGAGGTATATCCCTATGATTTCGCGCTGTCGCTGCGCTACGAAATCGAAGGCCGCGCGCTGAAAACCACCATGCGCGTGGAAAACCGCGACAACGCGCCCCTGCCCTTTGCGGCGGGCTATCACCCCTATTTCCTCACGCCCGACCGCGCCGCCGCCACGTTCACCATGGGCCTGCGTTCCTACTGGGACTATCTGCGCCTTGACGCGGACGGCCATCCCGCCGTCTGCCAACGCACGGGCGATGTGCTTTTGCGCGACGCTTACGACGCCGTATTTTTCGATGGCGACGCGGACGCGGAAATCTGCTGCCCGGAAATGGGCTACCGCGCGCGAGTGGTCTGCGGGCGCGATTTCCCGGTGCTGACCATCTGCACCACGCAGGACGGCGCTTCCTGCGTCGAGCCGTGGCAGGCGCGCCCCGGCGCAGTACAACGGCCAAAGGAATGCCTCTGGCTGCAACCCGGCGAAGCGGGAGAGTACGTCTACGCCATCGAAGTGGAAAAACTCTGAGGCCGCAAAGCAACACCGGATTTTTGCAGCGCGGCGGGACCATTTTCGCCCTCCGCGCCGCAAAGCGACGCCCGCAATTTGGCGGGCGTCCGTAAAACAGTTAAATCCGACCTATGGTTACGATCATAGGTCGGATTTTTTGCGATGTGTATCGGTTATAGAAAGGCTCCCTTGTGCAAAGGGAGCTGTCAGCGAAGCTGACTGAGGGATTGTCTTACCGCAGCATCGATGTACTCGCAGACTCCACGAAAGTTCCTGCTGACTTCATTATTGGGTATTCGAATCACCTTCAATCCATATCCTTTCAGATAGTCGGTTCGTTCAGCATCCTTTTCCATGTTATCATTTTCATAGTGCTGAGAACCATCCAGTTCAATCACCAGTCTGGATTCCGCACTATAAAAATCAGCAATGTATTTTCCAAGCACTTTTTGTCTGGAAAAACGAACAGGATAGGTTCGTAAAAAGTCATACCATAGATGCCGTTCCTCTTTGGTCATTTCTTTTCGTAGTTGCTTTGCCAACGGAACCAACTGCTTATTATGTTTTGACTGCATTACAATCCCTCCGTCATGGCTTCGCCATGCCACCTCCCTTTACACAAGGGAGGCTTTTGGTGTGGTGCAAAACCGCAGATCGCACAACACACCGATAGGTGTATAGAAGTGCGCCCTTATCAGTTCGACAAATTGAAATTTATCTTATTGCTCCTTACTCCAGATATCTAAGTCTATATGTCAAAATTCTCAGATTTAAAATTGCTATAATATCTTCCTTTGTGAGCTGTGAATTTCAGAACACAATAATCAGGGTCCGAAACCCCTTCTTTATAGAACATTTCATCACCAGTCTGCCAAATCATCTCTTTTGCTTCAGTAGTCTCCAATACCTCAATAGTACCAATTAAACTTACACCCCTAAAATAACGCTTATCAATAAAATAAATGCTAGCCTTATTATTCTTTCTGAAATATCTTACTTTATCTGACGAAGTGTTTGTAGAAAACCAAATTTCCTTAATGCCGTTTCTTTTTCTTGGTTTTAGCATTGCTTTTGTGATAGGATACCCATCTTCATCTACATAAGAGACAAAACTAGTGCCAGATTTGTCTATCATTTTTCCAATGGTTTCTTCTGGATTTTTCATTTTCAACGCCTCCGTTATATTCAAGTTTGTCTAATTGTTTCATCCATTTTATCACATTACTGAAAGTTTGACAAGAACAGTCCCGGCAGGATTAGCTGCCGGGACTAAAACTGTTTTATGCACACCGCCCTTTTGGCGGGCGTCGCTTTTGTGTCCGCTTCGCGCCATAGGGAAACGCCAAACGCGTCCAGGCGGCGCGGTGCAGTCCGACATGGTCATGGACTGGTTGGAGGGGAACGCCCCGCGCGTCCGGGCGGCGTTCCCCGAAAAGTCAGGTCCCCGCCGCGCGCGACAACGACCCAAAATGAAAGCGGGATGCGTTTCCTTCGCTGAAAAATTCCGCCCCGCGACGCGCAAAAGCGGCCGCCCTTGCCCTCCAAAACGCCTGCGCACCGCCCCGGGCGATAAAGGTGAAGCGCGGCGCGCCCCGCCGGCAGGGCACGGCGCAGCGTGAACATAAACCCGCCCCGCGGCGCGCAAAAGCGGCCGCCCTTGCCCTCCAACGTGCCTGCGCCCCGAGCGATAAAGGCGAAGCGCGGCGCGCCCCGCCGGCAGGGCACGGCGCAGCGTGA
>DVIA01000020.1 GCA_018711655.1 Candidatus Pullichristensenella avicola
GGGAGCAGCCCCGGCGGCGAATTTCATGCGACGATTTGGCCGCGCTGCGGTTTTGAAGCCGTCGGGCAGATGGTTGGGAGCGCTTTCCGGGGAGGAACGCCATTGCAAACGCGCGCGAACGGCGGCGAGGAGAACTGCGCCGGGCCATTTTGGGGAGCGGGGGGAGCAGCCCCGGCGGCGAATTTCATGCGACGATTTGGCCGCGCCGCGGTTTTGAAACCGTCGGGCGACGGCTGGGAGCGCTTTCCGGGGAGGAACGCCGTTGCAAATGCGTGCGAACGGCGGTGGAGGAATGGGAGCGGGTTCGGCGGCGGAGTGCATGCGGAGGAGCCGTGCGGGCGGGAGCGCCCCTGGAAGCGGCGCGAGCCTATTGCGATTATCTCAACGAAAGAGATGTGCGGGCGGGAGCGCCTCTGCATGGCGGCGCTGCTGAAGGCGGCCCGATCCCTCCATGCGCGATATAGCGCAGGTTTCGCGTCGCGGCGCCGCGAAACGGCGGGCCCTGACCTGTGCCAAAGACAGAACTGCGGCCGAGGGTGTTTTCCCTCGGCCGCGGCTTTTTACAGGAGTTTTTTCAGCGCGTACACACACCAGCTGCAGGCTTCGCGAACGCGGTTTTTCAGCCAGACGCCGATTGGATGCGGCGATTCGGCGGCGATGCCGCCGGCGCGGATGCCGGCGTCGCGGGCGAGCCAGAGGGCGCGCTCAAGATGATAGTCGCTGGTGACGACAACGGCGCTTTCCCAGCCGCGTTCGCGCATCAGCGCGGCGGCGTTTTGTAGGTTTTGCTCGGTGTTGTAGGAATCGGCCTCGAGGACGACGCTCTTTTCCGGAACGCCGTGCTGAACAAGCCAGGCCCGCATGGCCTCGGCCTCGGCGACGGGCTCGTCGGCGCCCTGCGCGCCGCAGACGATGAGGAAGGGCGCCAGCCCCTCTTTCCATGCCGCCAGCGCCGATTCGCAGCGATAGCGCAAACTGTCTGAAAGCGTGCCGTCCGACCGCACGCGCGCGCCCAGGACGATGATACAGTCCGAGCGAACGGGCGTGCGATCGGCGTTTGCGCGCACGCATACCGCGCCTACCAGCGCCATAAACGCCACCACCCCTGCGCAGGCCAGCGCAAGAAGCGCGCGCGGCCAGCGCCGTTTTGAGCGCATCGGGGGTTTAACCCGCGTCGGTCAGGAAGGCGGCGATGGCTTCCATGGTCTTGGTGCGGTCGGGCACGATGACCGACATGCCGCGCACGGTCTGGAACTGATAGCCGTTGTCCACGGGGATGCGCAGTTCTTCGATCTCGGCGTCCTTCAGGGAGAGCATCGCCGGGGCCAGCAGCATGATGTCCTGCAGGGTGAGGTTGGTGACGACGTTGTTGATATTGGTCATGGCCAGGGCCGAAAGGTCCGTCAGGGACATTTCCGTCAGGCGCTCGAAGATCTTGGTGATGACCTCGCGCTGGCGGGCGGTGCGGCCAAAATCGCCGTCGGAGGTGCCGTAGCGGTAGCGGGCATAGGCCTGCGCCTGCTTGCCGGTCATGTGCTGTTCGCCCGCCTGGGTGAGCAGGCCGTCGTTTTCATCAATGCCCAGAACCTTGTTGTCCTCCTTGATGACGGCGTTGATGCGGTCCATATAGTACTCGCTTTCCACCGTCAGCGTCAGGCCGCCGATCTGGTCGATGAGGTCGGCCAGCATGGAGAAGTTGACGCCCACATAGTGGTCGATGTGGATGCCGAAATTGGCCTCGATGGTCTGCAAAAGCAGGTCCGCGCCGCCGAACACATAGGCGGCGTTGAGGCGGTTGGGATCGCGGCCGGGAATCTGCACGATGATGTCGCGCATCAGGCTCATGAGCTTGATCTTCTGGTTCTGCGTGTCCACGGTGAGGATGATCATCGTGTCGGTGCGGCCGGTGGTCTGGCCGGGCCGGGCGTCGATGCCCAGCAGCAGAATGTGGCTCATTTCGTTGACCTTGGCCAAAGAGGCCTCCAGGGAATCGCTGATGGCCTCGTCGTAAAACTCGATCTGGTCGCCCTCCTCCAGGAGGATCTCCTCAAGGTAGCCCTCGTCGTCCACCATGACGGCGGAGGCGGAGCCGAGCGTCAGCAGCAGGGCCAGCATGGCGGCCAGAACGGCCTGGAACGTTTTTTTCATTTGTTGAACACCTCGTCGATTCGTCGTGGCTCTTTGACGAAAGAAGCCGGGAAAAGGTTGCAGACTTTCCTGCTTGTATTGTACACCACCCGGCCGTGCGCGTAAAGCGTCCGGGAGAGAATTAACTTCTAAGTAAACGACTTGCTGGATTCTTGTCCAGATGCGCGCCGGCCGCGCACCAGCGCCAGGGAAAGCAGCGCCCCCAGCAGCGACAGCGCCGCGTTGACGCGGAAATTGAGCGCCATGCCCGCCGCCGGCGTGGCCTGCGAGGCGATGATCCACCCCGCGGCCACCGGGCCGACAAACACGCCCGCGCCGTATACGGCCTGGTAAACGCCCATGGCCGCGCCGCGCCGGCGGTCGGGGATATCGTGGATGGCCACCGAGAGCGTCAGGGGCAGGATCAGCCCCATGCCCACGCCAAAGAGCGCCTGCGTGGCCATCATCGGCCACAGGCTCAGGGCGCGCGGGTAGAGCAGACAGGCGACGCCCACCAGGGAAAACCCCGCCGCCAGCACCGCGCGGAAGCCGAAGCGCGGGGCCAGATACGCGCCGCTCAGCCGCGCCATGACGGTGTTGGGCAGCAGGTACATCACCGAAAGGAAGCCCAGTTCCGCCACGGTAAAGCCGGCCATGTCCCGCGCCCAGTTGGGCACAAAGCCCAGCACCGTGCCCCAGCAGATCAGGCGAAACAGCGTGCCCAGCAGCGTGCCTACGCGCAGCCCGCGGTCGGAAAGCACCGCCCGGAAGCTGCGCAGGGTCAGCCGTTCGCCCTCGGGCGGACGTTCCGGAACGCGGCGCATCAGCACAAGGCCGCCCAGCGCCGCCGCCGCCCCCAGCGCAAAGGCGGCCGTTTCGCCCAGACGCTGGGCAAGCTGCGCGCCCAGCAGCATGGCGATGATCTGCGAGCCGTATTGGGGAACCATCAGGCGGCTTACCGCGGGGGCGATTTCGTCGGCCTCGTAGGAGGCGGAGTAGAGCACGGAAAAGGATACCCACGTCGCCGCAGTCACGCCCGAAAGCCCGCGCGCGATCAGCGCCACGACATGCGCGGCGGCGCCCGGGGCGCCCTTTGCGGCCAGGGCCTCGGTGAAGATCAGCCCCGCGCACGCAAGCAGCGAGGCGCACAAGCCCAGCGTCACAAACAGCTTGCGCCGGCGCGTCAGGTCCGAAACGATGCCCAGCGGGATGGGAAGAACCATCTGCGCAAAGCCGTATGCGCCAACGATCAGGCCCGTCATGACCTCCGGGGCCAGCAGCCGGTCGGATACATAGGCCGAAAAAAACGAGGGATAGGTGTACATCGAAAACCAGAACAAAAATACGCAGGCGAGCATGGGCAGTTCGCGCCTGCGGGCGGACCTGTCGGCCATGAGATCGCCTCCGTTCTCCAATGCGTCTTTTCCTTATTATAGCGCTGGAAAGGAAAATTGTAAAGGAAAAATGAAGGCGCGCTTTTTGCAGCGGTTACGAAATGCACGAAAGGAAGCGGCTATGATGCGCCCGGGGCGAAGGGGCGCCCCGAGAAGGGAGGCGGGAGATTGACAAAAAGCGAAAACGAACGCGCGCGGCAGACCGGGGAGACGGACGTGGCCGGGGGCAGAGAAGTGCTGGCCTATCTGACGGCCGTGCTGCGCGGCGAGGCGGGCCGGGAACTGCAAAACGCCACGGCGCGCATGAAGGCGGCGGAACTGCTGGCAAGGCGCACGGGCGCGCTCGAGGAGGACGAACGCGGCGCAGAGCGCGTGATCATCATCGACGATGTGCGCCCAGGCGGCGGGGTGGACGCGTGCGGCGGCCTTCCGGCGGACGGAGCGGTTCCGGCGTCTGGCGGGGCAAGGGCGGGCGCGGGAGCTTCGGCGTCTGGCGAAGGTGGCTCCGGGCCCGCGGACGACGCCGCGGCGCGCGGCGGGGATGTTCCCGCAGATGTGGGTGGCGCTCTGGCGGGCGACGGAGGCGCGGGGCCCGCGGCCGGCGGGGTGGACGCGTGCGGCGGCTTTCCGAACTGATCGCGCCGGCTTACGCGGCCGTGCACGACGATATCCGCCGCATGGGCCATGCCGAATACTGGTTTCGCGGCGGGCGCGGGTCGGGCAAGTCCAGCTTTATCGCCCTGGAGATCGTGCTCGGCCTTCTGCGCGAGGACACGGCCAACGCCGCGGTTTATCGCAAGGTGGGCGCAACGCTGCGCGAGAGCGTGTTTGAACAGATGGTGTGGGCGCTGGAGGCCCTGGGCGTCGCCGGGGAGTTCGAACGCCGCGCGCAGCCGCCGGAACTGATCCGCGTTTCCACCGGGCAACGGGTGCTCTTTCGCGGCGCGGACAACCCGGAGAAATCCAAGTCGCTCAAGTTGGCGCGGGGTTGGTTCAAGTACCTGTGGTTCGAGGAACTCAACGAGTTTTCCGGCATGGAGGACGTGCGCACCATCAAAGCCAGCGTGCTGCGCGGCGGGCCGTCCATCGCCTTTGCCAGCTACAACCCGCCGGCGCGGCCGTCGAGTTGGGTCAATGAAGAGGCCGCGCGGCGCGTGCCGGGGCGGATGGTGCATGCCTCGACCTACCTGGACCTGCCGCGCGAATGGCTGGGCGAGGCGTTCGTGCGCGAGGCGGAAATGCTTCGCGACGAAAACGAGCGCGCCTACCGGCACATGTACCTTGGCGAAGCGGTGGGCGGCGAGGCGCAGGTGTTTGAAAACCTCTGTTTGCGCGCGATAAGCGCGGAGGAGATCGCCGCCATGGACGCGTTTTTCTGCGGGCTGGACTTCGGCTTTGCCAACGACCCCGACGCTTTTGTGCGCATGCATTTTGACCCGGCGCGCAAGACGCTGACGATCGTCGATGAATTTGTGCGCGCGCGGCTGAGCGCCGAGGAACTGGCCCGGGAGGTGCTTGCGCGCATGGGGCCGGGCGAGCGCGTAGTGTGCGACAGCGCCGAGCCGCGGACGCTGCAGGCCCTGCGCGAGACCGGCGTGCGCGCCGAAGCCGCCCGCAAGGGCGCGGGCAGCGTGCAGCGCGGCATGCGCTTTTTGCGCGAACTGCGCCAGATTCTCATAGACCCCGACCGCTGCCCCGTGGCCGCGCGGGAGTTCGCGCGCTGCGAGTTCGAACGCGGGCGCGACGGGCGACTCACCGGCGGCTATGTGGACGCGGACAACCACGTTATCGACGCCGTGCGCTACGCGCTGGAACGCTTCAGCCGCGGCCGCGACGCCCATACCTTTCGCCGCGAGGACGTCTTTCTTTAGCGGAAACGCGGAAAACGGCCCGGAGAGATGGAAGCGTAGACGCCGCGCCGCAAAAAACGCTGTGGGGAACGGCGCGGACGAAGGCGTTCCCGCGCCGGACGGGGCGGCGGAACGCGCCCGGAGGCGCATAAGGCGGACGCGGGACGCTTCATGGCCCGCCGCCCATGCCGCAAAGGCGGCGCGCCCGCGCCGGCGGAAGGGGACGGACATTGCTCCGCGCCGGACAGGAAGGCGAAGCGGTCGTTTGCGCGCAAGCGGACGCGGAACGCCGGGCCCGCTTTGCCCCGGCGAGACGCCGCGGCGCTTTGACCTGCAGGGGAAGGCGCGCAAGCGGACGCCGCGAGACGCCGTCCCGTTCCCGCCTGCAATCGGAAGGAGGAAACGAATGATCACCAGACCCGGATATACGACGGCCAACGGCACGCCCCCGGCAAGGGCGGTGCGCGCCGTCATCGAAGAACACATGGAAGGCCTTGGACGGCTCAACCGCCTGCGCGCCTATTACGACGGCCGCCATCCCATCTGCGCCCGCCAGCGCAAAAGCGGGCTGCCCAACGCGCGGCTGGTCAACGGCTTTCCGCGTTACATTACCACCATGGCCGCGGGTTACCTGATCGGAAGCCCTGTGACCTACGCCGCCGAGGGGCGGCAGCGCCTGGCGCTGGAAAGCGTGCTGCGCGACCTGCGCGCCGCCAACGCCGACAGCGTCGATGCGGAACTGGCGCGCGACGCAAGCATCTTCGGCAAGGGCGTGGAACTGATCTACGCCGACGAACAGGCGCGCGCCCGCACCGCCGCGCTCGATCCGCGCAGCGCCTTCGTGGTCTACGACGACACCGTCGCCTGCAAACCGCTGTTTGGCGTTCTGCTCACAGGCACATGCGACGAGTGCGGCCGCGACGGCGGCGTGCGCGTGGACGTCTATACCGCCCAGGGCGAGGCGCGTTACCTCTGCCGCGACGCCCTGCGCCTGGAGGCGGGCGACCTGGTCTCCACCCGGCCGCACTATTTCGGCGGCGTGCCCATGGTGGAGTACTGGAACACCCCGGACGAGCGCGGGGATTTTGAGGGCGTTCTGACGCTGATCGACGCTTACGACCAACTGCAGTCCGACCGCGTCAACGACAAACAGCAGTTTGTGGACGCGCTGCTGCTTCTGTACGGCTGCACGCTGGAGACCGACGCCCTCGGCCGCAGCCCCGGCCAGCAGCTGCGCGAGGACAAGGCGCTGGCCCTGCCCGACAGCGACGCCCGCGCCGAGTGGCTGTGCAAGCAGCTTTCTGAAAGCGACACCGAGGTGCTGCGCCGGGCCCTGCGCGAGGACATCCACAAAATGAGCATGATCCCCGACCTGACCGACGAGCAGTTTGCCGGCAATTCCAGCGGCGTGGCCATGAAATACAAGCTTTTGGGCCTGGAGCAACTCACCAAGGTCAAGGAGCGCTGTTTCCGCGAAGCGCTTACGCAGCGTTTGGAGCGCTTCGCCGCCTTTCAGGAGCGGCGCGGCGCGCCCAGGCTCAACGCCGGCGATGTGCGCGTTGAATTCCATCGCGCGCTGCCGGTCAACGCCCTGGAAGAAGCCCAGACCGTCAACCTGCTGCGCGGGCTGGTGGACGACGAGGAATTGCGCCGCCGCCTGCGCCCGCAGACGTGAGAAGGGAGGTGAATGGACTTGGAGGACAACACCCGCGACGAACAGGGCAGAACGCCCGAACAGGCCCTGCGCGAGCGCGAGCGCGCCGTGGAAATGCGCGAAATGCGCCTCGCCGCCCGGCAGGCGCTGCGCGACCGCGCGCTGCCGGACGCGCTTTCGGGCGCGCTCTCCTATGAAAGCCCTGAGGCGCTGGAAAAATCGCTCAACGCCGCCGAACAGGCCTTTCGCGTGGCTGTGGAACACGGCGTGCTCGAGCGCATGCGCGGCGAAGCCCCCGCGCGCGCGACGACCCACCGACTTTCAGACGACATGAGCGACGAGGATTACTACAACCTGTACTACGCAAAAAAACGCAAATAGGAGGAAACGCACATGGGCAACAACCTGCTCACACTCAAGGCGATCGCCCGCGAGGCGCTGCCGAGGCTGATCGACAACCTGGTCTTTCCCACGCTCACCCACCGCGATTTTTCCGAGGTAGAGCACAGCTATGGCGACACCATCCGCGTGCGCAAGCCGGTGGCGCTCGAGGCCGAGGACTTCGACGAGGCCAGCGGCGTGAACTATCAGGACATCGTTGAGGACAGCGTGGAGGTGACGCTGGATCACCTCGCTACCGTGGATGCGCGCGCCTCGGCCATCGAGACGGCCACGTCCATCGACGACCTCAACCGCGTCTTTGTCGAACCCGCGGCCGCGGCCCTGGCCGAGAAGATCAACCGCGACGGCCTGGCGCTGTATAAGGACGTATACTGCGCCGTGGGCACGGCGGGCGTCACGCCCGGCACGCTGGAGGATATCGCCGCCGCGCGCCGCCGCCTCAACCTCAACCGCGCGCCCAACTACGGCCGCGCCGCCGTGTGGGACGCCGAGGCGGACGCCAAGTTTACCTCGCTGGACGCCCTGGTCAACGCCAACAAGGCCGGCAGCACGCAGGCGCTGCGCGAGGGCGCGATCGGGCGCGTTTACGGCATTGACAACTACATGTCCCAGGGCGTGCACGCGCACAAAAGCGGCATCACCGCCGCCACGGCCGTCAAGGTCAACGGCGCCGTGGAGGCGGGCGCGACGCAGCTTTCCATCGACGCAACGACGCTTGCCGGCAAATTGGTGCGCGGCGACCTTCTCAAAATCGGCGGCGAGTATTATACCGTCGCCGAGGACAGCGCCACGGCTTCGGGCAACGCCATCGCCGGCGTTCGCGTGACCCCGGCCCTGCCCGCGCTCAGCGACGACGCCGAGGTGGAGATCGTCGGCGACCACACCGCCAACCTGGCCTTCCACCCCATGGCCTTCGCCTACGTCACCCGCCCGCTGACCAACCCCGACGGGCAGGGCGTGATGAGCCACGTCACCAGCTACAATGGCATTTCGCTGCGCGTTACGCGCGGGTACGATCAGCAGTACAAGCGCTCTATCTATTCGATGGACGTGCTCTACGGCTTCAAAACGGTGTACCCCGAACTGGCCGTGCGCGTGTTGGGATAGGAGGAGACGGACGTGCTGACGAGGCTGAAGCGTCGCCTGCCCGACGCGACCGACGAGGCGCTTTTGCAGGATCTTCTCGACGACGCCGGGCGCTTTATCCGCGCCTATACGGGCCGCGAAAGCGTGCCCGAGGCGCTGGAGGGCGCGCAGCTGGCCCTGGCGGCCGCCATGTTCAACCGCATGGGCATGGAGGGCGAAACCCGTCACGGCGAGGGCAGCGTCGAGCGCGTGGCGGAATTGCTGCCCGAGGACGTGCGCCGGCAGATCAATCCCTATCGCCTGGCGAAGGCGGTGGGACCGTGAGGCTGCTGGAAAGGACGCGCGTGGCGGTGAAGATCGTGCCGCGCAAGAGCGCGCGCGACGCCGACGGAGCGGTGTACGAGGGATTCGATACCGGCGAAGCCATCCCCGCGCGCGGCTCGCTGGCGCCGGTGGGCAATACGCTGGGCTACGCCGCCAACGGCCTCTCCGGCGAAGCCTACGGCATGCGCGCCGCCCGCGCCCGAAAGCTGCTTTTGCCGCGCGCGACGCCCATCGTCGAGGGAGACGGCGTGCTCTTCGCGGGCGAGACGCAGGTGCAGTGGGTGTGCGTGGCGGTGGACGTCTGGTCGGGCCATGTAGAAGCGCGGCTGGAAAAACGGGCCTGACGCGCGCGGGACGGGCGCGCAACGCAGGCGGCTTACGCAAAGGAAAGGGCGCAACGAGGCCCCGCCGCGGCAGGCATCGGCGGAGAGGGAATGAAGCGGAAGGGATGTTTTCAGCGGCGGGACGGGCGCGCAACGCAGGCGGCTTACGCAAAGGAAAGGGCGCAACGAGGCCCCGCCGCGGCAGGCATCGGCGGAGAGGGAATGAAGCGGAAGGGATGT
>DVIA01000021.1 GCA_018711655.1 Candidatus Pullichristensenella avicola
ACTGATAGGTTTTGAATTCCTTCACGGCGTCCTCGGTGTCGTCGCCGTAATGGCCGTCCACCGAGCCGCCCAGGAAGCCCCACTCGGCCAGACGCTGCTGGGACAGTTCGATATCGCTGCCCTGCGCGCCGTGGGCGCGGGCCGTGGGCGTGGGCGTGGGCTTGGGCATGAGATCGCCGCCGCCCAGGAGAAGATCGCGCGTTTGCGGATCGGCCACGCCGGTCACGGTGAGGCCATGCACCTCCTGAAACTCGGAAATGGCCGTTTCCGTGGCCGGGCCGAGCATGCCGTCGGCCACGCCGGTGAGGTATGTAAGCTCGATCAATTTGGTTTGCACGCCGAAGATGAGGTTCGATTCCGAAAAGAGCAGTTCGCGCGTTTCGGGATCGGCCACGCCGGTATCGGGCAGGCCGTACATCTGCTGGAAGGTGGAAATGGCTTCCTCGGTCGCCGCGCCGAGCACGCCGTCGGCCTCGCCGGAAAGCACGCCCACGTCGCCGAGGCGCTCCTGCACCTCCAGCACGCCCACCTCCGCGGTGGAGAGGGCCTCCAGCGTCGCTTCGTCGGCGTAGCCGGTGTCGCTCAGGCCGTACATTTGCTGGAAAAGCTTTACGGCGTCCTCGGTGCCGTCGCCAAAGTGGCCGTCGGCCTCGCCGGTGAGCAGGCCCAGGTCGATGAGGCGCTGCTGCATCTCCTGCACGGCGCTCTCGCCCGCGCCGTCTACCATGCCGTTGACGAGCGCGCCCTCGGGCGGCTCCTGCGTGGGCGCGGCGGTGGCGTCCTCCTCCGCCGCGGCGTAGCCGGCGAGCAGGCAGAAGATAAGTAAGATACAAAGCAATCTGCGAAGCAAAGGTCACACCCCTTCGTGGCAGTCGTATACGGATATATTATAACCAAACATTGTCGCGCTTTCAGGCCGTAAACGTAAACAAACGATTAAATATGTAGGCGGGGGAGGGTAGCTCCCCCGGGATGGTCAGTAGACCTTGACCGTGGTGCCCGCCGGGCAGTTGTTGTAGATCCACTTGGCGTCGTCCACCGTCAGGCGCACGCAGCCGTGCGAGGCGCGGCGGCCGAGGTTGTTGACCGAACTTTGCCGCAGCGTGGAGGTGTCCTTCTCGGAATAGAGCACCGAGTGGAACAGATACGGCCCGTTGATGCGGTAGGCGTACTGCGCCCAGCAGTCGAACTTGGTAAAGTAGTACCAGCGCCCGCAGGGGCCGCCCGCCGTGAACGTGCCCAGCGGCGTGGGATCGGCGGTGGTGCCGGTGGAGCACTTCATGGTGCGTACCAATTGCGAGTAGCTGCCGTTGACCCACTTGTAGGCGTAGACGCGCTGGTCGTCCACGGAAATTTTCAGCATATACATGCACCTGGGCCGGTCGGATTTGACGGCGCTTTCGCTGAAGAGAAGGCGCTGCGTTTCTTCGTCGGCCACGCCGGTCTGTTCGAGTTTGTTGCGCTTCTGGAAGTATTTCAGCGCCGATTCCGTGCCGCCGCCGAAGATGCCGTCGATGCCGCCTTCAAGGTACAAAAGCGAATCCAGCCGCCGCTGCAGGCGATGCACTTCGCCCAGCGCGTTGGCGTCGCGCGCGCCGCGCTGCATATCCGCGCGGTAGACCTCGAAATTCGCAAGCTCCGCCTGCAGGCCGTCGGACATAACGCCGTCGGGCGCGTAGGGCGTGGGCGTGGGCCGCGGCGTGGCCGTCGCGTCGGCGATCGCCGCTTCGTCCGCGCCCTGCGAAAGCAGCAGCGTCGGCCCGGGTTCCGGCGTGGGAGAGGGAACGGGCGCAGGCGAAGGCTCCGCAGTCGCTTTGGGCGTGGTGAAGTACGCGCGCCCCTCGACCGCGTAAAGGTACTGCTGGAACAGTTTCAGGCCTTCGTCGGTCAATTTGCCGAAATCGCCGTCGGCGGAACCGGTCATAAAGCCATAGGCGCGCAGGGCCTGCTGCACTTCGCGCACGCCGTCGCCCTTGGCGCCTTTGGCCAGCGGCGTCGGCTCCGGCGTGGGCATGGGCACGGCCAGGGCGCTTTCAAGCGCCGCGCGCGTCTGCGCGTCGAGCGCGCCGGTTTCCTTCAGGCCGTTGCGGGCCTGGAATTGCCGCAGCGCCGCCTCGGTTGCATCGCCGAAAATGCCGTCGGCCCTGCCTTCAAGGTAGTTCAGTTCCTGAAGCCGCCGCTGCAGGCTGGCCACGGCGCTCTCGCCCTCTGCATCGCGGCTGCCGTTTTGCAGCGGCGCGGCCGTGACGGTCGGCAGGGGGAGGGCCGTTTCCGCAGAAGCGGCGTTTCCGCGCAGGAGATGCTGCTCGTCTGCGTCCTCGACGACGCTGTACTGGCAACCTGACAGGAGCAGCAGGGCGGCCAGCAGCGCGGCGAGCAGTTTTTTCTTCATAATAAAACACCCCGTTTTTGTCGCTTGCATTCCCGATTGGTGAATGCATATGTTAGACGCACGAGGATGGCGAATTGGTTCATTGTTTTTGGGTGAAATATCTGCCTGCGCTGCCATTTTTCGCGGTTCGCGGGGCGCAGGCGCCAATTCAAAACGACGCCGGCGCGCTTCCGGTCATCGTTTCGGAAGCGCGCCGGCGCAAAAGACCCCAACGGCCTAGGCGGCCGTGTCGCGGCGCAGGGTAAAGCCAAACTGGCTGCCTTTGCCGACTTCGCTTTTGACCCAGATGTCCTCGCCCATCCAGCGCAGCAGTTCCCGGGCGATGGACAACCCCAGGCCGCTGCCCATACCGCTGTGGGCCTTGTCCACTTTATAGAAGCGATCGAACACATAGGGCAGGTCCTCCTGGGCGATGCCGATGCCGGTATCCTGGACGATGAGGGTGACGCGCGCCTCGTCCCAGGTGGCGGCGAGGGAGACCGTTCCCCCTTCCGGGGTATACTTGATGGCGTTGTCCAGCAGGATGACCAGAAGCTGTTCGACGCGGTCGGCGTTGGCGACCACGGCGGGCACCTTGGAAAAATCGGTCTCCTCGCGGAAGGAAATGTCGTGATCCTCGGCGATGGAGCGATAGCGCTCGCATACGTCGCCTACCAATTCCGCCAGCTTCATGCGCTCGGTGCGAATGGCCAGGGCGCCGCTTTGCAGGCGGGAAAGTTCCATCAGGTCGTTGATGAGCCGGGACAGGCGCATGATCTCGCGCAGGATGATATCGTAATAGCGCATGCGCGCTTCCTCGGTGGCGACCATGCCCTCTTTGAGCGGCTCGATGAGGGCGCGCATGGCGGTCAGCGGCGTGCGCATTTCGTGGGAAACGTTGGCCACATAGTCGCGCCGCGTGCGCTCCAGGCGTTCCAGTTGCGTGATGTCGGAAAACAGGCCCACGGCGCCGGCGGTGGTGCCGATTTCGTCCACCAGCGGGGAAATGGCCACGCGCAGCACGCGCTCGGGCAGATCGAGGTTGCGCTCGACGGCCTTGCCGTCGGCCACGACGCGGTCGAAATCCGCCCAGACGCCGCGGTCGGGGATGATCTTCAGCCGCTCGTCGCGGGCGTTTTTCTCGCGGGCGAAACCGGCGAACATGCGATCCAGCGCAGGGTTGTGGTGCGTGACGCGGCCCTTGGCGTTCACGGCCACGATGCCCTCGGAAAGACCGTTGAGCATCTGCTTTAAGCGGTTGCGCTCGATGATGAGCAGGTACATATTGCGCGAAAGCTGATAGGAAAGGTTGTTCAGCGCCTTGCCCAGTTCGCCCAGTTCGCCGGGGGCGCGCTCGTCGGCGCGCTCGTCCAGGTCGCCCCTGGCTACGGCCACGGCCACGTCGCGCAGGCGGCCGATGTGCGTCGCCACCGGCGCGATCAACGCCGTCAAAAGCGGGTAAAAGGCGATCAGCCCCGCGCCCAGGCCGATGAGCAGCGACCATACGACCGCCATCGCCCCGCCCTGGCGCGCAAACGTCAGCAGGTACGCAAGCAGCGCCACGACGACCACTGTTGCAACAATGGCCGCCGTGAACACGATTGCGCGCCTGATGAGCGAGCTGTTCTTTTTCATGCGTTGACCTCAAAGCGATAGCCCACGCCGTACACCGTTTTGAGCACCCAGGGTACGTTCTCCTGGGGCAGCTTCTGGCGGATGCGCTTGATGTGCGCGTCTACGGTGCGCGTGTCGCCAAAGTAGTCGTAGCCCCACACGCGCGAGAGAATCTGTTCGCGCGAGAACACCTGGCCCACATTGGAGCAGAGCATGTGCAGGATTTCAACTTCCTTGGGCGTGCAGGGAATGACCTTGCCCGCGGCCTTGACCTGATAGTTTTCCAGGCTGATCTCCAACTGCGGCAGACGGATGATGGAACTGTCCTCGTCCGTGGATTTTTCCGAGAAGCGCCGAAGCACCGCCTTGATGCGCGCCAGCACCTCGCGGGGGCTGAAGGGCTTGACGATATAGTCGTCCGCGCCCAGTTCCAGGCCGAGGATGCGGTCGATCTCTTCGCCCTTGGCCGTGAGCATGATGATGGGGATGGAACTGGTCTGGCGGATGGTGCGGCAAACGTCGATGCCGGACATGCGCGGCATCATCAGATCCAGCACCACCATGTCCGGGTGCAGGCTTTCCACCATTTCCAAGGCCTGCTGTCCGTCGTATGCGGACTGGTGCTCATACCCTTCAGAACTGAGGTACAACCCCAAAGACTCATGCACCACAGGATCGTCGTCGCAGATCAGGATCAGCGGGTACATCGCCATATTCTCACCTCAAAAGCGCACATTTGTACGGTATTCGTACTACTATTATATACATTGTCAAGAAGTAATGCAACGGTTGTAGAAAAGAGCCTAAATAAAATCATATTCGACAGCATTTTGAAGCCGGAAAGGCGCCGTCAGGCCTCATATTCCGGCAAAATGGCCCCCCTTGTCCAGCCAAAAGCGCACGCGCGGGTCGCTTAAGTCCGCCTCGCCCGTCACGACGCGCAGATATTGCCACAGCGCGTCAAGGTCGGCTTTGTCAAAACGGAGGGAGAGGTAGTTGCCCGTCGGGTAACCGTTCCAGAAAAAGACTTGAAGATCGGCCATGGGCGGCCGGGTGAGTTCCCCTTCTGCATCCAAGCATGAAAAGATGAGACGGATATTCGGCTCGATGAACCCCAATTCCTCGTTTTTTGGAAGGCGTTTGTCGAACGCATCTTCAATGGTCCTGGAAAGCCATTTTACTTCCTCGCTGCAAAGTATATGTTCATCCAAATCATAATGGAGCCAAGAACTTTGCAGATGCAGGGACACGCGGCACCATGCGTCGTCATCCGGCGAAGCGCTTTCCTGCCTTCAAAAAACGCGGCGAAGCCCGCGCTCCGCCGCAGATTCATGCAAAGATCAACCCTTCAACTCCGGGTGCCGCTTTTCCACCACGCCGAAGGCGTCGTCGGCGATGTCCACCGCCAGGGCGATGTCCTCGTCGGTGAGGGCGGCGTTGATGAAGTGGTTGTGGTGGCTGGCGAGGAACAGGCCGCGCGAGACGCACTCCGCCACCCACTCCTGATGCAGCATCAGGCTGTCGTCGTTGGCGATGCGCAGGTAGAACAGCGCCGGCTCGCCGGATACCACCAGATCAAACCCGTGCGCCTTGGCCGCCTCCCTGAAGCCGTCGGTCAGCTTCGTGCCCAGCCTGCGGAACAGCGCCGGCGTATCCAGCCGCTTCATCTTGTCCAGACAGGCGATGCAGGCGGCGAAGGGCTCCGCGCTCATCCAGTACGAACCGGTGAACGACAGGGAAGCCGCCGTGGCCTTGAACGCCTCGCGCCCGCAGACGGCGGACATGTTGTAGCCGTTGGCCAGCGCCTTGCAGAAGCAGATCAGGTCGGCCTTGAAGCCATAGTAGTGGTCGGAACCGGCCAAGTCGAGGCGGAAACCGGCGCGCACGTCGTCGATGATGAGCAGCATATTGTGCTTGTCGCAGAAAGAACGCACGCCCTGCCAGTATTCCTTTGTGGCCACGCGGTTGTCGAAGAAATTGCCATGGTCGTAGGGCTGGGCGATGAGCGCCGCCACGTCGCCATTGCAGGCGTCGTAGGCCTTTTCCATGGCCTCCATGTCAAACCAGGGAAGCACCACGTTGTGCATTACGTCCTCGGGCAGTATGCCGGGGTAGTCGGCGCGCATGGCCCAGGGGTCGTTGCCGTGGTAGTAGTTGCGAAGGAAGAAAATCTTGCGCTTGCCCGTGTGCGCGCGGGCGAGCATGACGCTGAAGGTGGTGGCGTCGGTGCCGTTTTTCATAAAGAACGCCCAGTCCGCCATGGCCACGGTGTCCACCAGCTTTTCGGCGCACTCCACCATTTTGTAGGAAGGCGCGGTGGTGCAGTTGGCGATGGCGAGCTGCTCAATGGCGGCTTTGTCCACGTCCGGGTCGCCGTACCCCAGCACGTTCGGGCCGTAGGCGCACATCAGGTCCAGATAGCGGTTGCCGTCCATGTCCCAGAAATACGTCCCCTTGGCCTTGGAGGCGATCAGCGGCCATTTGGAAAGCGGCAGGAACAGGCCCTCAGAGGGGCCGAGGTGGCCGTAAACGCCGGCGGGGATGACGGCGCGGGCGCGGTCGAACCAGGCGTGGCTTTTTTCATGCGTGTATTCAGGGTATTTCGACATGCGCTTGTCCTCCTCAGGCCAGGTACAGGGAAACCCTGTCCAGGATGCGGTTTACGTTGTCGGCCATGGAGATCATGCCCGAGAGGTAGATGGTGCCGCGGCACATCTCGTCCAGCGTCGAGGCCGTGCCGGCAAACAGGCCGTGCGCCAGGTCGATGTCGGCAAATTCCATGATCACGCGCGGCTTTTCGCAGGGCTGCTTGATGGTGGTGAAATGGTGGTCCTGAACGCGGATGGTCAATTTGACCGCGTCCTTGATGCCCAGGGACAGATCGCCGTCCACCGTATAGGAAGCCGACAGGCGGGCGATGGGGTCGGTGTTGGCCAGCGCCGAGATGGCCCCGGCCACGGTGTACATGGTGAGGATGGTGCTCTCCTCAAAAAACGCCCGGTCGCGCAGCGCCTCCTTGGAGGGGCGCAGAAGCTCGGTCAGGCGGTCGGTGAGCCTGGTGAACGGCCCCATGAGGAAGGAAAGCAGCTGCACCACGCCCTTGGCCGGCAGGCCGGGTTTGGAATGGTCGATGAGGTCGTTGAACTTTTCCGGCGAGGCAAAGCGCATTTTGCAGGTGCAGCCCTCGCTGCCCTCCGTCATGCGGCAGCCCTCGCGCGTGAAGTGGAAAGTGCAGCAGGGGCCGCCCTTCACCTCCAGACAAAGCGACACAGGCTTTTTCAGCCCCGCGAGGATCTCCTTCGCCTTGCCGTCCAGCGCGCAGAGGTCCTCCAGCGTCCCCAGCACGCCGTACATATTCACATAGGCCATCGCCCGGGCGTCCTTCATGGCGATCCCTCCCAGATCATGATGGAATTCAGTATAGCACAAATATGTAAAGAATGGGGGAAAAGCGGGCGGAAACGGCAAAAAGACGGCCGGACGGATCCGGCCGCCGGGGCGGGCTATTTCCAGTTCGCCGCCAGAACGAAGGCGCCGTCCGCCTCCAGATAGACGCCGCCGTCGTAGGTCACCAGCGCGCGGAGGCTCTCTTCGCCGGCCAAGATGGAAAATCCATAGCCCTCTGAGCCGTTTGCATCGCCGATGTGCGTAAGCACGATGCGAACGTTGCCGTCGTCGGCGTCCGTGCCTGCAATCAGATAGGCATAGGCGACCTGCGCCGCGTCCGGCGCGGCGATGTTCTCGCCCGCGTCGCCCAGGATCGTTCGCGCGTCCTCAAAGGCGAAGCCATCGACATACCAGGCGGCGAAATCCCCGTTGTAAGCGACCCCCGCCGGCAGGTTCCAGTTGGGGACGGCCGCAAGGCGCAACCCCGCGCCCGAGGGCGTTTCAAAAAACACGTTTTCCACTCCCAGGTTTTCCCGCAGCGTCCAATAGGCGCTGTCGAGCATGAACTGGAGGGTCGAATTCAGGTCGTAGAAGGTAAGGTCAAGGCGCTCTACGCGCATCGGCACAGTTTCGGGGCGCAGGAAGGTCGCTTCGTCCGCCCAGACGATGACAACGCCGTTTTCGACGATTTCGGCGCGTTCACAGGCGAAGTTGTGCTCCGTAAGGGCGCTCAGCCCGGCAAGCAGCGTTTCAGCGCTCAGTTCGCTCGCGCAAGCCAGGGGATATTCGCCGCGCTTTTCGCCATAGGCGGCGACGCAAAGCGTGGCGGCGCTTTCCCGCTGCGCCAGAGCGCAGGGCAGGAAAAGGAGACAGAGGGCCAGAGAGGCGGCGAGGATGCGTTTCAAGGCGGTTCCCCTCACTTTCATCAGGCTGCGGAAACGTTTCCGCGCTCTGGTTGGACGCGCGGCGGGTCGGGCTGGTTCCCGCGCGGACGAAAACCGCCCCGGGCAAAGGCCCGGAGCGGTTTTCAGAACGCCGGCCCCCGCCGAGACGAGCATCGGCCGAAAGTGGAATCAATCGCGGCGACAGCCGCCTCAAAGGCGCTTGCGGGCGTTTCCTTGCGTTTGTGGAAGGGCGTTTTTATCTGCGCCCTGTTTTGCGGGCCTTGCGGCGCTGCGCCGAGCATTCTTCGAGCCGCTCCGGGAAGGGCGGAGCGGCTCGTCTTTGCGCTCAGACTTTGAAGTTGACGGAAGTATCGCCCAGTTCGCTCTTGCCGAACTCGTAATCGTTGCCGGGCAGCAGGGCGTTGAGGACGATGCCGACGATGGCCGCCACCGCCAGGCCGGACAGCTTGATGGAAATGCCGCCCACGGCGAAGGACAAAGCGCCGTTGGTGGAATTGACGGTGTCGCAGCCCAGCGCGCCGGAGAAGTGGATGCCAAGCGCCAGAGAGATGATCAAGGCGGCGATGATGACGTTGCGGCTGCGGGTGAAATCCACCTGGTTTTCCACGACGTTGCGCACGCCGATGGCGGAGATCATGCCGTAGAGGATCAGGGAAACGCCGCCGATGGTGGCGGTGGGCATGCAGTGGATCAGCGCCGCGAACTTCGGCGAGAAGGAGAACACCACCGCCAGCGCCGCGGCGATGCGGATCACGCGCGGATCGTACACGCGCGTCAGGGCAAGAACGCCCGTGTTCTCGCCGTAGGTGGTGTTGGCCGGCGCGCCGAACAGCGCCGCCATGGAGGTGGCCAGGCCGTCGCCCAGCAGCGTGCGGTGCAGGCCCGGATCGGCCACGAAGTTTTCGCCCACGGTGGAGGAAATGGCGCAGATATCGCCGATGTGCTCCACCATCGTCGCCAGGGCGATGGGCACCATGAAGGCCAGCGAGGAGATGATCAAAGAGGCGTCGCCGCCGTTGAAGAGCGAGAATACCGTTTCCGAACTGCGCACGGGCAGGCCGATCCACGCCGCCTGATGGAACTCGGTAAAGTCTACCTGACCGCACAGCGCCGCCACCACATAGGATACCAGCACGCCCATGAGGATGGGCACGATCTTAAGCATGCCCTTGCCCCAGATGTTGCAGACGATGACTACGGCGATGGCCACCAGCGCGATCCACCAGTTGGCCGCGCAGTTGTTGATGGCGGAGTTGGAAAGCGTGATGCCGATGCAGATGATGATCGGCCCGGTGACGATGGGCGGGAAAAAGCGCATAACCCGCTTGGCCCCGAAAGCTTTGAACAGCACGGCCAGAAGCACATACAAAAGACCGGCGCAGGCCACCCCTATGCCCGCGTAGGGAATCCAGTTTTCCACGCCCGCGCCGTTGACGTAGTCCCGCACCATGGCGTAGCCGCCCATGAAGGCGAAGGACGAACCCAGGAAGGCGGGCACCTTGCCGCGCGTGAGCAGGTGGAACAAAAGCGTGCCCAGGCCGGCGAACAGAAGCGTTACCGATACGTTCAGCCCCGTGATGATGGGCACCAGCACCGTGGCGCCGAACATGGCGAACATGTGCTGCAGCCCCAGCACGAACATTTTCGGCGCGCCCAGCGAGCGCGCGTCGCGGATTCCCTTTTCGCTCATACAATACTCCCCCTTATGTTGTCCGCAGAAAAAGGCGCCTCGCCGCGCAGGCGAAACGCCGAAAATGTCGCGCCCGACGCGTGCGCCGCGGACCATTTCGCGCAGTATACCACACAAAAGCGTGGCGAAAATATCGCGGGCGGGTTAAATTTCCATTGCGTACCGGAAAGCGTTCAGACGCGGGCCTGGTCAAGCATGCTCATTTTCAGTTCGTACATGCGCGGGCTCATGTCCACATAGTGTATGTGCGGGTTTTCAAAGCGCTGTTCTTCCTCCCAGACCTGCGTTTTGAGCTGGCGGCGCAGGTATTCGCGCACGGCGTCGAGCGGTTCGGGCTGGTAGACCAGTTCGCCGTTTTTGAACACGCACAGCTGCAGCTGTTCAAAACGGCAGTTTTCAAAATGGCGGATGCGCCAGGGGCGCACGGGATCGACAAAGCGGTACGGCTCGGGACCGGGCAGGGGTTCGTCGGCCAGGGTGATCAGATCCGCGACGCTCTTGCCGTGCTGGTCGTAGACGCGCAAAAGCCGCTTGAGGCCGGGGTTGGTGACCTTTTCCACGTTTTCGGAAATTTTGATGCGCGGCGCAAAGCGGCCGTTTTCCTCCACGGCCACCAGTTTGTATACCGCGCCGAACACCGGCTCGCTGCGCGCGGTGATGAGCCGTTCGCCCACGCCGAAGATGTCGATCTTTGCGCCCTGGCTGAGCAAAGAGGAAATGGTCATCTCGTCCAGGCTGTTGGAGGCGACGATCTTGCAGTCCGCAAGGCCGGCCTCGTCGAGCATGGCGCGCGCCTTTTTGGAAAGATAGGCCAAATCGCCGCTGTCCAGGCGAATGCCCTGCAGGCGCTTGCCCATGGGCATGAGCACCTCCCGGGCCACGCGGATGGCGTTGGGGATGCCGCTTTCCAGTACGTCGTAGGTGTCCACCAGCAGCGTGCAGCCGTCGGGATAGGCGCGGGCATATTTTTCAAAGGCCGTGTACTCGTCCGGATAGAACATCACCCACGAATGGGCCATCGTGCCCGAAACGGGGATGCCGAACATCTGCCCGGCCAGCACCGTGGCGGTGGAATCGACGCCGCCGATGTAGGAGGCGCGCGCGCCGTAGACGGCGGAGTCGATGTTGTGGGCGCGGCGGGCGCCGAAATCGCTGACGACGCGGCCCTGCGCGGCGCGCACGATGCGGTTGGCCTTGGTGGCGATCAGCGACTGGTGGTTGATCTCAAGCAGAATGGCCGTTTCGACAATCTGCGCCTCGATCAGCGGCGCGACGACCGTCACCACCGGCGTGTTGGGGTACATCACCGTGCCTTCGCGCAGGGCGTAGAGGCTGCCGGTGAAGCGGAAATTTCTCAGATAGTTGAGAAAGCCCTCGTCGAAGATGCCCTGCGCGCGCAAAAAGGCGATGTCCTCCTCGGTAAAGTGCAGGCTGCGGATATAATCAACCACCTGCGCCAGCCCCGCAAAGACCGCGAAGCCGCCGTTGTCCGGGTTTTTGCGGTAAAACACGTCGAAGGCGACGCGTGCGTTTTCCACACCGTCGCGGAAATAGCCGTTGGACATGGTCAGTTCATAAAAGTCCATCACCATGGACAGGTTGCGCTCCCGGTGCTGCTCAAACATAAGGCGCCTCCACAAGCAAGTCGTTTTTACGATTATAGCACAATTCTCGCCCGGGGGGAAGCGCAAACGGCGAAATCGCGCCTTGCCACGCAAGCGGGAAAGCATTATAATGGAAGGCAGAAAAGGAGCGTGAGCGATATGCGCATGGAATTTCTCGGGGCCGCCCACGAAGTTACCGGCAGCCAGACGCTGCTGACGGTCAACGGGCGTTCCTTTCTCGTGGACTGCGGCATGGAGCAGGGCGTGAACCGCTTTGAAAACAAACCCTCGCCGGTTGCGGCGAAGGACCTTCTGTGCGCAATGGTAACGCACGCCCACATCGACCATTCCGGCAACCTGCCGCTATTGTACAGGCAGGGCTTTCGCGGGCCCATTTACGCCACGGAGGAAACCTGCGCCCTTTTGCAGATCATGCTGCGCGACAGCGCCCACATACAGGTGTCCGAAGCCGAGTGGAAAAACCGCAAGGCCCAGCGCGCCGGCGGGCCGGCGGTAGAGCCGGTGTACGACCTGGACGACGCCGAGGGCGCGCTCGGCCTTCTGCGCCCCTGCCGCTATGGCGAACGCCTGCCCGTGCTGGAGGGCGTGGAGGTCCGCTTTGCGGACGTGGGGCATCTGCTCGGCTCCGCGGCCGTTGAACTGTGGCTGCGCGAGGGGGAAACGGAGCGCAAGGTCGTTTTCAGCGGCGACGTGGGCAACACAAGCCAGCCCCTTCTGCGCGACCCGCAGCGCGTGGAAAGCGCCGATGTGCTCGTCATCGAATCCACCTACGGCGACCGCCTCCACGAAAAGGTGCGCCTCGACTACCCCCGCGCCCTCGCCGAAGTGCTGCAAAGGACGTTCGACCGCGGCGGCAACGTGGTCGTTCCCTCCTTCGCCGTGGGCCGCACCCAGGAGATGCTCTATTTTTTGCGCCAGATCAAGCTGGAAAATCTCGTCCACGGCCATGACGGTTTTCCCGTCTATGTGGACAGCCCGCTCGCCAACGAGGCCACGGCGGTGTTTTTGCAGGCGAACACCGATTCCCTGGACGAGGAGGCCCGCGCCCTCATCCGCGAGGGCGTCAACCCCTTGTGGTTCGACGGCCTCAAGACCAGCGTCACCGCCGAGGAGAGCAAGCAGATCAACTTCGACAAGACCCCCAAGGTCATCCTCTCCGCCAGCGGCATGTGCGAGGCCGGGCGCATCCGCCACCATTTGAAGCACAACCTGTGGCGCAGAGAATCCACCATCCTCTTTGTCGGCTATCAGGCCGAGGGCACGCTGGGGCGGCAGATCGTCGAGGGCGCGAAGAAAGTCAAGCTCTTTGGCGAGGAGATCGGCGTCGCCGCCGAAGTGCGCGTTCTGCCCGGCGTCAGCGGCCACGCCGACCGCGACGGCCTGCTCGCCTGGCTGGAGGGCTTTGCGCAGAAGCCCGGCCGCGTGTTTGTCAACCACGGCGACGACGCCTCCTGCACGGCGTTTACCGATACCCTGCGCGGCCTCGGTTACGACGCGCGCGCGCCGTACAGCGGCGCCATATACGATATTGGCGCGGACGCCGTTGTGGAATGGCCCGAGGGCGTGGTCGCGCTCAAGGCCAAGGCGCGCGCCAAAAGCAACGTGTTCGCCCGCCTGCTGGAGGCCGTCAACCGCCTCATGCGCGTCGCCCGCGGCTGCGAGGGCATGGCCAACAAGGAACTGGCCAAATTCGAAAGCCAGATCAACCGCCTTGCCGACGAATGGGAGCGGTAAGGGAGAAAAGCGCCCTCCAGGCGGAGGCGCTCTGCCCCCCGGACGGCCCGGCCGCGCTGCCGGAATCCTGAAAGCGCCTCCGCACGGGGGCGCTTTTTGATAATTTTTGGAAAAGCCGTGTGGAAATACCGGCAAGAAAATGCTATAATAAGCATACGCCAAAGATAAAACCGCAATAAGGAGGCAAACCCATGTCCCTGAAAGACCTTCTGAACTCCGTGACCGGAAGAAACAGGGAACGCAAACCGGCAGAGAGCGCGCCGCCCGCCGCCCTGCCCAGCGATTGTTTTCCCATTCTCCGTGCCTGCGAGGTCGAACTGGAGAAGTACGAAAAACTCCCGCTTTCCGGCCTTGCCGCGCTGGGCGCGGCCTTTGCCACATTGCCGGAAGCGGCGCGCACCATCGTTCAGACGGTAACCACGGGCGTGGACACCGGCGAAATGCTCTTTACCGCCATCAATCCCAAGGCTGCAACGGGCTTTTTGCGGATGGGCGCATACGGTACTTCGGGAAACATCGTCAATTCCAAAGGAGTTATCACCGGCCGTATGCGCTTCCAGCCGGTGGAGCGCCTGCCGGTGACGCAGACCACCACCACCATCATGCCCTTCAACCCGGCGGCCATGGCCATCGCCGTGGCGATTCTGCGCATCGAAGAGAAGCTCGACGCGTTGCAGAAAACGGCGGAGGAAACGCTGCAGTTTCTCAAACTCGACAAGCAGTCCAAACAGCGCGGCAACCTCAACGCGCTTTCGGACATTCTCGAGGAATACCGCCGCAATGGCAGCGACACCAGCTTTCGCGCCCTGCGCAATGTCGATGTGCAGGCCATCCGCCGCGAGGCGCAGCAGAACATGCTCTTTTATCAGGAACAGGTCGCGCGCCGTCTGCAGGAACAGGGCGCTTTGCACGATTCGCAGGCCGTGCGGGGCATGCTGAACGCCGTCGCCGACGAGTTCCGGGAATACCAGCTCGCTTGCTATCTCTACGCCTTTTCGACCTTCCTGGACGTGGTGCTGCAGGGGCGCTTCGACGAGGAGTCGCTCAAAGCCGTGTCTGAAAAGCTTCAAACATATGCGCAGCGCTACACACATCTCTATGAACAGTGCCTGGCTCAGTTGGAAAACTATCAAAAAAGCGCCTTTGATGTCTGGCTCCGCGACGGCCTCGGCAATGTCGCCAGGAGCGTGGGCAAGGCGCTCTCCAACGTTCCCATCCTGCGCGACGGCCCAGTGGACGAAGCGCTGACGCACGCCGGCGATCAACTCAAGCACATCAACGAAAGCGACCTTGGCGCCTGTTTGCGCGCGCTGGAACCTTTGCGGGATCATCGCATGGCGGCCTTTGCGGAGAACGTCGCCATGCTCAACCACCTCTGCAACGACGAAAATGCCCTTCTCACCGACGGGACATCCCTATACCTCCGCACCGCCTGACAAACCACAGCGCGCCCTCTCGGACGCGCCGCTTTTTTCTATTCTTCTTCCATCACCCTTTGATAATGCTCATGTACGGTAAGGAAGCAAGCAACCGAAAACAAGAGATAGACCGCCAGCACTACACTATTCCGAACCAAAGACCAAAAGATAAGCATTGTGGGAAAATCTAAACTTTTGGATTTTCCTACAATGCCAACTACGGCGGAATCCCTCCCACTCCTTATATCTTTCTG
>DVIA01000022.1 GCA_018711655.1 Candidatus Pullichristensenella avicola
CAGGATGTTGACAAAGTCAACAGACTGGCAGAGCGTTGAGAAAGCCTGCAAGCCAAGGAAGCAAACTTGCAGTCAAGGGAGCTTACATGGACGTAAGTGACCGCAGACTGCAAGTGCAGCTGACGCAGGAAGCAAAAATTGCCACTGATTTTCATTTTATCAAGGCAATTTTTGCGGTTGTGGGCTTTGTCAGCGCTATGAGGGCGGGACAAGCGTCCCGCCCCCATGTCGATTCGAGGATTGGAGATCAGTTCTTTCCGTACAGCGGGCCCAGGGCCTTGCAGGCACGGAAGTCCGCGCCTTCGCGGTCCTTGGTGCCAAAGGCGTTCCAGGTGCTCGGGCGGAAGATGTCCTTTTCGGGCACGTTGTGCATGCACACGGGGATGCGCAGCATGGAAGCCAGGGTGATCAGGTCCGCGCCGATGTGGCCGTAGTGGAAAGCGCCGTGGTTCGCGCCCCAGTTGTTCATCACGCTGTAGACGTCGGTAAAGGCGTCCGTGCCCGTCAGGCGCGGCGCAAACCAGGTGGTGGGCCAGGTGGGATCGGTGCGCTTGTCCAGCGTGTCGTGCACGTTCTTGGGCAGTTCGCAGGACCAGCCTTCGGCGATCTGCAGAACCGGGCCGAGGCCGTCCACCATGTTCAGGCGCGACATGGTCACCGGCATGCCGCCGCGGGTGACCAGGTGCGAAGAATAGCCGCCGCCGCGGAAGTAGGGCAGGTCGCCATAGCAGTACTGCGTGGCGTCGAAGCACTTGGCCGCCTCTTCGGGGGTGATGTCCCACCAATGCTTCATGGCGGGCTTGCCGTCGATTTCGCACTCGCCGCAGGCGTCGAGGGTGACCGCGCCGGAATTGATCAGGTGGATAAAGCCGTTCTGGGCCAGGCCGTCGGGCTTCCAGCCGGTGACGCGCTCCACAGCCGCGGGGCTCCAGTAGGTGCGCACATCGGCAAAGCCGGCGGCGGTGTTGGTCAGCAGCTTGCCAAAGAGCATGGCCACGCCGTTGAGCATGTCGTTTTCCGTGGCGATGACGAACGGCTCGCGGATGCCGTTCCAGTCAAAGCTGGAATTGAGGATGGACTCCATAAAGTCGCCGTTGGGCATATGGTCGGTCCACTGGCGCTGGCCCTGGAAGCCGGCGGCGATGGCGTTGTGGCCGCAGCTTTCCTCCACGAAGCCCATTTCCGCCAGCTTCGGGTTGCCGACCATCAGATCGCGGCCGATCATGACCATCTTCACGCAGTTTTCCAGCACTTCGCGCTTCTTTTCCGGGGTGTGGGCGATCTCGGGCGGGTTCTTGTCCCAGCCGAGGGTGATGTTTTCATCGACCCACTTCATGGCGCGCTCGAACTCGTCGGGATCGTAGATGCCCTCGTTCCAGCGGCGGATGATCTCGGACATGTCCACGGATTCATAGCGCATGCCCAGGTACTTTTCAAACAGCGTGGGGTTGGGCGTGGAGCCGGCGATGCCCATGGCGATGGCGCCCATGGCCATGTAGGACTTGCCGCGCATTTCCGCCACGGCCAGGCCGGCCTTGGCAAACCGCAGCAGCTTTTCTTTTACATCGTCGGGAATTTCGTTGTTGCCGGCGTCCTGCACGTCGTGGCCGTAGATGCCGAAGGCGGGCACGCCCTTCTGGGCATGCGCGGCCAGGACCGCCGCCAGATACACCGCGCCGGGGCGCTCGGTGCCGTTGAAGCCCCACACAGCCTTGGGGGTGAGGGGATCCATGTCCATCGTTTCAGAGCCGTAGCACCAGCAGGGGGTGACGGTCAGCGACACGCCGACGTTTTCGCGCGCGAATTTCTCGGCGCAGTCCGCAGCCTCTTTGAAGCCGCCGATGGTGGTATCGGCGATGACGCACTCCACCGGCAGGCCGCAGGAGTGGCGCAGGTTGGCCTCCAAAAACGCCTTGGCGGCGCGGGCCAGGCCCATGGTCTGCTCTTCCAACGCCTCGCGAATGCCCTTGCGACGGCCGTCGATGACCGGACGGATGCCGATTTTCGGCAGCGAGCCGCGCAGGCGATGGACAGGTTGATTCATCGGGATCGACTGGGGATTGGCCTTCATACGAAGATTACCTCCTTAAAAACGTATTGTTAACGACACTACCATTATATAACCAATTCCTTTGAATATCAAGCGGTTTTTTCGAATTTGGGACCTTCGTTTTATAGACGTTTTCCAGAAATGCTGTTATAATGCTATATGGTGGGCGGCACGCCTGTCGGAGGAGGAGTGCGTATGCGTAGTCGTCAGGGGTTTCAAAACTGGATGTATTGCGCGCTGGTGGGCATTCTGGGCCTGTATGCGAGCACCTATCAGACGCTGGTGAGCCGGCTCACCGAGCGCTTCGGCATGGACGAGCGGATGATCGGCATTCTGCTGGCGGTGTACGGGGCGGGGTCTTTGTGCAGCGTGCTGATTTCGGGCATGCTGGCAGATTCGCTGGGCAAACGGCGCATTGTTTTGTGCGCGGCGCCGGTGATGTGCCTGGGGCTTTTGTGCGCGGCCACGGCGGGCGCGGCGGCGCTGCTGTTTGCAGGCCTGTTTCTGGCGGGCATGGGCTTTGGGCCTTGCGAATCCATGAGCAGCGCCATGCTTACGGATGAGAACCCCGGCGCGTCTACCCGCTGGATGAACGTATCGCAGATATTCTTTGGCGCGGGCGCCGTGGCGGCGCCGCTGGCGGTAACGTGGTATCTTTCCCGGGCCGGGGCGAGCACTTCGGGCGCGATGCTGATCTGCGCGGCGGCGGTGTTTGCCTGTTGGGCGCTTCTGGCCCTCACATCGCGCGGGCGGATGGGCCGCCCTGCGGCCGTGCAGCGCGATCTGAACCCGTTTACGGTTTTGAAAAACCGCGAGTTTCTGCTGTACGCAGTGCTGGTGTTTCTCTATTTGAGCTATGAAAGCGTCGCTCCCGCCTATTTCAAGCAGCTGTTTTTGCAGCGCGGGGCCGGCGAATCCACGGCCAACATGGTCATTTCCGTGTTCTGGACGGCGATTTTGCTCAGCCGTCTGCTGGGCGCGTTTATGGACGGAAGGGAAAAAACGTGCATCATCGCGCTTTCGCCGCTGGTGGCGGCGGGGGCGCTGCTCGCGCTTTTTGCGCCCAACGACGCTTTGCGCATGGCGGGCGTGGCGATCTACGGCTTTGGGTGCGGCCCGGTATGGCCGATGCTGTTTGTGCTGGCCGCGCGCGTGTTCCCGAACCGGAGCGGCGCTTCCTACGCGGTGATGATGCTCTTTTCGCAGGCCGGCAATTCCCTTTCTCCGGCGGTGATCGGCGCGGGGGTGAACAATGTGGAAGCAACCTTCGCCATCTGCGCGGCGCTGGCGCTGGTTGTGGCCGCCGGCGGCTTTGCAGCGCGCAGGCGCGGCGCCGCGCATTCGGCGTAGGCGCGGCTTGACAGGAGCGCGACGGCTTGCTATAATATCAGCCATAACATACCAAAAGGGGGAATCCGCCTTGGACCCAATCGTGGGTCAAATACTGCTCCAGTTTCTCTTCATTGCCATCAACGCCATTTTTGCCGCTACGGAGATCGCCCTCATTTCCCTGAATGAGAACAAGCTCCGCCGCGAAGTGGACGCCGGCGACAAGCGCGCCGCGCTGATGCTCAAAATCGCCGAAACGCCCACGACGTTTCTTTCCACCATTCAGATCGCCATCACGCTGTCCGGTTTCCTGGGCGCTGCCTTCGGCGCGGACAACTTTGCCGAGCGCATCACGGATTACTTCGTCAATACCGTGGGCGTAAGGGCCATTCCCGCCGCGACGATCAACACGCTTTCAGTCGTGATCGTCACCCTCATCATTTCGTATTTCACGCTTGTTCTGGGCGAATTGGTGCCCAAGCGCGTGGCCATGAAGAAATCCGAAGAGATCGCGCGCATGATCTGCGGGTTCATCAGCGGCATGTCCAAAATCTGCAAGCCCATCATCTGGCTTCTGACCAAGTCTACCAACGGCGTTTTGCGCCTGATGCGCATCAACCCCGAGGACGAGGAGGAAGAAGTCTCCGAAGAGGAGATCCGCTACATGGTGGACGTGGGCGAGGAAAAGGGCGCCATCGAATCCAGCGAGCGGGACATGATCGAAAACATCTTCGAATTCAACAACATCACCGCCGAGGACGTCATGGTGCACCGCACCGACATGCGCTTTATCTGGATGGACTCCACCCATGATGAGATCATCCAGACCATTCGCGACAGCGGCCTTTCCCGCTTCCCGGTCATCGGCGAGGACGCGGACGACGTCAAGGGCCTGCTCATCGCCCGCGATTACCTGCTCAACGAGGAGCGCGCGGACAAACAGCCCCTGGAGGAACTCATCCGCCCGGCCTATTTCGTGCCGGAAAGCGTGCGCGCGGACGTGCTGTTCCGCAATATGCAGATCAAGAAAGTGCATATGGCCATCGTCGTGGACGAATACGGCGGCACCAGCGGCCTGGTGACGCTCGAGGATCTGCTGGAGGAGATCGTCGGCAACATTTACGACGAAAGCGATCCCCTCGAGGCCCGCGAGATCACCGAACTGGAGCCGGGCGTGTTCCATGTGGCCGGACATTGCGACCTGGATCTGCTGCGCGAACGCCTGGGCGTGGATATTCCCGAAAACGACGAGATCGACACCCTCGGCGGCCTGATCATCAACGAGCTTTCCAATGTGCCCGAGGACGGCAGCACCTTCGATATCGACCTGTGCGGCATGCACATTCATGTAGACGAAGTGCGCGACCGGCGCGTGGAGTGGACGACCGTGCGCCTGCCCCGCAAAGAGGAAACCGCCGCGCCGCAGGAGGGCGAGGGCGCCTCTGTGGAGAAATAGACATGGCCGGCCGCAAACAAACGAAAAATGCCAGTGCCCAGCGCGGCGCGATCGCCTTTCTGGCGGTCGCGGCCGCGCTTGTCTGCATTTTGGTGGCGCTGCTGATGCAGCTGAAATGCGGCGGCACTGCGCCCGCGCCGCAAACAACGGCGGTCGCGCCCACGTTGACGGCGACGCCCGCGCCGTCTGCCGCGCCAACGCCCGCGCCGTCTGCCGCGCCAACGCCCGCGCCGGAGCCGACCTTTTCGCCGCGCCGGGCCACCATTCGCGCCGCGGGCGACCTGATGATGCACGAGGATCAGCTCGAGGCGGCCCGCCGCCCCGGCGAGGGTTACGATTTTACCTCCCAGTATGCGCTTGTGCGCGATTCCCTTTCCGATGCGGATTATACCCTCGCCAACCTGGAAACCACCGTAGGCCTGTACAGCGACAAGCCCTATTCCGGCTATCCGCGCTTCAACGCCCCGCCGGAAATGCTCGAGGCCGTGCGCGGGGCCGGCATCGACTTTGTCAGTTTGGCCAACAACCATATTCTGGACCGCTACTTTGACGGCATGCTCATCACCGTCGCCAACGTGCGGGAGGCGGGCCTGGATTACAGCGGCGTCTATGTCAGCGCCGAGGATAGCCTTGAGCCGGATATCTTTGAGATCAACGGCATCCGCGTCGGCTTTTTGTGCTACACCTATTCCACCAACGACATGGAAAAACACAGCGATGCGCGCGCCGTGCAGTTTGGCGTGCGCTACCTCTACGACAGGGACTATGCCGCCGACGTGCGCGCCCTGCGCCAGGCGGGGGCGGAGGTCGTCATTGCCATGCCGCACTGGGGAGCGGAATTTCGACGGACCGCCAGTTCCACGCAGGTGAGCATTGCCATGCAACTGGCGCAGGCGGGGGTGGACGTCGTTCTTGGCGGCCATCCGCATGTGGTGCAGCAGGCCGGCATGATGGATACGCCCGACGGCGAAAAAACGCTGGTGGCCTTCAGCCTCGGCAACTTCAACAGCGATATGGACGAGGATTACGCCGATACGGGCATCATTTTCGAATTTACGCTGGTAGAGCGCGAGGAGGGCGGGTTCGACGTCGTCGATCCCGGCTATGTGCCGGTGTTCTGTTGGCGGCAGGACGGCCTGACGCGAACGATCCCGTCGCTGCCTTACTACGATCAGCCGCCCGAGGGCATGTCGCCGGAACAGCACGCCCGCCTGCGCGCCGGGGTGGAATCCGTGGACGCGCTGATGGGCCCGGAGATAGCGCGTCTGGAGCGCTGATGGCTACAAAGCCCCGGGCCCGGCCCCGCGCGCTCCGCCCCGGCGGATAGGGGGACCGGTCTGGCTGTTCGATGCGGCATTAAACGAATAGCTCCGCCCCGGCGCGTGGAGGCCGGTCTGGCTGTTCGATGCGTACCAGATCGAAAAGGAATCCTGACCGCCGCCCCTGCGTCCTCGGAAGGGGAAGCTGGCTGGAAATACTCAAGAACAGGGCGACCGTCAGATCCTCGGGTCCGCGGAAGCGAAACGCTGTTTTTGCAATGCGTGCCGCCGGCCGTTTGTTTCGCTTTCGCCGAAGGGGAGATCGGGATGGGCGCGCCCGGCCGCGGTTGACGCATCCCGGGGGACTTGCTATAATGATCTTATCCGGGAAATACGAGGAGTGGAGAACAATTATGATGAAAAAAACGCTGGCGGTACTGCTTGCCTGCCTGCTGGCGCTGGCGGCGATGGGCGCGTCGGCGCAGAGTCAGAGCGATGCGTTTGCCGGTCAGTGGACGCTGGTTTCCGCCTACGATGCCCAGCAGGGGGGCTGGATCGACCTCGCTGCGGGCGACGTTTCCATGTCGTTTGCCTTTGAAGAGGGCGGCGGCGCTTCCGTATCTTCGGGCGACGTCGAGGCCGGCGGCCTGACCTGGATCGCCTCGGACGCGGGCGTTGCCGTGGAGGGCAACGGCGCCTCCTATGCGCTCAAAACGCAGAGCGACGGCACGCTGGCGTTGGAGCAGGGCGATATCACGCTGTTTTTCCGCCGCGCGGGAGAAGAGACGGCGGACGTGCTGGGCTCGTGGACGCTCGATAGCGTCGGCGTGCAGGGAGAGACCATGGATCCGGCGGCGCTGGGGCTGGAAATGGTCGTCGCCTTCAGCGCCGACGGCGCCTGTCAGGTGAGCGCCTACGGCATGACGCAGAACGCCTCCTGGACGCCGCAGGAGGGCGGCGCTCTGGTGGACGAAGGCGAGGGCGTGCAGACGAGCTATCTTCTGCAGGCGGACGGCACGCTTTTGTGCGAACAGAGCGGCGTCAGCCTGATCTTTGTCCGCAGCGGGGACGCGCAGGTTCAGGCCGATGCGCCGACCGAGGCCGACGCCGCGCAGGCGCCGGAGGGCGCGCGTACCGACGCGGCCCTGGCGGATTTCAACGGCGCGTGGAACGTCGTTTACGTCTTGTCCATGGGCATGCAGATGGAGCCGGAGACCGTTGGCCTGGATATGGCCCTGACGATCGCCGACGGCAGTCTCACCATCGCCAGCAACGGACAGGCAAGCACCTACGCCGTCGCGCTGGAAAACGGCGCGCTGGTGTACAATACATCTTCCATGGATATACCGATCTATCTGCGCGAGGACGGCACGCTGTCGATGGCGATGGAACTGGGCGGATTGAGCATGGAAATCATCTTTGAACGCGCCTGAACCGTTTCCCGCGGTAGCAGGCCGGTTTTGAGAAATACGATGGAGGGAAGGAAAGATGAAAAACAGACTTGTCGTGGCGTTTGCCTGCCTGCTGGCGCTTTCCTGCGCGCTGCCGGCCGCGGCCGAGGAGGCCTCGATCGTCGGCGACTGGACGCTGACCCGCATTGAGTCGGGGGCCGTGGTGGTGGACGCCGCCGAAGCGGGCGTGGACCTCGCCGTGACGTTTGCTGAGGACGGCAGCGTCAGCATGGAGATGTCCGGCGTGATCCAGAGCGGGACCTGGAGCTTCGAAAACGGAGTGGTTTCTCTCCTTGCCGACGCCACCGGCATGGTCCTCGAATTTGCGCTGGCGGAGGACGGCACGCTGCACTATGAAGAGGACGGCGCGGTCATCGTCATGGAACGCGGCGCCGCCGGGCAGGCGGAGGGCGCGGCCGTTCTCGAGGACGTCGCCCTGGCCGATTTTAACGGCGATTGGACGGCCGTCCGCGCCAGCGCCAAGGGCGCGGAGATCGACCTGGAAGCCTACGGCCTGGAGATGGAGGCCAGCATCGCGGACGGCAGCGTGACCATCGTCAGCAACGGCGCCAGCCAGACGATCGAGGCCGACCTGGAGGGCAACGCCCTGATCCTCGACGCGGGTGCGGCGCAGATGCCCCTTTATCTCTACGAAGACGGCACGCTGCGCATGGCCTTCAGCGAGGAACTGGTGGGCATGCCTCTGGAAGTCATTTTTGAACCCGCGGATCAATAACCCACGCCCGATCAGCCGCCGCGCTTTTGCGGCGGCTGGCTGCATGTGCGGGCGCGAGCATCCGATCAGGTAGCCTATGACCGCCGCCGTTCCGCCGCGTACCGGGATTGGGCGCGAGGCGCTGCGCCCCTGCGCCGGAAAAGGTTTGAAAAGCAGGGGAAACGCCCGCGCTTTGGAGGCGCTGCGCCCCCGCGCGCTGGAAAAGGTTTTGAGCGGCGCGGCGGCTGGCTGCATGTGCGGACGTCTGATCTTGATTTTGCAAACTGCCGCTGACCATCGCCTGACGAAACCAGCGCAAGGGGCGCGGCCTTGCGCGCTGGAAAAGGCGGCCTCGTACTGCTCGCGGTAGACGCGGTGCATCGGTGTGACCCTGCGCGCTGGAAAAGGCGCATGCGCATAGCCCGCCGCCCCTCCCGCAAGCCGGGCGAAGGCGGCGGGAACGTCTGCCGGCGCGCCTTGCCGGGACGCGGGCGCACGGAAGCCTCCGGCGTATCTTTGCAGAGATGTGCCGGACGCGCAGGGCAGTCCTCCGGCGCGCCTTTGCAGGGCTGCGCCGAAGCATGCGGCGGCCGCCCCTCCCATAAGCCGGGCGAAGGCGGCGGGGACGTCTGCCAGCGCATCTTTGCCGGCCGTGCGCGGGGCGCTTTGCTTTTCCTGGGAAGTTTTCGGTTGTTTACCTTCAGGCGCTTGACACCCCGCCTGCAGGTGCTATACTTGTGGAAATACCATTCGAAACGGAGGAGTTGCCATGGCGATCATCCGGGAAGGCCTTACTTTTGACGACGTTTTGCTCATCCCCCGCAAAAGCAGCGTGCTGCCCAAGGAGGTAGACACGTCCGTAACGCTCACCAAGGGCATTTCGCTGAACATTCCCCTGATGAGCGCGGCCATGGATACCGTCACCGACGCCCGCCTGGCCATCGCCATCGCCCGCGAGGGCGGCCTGGGCGTGATCCACAAAAACATGTCCATCCAGGCGCAGGCCGCGCAGGTGGACAAGGTCAAGCGGTCTGAAAACGGCGTCATTACCGATCCCTTCTTTCTTTCCCCGGATCACCTGGTCTCCGATGCGCAGGAACTGATGGCGCGCTACCGCATCTCCGGCGTGCCCATCACCGAAAACGGCAAACTGGTGGGCATCCTCACCAACCGCGATCTGCGCTTTGAAACCGATTATTCCCGCAAGATCTCCGAGGTCATGACCTCGAAAAACCTCGTAACCGCCCCGGTGGGCACCACGCTGGAGCAGGCGCGCGAAATCCTGGCCAGGCATCGCATCGAAAAGCTGCCGCTGGTGGACGAAAATTACATGCTGCGCGGGCTGATCACCATCAAGGACATCCAGAAATCGCAGCAGTACCCCAATTCCGCCAAGGACACGCAGGGCCGCCTGCTGTGCGCCGCCGCCGTGGGCGTCACCCACGATATGATGGAGCGCGTTTCCGCGCTGGTAAACGCCAAGGTGGACGCCGTTGGCCTCGACACCGCCCACGGGCATTCCGCCGGCGTGCTCACCGCCGTGGAGACCATCAAAAACGCCTATCCCGACCTGCCGGTCATCGCCGGCAACGTCGCCACCGCCCACGCCACGCACGATCTGATCATGGCCGGCGCGGATGTGGTCAAGGTCGGCATCGGCCCCGGCTCCATTTGCACCACCCGCGTGGTCGCCGGCATCGGCGTGCCGCAAATCACCGCCATCATGGACTGCGCTGAGGAGGCCGACCGCTACGGCAAGACCATCATCGCCGACGGCGGCGTCAAGTATTCCGGCGACATTCCCAAGGCCATCGCCGCCGGCGCCAGCGCCGTGATGCTCGGCAGCCTCTTTGCAGGCACCGAGGAAAGCCCGGGCGCGATGGAGATCTACCAGGGCCGCTCCTTCAAGGTCTACCGCGGCATGGGCTCCATGGCCGCCATGGCCGAGGGCAGCAAGGACCGCTACTTCCAGGAGGACGCCAAGAAACTCGTGCCCGAGGGCGTCGAGGGCCGCGTGCCCTACAAAGGGGCGCTGTCGGAGACGATTTTCCAACTCATCGGCGGCCTGCGTTCGTCCATGGGCTACTGCGGAACGCCGGATATCCAGTCCCTGCGCGAGAACGGCGAGTTCATTCGCATCACCAACGCCGGCCTGGTCGAAAGCCATCCGCACGACATCAACATCACCAAAGAAGCCCCCAACTACACCCGCGGGGTATAAACTTCTGCCGATCTACCGCGCAGACGCACGCTCTGCGCGGCTTTTTGCGCCTTGACGGAGGCAACGGGGGATGGTATACTGTTCTGCGGGCGGTACGGGGAATGCGGAAAGACGCGTTTGCATCGAACAGCCGGGCGCGGCCCGGCGCGCCCTTTGGCCGGTTTGCGCCGGCGGAGGAACGGCGCGCAAGGGCGTCGGGTCCGAGACGGAGAAGAGGGGTTATGAACACAAAAGCGCAGAGAAACGTGAACCTGGACCTGATGCGGGTGCTGGCCTGCATTGCGGTGGTCGGGCTGCACACGGTGAATATCCGGTATACGCTTTTCTACAATCTGCTGTTCAACGTCTGCAGTTTTGCGGTGCCGGCGTTTTT
>DVIA01000023.1 GCA_018711655.1 Candidatus Pullichristensenella avicola
GGCTGGAAGGAGATCGAGCCGCTGTTGCGCAGGTAAAAAGCGCCCTCCAGCGGATGCGGCGAGGCGGCCAAGCCTCCTTCGGCGGCCACAATCCGTCCGCGAAGTTCGGCGGCGCGAGCATTTCCCTTGGCCTGCGGCGGGCGAGGGCAACGCCTTGCAGGCGGCAGAACCTTCGCCGCCCACAGCCGCAGCCCGGCGAGGCGGCCAAGCCTTCTTCGGCAGCCGCAATCCGTCTGCGAAGTTCGGCGGTGCGGGCATTTCCCTTGGCCTGCGGCTGGCGAAAGCAACGCCTTGCAGGCGGCAGAACCTTCGCCGCCCACAGCCGCGGCCCGGCGAGGCGGCGCGCATATCCGCCGTCCCGCTTACCGGAGGGCGACGCTTCCCAGCCGCTCCGCCGGGGCGGCGGTTCCACGACTTACCTGAGGAGGACGCGATTTGGAAACATTTGACGCGGTGGTGATCGGCGCGGGACACGCCGGCTGCGAGGCGGCGCTGGCGCTGGCCCGCATGGGCTGCAAAACCCTGCTTTTGACGCTCAACCTCGACGCGCTGGCGCTGATGCCCTGCAATCCCGCCATCGGCGGCACGGGCAAGGGCCATCTGGTGCGCGAAGTGGACGCGCTGGGCGGCGAGATGGGCCGGGCCATCGACGATACGTTCATCCAGTCGCGCATGCTCAATACCGGCAAGGGCCCGGCGGTACACTCGTTGCGCGCGCAGGCGGACAAATTGCAGTACCGCCTGCGCATGCGCCGCGCCGTGGACGAGTGCGACGGCCTCGAGGTGCGGCAGGCGGAGGTCTCCCGCATCGAGGTGCAGCATGGCCGCGTGGTGGGCGTAACCACCACCACGGGCGAGCGCGTCGCCTGCCGCGCGGCGGTCGTCTGCGCCGGGGTGTACTTGAAAAGCCGCATCATCATCGGCGAGTGCGCGTGGAACGGCGGGCCGCAGGGGCTGCTCGCCGCCAACGCCCTCACGGACTGCCTGAGCGGCCTCGGCTTTGCCATCCGCCGCTTCAAGACCGGCACGCCCGCGCGCCTCGACGGCCGCACCATCGACTTTTCCAAAATGGAGCCGCAGCCGGGCGACGAGCCGATCACGCCGTTTTCGTTTTTGACCGACGCCACGACGCTGAAAAACCGCGCCCTCTGCTATCTGACCTATACCACCAAGGAGACGCACGAGATTCTCCTTGCCAATTTGCACCGCGCGCCGATGTACACCGGCTCCATCCACGGCACGGGGGCGCGCTACTGCCCCTCCATTGAGGACAAGGTTGTGCGCTTCAAGGACAAGGACCGCCACCCCGTGTTCCTCGAGCCCGAGGGCTTCTATACCACGGAATGGTATGCGCAGGGCATGTCCACCTCAATGCCGGAGGAGGTGCAGCGCGCCTTTTACCGCACCGTGCCGGGGCTGGAAAACGCGCGCCTTGTGCGATTGGCCTACGCCATCGAGTACGACTGCATCGACCCCACCGCCCTCACCGGGGCGCTCGCTTCGCGCGAGATCGCGGGGCTGTGGTTTGCCGGGCAGGTAAACGGCACCTCGGGCTACGAGGAGGCCGCGGCGCAGGGCGTCTACGCCGGCATCAACGCCGCGCTCTGGCTTTCCGGGCGCGAACCCATGCTGCTCTCCCGCGACGACGGCTACCTGGGCGTGCTGGTGGACGATCTGGTCACCAAGGGCGTGGACGAGCCCTACCGCATGATGACCTCGCGCGCCGAATACCGGCTGGTGCTGCGGCAGGACAACGCCGATTTCCGCCTCACCGAGCGCGGCTACAACGCCGGTCTGGCCTCGCGCGAGCGCTACGAGCGCATGCTGCGCCGCCGCGAGGACTTTGAACGCGCCCGCGCCCTGCTCAAAGAGCGGCGGCTGGACGTGCCCCTGCGCAAGCCGGAGGCAAAGTTTGACCAAATCGCCGCGCAGGTTCCGGAAATCTCTGTGGAAACGGGGCGGCAGCTGGAGATCGAGATCAAATACGAGGGTTACATCGACCGGCAGATGGCCGACGTGCGCCGCTTCCGGCGCTTGGAGAGCATGCCCCTGCCCGCCGACGCGGACTACCTGCGCATGGACGGATTGCGCCTGGAGGCGCGGGAAAAACTCGACCGCCAGCGCCCCGCCTCCCTCGGGCAGGCATCGCGCATCCCCGGCGTGTCGCCGGGCGATGTGACGGTGCTCACCATCTGGCTGGAAAAGCGCCGCCGCGAACGCGCGCAAAATAGCGCGACGGACGATTGACCCGCTTCCCCCTGCGAGGGCGCTTCGCCGCAAGGCTGCGGGCGCGCCGCCTCCCCGCCTGCAAACGCGCCGCGCGGACGGATATCCCCGCGGCGGAAGCCGTCGCGCTTCGGGCGGCGGAAAGGCGCCGCCTCCAATGCGGATTTGGCCGGACGCGGCCGCGAAGCGCGCAGAGGGGAACGGCGCAACGCGAAAGGAGCATCATTCATGCGGGAACTGCTCAGGGCGCGGCTTGACGCTGCGGGCGTGCCGGCGGGCGCGGAACAATTGGAAAAATTGGCCGCTTTTCACCGTCTGCTGACCGATGCCAACGCGCGCATGAACCTCACGCGCGTAAGCGCCGACCCCGGCGAGGCCATCGACCGCAACTATATCGACTCGCTCGGCCCGCTCGCCCATTTGCGCGGCGCGAAAAACTGCGTAGACGTAGGCAGCGGCGCGGGCTTCCCCGGCGTGCCGCTTGCCATCTTCCTGCCGGAAACGCGCTTTGTGCTGATGGATTCGCTTTCCAAGCGCGTAGAGTTTTTGCGCGGCGTCATCGAGGAACTTTCCCTCAACGCCGAAGCCGTGTGCCTGCGCGCCGAAGAGGCCGGGCGCGGCGCTTTGCGCGAGGCGTTCGACGCGGCCACGGCGCGGGCGGTCGCGCCGCTGAACGTTCTTAGCGAACTGCTGTTGCCGCTTACGCGCGTGGGCGGCGTGGCCGTGGCCCTCAAAGGCCCGGGCGCGGCGGCGGAAGCGGAAAACGCGCAAAACGCGCTCGCGGCGCTGGGCGGGCGGCTTGTCGCCATTGAAGAAACGCCCGTGCCCGGACGCGACTGGGCGCATACGCTGGTCGTCCTGAAAAAAACCGCGCCCACCCCGGAAAAGTACCCCCGCCGCGTAGGCGTTCCGGAAAAGCGCCCGCTGTGACGGCGCGGGCGCATGCGCGGCGATGTCGCGTCGCCATCGCCCCGCCCAAAAGCGCCCCTGCGACACGCGCCGCCGTCCCCGCGTCGGAAGTCCCCGCAGGGCGCAAGCGGCGTTCGCGCGACGATGTCGCGTCGCCATCGCCCCGCCCACAAAGCGCCCCTGTGACGGCGCGTCGCTGTCCCCGCGTCGGAAGTCCCCGCAGGGCGCAAGCGGCGTCCGCGCGGCGATGTCGCCCGACGTCTCCCCTGCCCAAAGCGCCCCTGCGACGCGCGTCGCCGTCCCCGCGTCGGAAGTCCCCGCAGGGCGCAAGAGGCGTCCGCGCGGCGATGTCGCGCCGCCATCGCCCCGCCCAAAAGCGGCGACGGCGCGCCGCCGTTTCCTGTTCCCTGACAAGCGCCCGGAGCGCGCAAGACTACGACACCCCATGAACCCGGACTGCCAAGGAGGAGCGACTATGTTTGACGGATTTGTGCGCCTGTGCGCGGCTACGCCGGCGCTGGAGGTAGCCAACGTGGAAAAAAACGCCGCGGAGATCGCGCGCATGGCCCTGGAGGCCGCCGCGCAGGGCGCGAACGTCTGCGTCTTTCCGGAATTGTGCCTCACCGGCTATACCTGCGGCGACCTGTTTTTGCAGGACCGCCTTGTGCGCGGGGCGCTGGAGGGGCTGAAAACCATCCTGGAAAAAACGCGGGAAACGGACATGCTCATCGTCGCAGGGCTTCCCGTGGCCGACGGCAACTGCCTGTACAACTGCGCGGCGGTGCTGCAGGGCGGGCATGTGCTGGGCGTGGCGCCCAAGACGCACCTGCCCAACTACGCCGAGTTTTATGAATTGCGCCAGTTCGCCCCCGCTTTTGAAGGCGAGCGCGCGCTGCGCTGGTTTGGCGAGGATATCCCCTTCAGCGCCAACCTGCTCTTTGCCTGCCGGGAACTGCCGGAGTTTGTCGTGGGCGTGGAAATTTGCGAAGACCTCTGGGCGCCCGACGCCACCGGCGTGCGCCACGCGCTGGCCGGAGCGACGGTGCTTGTCAACCCCTCGGCCAGCGACGCCCTGGCCGGCAAGCGCGATTACCGGCGGGAACTGGTGTCGGCGCAGTCCTCTCGCCTGGCGGCCGCCTATGTCTACGCCGGAGCCGGGCCGGACGAATCCACGCAGGACGTGGTTTTTGCCGGGCATTCGCTGATCTATGAATACGGCACGAAGCTGGCCGAGTCCGAACCGTTTTATGAAGGGCTGCTTTTCGCCGACGCGGACGTGGGTTTCCTTGCCCTTGAGCGCCGCGCCAACAACGGCTTCCGCGCGGGCGAGCCCTCGCACCGCGTGGTGGAGTTTTCCCAGCCGCTGCGCGCGCTCGATCTGCGCCGCCGCATCGACCCCACGCCCTTTATCCCCCACGATCCCGACCGCCTCGCCGAACGCGCCGAAGAATTGCTCTCCATCCAGGCGCACGGCCTGGCGCGCCGGGTGCGCCACACGCGCGCGCAGAAACTGGTGCTGGGCGTGTCCGGCGGGTTGGATTCGACGCTGGCGCTGCTGGTGTGCGTGCGCGCCTTGAAGCTGGCGGGGTTGGACGCAGGCCGCCTTACCGCCGTAACCATGCCCTGCTTCGGCACCACGCAGCGCACGCGCTCCAACGCCGAGATCATGGCCCGCGAAGTGGGCGCGGAACTGCGCGTTATCGACATTCAGAAAGCCACGCTTCAGCACATGGCCGACATCGGCCTTTCCACCGAGGACCGCTCCACCGCCTACGAAAACGCGCAGGCCCGGGAGCGCACGCAAGTGCTCATGGACATCGCCAACGCCGAAAACGGCCTGGTGGTGGGCACGGGCGACCTTTCCGAAAGCGCCCTGGGGTGGGCGACGTACAACGGCGACCATATGAGCATGTACGGCGTGAACTGTTCCATCCCCAAGACGCTCATCCGCCATCTCGTTGCCTATGAGGCTTCGCACGCCGCCACGCCGGAGCTTCAAAAGGCGCTGCTGGACGTGCTGGACACGCCCGTCAGCCCCGAGCTTCTGCCGCCCAAAGACGGCGAGATCGTCCAAAAAACAGAGGACCTCGTCGGCCCCTACCGCTTGCACGATTTCTTCCTCTACCACATGCTGCGCCGCCGCGCCGCGCCGGAAAAAATCCTGCGCCTGGCGAAGATCGCCTTTGCAGGCGAGTACGACGAGGCGACCCTTCGCAAGTGGCTTTCCGTGTTCATACGACGCTTTTTCAGCCAGCAGTTCAAGCGCAGCTGTATCCCCGACGGCCCCAAGGTGGGCAGCGTCTCCCTTTCGCCGCGCGGCGATTGGCGTATGCCCACGGACGCCTCGGCCGAACTGTGGCAATTTTCGGATAAATAGGTTATATTTCGCGTGAATCGCCGATATTTACCTGTTTTTCATAGTTTTGTGTCATAAAAGACAATCCTATAGGATATACTATTTCATGTCCATGAGGAACCATGAAAGGACATTTGGAGGGAATAACAATGAAAAAGATCCTGGTTTTCGCGATGATTCTGTGCATGTTGGTTCTGGCCATGACCGGTTGCGCCAAGGAAGAAGCCGCGCCCGAACCCACCGAGGCCCCCGTTGCCACGGAAGAGCCCGTTGAGGAAGAGCCGGCCGCCGAAGAGGAGCCTGCCGCTGAAGAGCCCGCTGCCGAGGAAGAGCCCGCTGCTGAAGAGCCGGCCGCCGAGGAAGAGCCCGCTGCCGACGCCACTGCCGCCGAATAATTTGTCATCGGAGGCGAAAGGGCCCGCTCCTGTTTGGGAACGGGCCCTTTCCTATGGCCAAACGCGCGCGACGGCCCGGCGACGCCTTCGCCTGCAGCCAAAATGGCCGCGCGCAAGCCGCTCCAGCCGCGGAAAGGGGCGCATGCGTCCGCTTCTGCAAACCGCATTCCGCCTCCTCAGGGTTCGCAACGCTTTGAAGGCCCGCTCCCGTTTGGGGCGGGCTTTTCGCGTCTCGGAGCCCTTCTTTGTTTATAAAGTTTATATATACGCGCTTGACAATCGCGGCGAAAGAATGGTATGCTTGCTTTGTACCGCAACAAGAAAATGAAACGCATCGCATGCGGGGCCGCCGTTGGCGCGCCATCGCGATGCTTCTTGTTGTGTCTACAAATGCTTCGCAGAGATGGGCAGGGATCGCGATGGAGAACACGGCCGAAAACAAAATGGGCGTTATGCCGGTTGGCAAACTGGTACTCAACATGTCGGTGCCGATGATGATCTCCATGCTGGTGCAGGCGCTGTACAATGTGGTGGACAGCATTTTCGTCAGCATGGTCAGCGAAGAAGCGCTTTCCGCGGTGTCGTTCAGCTTCCCCGCGCAAAACCTGATGATCGGCCTGGCCACAGGTACGGCGGTCGGCGTCAACGCGCTTCTTTCGCGCGCGCTGGGCGCGGGCGATCGCGAGCGCGCCAACCGCATTGCCGAACACGGCGTGTTCCTTTCGCTGATCGGCTACGTCGTGTTTTTGCTCTTTGGCCTGTTTGGCAGCCGCGCTTTCATGCTTTCGCAGACGCAGAACACCGTGATCGTCGAATACGGCGTGGATTACCTGACGGTGGTTTGCTGCTGGTCCTTCGGCCTGTACGGGCAGATGATCTTCGAGCGGCTGATGCAGGCCACGGGCCGTACCTTCTATACCATGATCACCCAGGGCACGGGCGCGATCATCAACATCATCCTCGACCCCATCTTCATTCTGCCCCAGGGCTACGACATGGGCCTGTTCAAAATGCCCATCGGCTTTAATATGGGCACCGAAGGCGCCGCCATCGCCACCGTAATCGGCCAGATCGTCGCCTTTATCCTCGCCGCCTTCATCAATCACCGCAAAAATGCGGATATCCGCCTCGACCTGAAAAAATTCCGCCCCCAGAAGCACCTCATCAGCCGCATTTACGCCATTGGTCTGCCCTCGGTGATCATGATGGCCATCGGCTCGGTCATGACCTGGCTGATGAACATCATTCTCATCAATTACACCGTGGGCAAGGAAACGGCGGCGACGGTGTTCGGCGCGTACTTCAAGCTCAACAGCTTCGCGTTTATGCCGGTCTTTGGCCTCAACAACGGCGTCATTCCCATCATTGCCTACAACTATGGCGCGCAAAAGCGCAGCCGCATGACCAAGGCCATTCGCGTATCGCTGGCCCTTGCCAGCGCCTTCATGCTCCTGGGAACGGTTCTGTTTTTGCTGATTCCGGACGTGCTGCTCGGCTTCTTCAACGCCAGCGAAACGATGCTGGCCATTGGCGAACCGGCGCTGCGCATCATCGCCTCCACGTTCGTCGTCGCCGGCGTGTGCATCGTGCTCGGCTCGGTGTTCCAGGCGTTGGGCTACAGCGTTTATTCCATGATCGTCTCTCTGGCGCGTCAGCTGATCGTGCTGGTGCCGGTAGCCTGGGCGCTGGCGACCATCGGCCGGAATATAGGCAACGACAACCTTGTGTGGATCGCCTTCCCCGTGGCGGAAATCGTGTCCGCAGCCGTTACAGCCGTGCTGTTCATCCGCCTGAACAAGAAGGTGATCAGTCAAATTCCGGATCGCGACTAAGCCCGCATCTTTTTGCACCCCCGCGCTTTTCCGCAAGGCGCGGGGGTTTTGTAACCCTCCGCAGCGGCCGTGCGGCGCATTCACGGCGATGCGGAAGCCCCCTTTTCCCGCAGGCGCGGGGGTGTGACCCTCCGCAGCGGTCATGCGGCGCGCACACGACGATGCGGAAGCCCCTTTCCGCAGACGCAGGGTATTTGCATAACCCTCCGCAGCGGCCATGCGGCGCATTCACGGCGATGCGCAAGCCCCTTTTCCCGCAAGGCGCGGGGGTGTAACCCTCCGCAGCGACCATGCGGCGCATTCACGACGATGTGCAAGCCCCCTTTTTCCGCAAGGCGCGGGGGGTGTAACCCTCCGCAGCGGCCATGCGGCGCATTCACGACGATGCGGAAGCCCCTCCCTTCTGGCGGGCGGAAAGACGCGCTGCAACCATCCGGCGAAAGCGGCCGACGCGCCTCCTTTCGCCGGATTGGTTGAAAACGAAGCGCCGGCTATGTCAAATCGCCTGTGCAACCGCGCGCAGGGCCGCAAAGTGCGGTCGAATGAGGACATGTCGCCCCCATATACTGCGCAACCGCGCGCAGGGTGCAAGCCCCAGACGGCTCGCCAGAGAACCTCCCATGCTTCGCCATCCCCCGTCCCGCCGCATCCCTGCCTGGACGGACGCCCGGCAAGGCTCGGAAAAAGTCCGCAGGCCGTCGCCCCGCGTCCTCTGCGAACGCGAAAGGCGCGCCGGACGCTCCGTTCTGCCGTTCATCGCCGCAAAACCGTCAAAGATAAACGGCGGGGCCGCGTTCGTTCGCAGCCTCGCCGTCGGGATGTTTGCAAAGTGGGCTGGCAGGGCGTCCGATGTCCGCGCGCAGCGCCTATTCGGACACGGGGAGCAGACGGATGAGGCGGATGGGGATGGGCGCCTCTTCCCCGTCCACGGGCGCGAAGGAGAGCGTGAAGGAGACTTCCCCGTCCTCTACCGCGAAGGGCAGCGCGCTCTCCGCGCCGTCCGCGTCCAGCAGCGAGAGCGCATAGCCCTCCAGCAGCGCGGCGGGGATGGTGATCTTCACCTCGCCCGTGGGCTGAGTCAGTTTGCCGCTGTACTCAAAGCCCACGCTGAGGATGATCTCGCCGTTTGCCAGTTCGCCCATGCGCAGGACGAGTTCGCCGCGGGGCAAGGCTTCCGTGAGCGCCTCGGCTCTGGCTGCCTCGACCAGCGACAGGCGCGCGCCGTCGCTGACCTCGCCGCACACGGGGCAGACGGCGAAGGCGTACGCCTCGTCCGCCTGTTGCATGAGCAACTGCCCGTCAAACCAGGCGCAGGCGGTCGTGCCGGTGTGTTTGCAGCCATTCCGGCGGCAGAGGGCGCTGTGGGTATCATCGCCGTTCGCCGACCATTCGCCGAACCAGTGGCCGCGCGGGGAGGTCTCGTTTGCCGTATGGCTGGCCCCGCAATTCGCGCAGGTGTAGATGGTATAGCCGCCCTCTGTGCAGGTGGGCGCCCTGGTGGCGGACCTGTAGTCGTGGCCGGTCATGGGAACGATCTGCTGCGCCACGAGGACGTCCCCGCAGGCCTCGCAATGCGTCCCCTCCGTCAGGCCCGTAGCCGTGCAGGTCGGCGCGACGGCGGCGTCGGTAACGGGGGTATGGCCCTTGGCGCTGTCCAGCACCGCGCCGCAGCCCTCGCGGGCGCAGACCTGATCGGTCGTGCAGGTCGCGGGCGCGCCGCTGTAGTCGTGGCCCAGCGGGTCGCCAACGGAAACCGTGACCGTATCGCTCACCGCGTCGCAGTTGTCGCACTGCGCATAATACTTCGCGGCCTCGGTGCAGGTGGCGGCGCTGGCCAGTTGGCTGGATGCCTTGGTCGTGAAGCTGTGCGGCCCAAGTTCGCCGTATGCCTTTCTATCCCAGAAGCATTCCGCACGTTTTTGGCAGGTAGCTGTTCCACCCCAATGGTTTTCCTTAAACTCGTATCCACAAAAGCGGCATCTAAGCCAGTGTCCGTCTTCTTCTGCTTTTGTACAGCTATAAGAATTCATAGAGCAAGAACCATCCGGATTTGGACAGGCCATCGCGGTGCCATACAGCATAAGCAGCAACATTCCAGCCAGGATCGCAAGTACCAACTTTTTCATCGCATTCCGCCTCCTTCAGCCATTTCCTTTGGGCATACAAATAGCTGCCGCGCAGAGGCCCGTTGCGGCCCCGGTGCGGTGGCTTTCTCTTTCCGGAAACGCCGAAAGGGCAGACTTATCCTGCCTGCCTGCCTGATTTATGCGCGATCGCGTTCACTGTCAAGCCCTCCGGCGTCCTTTCCGGTAAATTTTCCAATGCCATTATAGCAGAATTTTCCCTCCGGCGCAAGAGCGCCGCGCGGCGGACGCACGCCCGCGCTCATCGCCCGCAAAGCGCGGCCCGCCGCAAAGCAAAACGCGCCGGGAGATGTTCCCGGCGCGCTGCGCTGCGATAAGATCACACCAGCTCGAGGATGACCATCTCGGCGCCATCGCCGCGACGGGGACCCTTCTTGACGATGCGGGTGTAGCCGCCGCCCTGACCCTTTTCCTCGGCGCGCTTCTTGTACTTGGGCGCGATCTCGCGGAAAAGTTTCTCCACGACGGGGTGCTTGACGTTCTTGACGCGCTCTTTGAAGTCGTCCTTATCCTCGTCCTTGCCCTGCACGGCGGGGATTTCGTACAGGTAGCGCATCACATGGCGGCGGGCCGCCAGGCGGGCGGGGCTGTCGTTGACGACGTCGAGCACGACGATCTGCTTTTTGTCGTTCATGGTCTCTTTTTTGACCTCGACGGTATTGTCACACTCGCGCATGGCGACGGTGATCAGCCGCTCCGCCATGGAGCGCACTTCCTTCGCGCGCGTAAGCGTGGTTTCGATCCTGCCATACCAGATCAGGTTGGTCACCTGATTGCGCAGAAGCGCCATGCGCTGATCGGTCGGCCGGCCCAGCTTGCGATTGGCCATAACGGGTTCCTCCCTTAAAAATCGTGTTATTCATCCGAGGACTTGAGGGCCAGCCCCAGTCCGACGAGCTTCTGCTCAACTTCCTCCAGCGACTTTTTGCCCAGGTTGCGCACTTTCATCATGTCCTCCTGGTTGCGCTGGACAAGCTCGGCAACGGTGTTGATGCCCGCGCGCTTGAGGCAGTTGAAGGCGCGCACGGAAAGATCGAGCTCCTCGATGGTCATCTCCAGCACCTTTTCCTTGCTGTCGCTCTCGGGTTCGTTGTAGTCCACGCGCACCACGTTGACCGTCAGGTCGATGAACAGCCGCATGTTGTTGGTGATGATCTGCGCGGCGCTGGCAAGGGCCTCCTTGGGCAGGATGCTGCCGTTGGTCCACACCTCGATGGTGAGCTTGTCATAGTCCGTCACCTGGCCCACGCGCGTGTCCTCTACGGAGTAGCTGACCTTGCGGATGGGGGTGAAAATGGAATCCACCGGAATTACGCCGATGGGAATGCCGCCCACCTTGTTGCGCTCCATGGCAAGCTGCTTGTTGCGCTCCGCGGATACATAGCCGCGGCCCTTTTCCAGGGTGATCTGCATTTGCAGATGCGCGCCTTCGGAAAGCGTGGCGATGTGCAGATCGGGGTTGATGATCTCCACCTCGTCGTCGAAGCGGATATCGCCCGCCTTGACTTCGCAGGGGCCGACCGCGTCGATGGTGACGATCTTGGGAAGTTCGGTAAACAGCTTGGCCGAGAGCAACTTGACGTTGAGGATCAGTTCCGCCACGTCCTCCTTGACGCCGGGAACGGTCGAAAACTCATGCTGCACGCCTTCTATACGCACGCTGGTGGCGGCCACGCCCGGCAGGGAATTGAGAAGCACCCTGCGCAGGGAGTTGCCCAGCGTCTGGCCGAAACCGCGCTCCAGCGGATTTACGACGAATTTGCCATATCGGTTGTTGTCGCCGATTTCCACCCGTTCGATCTTCGGCTTTTCAATTTGATCAATCATTCAGCGTTTCCTCCTCTCCTATCGCGGCGCAAACGCGCGCTGCAACCGCGGAGTCTGTTCCGCGCCAGGCGCGCGGAACGTTTCATGCGCTGACTTTTCAGCGTTTAGCGGGAGTAAAGCTCGACGATCAAGTTCTCGGAAACCTCGTAGTCGATATCCTCGCGCACAGGCAGAGCGACGATCTTGCCTTCGAAGGAATCCGCGGCGCGCTCGATCCACTGGGGCATCGCCTTTTTGCCGAAGTCCTCGATGAGGGCCTTGAACTTGGCCGACGCGCGCGATTTTTCGCACACAGCGATCACGTCGCCCACGTTGACCTGGCAGGAGGGGATGTTGCAGCGCTTGCCGTTGATGGTGAAGTGGCCGTGGTTGACCAGCTGACGCGCCTCGCGGCGGGTGGAGGCCAGGCCCATGCGGTAGACCACATTGTCCAGCCGGCGCTCCAGTTCCTGCAGCATGATCTCGCCGGTAATGCCCTTCTTGCGTTCGGCCTTTTCATAGTAGCGGTGGAACTGCTTTTCCAGCACGCCGTAGATGAACTTCACCTTCTGCTTTTCAGCAAGCTGGCGGCCGTACTCGGACTGCTTGCGGCGCACATGCGCCTTGGGGTTGCGCTTGGTCTCCTTGGAGTAGCCAAGCACCGCGGGAGACAAGCCCAGAGTCTTGCACCTTTTGAGAACGGGCTGTGTATTCTTGGCCATGATTGGTTTCCTCCCTAATTACACTCTTCTGCGCTTGGGCGGACGGCAGCCGTTGTGGGGAATGGGCGTGACGTCCTTGATCATGGTGACCTCCAGGCCCGCCGCCTGCAAAGAGCGGATGGCGGCCTCGCGCCCAGAACCGGGGCCCTTGACGTAGACGTCCACGGTCTTAAGGCCGTATTCCTTGGCGTGCGTCGCGGCGGTCTCGGCGGCCGACTGCGCGGCAAACGGCGTGGACTTCTTGCTTCCGCGGAAGCCAAGTCCGCCGGCGCTGGCCCAGGACAGGGCGTTGCCGTTCAGGTCGGTGATGGTCACGATGGTATTGTTAAACGAAGAGCGGATATGGGCCGCGCCGCGCTCGACGAGCTTTCTTTCACGACGCTTGCGGGTGACCCTTTTCAGCTTCGGCTTTGCCATAGCGATATTTCCTCCCTAATCTTTTCGCGTCAAAAGCGGTTACTTGGCCTTTTTCTTGCCGGCGGCCTGCTTCTTGGGGCCCTTGCGGGTACGGGCGTTCTGCTTGGTGTTCTGCCCGCGCACGGGAAGGCCGCGGCGATGGCGCAGCCCGCGATAGCAGCCGATCTCCATCAGGCGCTTGATATTCATCGAGACTTCGCGGCGCAGATCGCCCTCCACCTTGAGGTGATGGTCGATATAGTCGCGCAGGGCGCTGATCTCGTTTTCGGAAAGGTCCTTGACGCGCGTGTCGGGGTTGATGCCGGTCGAGGCGATGATCTCGTCCGCGGTCGTGCGGCCGATGCCGTAGATATAGGTCAGGGCGATCTCAATGCGTTTTTCCCTGGGAAGGTCTACGCCTGCGATTCGTGCCATAGGTTCAATGCACCTCCAAATTGCTTGGCTACTGGATGCGCCGCTTTGCGGCGCCTGGCCGCGCGTCTGGCGACACGCGCGGCGCGGGAATATTGAAAGGCCGCCAAAACCCGCAACGCGGGCAGCCGCTTTGGCCGCCGATCTGTCCTATACGCGTCCGAACGGAGCCGGACGCGGCCGCGCCCTCCGCCGCGGGGGCGGGGGAGGCGCCGCCGTCAACCCTGCTTCTGCTTGTGCTTGGGGTTTTCGCAAATGACCATCACGCGGCCCTTGCGCTTGATGATCTTGCACTTTTCGCAGATGGGCTTCACCGAAGGCCTTACTTTCATGGTCGTTTCCTCCTTCAAGTCGGGCTTGGAAGCCCTTAGTTCTTGCTGCGCCAGGTGATCCGGCCGCGGGTCAGGTCATAGGGCGAAAGCTCTATGGTGACCTTGTCGCCCGGGTAGATGCGGATGTAATTCATGCGCATCTTGCCCGAAACATGCGCCAGGATCTTGTGGCCGTTGGGCAGTTCTACTTCAAACATGGCGTTGGGGAAGGATTCCGTGACAACGCCCTCGACTTCGATAACATCAGACTTGGACAAGTTTTTCCTCCTCCTCGCGGATCCACTGGCGCAACTGGTGATCTTCGAGCCTGCGGCCCTCGGCGACGGCGTCCAGCCGCGCGGGCAGGGGCTGCAGGTGCTTTTTGCGCTTTTTCTTGGGGCGGTCGAGCGTGCGCAGGCGGCCGTCGCAGGCGAGCACGAAGTTCTCGTCGAGCACTTCGACTACCACGCAAAGCCTACCCGCGTCTCTGCCGGCCTTCGAGCGCGCCAGGCGCCCTTTTTCCAGGCACAGGGCGTTCATCGCGCCATCTCCTTTACGTTCGCGCCGGGCAGGGAGAGGATCTCCGGCTCTGCGTCGGTCACCAGCACGGTGTGCTCGTAGTGCGCGCACAGGCTTCCGTCGCGCGTGGCCACCGTCCAGTCGTTGTCGTAGAGGTAGACGTGCCAGTCGCCCAGGGCGATCATCGGCTCGATGGCCAGCGTCATGCCCGCCTGCAGCCGCACGCCGCGTCCGGGCCTGCCAAAGTTGGGAACGGACGGGTCCTCGTGCATTTCCTCGCCGATGCCGTGGCCGCACAAATCGCGGATGACGCCATAGCCCTGCGCTTCGGCATAGGTTTGCACGGCGTGGGAGATATCGCCCAGGCGGTTGCCCGCGCGGGCCTGGTTTGCGCCCAGCCAGAAGCACTTTTCCGTATCGCGGATGAGCTTTTCAGCCTCGGCGCTGCCCCTTCCCACCAGTGCGGAAAAGGCGCTGTCAGACTGCCAGCCGTCCAGGATCAGGCCGCAATCCACGCTGAGAAGCTGGCCTTCCTTGAGGCGGTCTTTCGTGGCAAAGCCGTGCACGACCTGGTCGTCCACGGATGCGCAAATGGAGAAGGGAAAACCCTCGAAGCCCTTGAACGAGGGGATCGCGCCGGCGTCGCGGATCAGCTTTTCGGCCAGGCGGTCCAATTCCAGCGTGGTCACGCCGGGATGAATGGCCTGCCCAAGCGCCTCGAGCACCTGGTGCAAAAGCGCCCCTGCCGCGCGCATCTTTTCGATCTGCGCGGCGGATTTGATGGTAATCATTGCGCTACTCCAGGGCGGCGAGGATGCTTTCAAGCACATCCTCCGGCTTCAAATCGCCGTTCACGGTTTTGAGTTTGCCCTTGCCCTCGTAGTAACCGATCAGCGGGGCGGTCTGCTCGTGGTACACGCGCAGGCGCTCGCGAATGGTAACGGGCTTATCGTCGTCGCGATGCATCAGCGTCCAGCCGCACACCGGGCAGATGCGCTCGTCCGCCAGCTTGGAAACGTGGAACGTTCCGCTGCATTTGGTGCACACGCGGCGACCGGTGAGGCGCTCCAGAAGCTTCTCATCCGGCACGGCGATGTTCACCACACAATCCGGCGAAGCGATGGTTTCCAGCGCCTCGGCCTGTTCGACTGTGCGCGGAAAACCGTCCAGCAGGTAGCCGCCGCGGCAATCGGCCATCGAAAGGCGCTCGCGCACCATTTCGATGAGCACCTCGTCGGGCACAAGCTTGCCGGCGTCCATGTACTTCTTGGCGGCGAGGCCCATGGGGGTCTCGTTGCGCACGGCTGCGCGCAGCATGTTGCCGGTGGAGATGTGCGGCACGTTCAGGCGCGAGCCTACGCCCAGCGCCTGCGTGCCCTTGCCCGCGCCTGGCGGGCCGAGAAAAATCAGCTTCATGGACATCCCCCTCGATTAGTTCAGGAAGCCCTTGTAGTGCCGCATGGTCATCTGGCTCTCCAGCTGGCGCATGGTCTCCATGGCGACGGACACCGCAATCAGCAGCGAGGACGCCTGGAACGGCAGATACAGGCCGAAGATCGAGTAGATGATCGTGGGAAGAACCGCCAGGAAGGCCAGGAACAGCGCGCCAAAGAGCGTGATCCGGCGGGAGATGCGCAGAATGAAATCCGAGGTGGGCTTGCCCTGGCGGATGCCGGGGATCATGCCGCCGTTCTGCTGCAGGTTCTTGGCGATCTCCACGGGGTTGAAGGAGATGGAAGAGTAGAAGAAGGTGAAGGCGAGGATCAAAAGGGCAAAGACCAATTGATAGCCCCAGCTCATCATCTGCACGTTATTGTTCCACCACTGCGAAACGCCCCAGTTGGGGAAGAAGGCGAAGATCGTGGCCGGGAACTGCATGATCGCCGAAGCGAAGATCAGGGGCAGCACGCCGCTGGCGTTGATCTTCAGCGGAATGTGGGTGGACTGGCCGCCGTACATCTTGCGGCCGACAACGCGCTTGGCGTACTGCACGGGAACGCGCCGCTCGCCCAGGTCGATGAACACAACGCCCACCACCAGCACAAGGAACACCAGCAAAATGCCGATGAAGCTGCCCAGCGGGAACTGCGAAATGTCCACAAACAGCGTGCGGATGTAGTTGCCGATGGTAACGGCAAAGTTGGAAATAATGCCGGCGAAGATCAAGAGGCTGATGCCGTTGCCAATGCCGTTTTCGGTAATGCGCTCGCCGATCCACATGGCCAGCGCCGTGCCGGCGGCAAGGCAGAAGCCGATGGTGATCAGGCCCAGGGGGCCGGTGGTATAGGCCCGCAGGCCGCCAGTGAGCGCCACGGCCTGGACAAAGCCGAGGCCGACGGTGACATAGCGGGTGATCTGGGCGATCTTTTTGCGGCCTTCCTCGCCCTGCTTGTTGATCTCCTCAAGCTTGGGGATGGCCACGGTGAGCAGCTGCATGATGATCGAGGCGTTGATGTAGGGCGTAATGCCCATGGCCATGATCGAGTAGTTGCCCAGGTTCGCGCCGGTCATCATGTTCATGAACTCCAGCAGCGAATAGCTCTCCAGCGCGTTCTGAATCACCGTGGTGTCCACGCCCGGGGTGGGGATGTAGCACAGAACGCGATAGATCAGCAGCATGAAGATCGTGTAGAGGATCTTCTTGCGCAAATCCGCGATCTTCCAGGCATTCTTCAGCGTCTGAAACATATCAGATCACCTCGGCCTTCCCGCCTACCGCCTCGATCTTTTCCTTCGCGGTGGCTGTAAACTTGCTGGCCAGCACCGTGAGCTTTTTCGTCAGTTCGCCGTCGCCCATGATCTTGACGCCGTCGCCAATCTTTTTGATGATGCCCATCTCGATCAGCTCGACCGGGGTAACGGTGGCGCCGTCCTCAAACGCCTCCAGGCGGGAAACGTTGATCGCGACGTATTCCTTGCGGAAGTTGTTGGTAAAGCCGCGCTTGGGCAGGCGCATGGTAATGGGCATCTGGCCGCCTTCGAATCCGGGCCGCTTGCCGCCGCCGGAACGGGCCTTGGCGCCCTTGTGGCCTTTGCCGGAGGTCTTGCCCAGGCCCGAGCCGATGCCGCGGCCCAGACGCTTGGCGGTGCTGGTCGCGCCCAGCGCGGGTTTGAGTTCGTGAAGTTTCATCTCGAGCCCTCCTTAGTCTTCAATCTCTTCGACCTTGACCATGTGCTTGACCTTGAAGATCATGCCGCGAATGGCGGGATCGTCGTTCTTGACGACCGTGTGGCCGATCCTGTGCAGACCCAGGGCCTTGATGGTGGCAATCTGGTCCTTGAGGCAGGCGATGGTGGAGCGGGTCTGGGTGATTTTAAGCTTCATAACGCGCAACCTCCTTAACCCAGGATCTCTTCCACGGTCTTGCCGCGCAGGCGGGCGACTTCCTCAGCGCTGCGAAGCTGCTTGAGGCCCTCGAGCGTAGCCTTGACCATGTTGATCTTGTTGTTGGAGCCGATGGACTTGGTAACGATGTCCTTGATGCCCACGGCTTCGAGAACGGCGCGCACCGGGCCGCCCGCGATGACGCCCGTGCCCTCCGGAGCCGGCAGGAGCTTGACCTTGCCGGTGCCGAACACGCCGGTGACCTCGTGGGGAATGGTGGTTCCCGCGATGGGAATGGTGCGCATCTCCTTCTTGGCGGCGTCGATGCCTTTGCGGATGGCCTCGGGAATTTCCGTGGCCTTGCCCATGCCGCAGCCGACGCGGCCCTTTTCATCGCCCACGACCATCAGGGCGCTGAAGCGCATGTTGCGGCCGCCCTTGACGGTCTTGGAAACGCGGTTGACCGCGACCAATTTTTCTTTGAATTCGCTGATCTGCTCGTTGTTGCGCTGCATTGAGCGTTTCCCTCCTTCTTAGAAGTCCAGGCCGCCCTCGCGAGCGCCTTCCGCCAGCTGGGCCACGCGGCCGGTGTAGATGTAGCCGCCGCGGTCAAAGACGACTTCTTTGATGCCCTTGGCGATCGCGCGCTCGGCAACGACCTTGCCAACGAGCTTGCTGGCGCCCTTTTTGTCCATTTCGGCGATCTGGGAGGCGATCTCCTTCTCCACCGTGGAGGCGGCGGCCAGGGTGTTTCCGGCCACGTCGTCGATCACCTGCGCGTAAATGTGCGCGTTGCTGCGATAAACGCACAGCCGGGGGCAATCGCTCGTCCCGCTGATCTTTTTGCGCACGCGCTCGTGGCGGATCTTCCGCACTTCGTTGCGGTCACGCTTGTTAAACATATGCGGTTACCTCCCTTTCTTACTTACCAGTCTTGCCTTCCTTGCGGCGGATGTGCTCGTCCTCATAGCGAATGCCCTTGCCCAAGTACGGCTCCGGCTTGCGGACGGCGCGGATGTCGGCGGCGATGGCGCCGACCTGCTGCTTGTCGATGCCCTTGACGACGATGCGCGTCGGCGCGGGCGCCTCGAAGGCGATGGTGTCGGGAGCGTCGAAGGTGACGGGGTGGGAATAACCCACGTTCAGGGTCAGCTGCTTTCCGGCGACCTGCGCGCGGTAGCCGACGCCTTCCATCACCAGCACCTTTTCAAAGCCCTTGGTCACGCCGACCACCATGTTGTGAATCAGCGCGCGATACAGGCCGTGCATGGACTTGTGGGGCTTGGAATCGGTGGGGCGGGTAACGAGAATCTCGCCGCCCTCCTGGGTGACCTTGATATCCTTGTTGATCTTCTGACTCAGGGTGCCCTTCGGGCCCTTTACGGTAACGAGGTTGTCCTCGTCCACCGTAACGGTGACGCCGGCGGGAACCGGAATCGGAAGCTTGCCGATACGAGACATTCTATTGCACCTCCATTACCACACATAGGCCAGCACTTCGCCGCCGATGCCGGCAGCGCGGGCGCTTCTGTCGCTCATCACGCCCTTGGACGTGGAGACGATGGCAACGCCCAGCCCGCCGAGAACCCTGGGGATCTCGTCGTTCTTGGCGTACACGCGCAGTCCCGGCTTGGAGATGCGCTTTAAGCCCTTGATGACGGATTCCTTGCCCTGCGCGTATTTCAGGACAATTTTGATCTGGCCCTGCAGGCCGTCGTCGATATAATCAACGCTCTTGACGTAGCCCTCGTCAAGCAGGATGGCGGCGATGGCCTTCTTCATGTTGGAAGCGGGCATCGTCACGGTGTCGTGCCTGGCAATCAGGGCGTTGCGGATTCTGGTGAGCATATCCGCGATGGGATCGTTTACAAGCATTTGAAAACCTCCTTGCTGTTTGCCCCGGTTTACCAGCTGGCCTTGCGCACGCCCGGAATCTGGCCCTTGTAGGCAAGTTCGCGGAAGCAGATGCGGCAAACGCCGTACTTGCGCAGCACCGAGTGGGGACGGCCGCAGATGCGGCAGCGGGTATAGGCGCGGGTGGAGAACTTCGGCGTTCTCTGCTGCTTGATTTTCATGCTGGTTTTAGCCACGCTTCATGTCCTCCTTCCTTATGCCTGGAAAGGCATGCCCAGAAGCCGCAAAAGCTCGCGGGCCTCTTCGTCGGTCTTGGCGGTGGTGACAAACACCATCTCCATGCCGCGGATCTTCTCGACCTTATCGTAGTCGATTTCGGGGAAGATCAGCTGTTCGCGCACGCCCAGGGAGTAGTTTCCACGGCCGTCGAAGGCCTTGTTGGAAACGCCGCGGAAGTCGCGCACGCGGGGAAGAACGATGGAAACCAGCTTGTCGGTAAACTCATACATACGGTCGCCGCGCAGGGTCACTTTCGCGCCCACGTTCATGCCGGCGCGCACCTTGAAGTTCGCGATGGACTTCTTGGCCTTGGTCACCAGCGGCTTCTGGCCGGAGATGGTCGCAAGCTCGGTCACAGCCAGCTCCAGCGCCTTGGAATTGTCCTTGCAATCGCCCAGGCCCATGTTGATGACGACCTTTTCCAGCTTGGGAATCTCCATCACGTTCTTGTAGCCGAAGCGCTCCTTGAGCGCCGGGATCACTTCAGAACGGTATTTATCCTTTAATCTGGCCACAGCGTTTATCCTCCTTCATCAATTGTCAAGGACGGCGCCGCACTTTTTGCAGACGCGCGCCTTGCGGCGGGAGAGCTTGCCGTCGCCTTCGTTAAACTTGTGTCCAACGCGGGTGGGCTTGCCGCACTTGGGGCAGACGATCATGACGTTGCTGGCGTCGATCGCCGCTTCTCTTTCGACGATGCCGCCGGGCATGCCCTGTCCGCGGGGCTTCTGATGCTTCTTGACGATGTTCACGCCTTCGACGATGACGCGACCGGTTTCGGGGTAGGCTTTCTGAATCTTGCCCTTCTTGCCCGCATCGGCGCCGGAAATGACCATGACGGTATCGCCGGACTTAACATGCATATTGCTCATTTCTCGCGTCCTCCCTTACAGCACTTCGGGCGCCAGCGAGACGATCTTCATATAGTCCTTCTCGCGGAGCTCGCGCGCCACGGGCCCAAAGATGCGGGTGCCGCGGGGCTGCTTCTGATCGTTGATGATGACGGCCGCATTGTCGTCGAAGCGAATATAGGTGCCGTCCGGGCGGCGATACTGCTTCTTTGTGCGCACGATGACGGCCTTGACGACGTCGCCCTTCTTCACGGCGCCGCCGGGGGTCGCGCTCTTGACGGAGGCGACGATCACATCGCCCACGCTGCCAGAGCGGCGGAAGGAGCCGCCCAGCACGCGGAAGCACATGATTTCCTTGGCGCCGGAATTGTCGGCAACCTTTAATCTGGTTTGAGGCTGAATCATTGCTGCGTTCCTCCTTGCTTGCGGTTACTTCGCCTTCTCGATGATCTCCACCAGGCGCCAGCGCTTGTCCTTGGAAAGCGGCCTGGTTTCCATCACCAGCACGCGGTCGCCGATGCCGCAGGCGTTCTGTTCGTCGTGGGCCTTCAGGCGCGTAGTGCGGTTCATGATCTTGCCATAGAGCGGGTGCTTGACGCGCGTGCGGATCTCGACCACAATGGTCTTGTCCATCTTGTCGGAGACCACAACGCCGGTGCGGGTTTTACGATTGCCTCTTGCTTCGGCCATTTCTTTGTGCCTCCTTACTTACGCCTTGCCGCTCATTTCGAGCTGGCGGATGACGGTCTTGACGCGGGCGATGTCCTTTTTGCACTGCTTGAGCGCCGCGGTGTTCTGAAGCTGACCGGTCGCAAGCTGGAAGCGCAGGTTGAAAAGCTCGCTCTTTTTGTTCTTCAAGTCGGTGTCGAGCTCGGCCAGGGTTTTCTGGCTGAGCGCCTTCATCTGCTCCTTGGTCTTCACTGCTCGTCACCACCTAACGTATCGGTCTGGGCCGCGGCCGCGGCCTGTTCCTTCTTGATGAATTTGGACTTGATGGGCAGCTTGTGCGCGGCCAGGCGCAGGGCCTCGCGCGCAAGTTCCTCGGTAACGCCGCCGATCTCGAACAGCACGCGGCCGGGCTTGACCACGGCCACCCAGTATTCGGGCGCGCCCTTACCGGAACCCATGCGGGTCTCGGCCGGCTTGGCGGTAACGGGCTTATCGGGGAAGATCTTGATCCAGACCTGGCCGCCGCGCTTGGTGCGGCGGGTCATGGCTTGACGGGCGGCCTCAATCTGGTTGGAGGTGATCCAGCCGGGCTGGGTCGCGACGATACCATATTCACCGTAGGCAAGGAAATTGCCGCGCTGGGCCTTGCCCTTCATGCGGCCGCGCATAACCTTGCGGTGCTTTACTCTCTTGGGCATCAGCATGACTTATTTCCCTCCTTCCATCCTTCTGGGGGCGGCGGCCTGCGGGGCCTTCTTGGCCTTGGGCAGCACCTGTCCCTTGTAGATCCACACCTTGACGCCGATGCGGCCATAGGTGGTCTTTGCCTCGGCAAAGCCGTAGTCGATGTTGGCGCGCAGCGTCTGCAGCGGGATGGAACCCTCGTGGTAACCCTCGCTGCGGGCGATGTCCGCGCCGCCCAGGCGGCCGGAAACCGAGGTCTTGATGCCCTTGGCGCCAGCCTTCATCGCGCGGCCGATGGTCTGCTTCATGGCGCGACGGAAGGAGATGCGCTTTTCAAGCTGCTGGGCGATGTTCTCGGCAACCAGCTGGGCGTTGGTATCGGGATGCTTGATCTCCATAATGTCCAGCTGAATGGCGTTGACCGGACGGCCCGTGAGTTTGGCGATGTCGTTTTTCACCGCTTCGGCGCCGGCGCCGCCGCGGCCGATGACGATGCCCGGCTTGGCGGTGTAGATCGTCACCACCAGGCGCGTGTTGGTGCGGGCGATGTCAATGTGGGAGATGCCGGCCTGGTAGAGCTTTTCCTTGAGCATCTGCCGCAGCTTGTAGTCCTCGATGAGGTTATTGGAAAAATCCTTTTTCCCAGCGTACCACTTGGTGCTCCAGTCCAGAATGACACCGACGCGAGCGCCGTGGGGATTTACCTTCTGACCCATGTTGTTCCCTCCCTAGTTCTTCTGGTCAAGCACGATGGTGATGTGGCTGGTGTGCTTTTTGATCATATCCGCGCGGCCGTGGGAACGCGCCCAATAGCGCTTGAGCGTCGGGCCCTGGTTGGCGTACACCTCGGCGACGTAGAGGTCGTCGCGGTTCATTTCCAGGTTGTTCTCGGCGTTGGCAATGGCGGAGTTGAGCAGCTTTTCCACCACCGGGGCGGCGGACTTGGGGGTGTACATCAAAATCGCCAGCGCGTCGTCCACTTTCTTGCCGCGAATCAGATCAATGACGATCTGCACCTTGCGGGGGGAGACGCGTACATACTTGGCCACGGCGCGCGGCCGCTTGTCGGCATTCGCCTTGCGGGCGGCGGCCTTCTCTTTCACACGAGTTGCCATTTTCTTCCTCTCCTTCCGTTACTTGCGGGACGATGCTTTTTCGCCGGCGTGTCCCCGGAAGGTGCGGGTGGGGGCGAATTCGCCGAACTTGTGTCCGACCATATCCTCGGTCACATAGACCGGCACATGCTTGCGCCCGTCATGGACGGCAACCGTATGGCCAATGAAATCCGGGAAGATGGTGCTGGCGCGCGACCAGGTCTTGAGGACCTTCTTGTCGCCGGTTTTATTCATTTCCTGAACGCGCTTGAGCAGCGCCTCCTGAATGAAAGGACCCTTTTTAACTGATCTGCTCATGGATGGTTTGCCTCCTTTCGGGCGAAATTACTTCTTCGACGGACGAGAGACGATCATCTTGTCGGAATACTTGCGATGCTTGCGGGTCTTGACGCCCTGCGTCTTTTTGCCCCACGGAGACATCGGGGCGGGCATGCCCACCGGGGAGCGGCCTTCGCCGCCGCCGTGCGGGTGGTCCACCGGGTTCATCACAACGCCGCGCACGGTCGGGCGCACGCCCATGTGGCGCTTGCGGCCGGCCTTGCCGATGCGCACGTTGGAGTGGTCGGTATTGCCGACCTGGCCGACGGTGGCGCGGGCGGTCATCGGAACTTTGCGCACCTCGCCGGAGGGCAGACGGACCTGCGCAAACGCGCCTTCCTTGGCCATGACCTGCGCGGCCACGCCCGCGGAGCGGACCATCTGGCCGCCCTTGCCGGGCTTGATCTCCACGTTGTGGATCAGCGTGCCCAGGGGGATGTTGGCGATCGGCAGGCAGTTGCCGGGCTTGATGTCGGCCTCGGGGCCGCTCATCACAATGTCGCCCACCTTCAGGCCCAGAGGCGCGAGGATGTAGCGCTTCTCGCCGTCGGCGTAGAACAGAAGGGCGATAAAGCAGGTGCGGTTGGGGTCGTACTCAATCGCCTTGACAGTGGCGGGAATGCCGTCCTTCTGGCGCTTGAAGTCGATGATGCGGTACTTGCGCCGCGCGCCGCCGCCCTGGTGGCGAACGGTGATCTTGCCCTGGTTGTTGCGGCCGGCGCGGTGGCGCAGGTCCGTGGTCAGGGACTTTTCAGGAGTCTTTTTGGTGATCTCCTCGAACGTCAGAACCGACATGAAGCGCCGCGCGGGCGAAGTCGGCTTGTACACTCGAATGGCCATAACTTGGTTTCTCCCTTTCTCAGCTTATTGGCTGCTTGTCGGCCAGCCCAACCATTGTCGGCGCCCGCGAAGGGCGCGTGGGGGAGGCTTTAGGCGTTCTGTTCCGCCATGCCCTCGAAGAACTCGATGCCCTTGGAATCTTTCTTCAGGGTGACGATGGCCTTTTTGCGCTCCGGGCGCCGGCCCTGGGTGCGGCCCTGGCGCTTGACTTTGCCCTTGACGTGCATGGTGTTGACGCGATCGACCTTGACGCCTTCAAAGGCCTGTTCGATGGCCATTTTGATCTCGGTCTTGCCGGCGTCTACCGCCACTTCAAAGGTGTACTTCTTTTCGGCCATGGCGTCGTAGGATTTTTCGGTCAGGACCGGGCGGATGATGATATCGTAGGGGCTCTTCATTTATTCCGCCTCCTCTTGCATGCTGTAGATGGACTCGACCTGCTTGACGGCGTCCTGGGAGATGATGAATTTGTCGCAGTTGAGAATGTCCACGACGTTCAGGCAGCCGACGTGGGCGACTTTAACGCCAGGAATGTTGCCCGCGGCGCGCACGACCGTGCGATCGACATCCTTGGTGACGATCAGGGCCTTCTTTTCGCAGCCGAGGGTTTTGAGCATCTGCGCCACCAGCTTGGTCTTGGCCTCGGGCAATTCGATCTTGTCCAGCACGACGATTTCTTCGTCGTTGACCTTGCAGGTGAGGGCGCTCTTCATCGCCAGACGGCGGATGGCCTTGGGCACGTCGATGCGATAGGAGCGGGGCTTGGGGGCGAACACCACGCCGCCGTGGGTGAACTGCGGCGCCCTGCGGCCATGATGCCGCGCGTTGCCGGTGCCCTTCTGGCGGTAGATCTTGCGGCCGCCGCCGCGCACTTCCGTGCGGGTGCGGGCGGACTGGGTGCCCTGCCGCTTGGCGTTGAGAATGGCGCGCACCACGGTGTGCATGGCGCTTACATGCACCTCGACGCCGAACACGTCGTCTGCCAGAGCGATCTGGCCGACCTCGGCGCCCTGCATATTCAAAACTTTTACGTTAGGCATTGTAGCGTCCTCCTTAACCCTTCACTGCGCCCCGAACCGTCACAAGGCTGCCGTTGGCGCCGGGGATCGCGCCCTTGATCATGAGCAGGTTGCGCTCGGCGTCCACCTTGACCACTTCGAGGTTCTGCACGGTCACGCGCTCGCAGCCGTACTGGCCGGGCATGTGCTTGTTTTTGAACACGCGGGACGGATCGGAGTTCGCGCCCATGGAGCCGACGCCGCGATGGTACTTGGAACCGTGGGCCATGGGGCCAGTGTGCTGGTTCCAACGCTGAATGACGCCCGTGTAGCCGTGGCCCTTGGAGATGCCGATGGCATCCACCTTATCGCCCTCGGCGAAAACGTCGCACTTAATGACGTCGCCTACTTTATAGGAAGAAACGTCCTCGAACCGGAACTCGCGCAGATAGCGGGTGGGAGCGACCTCCGCCTTCTTGAAATGACCGAGCTCGGGCTTGTTGAGCAGCTTCTTCGCCCTCTGCTCCGAGAGCTCTCCGAAGCCGACCTGAACCGCTTCATAGCCGTCGGTTTTCACGGTCTTGACCTGCGTTACCACGCAGGGGCCCGCTTCGACGACCGTGACCGGCACCAGACGTCCGTCCGCGAGGAAGATCTGGGTCATGCCGATCTTTTTGCCGAGAATTGCCTTCTTCATTGTTGCACCTCTTTCTTGCTTGGAAACGCCAGCGGCTTAGAGCTTGATTTCGATCTCGACGCCGGCAGGCAGGTCGAGCTTGGTCAGGGCATCGACGGTGCGCTGCGTGGGCTGCAGGATGTCGATCAGGCGCTTGTGCGTCCTCATCTCAAACTGCTCGCGCGAGTCCTTGTGCTTGTGCGGCGAACGCAGGATCGTCACAATTTCCTTCTCCGTGGGGAGGGGAATGGGGCCGGACACGCGGCTGCCGGTGCGCTTGGCGGTTTCCACGATGCGCGCGGCAGACTGGTCGATTACGGAGTGCTCGTAAGCCTTGAGCTTGATGCGGATCTTCTGGCTTGCCATGAAATGTCCTCCTGTCGAACTCGTGCACACGCTGCCGGGCGTGCGCTTTTCTTTTTTTCCGCCGATTCCTTCTGGAACCGGCGTGCCCGACGGATGCTTCCGTCGTCCGATTTTGGGGCTTGCCCCCGGACTGGTCTGCGGAAATTCCCGACGGCGACTGGCGAACGCCGCCGCAACCTCCCGCTTCATCCCTGTGCGCCGCGGAACCTGCAGCCGGCACTTTTGCGCATAGCTGTCCCACAACGCAAGCCTAATTATTATACATCAAAGCCACGCCGCATTGCAAGAAAAAATTCCACGAAAACGTAATTTGTCTGTTAATTTTTGCTTCCATGCGCAAGCCCCTGCCTGTGCAGCGCGTTCCGCCGCCCTTTTGCGCGCAAAAACGCCGCCCCGCGCGATGCGCTGCGCGTGGACGGCGTTTGGGCCGCGGCCTCAGGCGCCGCTTCCCGGGGCGCCGGTCAATTCCTTCTTTTTCGGCCGGCGCGGCCCGGTTTCGCCGATGAGATAGGGCGCGAAGGGCAGTTTGGAAATCAGCGCCGTGACCAGGATGGACAGCGCGAATACGATCCCGGCCAGAACCATCAGGGTCAGGGGCGGGAACACCTGCGCCAGGCGCTGCAGCCCCGGCACATAGAGCATGGCGACGATGAAGAACTGGTGCACAAGGTAAGCGCCGAAGGAATGCTCGGCCAGCCATTCCACGCCGCGGCGCACGCGCGCGCTGCGGGGCGGCTCGCTGAAGCGATGCTGGAAAAAGGCGAACACGGCCGCGCCGTAGACGACGTTGTTGATCTGTCCGGAATTTTGTATTTCCTGCTGCGCGTCGCTGATGATGCCGCCGCCGCGCGCGGTGGTGATCATGATCGTCGCGGCGCTGAACAGCTGGGTGCCCACGGCCATCAGATAGAGGATGCGGCGGTTGCGGTCCGAAAGGGGATGGGCGCTCATATACTGCCCAAGAAGCATGAACCCCGCGCAGCCGGCGAAGATGCTCAGGCCCATCTTCTCATCGCGGAAGAGGAGCAGCATCTCGCCTACGGGCGGCCAGACGGTGACCAGCATGTTGGGCAGCATGCCCAGCACGAGCCACAGGCCGATGAAATACAGTTGCAGGCGCTCGCTTTCGCATATCTTGCGCAAAATGGGCAGGAGCATGTACAGGCCGATGATCGTGTACATATACCACAGGTGGTAATTCTCGGTAACCAGGCGGCGGCCGAACTCCGCCCAGAATACGCCGCCGAAGGTCTCATCGTAAAAATACGCGCGCACCACGGCGTAGGCGACGACCCAGAAAACCGTGGCCGTGGCCAGGCGCAAAATCTTGCGGCCATAGAGGTCCTTCATATCGAGGGGCCTGCGGCTGCTGAGCATGAAGGTACCGCTGATCATCAGCAGCACCGGCACGCAGAAATCGGCCATGATGCGGTAGAAAATCTGCACAAACCAGTAAAAACTGCCCGTGGGCACGAGCGGCTCGAAGGCGACCACATACATATGCGAATAGGTCACGGCAAAAATCGCCGCGACCCGAAGCGCATCGTACCAGAAAATGCGCGTCTTGCGCCCCTGCTGCGTCATTGGTTCCTCTCCCCTCAAATGCGCGCGAACGCCGTCCATGCCGAAGGCGATCGCGCGCATGGTTTCGGCCCCGCGCTAGGCCTGCGTCGCCTGGGCGACCAGCGCGGTCATCTCCTGGGCGGTTTCGCCCTCGCGCAGCGCGCGAAGCATGACCACCAGGCGGCCGTTGTCGTTGTTGTAACTGCAGGTGACCAGCGACAGGAGCCTGTCGCCGCGCTCCACCTCCACGGGAATATCGAAAATGGAGCGCGCCCTTGCCTCGTTTACGAAGTTGAGAAAGTCCTCGTCGGTGTCGAAATTGAACGTCTGCATATCCACAAAATCCTGATCGCCGGGCGTGGCGGAAATGTCGAACACGGCGATGGGCACATACTGCGCGTTTTCATAGATGGTGTTGAACGTCGCAACGGCGTTTTCCTTGAGGTAATCCAGATCGCGGAAGAGATCCAGATCGCCGAACACCGAGCCGTCGCGCATGTTGTGGCCGTGGATGAGGATGTGCTCGTCCAGGGGATAGACGCTGTTGCCCGCGTCCATGAAAGCCGTGCCCTCGGCGGTCTGTTCGCCGAAGAAATTGTGGGTAAGGTAGTACTCGTTGTCGCGCTGCACAATGGCGAAATCAATGCTGTCCGAAGCCGAAAGCCAGCCGACGGTTTCCGCATTGGCGGAAAGCAGTTGGGAAAAGCTCTCCTGCGGCGCGGGGGCGGCCGCCTCCGCGCTGGCGCCATAGTAGAGGCTGCGCATGGCCGCGCCGGCGCGCTCGCCCTGGATGCGGGTGGCGATCTGCCATACGAGCATGGCCGCGCAGGCCAGCGCCACAAGCAGGCAGAGCACCCGAAGCGTAAAGTTGATCGCTCCCTTTCTATGCTGCGTCATGTATTTTCCTCCGTCGCCGGAACAGGCGATCTGTTCCGGCTTTCAGCGCGGAAAACCCGCGCCGCGGTCCCGATGGTTTCAAACGGCGCGCACGGCGCTTTCAGCCGCGCGCGGCCCGGCGCTTAAGGACGGCGTAGCCGCTCAGCGACAGGGCCAGCAGGCCCGCCAGCAGCGCGGTCGGCAGCGTGAACACGCCCGTTTCCGGCATGGTGCCGTCGTACTGGACGGCGCGGGTCTGCGTTTCGCCGCAGACGGCGCATGTGCGCTCCTGCTGGCCCTCGGCGTCCTCGGTAGCTTCCCGGACGGTCTTCCAGGCGCTCCACTCGTGGCCGGCGGCCGCTACGGCGCGGGTCTGCGTTTCGCCGCAGACGGCGCACTTGCCTTCCTCAACGCCCTCCTTGGTGCAGGTCGGCTGCGTAGTGACGGTCCAGGTCGTCACGCTATGGCCGGCGGCGGGGATGGGCTCGGTCCTGGTGTGCGCGCTGTTGAGCGTGCAGGTATAGGTCTTTACGCCTTCGGTGGTGCAACCGGCCGGCGTGGTCACCGCGCCATCGTCCCAGACATGGGCGTCGGGGTCGATGGCGATGGGCTCGGTCTTGGTGTGCGCGCTGTCGAGCGTGCAGGTATAGGTCATCACGCCCTCGGCGGTACAGGTGGCCGGCGTGGTTTCCGTACCGCTGTCCCAGACGTGGGCGTCCGGGTCGATGGCGATTTCGCGCTGGACGGTATCGCCGCAGACGGTGCACTCGCCCTCCTCAAGGCCGGGCTGCGTGCAGGTGGCCGCCGTGACGGCGTTCCAACTCGAAACGGTATGTTCGCCCGTGGCAGGGATGGATTCCTCGCGGGTGTGGGCGGGGTTGTTTTTGCAGGTGTAGGTCTTTACGCCCTCTTCGCCGCAGGTGGCCGGCTTGGTCACCGCGCCATCGTCCCAGTCGTGGGCGTCGGGGTTGACGGCCACTTCCTGCACGACCATTTTTCCGCACTTGGCGCACAGGCCCTGGCGGCTGCCGACCGCGGCGCAGGTGGGCTCCAGGGTCGTCGTCCAGGCATCGTCGGCCACTTCATGTTCGCCGCCCATTTCGCAGTTGACCGGGTCCAGGGCGATCTCCGGCGTTTCCTCAGCCAGCGCGGGCAGCATAACAAGCAGCGCGAGCGCCAGGGCAAACATACTTATGATTTTCCAGGTTTTCATGCTTTTTTCCTCCTTGCCTTTTTGGTCCCTCTTTGTTCCGGCGGGCCGGCCGCCGTTTTCCCGTTTCCTTCCCAACCCTCCATGCCTGGCATTATACCATCGGCGTCCAGGCGCGTCAATCGCCGCCGGACAAGGGCGCATTAAGAATTCCGCCCGTTTCTGTGTCCTTTGTTATTTATATTCCGGCATCGGTATTTTAACACCTTTGCCGCAACTTTTCCCGCCGCCCCGGCGTCCAAGGCCGATTGGCGCTCACTTGCGATACTCTTCGAGAATGAACTTCGGCCGGCGCTTGGTTTCCATATAGATCTTGCCGACGTATTCGCCGATCATGCCCAGGGCGATCAGTTGCAGCCCGCCCAGAAGCCAGATGGACATAATCGTCGAGGCCCAGCCGGCGACGCTGTGGCCGGCGACGAGGGAAACGATCACATACACCGCCATGGCCGCGCCCAGCAGCGCGCAGACAAACCCCAGCAGCGTCACCAGACGAATGGGCTTGTTGGAAAAGGAGGTGATGCCCTCCACCGCGAAGGCGACCATCTTTTTGAGCGGGTACTTCGATTCGCCGGCCACGCGCTCGCCGCGCTCGTAGTAGACCTCGGCGGTTTTAAAGCCCAGAAGCGGCACCATGCCGCGCAAGAACATGTTCACCTCGCCGAAACTGAGCAGGGCCTCCACCGCGCGGCGGGAGAGCAGGCGATAGTCGGCGGCGTTGTAGACCATCTCCACGCCCAGTTTTTTCATCAGCTTATAAAAGCCCTGCGCGGTGGAGCGCTTGAAGGCGGTATCGCTGCTGCGGTCGTTGCGCACGCCGTAGACCACGTCGCAGCCCTCGCGGTACTTTTCCAGAAAGCCGTAGATGGCGTTCACATCGTCCTGCAGATCGGCGTCGATGGTCACCAGCGCGTCGCAGGAATCGCACACCATGCGCATGCCGGCCCAGAGGGCGTTCATGTGGCCGGCGTTGTGCGCCAGCTTCACGCCCTCGAAGCGCTTGTCCTTCGCGTTGAGGGCGCAGATGACCTCCCATGTCCTGTCGCGGCTGCCGTCGTCTACGAGCGTGACGCGGCTTTTTTCGTCGATGAGGCCCTTGCGCGTCATCTCGTCCAGAAGCTCCGCCATGCGCGCGGCGGTGATGGGCAAAGCCTCCTCCTCATTGTAGCAGGGAATGACGATATACAGTACCGGAATTTTCATCGCGGTGCCCTCCTCTGTAGGCGCTTACTTATATATGACGTTTTTCTCTCCCAAAAGGTTCGCCAATTGGAAATAATCGTAACCCTCGTCCACCCAGTAGCGCTGCGGCGCGCGCTGGGCGCGGCCGGTTTCGGCGCTGACGAGAATGACGGGGATGTTCCCCGGCGTGGTTTCGAGAATTTCGAGCACCCTTGCGCGCGCGGCGTCCGGAGCCTTGATAAAGAGCTTTTTTTCGTTTGCGCTCTGGCGCGGGGGCGCGGCGGGCGCCTCCGCCACGGCGGCGCCATCCAGCGGACGCGCCGTTTCCAGCAGCAGCTTGGGCGTCTCCTCTTCGCGCACGGAGAGGCGGCCGGCAAGAAGCACGGCGGCATCCGGAACAAGCATGCCGCCCACGCGGTCGTAAACCTTGGGGAAAACCAGCACTTCGGTGGCGCCGTACATATCCTCCAACTGGACAAAGGCCATCATCGTGCCGGATTTGGTGGCCTTGAGCTTGCGTTCGGCAATGATGCCGCCCATTTCCACCATTTTCTGGTCCCAGGCCATGCCGCCGTCGGCCTCCTCGGAAAGGCCCGCGAGAAAGCGGGAATTGACCTCCAGGCGGGAAAGGGCCTTTTCGTATTCGTCCAGCGGATGGCCGCTTATGTACACGCCCGTCACCTCGCGCTCCATGCGCAAAAGGTCGCGGCGGGAAAATTCGGGCAGGTCGGGAAGCGGCGGCGGGGCGATCTGGATCTCCTCTCCCATGTCGAACAGGGAGATCTGGCCGCGCACGGCGGTTTTCTGGCGGCGGCCGGCGGCGTCCACGGCGCGCTCGTACACGCCCAGTTTCTGGGCGCGATTGCCGGGCAATGCGTCCATGGCGCCGGCGCGAATGAGGCTTTCGATGCACTTTTTGTTCACCGCCGCGCCGGCCACGCGCTCGCACAGGTCGAACACGTCCTTGAACGGCCCGCCCGCCCCGCGCTCTGCGACGATGGCGGCGATGGCCCCGTGGCCGAGGTTTTTCACGCCGGAAAGGCCGAAGCGGATGGCCCCGTCCTCCACGGAGAACTTTTCCTGCGACTTGTTTACGTCCGGCGGCAGCACGCGGATGCCGCGCTTTTTGCAGGTTTGAATGTAATAGCCGACCTTGTCGGAATTGCCCGCCACGCTGTTCATCAGCGCCGCCATGAACTGCACGGGGTAGTGCAGTTTCAAATAGGCCGTCTGCACGGCGACGAGGGCGTAGGCCGCGGCGTGGGATTTGTTGAAGGCGTAGCTGGCAAAGGCGGTCATCTCGTCGAAAATGTGCTCGGCCACCTTCTCCGGCACGCCGTTGCGCACCGCGCCGGGAACGATCACCTTGCCGTTTTCCACCTGGCCGTGGATGAAAATTTCCTTTTCCTTGGCCATGACGTCGTGCTTTTTCTTGGCCATGGCGCGGCGCACCAGGTCGCTGCGGCCGAAGGAATACCCGGCCAGGTCGCGCACGATCTGCATCACCTGCTCCTGGTAGACCATGCAACCGTAAGTGACGTCGAGGATGGGCCTGAGCAGCGGCGTTTCGTAGCGCACGCTCGCGGGGTTGTGCTTGCCCTCGATATAGCGGGGGATGGATTCCATCGGCCCCGGGCGGTACAGGGAAATGGCGGCGATGATATCCTCGAAGTTTTCCGGCCGCATGTTGGTGAGGAACTGCTTCATGCCTGCGGATTCGAGCTGGAACACGCCGTCGGTATCGCCCTCGGAGATCATTTTGTAGACGCCCGCGTCGTCGAGGGGGATATCCTCGCTTTTGAACGGCTCTGCGCCCGCCTCGACGGCCAGGTCGATCGTATCCATGATGACGTTGAGCGTGCGCAGGCCGAGAAAGTCCATTTTCAGAAGCCCCAGCGCCTCCAATGTGCCCATGGGAAACTGGGTGGTGACCACATCGTCGTTGGTCTGCAAAGGCACATAGTTGACCACCGGCTCGCTGGTGATGAGCACGCCGGCGGCGTGCGTGGAGGCGTTGCGCGGCATGCCCTCCAGCTTTTTCGCCGTGTCGATCACAGCGCGCACCTGGTCGTCCCCCTCGTAAAGGCGGCGCAGTTCCGAGGAAAGGGACAGGGCGCGCTCCAGCGTCATGCCCAGTTCAAAGGGCACCAGCTTGGCCACCTGGTCGGTCTGCTGGTAGGACATGTCCATCACCCGGCCTACGTCGCGGATGACGGCGCGGGCGGCCATGGTGCCGAAGGTGATGATCTGCGCCACATGATCCGGCCCGTAGCGGCGGCGCACATAGTCGATCACCTGGCCGCGGCGCTCGTAGTCGAAATCCACGTCGATATCGGGCATGGAAATGCGCTCGGGGTTCAAAAAGCGCTCAAAGAGCAGGTTGTACTCAATGGGGTCGATGGAAGTGATGCCCAGGCAGTAGGCGACGATGGAACCCGCGCCGCTGCCGCGCCCCGGCCCCACGCCCACGCCGTGGGTGCGCGCGTAGTGGATAAAATCCCAGACGATGAGGAAATAATCCACATAACCCATGCCGGAAATGACGCCCAATTCGTACTCCATGCGCTCGCGCGCGTCCTCGCGGCCTGCACCGTAGCGCTCCCTGAGGCCCTTTTCGCACAGAGAACGCAGGTAGGAAAGCGCGTCCGTCTCGCCTTCGGGCAGGGGGAAGGTCGGCAGATGCGTGGTGGAAAAATCAAATTCCACATTGCAGCGCGCGGCGATCTTCGCCGTATTTTCGATGGCGTCGGGAAAATTGGGGAAAAGGGCGCGCATCTGCGCCTCGCTTTTGACGTAGATCTCGCGCGTGGTCATCTTCATGCGGTTGGGGTCGGAAAGCGTCTTGCCCGTCTGGATGCACATGAGCACCTCCTGGGCGTCGGCGTCCTCGCTTGTCAGGTAGTGGCAGTCGTTGGTGACGACCAGCGGGATGTCCATCTCCCGCGCCAGCTTCACAAGGCGCGGCAGAACCTGCTTCTCCTCGGGGATGCCATGGTCCTGCAATTCCACATAGAAATTGCCGCGGCCGAAGATGTCCAGATACTTCTGCGCCACCTGCCGCGCCTCGCCCTCGCGCCCGTCGAGCAGCAGCTTGGGCAGATCGCCCGAAAGACAGGCCGAAAGGGCGATCAGGCCGCCGGAATACTTCTTTAAAAGCGCATAATCCACGCGCGGGCGGTAGTAAAAGCCGCGCGTGAAGCCCTCGGAAACGAGGCGGGAGAGGTTCCGATAGCCCTCGTTGTTCTCGCAGAGAAGGACAAGATGCGAATATTCGCGGAACTGAGACTGCTTTTCGTCCATGTCCGGGCAGACGTACACCTCGCAACCGATGACGGGATGGATGCCCTCGCCGATGCAGGCGCGGTAGAAGTCCACCACGCCGTACATCACGCCGTGGTCAGTGATGGCGCAGGCGTCCATGCCCAGTTCCTTGAGCCGGGAAACCAGGGGCTTGATAGAACATGCGCCGTCCAGCAGGCTGTATTCGGTATGCAAATGCAGGTGTGTAAACATGCTTTTCCCCCGTATGTAAGGTCCTGCGCAGCGCCGAAGTCCCGCGCCGCTTCGAAAACGCGGCGTCCCCGCGTTCCGCAGAGCGTTCGCCGCCGGAAAATCCTGCAGGCGCGCCGCTTTCAGATGCGCCCGACGCCGGGAAGTCCCGCCTTTTTCCGGCACTTCTCCCCATAAGAAGCCCCGCATCCCCCGCCTGCGCTCCCACGCAGGAGTCTGCCCCATGCTCTACGGGGCAGACTCCGTCGCGCAACTGCGCGGTAGCCCTGGCCGCCGGCACTGCCGGCTGCTCTACGGGACAGACTCCGTCGCGCAACTGCGCGGCAGCCCTGGCCGCCGGCACTGCCGGCCGGCCTAGCGCAGGGTTGTGGGATTGCGCACGATGCGGTTGATCTCGTCGGCAAGCGCGTCGGCGCGGTCGCCGCCGCGGATCTTGTCGGATAGCTCAAAGATGGCGTCCACGTCCGCCTCTTCGCTGGTAACGGCCACGGTCTGGATGGTCGGGTCCGCCTCACGCACGACGCCGGCCACCATTTCGCGAATGCGTTCGGTGGTCTCGCCCTGGTAGGCGTCTGTGTAGCGCACGGCCACCAACGCCGTGGTGCCGGTCACGACAACGCGGCTGTCGGCGATTTCAGAAATCTGGTTGATGGCGGTCTCGACCTGCGCGGCGTTGGCCGCCCAGTCAAAGGGCGTCGCCGAGCCCTCGCCCGCGCCGGCCTCTCCGGCCAGGCCGGACTGGTTCGCGTTGCTGGCGTTGCCCACGTCGCCGGTGCTGTTCATGCCCGCCGAGGGCGAGGGCGCCGCACCGTCCACGCGGTTGCCGGAATTCATGCACCCGGTCGCGCACAGAGCCAGCGCCAGCAGCGCCGCAGTCAGGATCGTCCATTTGAAAACCTTCATATCGCATTCCTCCTTGCGCATCTATCTTGCGCAGTTGGAACGCAAATAAACCCAAAGCGGGCAAAACGAGGGATGGAAAAACCTGCGAGCGCATAAAGCCGGTTCCTGCGCGCCGAAACCGTCTGCGCCCGCCGCATCCCCCGAAAAACGCCCCGGCCGCCCGCGCGCCGTGTCAGTCCGTTTCGCGGTAGAAGCAGCACCCGCCGATGAACTCGCGCAGAATGGAATTGACGGGGATCTCGTCCTCGACATCGGCGGCGCGGATATAATTGAGAAACTTCACCAGCCGCCTGGCCAGCGTATGGCACGGCTTTTCCGGCCCGATTTCGCAAAGCATGGGGTAGGCGTAGCGCTTGAGGATGGGCAATTCGTAGGCCAGCGCCGAATTGAACATGGCGTCGGCCTCTTCCTGATAGGGGAAGATATAGTTCTCCTCGCCCCGCCGCACCGAGGGCCACATGGCCATGGTGTCCTCCGGCACGGTGCCGCGGAACTGATAATCGCGCACAATGCGCCGCAAAAGCCGCGCGTCCGTGGTGCGGATGCGGTTGTGGTCGTCCAAATTGAGCATGGTCAGGGCGCTTATGTAGATCTTGAACTTGAGTTCGCGGGGCACGGACTCGGTCAATTCGTCGTTGAGGCCGTGAATGCCCTCGATGACGATGGGCTGATCCGCAGCCACGCGCAGAGTATGCGTCTTTTCCGCGCGCACGCCGCGCACGAAATCGAACTGCGGCGCTTCCACTGCCTCGCCCTGCAAAAGCCGGACCAGGTGCTCGTCCAGAAGCGGGACGTCCAGGGTGTCCAGCCGCTCCAGGTCGGGCCGGCCGTCCTCCTCCAGGGGCAGATCCGCGCGGTCGCGGTAGTAATCGTCCAGAGAAAGCTTCATCGGCCGCAGGCCCAGCACGCGCAGGGCGATCATCAGCCGGTGGGCGAAGGTGGTCTTGCCCGAGGACGACGGCCCGGCAATGAGCACCACGCGCGCGCCCGAGCGCACGATCTGATCGGCGATGGCCTCGATGTTGCGCTCGTGCAGGGCTTCGCAGATGCGGACGAACTCCCGGAAGGAGCGCTTTTCGATCATTTCGTTGATGTCGGCGGCGTTTTCACAGCCGATCATGCCGTTGAAGCGCCCCGTTTCACCGAAGGTACGCATCAGTTTGGGCATATCCCGGAAAGGGGCCACCTTTTCCGGAGCGGCCTCGTGCGGCATGCGCAAAAGCAGCCCCGGCAGATACAGGCGAAGCTGAAACACCCGCACGCAGCCCGTCGAAGGCGCCATTTCGCCGTAAAAGTATTCCTTGAGGCCCTCCAGTTCATAAAAGCGGAAATTCTCAAAATTGCGATAGCGGAAAAGGCGCAGCTTGTCCGTCTGCCCGGTCTGGGCAAAATAGGCGTTGGCCTCCTCCTTGGTGCAGGCCGTCATGGGAATGGGCATGTCCGCCTCGACAATGTCGCGCATCTCCCGCTCCAGGCGCGAAACCAGCTGGCGCGTCACCGTGGTCTTGGGCAGCCGCACAAACAGCCCCTCGCCGAAGGAATGCTCAAAGCGCACCCGCCGCCCGGGAATGACGCGCCCGGCCGCCGCCAGGAACACCATTTGCAGCGTGCGCTCGTAAATGCGCCGCCCTTCTTCGTCGTGATAGGTCAGAACATGCGCCTGCGCGCCGTCCTGCGCGGGCGCGGCCAGGGAAAGCGTGCGCCCCTGCACGCTCACCCCCAGCGCCCGTGGATCGCTTACCACGGCGCGCCAGGCCGTTCCCGGCGTAAACTCCACCGTTTTTCCATCCAGAACCGCGCGCATGCGTGCACCTCCCCGCGATTTTCTGCGGCGCTTTTCATTGTATGCGCCCAGCGCCCGCGTATGACCGCGAAAGCGCCTCTGTACGTTATTGTACCACGGATCGCGCCGCAAAACAATCGCGCGGCGCATTTGGCGAAAAATAAACTTATGTTCGATGGATTTTTGCCGTACGCTGTGCTATAATTTCCTCAAACGAAAACTTTACTTGCACGGAGGATGGCTCATGGCGGACAAAAAAGCCGGCAAAACCCCCGCGGCCAAGCTCTTTGGCGACGACCGCAGGCGCGCCCTGGAAGTGGCGCTGGGCAAAATCGAAAAGGACTTTGGCAAAGGTTCGGTCATGCGTCTGGGCGACCAGGCCGACCGCATGCAGGTGGAGGTCGTCCCCACGGGCTGCCTGAATCTGGACTTTGCCCTGGGCGTGGGCGGTCTGCCCAAGGGGCGCATCATTGAAATTTTCGGGCCGGAGTCCTCGGGCAAGACCACACTGGCGCTGCACGCCGTGGCGCAGGCGCAGAAAGCCGGCGGCACAGCCGCGTTCATCGACGCCGAACACGCGCTGGATCCCGTTTACGCCAAAAAGCTGGGGGTGGACATCGACGAACTGTACGTCTCCCAGCCCGACAACGGCGAACAGGCGCTGGATATCTGCGAGGCGCTGGTGCGCTCCGGCGCCATCGACATCGTCGTGATCGACTCGGTGGCGGCGCTGGTGCCCAAGGCCGAAATCGACGGCGATATGGGCGACAGCCATGTGGGCCTGCAGGCGCGCCTGATGTCCCAGGCGCTGCGCAAATTGGCCGGCGTCATCAGCAAGACCAACGCCATCGCCATCTTCATCAACCAGCTGCGCGAAAAGGTGGGCGTGGTCTACGGAAACCCCGAGGTCACCACCGGCGGCAAAGCGCTGAAATTCTATGCCTCCGTGCGCATCGACATTCGCAAAAGCGAGGCCATCAAGGATGGAACCGAGATCATCGGCAACCGCGTGAAGATCAAAATCGTCAAAAACAAGGTCGCCCCGCCGTTCAAAAGCTGCACCGTGGACATGCTCTACGGCGAGGGCATCTCCCGCGAAGGCGAAGTCCTCGACCTGGCCGTGGAGCGCGATCTGATCAAGAAAAGCGGCTCGTTCTACTCCTATGAGGGCGAGCGCATCGCGCAGGGCCGCGACGCGGCGCGCAAGTACATCAAGGAACACCCCGAAGTGTTCGAGGCGCTGGAGACGAAAATTCGCGCCGCCTTCCAGACCGGCGGCGTCGGCGGCAATGTGACCGACGAACCGGCCGAGGAAGAGGACGACGGCGACGAGATCGACGACCTCGACGAGATTCAGTAAGCGGCGCGCGAAACAGCCACGATCGGAAAGCGGAAACGCCGCCGCAGGAATCCTGTCGCGCGCAATGAAAGCGCCGCAGCCTGAAAATCGGGGGCGGCGCTATGCCGGCGATCTGACAAGGTGCAAACGGCGGCAGGACGGACGACGCGCCCCGCACGGGAGATGTTCCCGGCGGGGCGTCGCTGTTGCGCAGGAGGGCGCGGCGGAATTGCCGCGCAAACGGACGGCGTTCCCTGCAACCGCGACCGCTTTTTCCGCAGGCGGCGCGCCCTACACGAATTTCAAGGCGCTGCGCCCCGCACGGAAGGCGTTCCCGGCGGGGCGGCTTATGCAGGGCGCGCCGTCTTTTCCGTCCGGCGTTGATGCGCATAGTCGATGCCGCGATCCATGGCGCACCGGCAAGCGCAGGAATCGCGCCCGACGATGCAAACAAGGGGTTTCGCGCAATCCGCGAAGGCATTTTCGCAATGAACGTCGGCTTGTCCGGCAGCGCTACTTCCCGCAGAGGAACGCAATGGAAAAAGGCATGGCCATCAGTGCTCTCATCCCCTTCGGCGGAGACGCTTCCACAAACGGCATGCATCTCGAAAAAACGCGCATCCGTCAATGCTCTCATCCCCTCCGGCGGAGACGCTTCCACAAACGGCATGCAGCCCGAAAAAACGCGCATCCGCCGGCGCTCTTCATCCCCTTCGGCGGAGACGCTTCCATAAACGGCATGCAGTTCGAAAAAACGCGCATCCGTCAATGCTCTCATCCCCTCCGGCCGCGACGCTTCCATAAACGGCATGTATCTCGAAAAAACGCGCATCCGCCGGCGCTCTTCATCTTCTTCGGCCGCGACGCTTCCATAAACGGCATGCATCTCGAAAAAACGCGCATCCGCCGGCGCTCAATCCCTCCGGCGGCGCATCCACGCCAGCGAAGTACAGACGGAAAACACGCCCTCGCCGATCTTGCGCACGGGCCGAGCGTCGTTTCCGGCGGAAATGCTCCGCACCTTCTCGCTCTCCGCATACAGCGCGATGCGCGCTGTATGCTTCTATTAGAGCATATTTTATAGTCCTTTTAAGTGCATATTTTCGCTTCCGCCGCGGCGCAGCGGCGAACAGCGTAAAAAGCGGCGACGCCGGCGCCTTCCGCAAATTCCTTTGCGCTCGAAGCAGCCGTCGTCCCGTGGCAATATATGCATGATCTTGAATATTTATGCAATCAATGTCGCGCCGCGCGCGCCATTTTTTCCATCAGCAGCAAATCGTATGCGTCCGGAGTCTGCATCACGCGCGCCAGGCCCGCCGCAGCGCAGGACAGCGGCGCGGCGGCCACGCGGCAGGGAATGCCCAAATGGTCGCCCAGGCGCTTGTCCAGGCCCGGCAACAGCGCCCCGCCGCCGGTAAGCACGCAACCGGAATCGTTCAGGTCGGCGGCCAGTTCCTCGGGGGCGTTGTCCACCACCGAAGCGACCATGCCGGCGATCTCGCCGACCACGCCTTCACAGGCGCGCGCCACCATTTCCGGTTCCACCTGGATCAGTTCCGGCAAACGGCGCTCCAAACTCACGCCGGCCACGGTCATTTCCACGGGCACGACCTCACCGGCGGAGGCCATGGCCTGCTTGACGTCCTCGGCGGTGCGGGGGCCGATGCGGAAGCCCTTTTCCGTGCGCAGCATGCGCTCAAGCCGCTCGTCGATGCGCAAAACGCCGTAAGGCAGATAGGCGAACGCCGCCACCAGGCCGCGCGTGAACAGCGTGGCCGTAACCTTGCCCGCGCCCACGTCCACCACCAGCGCCGCCTCCGGCGCCAGCAGATCCAGCCCCGCGCCCAGGGCGCAGGCGGCGTCCGAGCGCAGAAGCGCGGCCTCTGTGGCGCCGGCGTCCAGCGCGGCGCGCAAAAGCGCATCCTGCTGCACAGGGCGGGCGAAGGGCGCGCAGGCGATCAGCACGCGCGCATGCCGGCCGCGCCGCCGCTCCTCAGACAGCGCATAGAGCCAGGCGAACATCTGCCGCGCGTGTTCGCTGTTGCGCAACGTGCCGTCGGCAAGGGGAAAACATACCTCCACGCCCGCGCTGGCGCGCCCATAGAGCGCCATGGCCGCGTCGCCCGCGCAAACCGGCTCGCTCTGTCCCTCGCGCACGGCCAGCGCCGCCGCCTGTGAAAGCGCCTCGAACGACCCTCCCGTCGTCATGCGCACGCCCCGCGTGCCAAGGTCTACGCCGATGTCCCAGCCCATTGCCGTTCCTCCTTACGCGCGGCGGGAAACGCCCGCCGCCGCTGCTATTATACCATACCCCGTCGCGATTTGGTACCGCAGCAAAAATATTTCCGCAAAATTGCCAAATCCGTATATTGCCGTCACCGTTCGCGCATACTCTTTATATCAGCAAGCGGTGTTGCGCCATCGGCAGATCGGGCGAAACGCCGACAGTTTGGAGGGGAAACCATGGAACAGGCGATCTCTCGCGCCGGACGGCGCACTGGCTGGAGTGAATTTGAAAACAACCTTCTTTGGGAGACGGCGGACGAGGCGCAGCAGCAGGGGCTGCCGCTCAAAGCGGTGTTCGAGCGCATCGCCGAAAAAACCGGCCGCCGGCCCAACAGCATTCGCAATTATTACTACGCGCAGGTGCAAAAGCGCGAGGGCGGCGCCGAACGCGCGGCGCGCTTTGTTCCCTTTACACAGCAGGAGGTGGACTGGCTGATGGAACAGGTGCTCACCGCCCGCGCGCAGGGGCAGAGCGTGCGCTCGTGTCTGCAGGCGCTTTCCAAGGGCGATCACAGCCTGATGCTGCGCTATCAGAACAAGTACCGCGCGGTCATCAAAAGCCGCCCGGACTATGTGCGCAAAATGGTCGAGGCCCTCAACGCGCGCGGCATCGCCTGCGATACGCCGCAGGTCAATCATCGCGTTCGCCCCGACGCCGGCGCCGCCTGTCGCGACCTGGTGGAGGAGGCGCGCCGCTCCGGCGACACAGAACTTGCCCGCGCCTGCGAAACGCTGACGCGCTGCCTGCTCGACCGCCGCGGAGAGGACGCGCGCGCCGCGCTCGCCGCCGCGCAGGAGCTTGCAGACGAGGTCAAGGCCTTCCTTGCCGCAACCGGAGAAGAGCGCGCGCAGGACGCTTTCTGCGAGCGCCTTGCGCAACGCGTCGAGGCGCTGGAAGCCCTGCTTTCGGCGGAATAGCGAAAGATTCCCGCGTTCGCGGGCCCGGGGAATGCGCAATGAGGGGGACAGAGCCTTGAAGGCGAAAGATTCCCGCGTTCACGGGGCCGGGAGATGCGCGGCGAGGGGGACAGGGCCTTGAAGGCGAAAGATTCCCGCGTTTGCGGGGCCGGGGGCCTTCAGCGCGGCCGTCGGCGTTGTGATTCTCAAGATTCGCGGGGCCGGGAGATGCGCGGCGAGGGGGACAAAGCCTGAGGGCAGAAGATGTATCGCGGGGCGCAGGGCGCTCCGCGGTTTTTTGCGGCGCGTTTCTGCGTGCCGTGCGGAAAGCGGGGGCGTGACGTCCATTTGCAAATCTTTCGCTGGCGCTACGTTGAAGGCCTGCCGCACGCATCTTTCGAAAAACGCGCTTTCTCCGGAAAAAGGAAAAATGAGCCGTAAAATGCGCTTGTAAATCTTCTTACAGGCCAGTTTTCAGGCGAATGGAACACGAACATGTGAAAAGCTCCCACGTCCGCGGGGCCGGGGATGCGCAGCGATGGAGGCAAAGCCTTTGAAGGCGAGAGCTTCCCGCGTTTGCGGGGCCGGGGAATGCGCAATGAGGGAGACAACGCCTTGAAGGCGAAAGATTCCCGCGTTCGCGGGGCCGGGAGATGTGTGGTGAAGGAAACAGAGCCTTGTGGGCGAAAGGTTTCCGCGTTTGCGGGGCCGGGAGATGCGCGGCGAGGGGGACAGGGCCTTGAAGGCGAAAGATTCCCGCGTTTGCGGGGCCGGGGGCCTTCAGCGCGGCCGTCGGCGTTGTGATTCTCAAGATTCGCGGGGCCGGGAGATGTGTGGCGAAGGGGACAGAGCCTTATGGGCGAAAGATTTATCGCGGGGCGTAGGGCGCTCCGCGGTTTTTTGCGGCGCGTTTCTGCGTGCCGTGCGGAAAGCGGGGGCGGAGACGCATTTCCGCCGTACCGTCCCCTTCGCACAGCGCGCGGGGTTTTCCCCCATACGCGGGCTTTTCACAACCCTCTGAAAGCGAAAAAGCCGCCGCTTCCCTGTTCCGCGCAGATGCACGGCGCATGGAAATACCATCGAATTGTATATGGAAATTTATACATTTTATCTGTATATCCGAAGGGAAAGGCCCTCCCTGCGCCTTCTGTTTTGCGTCGAAAGAGGCGCGGAAGATTTAAGTTGCGTTCTGCGCCCTGTCGCAGCCTTGCAATCGCGTCGCTTTGATTTTAAGACGGCTTTGCTTCTTGAAGATTCCTTATGCACATCGGAAGTTGCGCATTTGTACCGTTTTTCTCTCTTCCCGCTACAAACAACAGAGCAGGCTCCCATGCCCGGGAGCCTGCTCTGCTCAGCGTCGGCGCGCTCTTTTTCGGGCCGCGCTTTGCTCAAGCTGCATCGTATGTATGTCCGGCGCGAGCGCCAGCAGCGCCAGCCCTGCGCAAACAACGGCAATGATGGTCGAATGCGGCGGCGACAGCCAGACCGTCAGGCTGGATATCGTCAGCGCCAGCCCCGCAAGCAGCACGCGCGCAGAAAACGCGGCGTAAATCGCCCAACCCGTGACGGCGAAAAAGGTCACGAGGGCCGCCATGCCGCGCGCCGCCGGCGCAAAAGGCGCGGCGATACAAAGCGCGGCCGCGGGGATTCCGAGCAGCAGGTGCAGCGCCGCGCACTCGCGTCCAACGCGCCGAAAGGGCGTGGCGGCGCAGGTCTGTAGCGCTGTTCCCAGCAGGTATCCCGCTGCGGCCCAGGCCGCGCCGCGCCGCCAAAACCCCGCCAGCAACAGCAGCGCCGGCAGGGCAGACAGCAACGCGCGCCACAAGGCGACGGGTGTTTGCCGGAAAAGCGCGCAATTCGGCATGGCGAACGGCCGGCCGGCCACGGCGCAGGCCAGCGTCAGCGCGACCAGCGCTGAAAGGACGGCCGCGCCGGGTATCCATCCCCCGCTGCAGAACGCGCTCCCCGTCAGCAGCGCTGCGCGCACAAAGGCGCTGAGCGCAGCCGTTTCCCCCTGACCCGCCGCGCGCAGATGCTCGTCGCCAAGGCGCGCGATCGCCAGCGACGCGCCTGTCAGCCACAGCGCAAGCCACGTTTCCCGCGGCGGCGGCGCGGCAAACAGCCACGTCCATACGGATGGGCCTGCAACGAGCGCGATTGCGGCGAAGAGCAACGTCGTCAGCAATGCCGCCGTCCAGGCGCCGCGCACACGCGCGGGCGAGATTTCCTGCGCGGCGGCGGCGCGAAAGCTCTCCGCGCCGTGCAGCGTACACAGCCGCCCCAGCGCGCTGGCGGCAGCGATGACAGCCGCCTCCCGCGGCCGTCCTGCAAGCGAGGGAATCAGCAACGCCAGGGGGACGAGCAACTCGGAACGCCGCGAAAGTCTCATTCGCATTTTTCTTCTCCTTTCGCCGTTTGGCGGGGCAACCATTGTTTCATGTGAAACATTCCGCTTCCCGGCGCTTTGTGCGTGCAGTTTCTACTATATATATGCGCGTCGTGCGCGCCATACGCGTCCGTTTTCCAGGCGCGCTTCAAATAAGCGCCATGCGCACGCTGAACATGCCTGTAAGCCCATCGCGGTTGGCGACGCAGATTTCCACATCTTCGCCGAGGCGCACGCCCTCCTCCTCCAGCGCCATGGCGCAACAGCGCTCTGCGAGGGCGGGAAAGTTGTTCTCCTTGCTGAGATGGCCGAGGATGATGCGCCGCGCGCCCTGCCGCACGAGTTCCACCGCCGCGCGGCCCGCGTCGTCGTTGGCCAGGTGGCCGCGCCGGCCGAGAATGCGCTGCTTGAGCGCATAGGGATAGGGCCCGGCGCGCAGCATGTCCGGATCGTAGTTGGATTCGAGAATCACCGCGTCTGAACCGGCCACGGCGCCGAGCCAACTGTCGCGCACGCAGCCGATATCTGTGGCCACGGAAAGCCGAGCGCCGCCCAGGGCGATGCTGTAGCCCACAGGCTGCGCTGCATCGTGAGGAATATCAAAGGGCGTGATGTTCATGCCGCCGAGGTAAAAATCCTCGCGCGGTTCCAGCACGCGCACATTTTTCATCGCCACGCCGCCCAGTTTTTCCTCCATGGCAGCCCAGGAGCCCTCGGTGGCGAACACCGGCAGGTCGTACTTGCGTGAAAGCACGCCGACGCCGCGGATGTGGTCGATATGCTCGTGGGTGACGAGAATGCCGGCAAGCTGCGCAGGCGAAACGCCGATGCGGCGCAATTCGGCGACGACGCGCGCGCAGGAAACGCCCGCGTCCACCAGCAGATGGCCGCAATCACAGCCGACATAGAGGCTGTTTCCGCTTGAGCCGCTGAACAACGGCGAAAAGCGCAGTTCCAAGTGTGTGTCCCTCCCGCGCGGTCGCGGCGCGCTCGCATTGTATTTCGTATGGCGCACGCCGGTGTTTCATGTGAAACATTCGTCGTCCGGCACGCCGGTGAGGTCGAACGCGGGAATGTACTTTTCCTCGGCGGAGGAAAGCTCCTGCACAAAACCCTCTTCGAGGCCGAGGTCGAAGAGATGCTCGACCACCGCGTCGTACTCCTCCTGCGTAAGTCGCCGCTCCAGTTCGTCCACGCCGCGCACATTGCCCATGGGAACATATTGCGCCATGAGGCTGACCCATGCCCCGGGCAGTTCGGCGGCGATCCAATCCAGCACCGCTTTGCTCTCCTCCACGCGCCCTGGAAGGATGAGGTGGCGGACGACGACGCCGCTCTGTATGATCCCCTCCGCATCGAGACGAACCGGACCGGCCAGGCGCAACATTTCGCGAATCGCCGCCGAAGCGCATTGAAAGTAGTCCCGCGCTCCGGAATAGCGCGCCGCCGCATCGTCAAAGCGGTACTTGAGGTCCGGCAAAAAGACGCGCACGCGGCCTTCCAGGCGGCGAATGGTCTCCACGCGTTCATAGCCGCCGCTGTTCCAGACCACCGGCACCGGCAAGCCCCCCTCCAGGGAGGCGAGAATCGGCTCGACAAAGTGCGTGGGATTGACCAGGTTGATATTGTGCGCGCCCTGTGCGATCAAATTTGCATAAATATGCTTTAAACCATCGACACTGACGCGGCGGCCGAAGCCTTCGTGCGAGATCGGATAGTTCTGACAAAACCGGCATCGCAGCGCGCATCCGGAGAAAAAAACCGCCCCGGAGCCGCGCGTTCCGCTGACAATCGGCTCCTCGTCGAAGTGAAGCGCCGCGCGGGCGACCACTGCGTCCGCGCCCATCCGGCAGACGCCTGCGCCCGTTTCCCTGCGCATGATATTGCACATTCTCGGGCAATTATTGCATAAATATTCCATTATTCCATCTCCTCCGGCTGCGCTTCTGCGCGGCGCAGGGTGATATAGTGCACTTCCGCGCGCGTGTTGAGGCGCAGGGGCGTCAATTCGCAACCCACGCCCTGCGAGGTGAGCGCAAAAACGTCGCCCTCCTTGCGCCAGCCGGAAAGGTAGCGTCGCTCGTGTTCCGTCAGCGTCAGCAAGGTTCGTTCGCCAAGGCGCATCTGTCCGCCGTGCGTGCCGCCGGCCAGGAGAAGATCCGCCCATGGCCCGCCCTCGGCGGCCTCGGCGGTAAGGGCGGCGGCAAAGCGCTCCGGGCTGTGGGTGAAGGCGATCACGCACTCGCCCGCGCTCACCGAGGCGGCCGCTGCGTTTACGTCCGTATCGGGCGAAAGCCCGGTAAGCGCGAACGTCTGCCCATCGAGAGAGACGCGCGCCGTTTCGCCGTCGAGCAGCCGCACGCCGCCGGTGGCCATGGATTGCGCAAGCTGCCCGGGCAAAACATCGTCTGCGGCGCGGACGGCGAACTTCCCCAGCGGCGCGGGAAAATCGGCCAGCGAAGAGAGAAACACATGGCGCGCCGAGGCGGCGGAGGCGGCGACTTCGGCGTCGTCCACGCCGCGGCCGTTGATCGCGTCCCAAAGGCCGGGTCCGGCGTAATCGCCGCCCAGCAGCAGAATATCCGGCGAAAGGGAGGAAAGATCCTCCATCAGCGCGGCGGCGGCCCGGGCGTCGGCCTCGCTGCGGGCGTCGATGTCTGAAACGAACAGCACGGTGACGCCGTCGAAAGCCTCCGGCAGATCGCGCAAAAACACGGTGGCGTAACGCACATGCACGATGCGGGTGCATGTATACATGTATCCAATAAACAACGCCACACAAACCGCCAACGCCAGCGCAATTTTCAGCCCCAGGCGGCGCTTTTTCCGGCCTGCGCGCTTTTTTCCCGCCATGCTTTCCTCCATTTCCGCCCAAGTTGACGCAAATTTGCTCCGGATTTTTCCAAATTGCCCGCCTGTGAATCCTTTACGACTTTTCTCAGGGAAATATCGTTCTTTTGCCCTATTTACAACGCCACAGGCATTGAAACAAAGCCCGGTATCTATTATAATAGGAATAGTTTCAGCATTCAAGGGCTTTTGTGAAAAGCCGCGCAAGAGCAGGGGGATCGCATGGATACGAGACGGCCGGGAAAGACGCCATGGCTCATCGCGGTGTTCATCGCCGCGATCATTTGCGCGCTTTCCGTACTGGGGGCGTTTCTGGTCCGGCAGGTCACAGCGGAGGACGTTTACGGCGAATACGCCGCCGTGACGCTCACGGGAAACAATGGCGTGCAGGTATCGGGCGACGGTTTTGTTTATTACAACGGCAGCACGCTGGCAAGCGTGTCTTCTACAGGGGAAACCCTGTGGACGTACATGGTGGGCGCGAACGCCTCGTTCCACGCCGGCGACGCCGGCGTGGCCGCCTGGTCCGGGCGGACGCTGACCGTGATCGACCGCGAAAACGCCGACACCATTTATTCCAACCCGACGATGGAGGCGGAGGTGCTCTCCGCGCGCACGGGCGAGGTCTTTACCGCCGCATTGCTCGCGCCCGAGCACGACAGCACCGTCGTTTTGATTGAAAACGGCGGGCGCGAGGTGGACCGCATCGCCTTTGCCGACCAGACGGTGTTGGACTACGGCTTTTTTTCCGCGGGCGAACTTTTCTGGGTGATGACGCTGGATACCAGCGGCACCGTGCCCACCACGGCCATTTCCATTTACCGCCCCGGGCGAATGATCGTCGGCTCCATCACCGATGCGCAGCAAATGATGTATCAGGTGATGTTCCAGTCCTCGCAGGTCGTGTGCGCGGGCACGACGTATCTTAAAGTGTTCGACTATACCGGCCAGGAGATCGCCGACAAGCGCGTGCTTACCTACGGCTGGTATCTGGCCGCGGTGGAACAGAGCAGCGACGACCCGATGATGGCGTTCGTTCCCGACGCGCAGTATGGCGCCGGCAGCGAGATGCGCGATGTTCGCATGCTTCGTTCCAATCTGGACCAGATCGTGCGCATGCCCTATCCGTGCAAGGCGCTCGTTGCCAAAGGCGACCGTGTTTACGGCTTTTCCGACAGCGGCTATGTCATGGTGGCCCGCGCCGGCGTGCAGAAAGTAGACGCCTATACGCTGGATGTGGCGGGCGGAACCGTTTATGGCGTGACCGACGACCGCGTGGCGGTGATCGTTTCGGGCAATACCGCCTATCTCGTCAATCTCCCATGAAGGCGCGTTTGCTGGAATAATTCGGGATTCGGCGGGAAAGGCTGCTTTTGGGCGGCTCGCGCATGGCTGCCCGGGAATGAGATTCGGAGGTACTCAACGTGAACATCATTGACATTCTGGTTGTTCTGGTGCTGGCGTTCAGCCTTTTTTCAGGCATGTACAAGGGATTCATCGCCTCGTTCCTTTCGCTTCTGGGGCTGGTGGGTTCCTGGTTTGGCGCGCTGAAGCTGTACCCCGCCGTGGCGCGGCTGGCGCTGGGCCAGCAGACCTTCATGGGCGTGCTGAGCAATTATCTCGAGCCGGCGACTTTCTTTGAGGATATGCAGATCAGCGGCGTCACTGCCCAGACCACCGTTTCCGAACTGGTGGCGCGCGGCGGCGACGCAGTCAACGCCGTGGCGGATTATATCGGCGGGAAAATTCCCTTCCTGCGCGACGTATTCGCCGCCAACATGAATTCCGAGGCCTTTTCGGCGCTGAATATACACACCATTGCCGACTATTTTGATCAGACGCTGTGGCAGAGCGTCTTTGGCGTGATCGCCTTTATCCTCGTGTTCGTGGTGCTGTATTTTGTGGCCACGCTGGTTGTCAACCTGCTCAATCACGTCATCCGTTTTCCCCAGCTTCGAAAAATCGACTGGCTGCTGGGCGGTGTTTTGGGCCTGGCCCGCGGTTTTGTCTTTGCGACGCTGATTCTCTGTGTGGTGGAGCCGACGCTGACGGCCTTCTCGGTGGACTTGATGAATTCCATTCGCGAGGGTTCGCGCGCCTACGCCATGTTCGCGGGCGAAAACGCCTTCGATCCTTTGGGCGTGCGCGGCATTATCAACCAAATCGTCCTCTCCGGCAGCAGTATGTTGACCTAGGCGCGGAGCGGGAAAGTTTGAGCCGTCGTTTGAAATTGCCTTCACGCGCGTGAAGGCAATTTTGCGTGCCCCCGGCGCCCTTTTCGCAGTTTTGACTGTGTTTGGGACATGCCCGCCCTGGAGGCGGCCGCAGGCGGAAACGGCGTTTGAAAAGCGCTTGAACGCCCGCGATTGAAGGAACGCATGCCGCGCGGAGCGGAGAACGGATTGGGGAAGTTTCCGTTCCGGGCAGCAAGGCGTTTTGCGTGGGGCGGGGGGATTGCGAAGATTGACGCTGCCTTGCCCCATGGGCAAGGAGGCGCTGAGGGGCTTCGAAGCGACGCTGCTTGCCTGCGGCAAGAGCGCTGTGTGGCGGCGCGCTCGATTCTGAGGCGGTATGGTGTGTCTGCGAGCGCGCCGGGCAATGGCGAAGGGTTTGCACGCTTCTCGTTTCCGCATCGGTTTTCTTTCCTCCCGCGGGGAGAACGGCGGGCCCTGCCCGCACCCGCTCAAGGGCCATCGGCCCTTGAGAATCCCCTCCGCTGCCGCGCTTATCTCGCAGCGCCCCGCCCACGTCCCCTCCGGGCTTCTCCCCCGTCGGCGGGGCACGGCGGGCGCCGCCCGCACCCGCTCAAGGACCATTGGCCCTTGAGAATCCCCTCCGCTGCCGCGCTTATCTCGCAACGCTCCACCCACGCCCCCTCCGGGCTTCTCCCCCCATCGGCGGGGCTACGGCGGGCCCTGCCCGCACCCGCTCAAGGGCC
>DVIA01000024.1 GCA_018711655.1 Candidatus Pullichristensenella avicola
GCACCCGCTTCCCGCAGCGCGGGCAAATGCGCTCGCCCGCCGGCACCGTCGCCTCGCAGCGCGGGCAGGTGCGCGGCAAGGCGTCCCCTTCCGGCGCATCCTTGGATGGCTTGCGCACCGCGGAGACGGCAAAGGCAACGCCAATGGCAACGTGCGGCACGGCGAACAGGCAAGGTGACCACGGTTGCCCCTGCGGGACAGCCGCAGTCAGATACGCGGCGATGAAAAAACTGCCAGAGATGGCAAAGCAGAGGCCAAAGCAAAAGAGGGGCCAACGTATCTTCGATCCCGGGTCGCGCCGCGGCCGTTTCTTCCCCGGAAGGATACGCAAGACGATGCAGGCCAGAGAAATGTGGCCGCCCAGCATGCACAGCGCCAAGGCGGGGAACATCCAAACGGCCCATGCGCCTTTGCGATCCAGAGCGGTATTCAATGCGCCCGCAAACAGGATGACAAGCAGGAAAGAGCCAGAAACCAGGATCGTTGCCCACACGGCTTTGACCACGATAACGGGCACCCCATGCAGTCGCACGGTTTCCTGCGCCTCTTCCTCCGCGTCCCCCGCGCGCCGCCGCATCCGCATGCCGCGAACGAAGTCCGACGCGACCTTCGCCAGCAACACGCCGCCAAAGAGCGGAAAGAACCACGGCGCGCCCATGGCGATGGTGAAATACTCCCATGCGCACAGAAAAATGAAGGAAAGGACGCAGCCGATATACCACAGGGGTGACCCATCCTGCCCCGGACGGAGCACTTTCATTGCCATCCCTCCCCGGAATTCACACAAGGCCCTCCGTACACCCCTCAACGGTACACGAAAAAGACCGCTCCCCGCCCCATCCGCCAAACGGCGGACGGAAAAACGCGGAAACGGCCTTTCGGAAAAGGGCGGGCGGCTTAGAGAGCGCGCTCCACCTTATTGCTGCGCAGGCAACGGGTGCAAACAAACATACGCTTCGGCGCGCCGTTGACCATGACGCGGACGCGCTGCGTGTTGGGCGCCCAGGTGCGGCGCGTCTTGCGGTTGGAGTGGCTGACGTTGTTGCCGTACTTCACGCCCTTGCCGCAGACCTCACAAAACTTTCCCATCTCTATGACACCTCCTTCAAGGCTATGTGCATTCGCAAGTCGTCAAACAGCATAATTATAGCACCGCGCCGGGCAAAACACAAGGGTTTTTCCATGTAAAACTTCGGAATTTGGGTAAAATGAATCCAGCAACGGTAAAATTCTGCGGAAAATCAAGAGACTGGCCGCGCGTTTAACGCCGATGCCCTTGCAAGTTTTGCCAAAACACGCTATACTAATAGAACAAATCAAAAATGCGCCTTCGGGGGAGGTTGGAATATGGATTGCAAGTTCAATACGGAGCTGGGCCTCGTCACCGTCAACGACGAGGTGCTCGTGCGCGTGGCGGGCTACGCGGCGCTGGATTGCTACGGCATCGTTGGCATGGCCTCGAAGCGCTCGACGGACGGCATCGTGCAGCTCATGGGCCGCGAAAACCTCGGCCGGGGCGTGAAGGTGCGCCCCAATGGCGAAAAGGTGGATATCGACCTGTTTATCATCGTCGAATACGGCATCTCCATCAGCGCTGTGGCCGCCTCGATCATTGAAACCGTCAAATACAAAGTAGAGCACCTGACCGGCATTACCGTCGGTCGCGTCAATGTTTGTGTGGAGGATATCCGCGTTTGACGCATCGCGCATGCCGGAAGTGGAGGTTTGCTGACCATGGCGCAGACGAAGATAGACGGGCTGCTGTTTAAGGAAATGTTTCAATCCGGCGCGGCGCTGCTCACCCAGAACCGGGAGAGCGTGGACGCGCTGAACGTGTTCCCCGTGCCCGACGGCGATACGGGCACGAATATGTCCCAGACGATCAATTCCGCCGTGAAGGAAATGCAGGCGAAGAACGCCGTCAGCGTCGGCGACGTGGCCGCCGCCATCGCCCGCGGGGCGCTCAAGGGCGCGCGCGGCAACTCCGGCGTTATTCTCAGCCAGATCCTGCGCGGCTTTGCCAGCGCGCTGGACGGCGCAGAGGATATCGACTGCGCGCTGATGATCCGCGCCCTGCGCGCCGGCGCCGACACGGCCTACAAGGCCGTGATGAAGCCCAAGGAGGGCACCATTCTCACCGTGGCGCGCGTCATGGCCGAGGACGCCGAGCGCAACCTGCGCGAAATGACGGACATCGTGGAACTGTTCCGCGCCATCCTCAAAAGCGGCGAGGCCATCCTCAAAAAGACGCCGGACATGCTGCCCGTGCTCAAGCAGGCGGGCGTGGTCGATTCCGGCGGCACGGGCCTGACCATCATCTATCGCGGCATGCTGGCCGCCCTCACCGGCGAGCCGGTGGAGGTGGACGTGCCCACCGAGGGCGCGCGCGCCGCCATGCCCGGCGAGTTCGTGGACGACCACGAAAGCCTGGAAGAGATTACATTTGGCTACTGCACGGAATTCATCGTTTCCCACCCGCGCCCGGAAATGCGCGACAGCGACGTGGTGCGCCTGCGCAAGCGCCTCGAGCGCCTGGGCGACTGCGTTCTGGTCATTTCCGATCTTTCGGTGGTGAAGGTGCATGTGCACACCAACGACCCCGGCAAGGCGCTGCAATACGCCCTGGAACTGGGCGAACTGGACGCCATCAAGATCGACAACATGTTCGAAGAACACCGCGAGCGCATGGCCAAACTCGCCGCCGAGGAGGCCGCCCGGCAAAAGCCCTACGGCATTGTGTGCGTGGCGTTGGGCAAGGGGCTGTCGGATATTTTCACGGAATTGAACGTCGATCAGATCGTCGATGGCGGCCAGACCATGAATCCCTCCATTGAGGATCTGTTCGAGGCCATTGAAAAAACGCACGCCCAGAACGTCTTTGTTCTGCCCAACAATACCAACATCATCCTCGCCGCCCAGCAGGCCGCCGAACTTACCGAGCGCAATGTGGTGGTGCTGCCCACCAAGTCGGTGCCCATGGGCATCTCCGCGGCGCTGGCCTTCGATCCGGAAAAGGGCGTTGAGGAAAACCGCGCGGCCATGACCGAGGCCGCCGAAAACGTGCATACCGCCTCCATTACCTACGCCGTGCGCGATACCAATTTCGACGGCCACGACATCCACGCGGGCGATATCATGGGCCTGATCGACAACAAGCTGCACGAACTGGGCCACGACGTGCGCGAGGTGGCCGAGCGCCTCACCGAGGAAATGGTCACCGAGGACAAGAGCCTGATCACCATTTACTACGGCGAGGACGTGACCGAGGAGGACGCGCAGACGCTTTTGCAGGCGCTGGCGGAAAAATACGACCAGTGCGACGTGGATCTTCAGAACGGCGGCCAACCCCTGTATTATTATCTCATTGCGGTGGAATGATGGATCTGCAGCTTTCCCGCCTGCCGGGGCTTGGGCCATCTCGGTTGCAGGCGCTTGACAAGGCGGGCGTGCATACGGTGCGGGACCTGGTCATGCGCCTGCCCGTCGCCTATCGCGATTTGACCGCGCCCACGCCGCTTTCGCAGGCCCGCCCGGGCCTGGAATGCGCTGTGGCCGCGCGCGTCGCCGGCGAGCCGACCGAGCAACTTGCGCCGCGGTTGCGCATCACCCGCGCGCGCATTTGCGACGCAACCGGCGAGGCCGTCGCCGTCTGGTACAATCAGCCGTGGTTGAAAAAACAACTGCATCCCGGCCGGGAGCTTTTGCTCTACGGCCGTTTTTCCTTGCGCCGCGGCGAGTTGCAGATGGTCTCCCCCGTCATCGAGCGCGAACGCGGCATCGTTCCGGTCTATAAGGCCGTTGCCGGCGTGCCGCCGCGCGCCATGCGCGAAGCCACGCGCGCCGCGCTGGAGATGGGCCGCGGCCAATGGCCGGACGAACTGCCCGAAGGCATCCGGCGGCGCTACGGCCTGTGCGAGCGCAACTTCGCCCTTTTCAACGCACATTTTCCCCTCAGCGCCGAGGCCCTCGCATCGGCGCGGCGGCGCATCGCCTTTGAAGAACTGCTGCTTTTTCAGACGGCGCTTTCTTTGTTGCGCTCGGACGCGCGAGAGGGCGTTCAAATGGAATTCGACGACGCGCAGATCGAGAATTTCTGGAAACTGCTTTCTTTTCCGCCCACGTCTGCGCAAAGGCGGGCACTCTATGAAATGGCGCGCGATCTGCGCGCGACGGCGCCCATGGCCCGGCTTTTGCAGGGCGACGTGGGCAGCGGCAAGACGGCCGTGGCCTTCGGCGCGATGTACCTTACCTGGAAAAGCGGCCTGCAAGCGGCGTTGATGGCGCCGACAGAGGTCCTCGCCCAGCAGCATTTTCAGGACGCGCAGGCGCTTTTCGCGCCGTTGGGCGCGCGCGTGGGCCTGCTTACCGGATCGCTGACAAAAAAACAGCACGCGCAGGCGCACGAAGCGCTGGCGCAAGGCGCGTGGGATATGGTCGTGGGCACGCACGCGCTCATCACCGAGGGCGTTTCCTACAAAAACCTCGGCCTGGTCGTTACCGACGAACAGCATCGCTTCGGCGTGCGCCAGCGGACCAGGCTCGGCCAGAAGGGCGAAAGCCCAAACGTGCTGGTAATGTCGGCAACGCCCATTCCGCGCACGCTTTCTCTCATCGTATACGGCGATTTGGACATATCCATCCTCGACGAACTGCCGCCGGGGCGCACGCCGGTGCAGACGCGCGTGGTGCCGGAGGGCCGCCGCCGCGACATGTACGGCTTCGTCCTGCAAAAGGTGCGCGAAGGGCGGCAGGCCTACGTCGTCTGCCCGCTGGTGGACAAAAGCGAGGCCGTAGAGGCGCGCGACGCGCAGGAGTTGTATGAAGAGCTGCGCAAACTGCTGCCTGAGGCCCGCGTCGCCCTCGTTCACGGCCGCATGAAGGCCGCCGAAAAGGACGCGCGCCTCGAGGCCTTCCGCAGAGGCGATGCGGATATACTCGTTTCCACCACCGTGGTGGAGGTGGGCGTCAATGTGCCCAACGCCAGCGTTATGGTCATTGAAAACGCCGAGCGCTTCGGCCTTGCCCAGTTGCACCAGCTACGAGGCCGCGTGGGCCGGGGGAAGTACGAATCGTGGTGTTTCCTCGTCGCCGAGCCGACCGAGCGGCTGCGGTTGCTGACGCAGACCGCAGACGGCTTCAGAATTGCCGAAAAGGACATGGAACTGCGCGGCCCGGGCGAACTGTTTGGCGAACGGCAAAGCGGCGTTCCCACCCTCGGCCTTTCCATGATCGCGGGCGATACGCAGCTTCTGAAACTCACCCACGACGAGGCGCGCGCGCTGATGAAGCGCCCGGACGATCCGCAGACCCGCCAGATCGTCGCGCTGGCCCGGCGCGAATTTCTCGCTCGCCTGGAAGATGTGGCGCTCAACTAGGCGCGCGTTTGCGAACGCACGCAAATTGCATGTTTCTTACAGTGGAATATTGCCAGCGTAAAAGCCTCCCGTCCGGTCAAAATAGTGTCAGACTGGAACGGGAGGTGAAAACATTATGGCCAGCAACAATTCCAACCGCATCAACGTGCCCGAGGCCCGGCAGGCGCTCTCCAACATGAAGTACGAGATCGCCAACGAAATGGGCATCAACCTCACCAAGGGCTACAACGGCAACCTGTCGGCGAAGGAGAACGGCTCCATCGGCGGCATGATGGTCAAGCGCATGATCGAGGACTATCAGCGCCAGGCCTCCGGCAAGTAATGCCGGCGGCGCATCCTGAAGAAAGGAGGAAACACGCATGTCCAGCAAGAACAGCAACCAGATCAATGTGCCCGAAGCCCGTCAGGCCATGGACAACCTCAAGCAGGAAGTGGCCAGCGAACTTGGCATCAGCCTCAAGCAGGGCTACAACGGCGACATCGCCGCGAAAGACGCTGGCCACATCGGCGGAAACATGGTCAAGAAGATGATCGAGGCGCAGGAGCGCAAAATGCACTGACGCGCGTCTTTCCCAAACCAGGAGCGGCTTTAAAGCCGCTCCGCATTTTTGCGGGCACGGCGCGGCTTGACATTTTCGCGCGCGCAGGGTACAATAGGTACGGAAAAACAGCCGTTTTGAGGTGTTTGCGCATGAGCGATATGTACTATCCCCTGAAGGTCGCCGGCCTGACGCGCCAGCTTCCGCTCTGCCCCATCAGCGACGATATGATGATCGGCGCCTTCGTCATTTTCGGCGATACGGAATTGACCATGGCCTGCGCGCGGGAACTGAACAAGCTCGTTCCCGAGCACGATGTGATGATCACCGCCGAATCCAAGGGCATTCCCCTGATCTGCGAAATGGCCCGCCTGGCGGGTGAAAAGCGCTACCTTCTGGCGCGCAAATCGCCGAAACTGTATATGCGGGACGTGTTTTCCACCGAGGTGCGCTCCATCACCACCGGGCATCGTCAGGTTCTCTGCCTGGACGGCAAGGATGCGGAATACCTGCGCGGCAAACGCGTGGTCATCGTAGACGACGTGATTTCCACCGGCGAATCTCTGCGCGCACTGGAGGAACTGGTCAACCATGCCGGCGGCGAGATCGTCGGCCGCATGGCCATCCTCGCCGAGGGCGAGGCCGCCGAGCGCAAGGATATCATCTTTCTGGAAAAGCTGCCCCTGTTCAAAAGCGACGGCACGCCCATCGACTGATCGCGCCGCGCAAACCGGATTTGCAAAAGAATCGCCCTCGGGGGCGATTTTTTTCTGCCCGGAACAACTTTTGCGGCCGTGCGAGCGTCTATAGATCGAATATGTATTCAAAAGCTGGGGGAAGTACGGTGGACGACAGGCAATTTCTGCAGCGGGCGCTCGAGTGCCAGCGCAAGCTGTATCGCGTGGCGCTGTCCATGCTGCGCTGCGACGCGGACGCGGCCGACGCCATTCAGGAGGCTGTGTTCAAAGGCTGGATACACCGCGACACGTTGCGCGACGGCGAGCGCTTTGAGGCATGGCTGACGCGCATCCTGGTCAACGAATGCCGCAACATCCAGCGCCGCTGGAAGCGGCGCGGCGAACCGCTTTATGAAGAGCGCTTTGCGTTGATCGAAGCGCCGCCCGATCCCGAACTGCGCGAGGCGCTCATGGCCCTGCCGGAAAAGCTGCGCCTGCCGCTGGTTTTGCACTATCTTGAAGGCTATTCGCTTCGGGAGATTTCCGATATTCTCAAAATTCCTCAAACCACCGTCAAATCCCGGCTGCATCAGGCCCGGGGCGCGCTCAGGCGGACGCTGTCTACGGAGGTGGAAATATGAAAGATCTCAACAGGGCTTTCCCCAGAACGCCCGATGCAGTCGAAGAAGCCATCCGCGCCGGCGTCCGCCGCGGCCGTCGCCGCGCGCTCTTGCGCGCGCGCCTGCGCCGGGCTGTGGCCGCGGCGGCGGTGCTGGCTGTGGCGGCGGGCGTGTTTTCGCTGGCGGTGCATCGCGGCGCGCCGGGAGGGCGAAGCCCACAGCCGCTGCGCGGAGCGCTCGCCTCGCAAAGCGTCGCTCCCGCGCGCAGCGCCACCCCGAGCCCGGAGGCGACGCTGACCGCTGCGCCCCGGCCGACGGGCCTGGAAAGCCCCGTCCCCGCGACCCCGGAAGCGACAGGGGACGCCGCGCCCCGCGCCACGAAGGCGCAGGCCGTCACGCTGGAACCCACGGCGCTGGCGCCTGAAACGGAAGGCGCCGCGCTGCGGCCCGCGAAAGTGCAAACGGAGAGCGCAGCGCTTACGCCGCGGCCTACGCGGGAAAGCGAGCACTACGCCGCCGCGCAGACGAACCGGGTTTCAGGCGAGGCCGCGCTTCAGGAATACCTGGAGGCCAGCCTGCCGGACGAGCAGTTCTATTTCTGTACGGACGGGGGAAGATATTTCCACGCCGACCGCACCTGCTCGAACATGCGCGGCGCGCAAGGGTGTACGCTGCGCGCGGCGCTGGAAATGGGGAAGGACTTCTGCCCTGTCTGCATCGGCGCGTACTTCGCGTGCTCTGCAGACGCCCTGGCCTGGCGCTCGGAACGCGACGGCAATTATCATGCCGACCGCGCCTGCGCCGGCGTCGGCGAGACGCCCGCGGATATCGAGCGCGCCCTGACCACGGTCGAGCGCGCCCGCATTCTGGGCCTGACACCCTGTCCGGACTGCATAACCCGGCGGATGATCGTGCCGGCCGTGACAGACAGCGCGCTGTATTGCACCGCGGGCGGGCAGTATGTGCATAGCGTTTCGAACTGCTCGAAGATGCGGGACGCGTTGCCCTGCACGCTTTCGCAGGCGCTGGCGGTGGGCAAGCATCTCTGCCCCGTCTGCATCGGCTCCGCCTGCGCGTATGTGAACGCCGTTGTCTGGAACCGGGAGACCGGGCAGCTGCTGATATCGCTGGAAACGTCCATTGACGGCGAGGTCGGCGTCACCGCCGGGTCGCGCCTGGATCTGACCGCCATGGAGCATGTGGAGCGCCCCCTGAGCGCCCGGGACGAGGCGACGCTAACAGAGGCCATGGCCGGCGACGCATACGCCGGGGCGATGGAGGCCGTGGGCGCGGTGCGCGTGGACGTGCTCGATTTGGAAGTGACGCTGGAAGGCCGGACCGCCGCCGCCCGCAGCGCGTGGACGGAGGGGAACTGTCAGCGCGTCTGCCTGCTCTACGACGATGTTTCCGAAAGCGCGCTTGACGCGCTGCAGTTTGGAATCGAGGTCGTCGCGCGCGACTACTGTGTTTGCGACGCGGGCCTTTTCGTGCGCGAAACGCCCGCGACGGCGACGATCCTGGCGGTCGGCTACGAACTGAACTACTGCTTCAATGATGAAGGCGAAGGCGTGGGCTTCGCGCCCGGCGCGCTTTTGTACGAAAACGCCTGGACGGAACAGCCAACCGGCGGCGCGCGCAGCGTGCTCCTGCGGGACGGTGGCGAGGCGCGCATCGACGCGTACGCCCTGGAAACGCCGTTCGTTGCCGGCGAGGGCGCGGTCGTTCTCACGGCGCGCGTGGGCGCGGGCGTTGACCTCGGCATTCCCGAGGCGGACGCGTATCGCGTCGCCATGGAGGAGCGCACCGACGGTTCCGAACGGACGTATACGGCGATCCTGACCGAGGAACTGGCGGAGGCGATCCTTCGCGATCCGACGCTGCTCGGCCTCGAACTTGCGTTGGAGGGAACGGCCGCCGCCGAAGAGACCGCGCGGCCGGCGGAAACGGAGAGCGTCGGGCGTCCGCCGCAGCCGACCGCCGTTCCGGAGGCGTCCGCCGCCCCCGGAAGGGAAGCCGGCGGCGAAGCGTAGCGCTTCGGTTTGACGGGGAATCCACTTGCCTTCGCAGCACGGACGCGCGCAGTTTTCAGATGAAAAGCAGGAGAAACGCCCGCGCCCTGGAGGCGGCGATGGGGGCAAGGGGTGTGCGCGGGGAGCGATGGAGTGCAAGGGTTTTCGCCGGCGGGGGATTTCCTATGCGGGGGTGCGATCGTTCATCGAATGCACGACCACATTTACAGTTTACGCGGGCGTGCGCGCAGTTTTCAGATGAAAAGCAGGGAAAGCGCCCGCGCCCTGGAGGCGGCGATGGGGGCCAGGGGTGTGCGCGGGGAGCGGCGGTTCGATTTCCATAAAATTGAGCGCTGTGCGCGTGGGGGAGCGGCGGATATCTGGCAACAAGAAAATCATCACGAACCAATTTGAACGCCGTGCGCGCGGGGAGCAGCCCAAAAAAGCCGGCCCCCCGCGGCCAAGCTCTTGAACGCCGTGCGCGCGGGGAGCGGCCATTCAGGCAGCCGGGCTGATTGGCGCAATTCGGCGCGTGCGCGGGGGATTCGGGGCTGAAGGGAAATCAATGTACGGCTGAGGGAACCCGGACGAGCGCGCAGTTTGGACCGTGTCCTTTGTCTTGCTGTGTATGCGTGCGGACGAGCGCGCCGGGGATTGGGCGATGTGCCGGCAATCGGCTTTTATCCATCCCCGCGCGGGCGTGCGCGCAGGGGATTTGGTCAACCGTACCTCCTTTTCGTTTCTGCGTTTCGCCGTGCGGACGAGCGCGCCGGGGATTGGGCGAGGAAATCCTCGCCTTCAAGCGCGCCGCCAAAAGCGCGGACGAGCGCGCCGGGGATTTGCCTTCGAAATTGCGCCCGTCGGGGCGCGTTTTGTCCTGCCGTCGCCGGCTGGCGGCTTTTGATCCTCTCGCCTCTGGAACCATGAACCGTCGCCTGTCAATCTCTGCAGGCCCTGCGATCCCGCCTCGCCGTCCGCAAAGCGGACGGCGTTTGTCCGCTGGCGCGCCTTCAACGACAGGTGGGCGCTTCTAAGCAGGTTTTTACAGGAAAAATATTGATTTTTTTCGGGAGGGTATTATAATACCGATTCATAAGGAGGAAGGTATATGCTGGAGATACGCAATTTTTCCAAGACGTATAAAGGCGGCAAGCGCGCCGTAGACAACCTTTCCCTGCGCGTGGAGCCGGGAACCATCGTCGGCTTTATCGGCCCGAACGGCGCGGGCAAGACGACCACCATCCGCGCCGTGGTGGGCGTGCTGGATTTTGACGAAGGCGATATATACATCGGCGGCCATTCCGTGCGCCGCGAGCCCATCGAGTGCAAAAAGCTGCTGGCCTATGTGCCGGACAATCCGGACCTGTATGAATACCTTACCGGCATGCAGTATTTGAATTTCATGGCCGACGTTTTCGGCGTCGATGCCCAGAAGCGCGAGGCGCGCATTCGCGAATACGGCGAACTGTTTGGCCTGATGGGCAATCTGGGCGATTCCATCGCGTCCTTTTCACACGGCATGAAGCAGAAACTGGCGCTGATGGGCGCGCTGATCCACGACCCCAGGCTGCTCATTCTCGACGAGCCCTTCGTCGGCCTCGATCCCGTGGCCGCGCACGCCTTCAAAGAGCAGATGCGGGCCCTGTGCGATCGCGGCGGGGCGGTGTTTTTCTCCACGCATGTTCTGGATGTGGCGGAAAAACTCTGCGATAAGGTCGCCATCATTCGGGACGGCCGCCTGGCGGCCTTTGGCGATACCGACGCGGTGCGCGGCGACGGATCGCTGGAGGAACTCTTCCTGGAGTTGATTGAACGATGAAGAATCTGCTGTTGCTGATGCGCCTCAACCGCCTGGAACTGTTTGGAATCAACCGCCGCCTCAACGATCCTGCCCGCCGCGCAAGCGCAACCCTGCTGGCGGCGCTGATCGCGTTGGGGGCGCTGGCGGCATTGGCGCTGGTGTATTTTTACTGCTGGGGCGTCGCCTATGCCCTGCAGTTCGTCGGCGCGCTTTCGGCCTTTCCAGTGCTGCTGGCGGCCATTGCGGCGGCGATGGCGCTGGTGACCACCATCATCAAAGCGCCGGACGCGCTGTTTCGCACGCGCGATTTGGATATGCTGCTTTCCCTGCCCCTGCCGGCGCGAACGGTGGCCACTGCGCGCGTGCTGAAGCTTTACGGCATGAACCTGCTGTTTACAATGCTGATCATGTTGCCGGGCGGCGTGGCCTATGGCGTTCTGGCGCGGCCCGGGGCGGCGTTCTACGTTCGTTATGCGCTGTGCGCGCTGGCCGCGCCGATGATTCCGGCGGTGCTCGCCTCGCTGATCGGCGTGCTGGTGGCCATGGCGGGCGCAGCCATGAAGCGGCTGCGCTACGCGGGGCTGGCGCTGATGTTCGTGGCGCTGATCGGCGTGGTGGCCGGCTCGACATATCTGAGCTTTTCTGCGGCCAATGTGAATGTGTTCATGGATTTTGCACGCGCCCTGAGCGATCTGGCCGCGCGCGTCTATCCGCTGGCGCCGCTGTACGCTGACGCCGTGCTGAACGGCGAGGTTCTGTCGCTGCTTGTGTACGTCGGCGTTTCGTTGCTGACGATACTGCTGGCGGGGGCGCTGTTTGGGCGCGTCTTTGTGCGCCTGAATTCGTTCCTCAGCGCGCAAACGCGCAAAAAGCGCTTTGTTTTGGGCGCGCAAACGCGGCGCAGCCCCCGCCGGGCGCTGCTTGCGCGCGAGTGGCGGCACTTTTTGTCCATCAACAGCTATGTGCTCAACAGCGCTTTCGGGCCGATCCTTTCGCTGCTTGCGGTCGTCGCCCTGGCCGTGTTCGTGCCCGGCGAGACAATCGCCCTGTTTTTGCAGACGGAGGGGTTGGGAGACGCGCCGCTGGCGGCGCTGCCGTTTGTGCTCAGCTGGCTGATCGGCATTGGGCCGACCACAGCCTGCGCGGTATCGCTGGAGGGCAAGAGTTTGTGGATCGTCAAGAGCCTGCCCGTCCCCGCGCGCGCCTGGCTGATGCCCAAGCTGCGCCTCAATTTGCAACTGGTTACGCCCTTTGCCATCGCCGATTCGCTGGTGCTGGCCTGGGTATTTCGCGCCCGGGGCGCGGCGCTGGCGGTGCTTTTGCTGATGCCGGCGCTGATGGGCGTGTTTTCGGCGCTCGTCGGGCTGATCATCAACTGCAAATTTCCCCGCTTCGACTGGACCAACGAGGCCAAGATCGCCAAGAATGGCTCCGGCGCGCTGGCGGCGGTGTTGATCTCCATGGCGCTGTGCTTTGGAGGGCTGTTTTTGACCTTTCGCCTGCCGGCGCAAAACGCGATGCTGATCCCCGCCGCCTTTACGCTTGCGCTCGCGCTTGCCTGCGTGGGATTGTATCTGCTCGTGCGCGCGCGGGCGGAAACATGGGTCGCCGCCATGCATTAGGCGCCTGGATCGCTTTTGAGGGCCGCTTCGCCGGGCGCGGGGCGGCCTTTTTGTTTTGCGGGCCGGGCGTTGGCGCGGGCAGGAAGCGGCAAAGTCTGGACCGCGCATGTGCGGCGGCGCAGGACATGCCTGCCTCGGAAACGCTCGAAGGAATGGGACTGGCCGCGCACATGCGGCGGAGCAGGTTTTCGCGGGACAGACGTTTTGCAGACGACTGCACTGGCCGCGCACATGCGGCGGCGCAGGTTTTTGCGGGGCAGGCGTTTTGCAGACGACTGCACTGGCCGCGCACATGCGGTGGAACAGGTTTTCGCGGGACAGGCGTTTTGCAGACGGCTGCACTGGCCGCGCACATGCGGCGGAGCAGGTTTTCGCGGGGCAGGCGTTTTGCAGACGGCTGCACTGGCCGCGCACATGCGGCGGCGCAGGTTTTGCGGGGCAGACGTTTTGCAGACGGCTGCACTGGCCG
>DVIA01000025.1 GCA_018711655.1 Candidatus Pullichristensenella avicola
TGAAGGTGGAGGCGCGGCGGGCTTGCGTGCCGGTCGGGATTGCCCACTGCATTGCGGATGAGGCGGAAGGCGCGACGGGGCTTGCGCGCCGGTCGGGGTTGCCGCCGCGTTGCGGATAAGGGTGAAAGCGCCACAGGGCTTGCGCGCCGGCCGGGGTTGTCCGCCGCGTTGCGGACGAGGCGGAAAGCGCCACAGGGCTTGCGCGCCGGTTGGGATTGCGCGCCGCGTTGCGGATGAGGGGGAAGGCGCGACGGGGCTTGCACGTCGGGCGCGAAAACGCCCCGCGCAGGCGGGGCGTTCGTTTTCCGGGCTTGGTCAGGCCTGGAAGGGGGTCAGGTTTTTCGCGGCGTCCGCGGGCGATATGAGCGCGTCGCCATTGTCGATGTCGATGAGCTTGTAGCGGTCGTTGCCCATGCCCAGTTCCTTCATGTAGGAAAGCTGGCGCAGGCCGTGACGGCTTTCAATGCGCTCCACCAGCGCGTGATTCTCCGCCTTTTTCATGGCGTAGAGAATGTCCACGCAGGCCTGATCCGCCGCAAGGATATCCACCGAAGCGCAGATGCCCACGTTGGGCGTTACCACAGGCTCGGCGGCCGTGCCTTCGCAGTCGCAGGAGACGGACATGTTGCGCATTACGTTGACGTAGGCGATGCGACGGCCGAAGTGATCGACGACCGCCTTGGCCGATTCGGTCATGCGCTCCATGAATTCCTCGTAGCTGATGTCCCACTGGTCGTCCTGGCCGGGGGTGGTGTGAATCATGGCCTTGCCGATCCTGCCGTCGGCGCAGCCGATGCCGATGTTCTTGTTCGAGCCGCCGAAGCCCGCCTTGGTATGCCCCTTGAAGTGCGTCAGGGCAAGGAAGGAATCGTATGCGGTCAGGTTCTTGCCCATGTACATCTGCGAAAACCACTTGCCGCCGTACACCGGCAGCGGCTCGGCGCCGTTTTCGTCGAGGATATCCACCGGGGCGAAGGTCCAGCCGTTGGCGCGCAGCGTTTCGCGGTGCTTCTCGGTGGTGTCGCGGTCGCCGACATAGTAGGAATTGGTTTCGATGATGGCCGCCTCGCGCAATTCGTTTGCAAAAAGCGCCTCCACCCACGGCCGGGGAATGATGTTCGGGCCGTTCTTTTCGCCGGTGTGCAGTTTGACGCCCACTTTCCCGTTGAGATTGCCGTTCACCCTCCGGTAGATTTTGCAAAGCCCCTGCGCGGAGAGGTCGCGCGTGAAGTAGACGATTGATTCGTTGCCCTCCCGCCGGGCGTAGGGAATGTAGCGTTCGCCGCCTGTTCCCGGCAAAGCTTTTTTCTCTTCCATCGCAAGTACCTCCCGTTTGCCTGTTTGCTTGTATTATATCAGTCCGCGGGGGGAATTGCAACGCCTTGAGCCGCATTTGCGCGGCCGGGAGCGGAATAGAGGCGCGATCTGCGCGCGCGGTAGTAGATCAGCCCCACCGCGTCCGCCAGCAGCCAGCCGATGGGAACCGACCACCACACGCCCGTTACGCCCAGCGCCGGAAGGGCGGAGAGGGCGTAGGCCAGCGCCACGCGCGTGCCCAGCGAAATCACCGTCAACACCACCGACATGCCCGGCCGCCCCAGCGCGCGGTAAAGGCCGTAGAACAGAAACAACAGGCCGATGGCAAAGTAGAACGCGCCTTCGATGCGCAAATAGCGCGCCCCTTCGGCGATGATGGCCGTTTCGCTTTCGTCGATAAACAGCGCCATCAGCCGCCCTCCCAGCAGCCAGATGATCGCGCTGACCGCCAGACAGAACAGAACCGTCGCCCTGACCGCGCCGCGCAGACCGGCGCGCATCCGCTCCGTTTCGCCCGCGCCGTAATTCTGGGCGATGAAGGTGGAAAAGGCGTTGCCGAAATCCTGCACGGGCATGTAGGCGAAGGCGTCTATCTTCACCGCCGCGGCGAAGGCGGCCGTCACCGTGGCGCCAAAGCTGTTGACCAGCCCCTGCACCGTGAGAATGCCAAAGTTCATGATCGACTGCTGAACGCACGTCAGCGCCGAAAAGGAGGCGATTTCCTTCACGCGCGACAGGCGCAGGCGCATCCGCCCGCCCCGGTCGCGCAGGGCGGGAAAGCCCTTGAACGCGTAAATGGCGATGCCCGCGCCGGAAACATACTGCGAAAGGACCGTGGCCTCCGCCGCCCCGGCCACGCCGCGCCGCAGCCCGACGACAAACCAGAGGTCCAGGCCAATGTTCATCAGCGCTGAGATCGCCAGAAAGATCAGCGGCGCGGTGGAATTGCCCACCGAGCGCAGCATGGCCGCGAAGTAGTTGTAGAGGAAAATGGCCGGCAACCCCGCGAAAATGACCATCAGGTATTCCCGCAGCAGCGCGCGCACCGTTCCCGTTACGCGCAGAAAATCGAGGATCTGCTCCGGAAAAAGGAACGCCAGCGCCGTCAAAAGCGCCGTCGCCGCCGACAACAGCGCAAACGAGGCGCAAATGCTTTCCTGCAGCCGCGCCGGGTCCTTCCGGCCGAAACAGATGGAAAACACCGTGCCGCTGCCCAGCGATAACCCCAGGAGGATCGAGGTCAGAAAATTCATCAGCGTGAAGGCCGAGCCGACCGCCGCAAGGGCCTCGGCGCCCAGAAAGCGGCCGACGATCAGCGTGTCGGCCACGTTGTAGCACTGCTGCAACAGGTTTCCAAGGATCATCGGCACGGCAAAGCGCAGCATTGTGCGCATTGCCGGCCCGCGCGTCAGGTCTCTGTCCATCGTCCACCATGCTTTCTATTCGTAATTTCAAACTGACGTTTCGTAAGTAATTATAGCCTTTCAGAGATCGCATGTCAAATTTAATTTGCATTATGTTTGCGTGCGGTTTATAATGGGCGCGGGAGGGATCGCCATGTTTCTGGAGGGTTTGGACGAAGCGGACCGCAGAATCGTTCAGTTGCTGATTGAAAACGCCCGCATGTCCTATTCGGATATCGGCCAGCGGGTGGGGCTTTCGCGCGTGGCGGTGAAAATGCGCGTGCAGGCGCTGGAAAAGCGCGGCGTTATCGAGGAATACACCACCATTGTCAATCCCCAGAAGATCAGCGGCGCGGTTTCCTGCTATTTTGAGATCGAGACCGCCCCGCAGGCGCTCGGCGAGGCGATTGAGATTCTCGACGCCTGCGATACCATTACGCAGATCTACCGCGTTACCGGCAAAAACAAGCTGCATGTACACGCCGTGGCCGCCAGCGCCGAGGAGATGGAGGCGCTCATGCGCGATGTGATCGACCCTCTGCCCGGCGTGGAGGATATTTCCTGCAACATCATCCTTTCGCGCGTCAAGGACATCAAGGGCCTGCGCCTGTAACGACTTTGCGCAATTTGCGCCCCGTCGCCTTGAAAAACGGGCGCGGATGCTGTAGAATAAAGGGAGCAATTGGGAAAGGTCGGGATACGGATGCAACTTTTGGAGGAGAGGATCCTGCGCGACGGACGCGCGCTGTCGGAGGACGTTTTGCTGGTGGATTCGTTTTTGAACCATCAGGTGGATACGGAGCTTATGCGCGAAGTGGGCGAGGAGTTCGCCCGCCTGTTCAAAGACGCGGGCGTCACCCGCGTGGCCACCATCGAGGCCTCGGGCATCGCTCCGGCGGTGATGACCGCGCAGGCGCTGAAAACGCCCATGGTGATCCTCAAAAAATCCAAATCCAGCATCCTGCAGGACGGCGTTATCCAAACGGAGGTCTTTTCCTTCACCAAAAACGCCAGCTACCAGCTTACGCTCAAATCGCAGTTCGTCCGCCCCGGCGACCGCGTGCTGCTTATCGACGATTTCCTCGCCAACGGCGAGGCGGCCTTTGGCGGCATCCGCCTATTGGAGCAGGCCGGGGCCACGGTGGCCGGCGTGGGCGCGGTGATCGCCAAGGCCTTCCAGCCCGGCATGGGCAAATTGCGCGCCGCGGGCTACCGCGTGGAGGCGCTGGCCGCGATCGGCAGCCTTTCCTGCGGCAAGATCGCCTTCGCGGAGGGTTGAAGATGGATCTGCGGGATGTGCGCTGCTTTCTTCTGGATATGGACGGCACCTTCTACCTGGGGGAAAACCTCATTCCCGGTTCTGTGGATTTCATTCGCCGCGTGGAGGAGACGGGCAGGGACTTCCTTTTTCTTACCAACAATTCTTCGCACAACGCCGCCTTCTACGTCGAGCGCTTAAAGCGCATGGGGCTGAGCGTGGGCCGCGAAAAGGTGCTCACCTCCGGCGAGGCCGCCGCCGCCATGCTTGCGGAGGAATATCCCGGCAGGCGCGTCTTTGTGCTGGGCAACGAATTTCTTCTTGAGGAGATGCGCGAGGCGGGCGTGCGGGTCGATCAGGCCGACCCGGAGGTCGTCCTCGTCGGCTACGATACCACGCTGGACTATAAAAAGATGACCGCCGTGTGCGATTTTGTGCGCGCCGGCCTTCCCTACATCGCCACCCACCCGGACTTCAACTGCCCCACAGAGACGGGCTTCGCCCCGGACATCGGCGCCATCATGGCCTTTATCGAGGCCAGTACCGGCCGCCGCGCCGACCGCGTGGTGGGCAAGCCGCACACGGGCATCGTGCAGGCGGCGATCAGGCGCACCGGCCTTGAGGCGGGGCAGATGGCCATGGTCGGCGACCGCCTCTATACCGATATCGAAACAGGGCTCAAAAGCGGCATGCTCTCCATCCTCGTCATGAGCGGCGAAACCACGCCGGAAATGCTCGCGGCCTACCCCAACAAGCCCGACCTGGTCTTTGAACGCCTGGCGGAAATGATCCCACTTCTGTAAATGAAAAGCGATTTTCTCGTGCTCCTTGTGCCGTTGGCGCGCATCCTCGCGCTCGTATTCTCGCCCCGCCTGGGGCAAGGGCGCGCCCGTTGCTGGCCTTTGTGGATGAGATACTGCGCGGCACGAACGCCATCGAGCGCATCGCCGCCTCCGCCTGCGCGCTTCACAGCTTCGAGGACAGGGACATACTGGCGCTGGCCGCCACCCATGACATCGAATTGACCCGCATCCTCCGCTCCTACGAAAGCATCCACTTCCGCGAGACGGTGGGGGGAGACGGGCGTGGCGTTTGACTACAAACTGCACCCCGGCCCCTCGCGCACGCGCAACGCGCTGGCGCTGCTTGGGCAGATGGGCTTTGACGAAACGACCGTGCGCCGTGCCCGGGCAATGGCCGAACGCTTCGAACAGACGCGCGCATGGGAGACCCTGTAAGCGACCTTTGGAAAGGAGAAGATCATCATGCGTTACGATTCCGACGAAATGGAGCGCCAGGCGATCCTGGCCGCAGCGGCGAGGATGTGCGCCGCCGCGCGCACCGCGCCCAAGGCCAAGGGCGCGGACAATATCCTCACCATGGTCCTCACCGGCGAGGACAAAAAGGACCTGACCGACAAGATGCGCGAGATCGCCGCCACAGGCAACCCCGCCGTGCAGTTTTTCAACCGTGACGCCGACAACGTGGACGCGGCGCAGGCGATCGTGCTCATTGGCGCCAAGCCGGCGCGCGCGGGGCTGAAGGTTTGCGGCTTCTGCGGGTTTGACAGCTGCGCTTCGGCGGACGCGGCCGGGGCCCGTTGCGCCTTTAATATGATCGACCTGGGCATCGCCGTGGGCAGCGCCGCCTCCGTGGCCGCCGATTGCCGCGTGGACAGCCGCGTGCTCTATTCGGCGGGCAAGGCCGCGCAACTGATGGAATACGAGGAATTCGACGTTATCTGGCTGGGCGTTCCCATCGCCGCATACGGCAAAAGCCCCTTCTTTGACCGCAAGGCGCAAAAATAGCGCGTTGATGAAAAGTTGAAGCCGGCGGACTATACTTGTCTCCTGAAATGTGGTATACTAGGCGTGCGCGCCATTCTGGCGGCGCCTTTTGAGGGAGATAGTGTATGAAACGCAGACACGAGCGAGCGCAGATCACCGAGGCGCACAAAAAGAAGATATACCTTTTCGCCATCGTCGTGGCGCTGCTTTTCATCGCTGCGGTCGGCTACCTGGTGGGCAAGCCGATGATTGATTTTGTCCGCGAGCCGGAGCGCTTTCGCGCCTGGGTGGATTCCGCAGGGCTGTGGGGGCGCGCGGTTTTTGTGGGCATGGTCGTTTTTCAACTCATCATCGCCCTCATTCCCGGCGAGCCTTTGGAAATGGGCGCGGGCTACGCCTTCGGCGCTGTGGAGGGCACCATTCTCTGCATCGTCGGCTGCGTCGTCGGCAGCGCGCTGGTGTTCCTGTTTGTGCGCCGCTTTGGCGTCAAACTGGTGGAAGTGTTCTTTCCCCGCGAAAGGATACGCTCCCTGCGCTTTTTGCAGGATTCCCGCCGGCTCAACCTGCTCACCTTCATTGTCTTTTTCATTCCTGGAACGCCCAAGGACCTGCTTTCCTACTTCATCGGCCTGACCGACATGAAACTGGGCACATGGCTTCTGATCACCGCCGTGGCCCGCATCCCCTCGATCGTCACCTCGACCGTCACCGGCGACGCCCTGGGGCTGAAGAACTATCAGTTCGCCCTCATCGCCTTCGGCGTGACGCTGGCCCTGAGCCTCGTAGGCATACTCGTCTACCGCCGCCTCAGCGCGCGGCGGCAGCCCAACGCATAAGGAGGGGTTTTATGCTCAGCGATATCCAGATCGCCCAACAGACCGAACTATGGCACATCCGCGACGTTGCGCGCAGGGCGGGCGTGGCGGAGAAGTACATCGAGCAGTATGGAAACTACAAGGCCAAGATCGACCTTTCCCTCCTGAGCGAGGACCGGCCGGACGGCAAACTCATATTGGTCACCGCCATCACCCCCACGCCGGCGGGCGAGGGAAAGACCACCACCACCGTCGGCCTGGCCGACGCCCTGCGGCGCATCGGCAAAAACAGCGTCGTCGCCCTGCGCGAGCCCTCTCTCGGCCCGGTGTTCGGCGTCAAGGGCGGCGCGGCGGGCGGCGGCTACGCGCAGGTGGTGCCCATGGAGGACATCAACCTCCACTTCACCGGCGATTTCCACGCCATCGGCGCGGCCAACAACCTGCTGGCCGCCATGCTGGACAACCACATCTACCAGGGCAACGCCCTGCGCATCGATCCCCGCCGCGTCGTCTGGAAGCGCTGCGTGGATATGAACGACCGCCAGCTGCGCTTTGTGGTGGACGGCCTCGGCGGACGCGTCAACGGCACGCCCCGCGAGGACGGCTACGATATCACCGTCGCCAGCGAGATCATGGCCGTGCTCTGCCTTGCCACCAGCATCGCCGATTTGAAAGCGCGCCTTTCGCGCATCGTCGTCGGCTATACATACGACGAACAGCCCGTTACCGCCGGCGATCTCAGGGCCGCGGGGGCCATGGCCGCGCTTTTGAAGGACGCGCTCAAGCCCAATCTGGTGCAGACCCTGGAACACACCCCGGCGCTCATCCACGGCGGCCCGTTTGCCAACATTGCGCACGGCTGCAACAGCGTGCTGGCCACGCGCATGGCCCTGAAACTGGGCGACTACGCCGTTACCGAGGCCGGCTTCGGCGCGGATCTGGGCGCGGAAAAGTTCCTCGACATCAAATGCCGCATGGCCGGCCTGCGCCCCGCGGCGGCGGTGGTGGTGGCCACGGTGCGGGCGCTGAAGCTCCACGGCGGCATGAAGAAGGAAGATTTGAAAAACGAGGACCTTGCGGCGCTGGAAAAGGGCCTGCCGAACCTTCTGCGCCACGTTTCCAACCTTACGAACGTCTACGGCCTGCCCTGCGTGGTGGCGATCAACCGCTTCCCGGACGATACCGAAGCGGAATTGAACCTGGTCGAGGAACAATGCCGCGCCCTGGGCGTGAACGTGGCGCTTTCCGAGGTCTGGGCCAGGGGCAGCGAAGGCGGCGTGGCGCTGGCCGAGGAGGTCGTGCGCCTCTGCGAGGCGGAAAACCATTTCCGCTACAGTTACGAGACGGGAACGAGCATCGAAGAGAAGCTCAACGCCATCGCCCGCCGCGTCTATGGCGGCGCGGGCGCGGAACTTTTGCCCGCGGCGAAGAAGCAGGCGCGCCAGTTGGCGGAAATGGGCTTTGGCGATCTGCCCGTGTGCGTGGCCAAGACGCAGTACAGCTTTTCCGACGATCCCAAAAAGCTGGGCGCGCCGGAAAACTTCACCATCACCGTGCGCAATCTGCGCGTCTCGGCGGGCGCGGGCTTCATCGTCGCCCTCACCGGCGAGATCATGACCATGCCGGGCCTTCCCAAAGTTCCTGCGGCGGAGAAGATCGACGTGGACGAGGCGGGCAGGATCACCGGCCTGTTCTGAGCGAAGAACGGCGCTTCGCGCTGCGAAACGGAGCTTTCGGGAAGCCCCCAGATTTTCCGCCTGCGGGCGACGCGCCCCGCCGGCAAGGGCATGGCAAACGGCGTGGCGATAGAACGCGCGCCGCGCAAAGGCGCACACCAAGGAGGTCTTTGCATGAGGACATATGGGAGGTTGTTGGGGAAATCCGTCCTGCTGGTGGCGGCGTGCGTGGCCGTGGGCTTCGCGCTGCTGCTGGCTGTGTTCGCGCTGCCGACGGAGCCGATGGTGGAAAACGCCGTCGCCTCTGCGGATATCTTTGCGAAGGAGGAAGGGTATCCCACGGTCAACTTCCTGGGCGGAGAGACGATGCTGGACAACTTTACCGATTCGATCATGCTGATCCAGGCCGCCTACCGCGAAGAGGGCGCCTCGCTGATCGACCGGACGGTCAACGTCTATCGTCCCTTCGGGCACGGCGTAAGCCCTGTGGAGAACTTTGCCCAATACCTGGAAAACGGCAAGCCGGAGGGCGAAGCGGGCAGCAACTACGGCCGCTACTGGCACGGCTATCTGGTCGCGCTCAAGCCGCTGTTGTCGCTGTTTACCTACGGGCAGATCCGCACGATCAACGCATTTTGGGTGGCGGGGCTGACGCTGGCGGTGGCGTTTTTGATGCGCATGCGCGGCCTGAAGCGCTACATTCTCCCCTTTGTGCTGGCGATGCTTCTGATCGACCCGTTCGCCATTTCCATGTCGCTGTTTTACACATCGGTTTACTCCGTGGGCATGCTCGCTGCGATCGTCTTTTTGTGGAAGCGCGACTGGTTGTGCGCGCGCATGGAGCGCCTGGCGCTTCTGTTCGTGCTGGCAGGTTGCGCGACGAGCTATGTCGATCTGATGACCTATCCGCTGTTTTCCTACGGCATTCCGATCACGCTCTGCCTGTTGAACGCGCAGGGCGGCTGGAAGGACGGCCTGAAGCTGATTGTGGTAACCGGCATCGCCTGGTGCGTCGGCTACGGCGGCATGTGGGCCGGCAAGTGGATTCTCGGCGCGCTGCTCAGCGGCGAGGACCTGGGCGTGCTGGAGACCATACAGTTGCGTTCCTCCACTGCGCTGACAGAGGGCATGAGCATTTCCTATGCGCGCCTCGTCGCGCGGCTGCTGGTTCGCCTGCGCACGCCCATGTTCGCGCTGGCGGCGGTCTATGTTGTGGCTGCCGGCGTCGGCTTTTTGCGCCGTTCGCCCGGGGAAAAGCTCGCCGGATTGACCTGGCTGCCCTATGTCGTCGTATGCTTGCTGCCGTTTGCGTGGTTTTTGTGCATGCAGAACCACTCCTTTATCCACCCCTGGTTTGTGTACCGCGAACTGGCCATCTGCGCGTTTGCGGGCATGTGCATGCTCGCGTGGCTTTCGCGCAAACAGGCCGCCGCGCCGGCGCCGCGCGCGTAGGCCGGTTTTTCTGACAAAAGCCGCTTTCGACGCGTTCGAAAGCGGCTTTGTATATGGCGCGGCGGATCGCGCGCGATTTCAGGCGCGCGGCAGGGCTTCGCGTTGCGGCGCGGCTGCCTGTTCGGCCGGCGCCCCGGCGCGGCGCGTGTAGAGCACGGAGGCGGCCAGCGCCGTCAGGGGCGCGGCGGCCACCAGGCCGAAGCTGCCCACCAGCGTGTTCATCAGCTGGCTGGCGACGTATTTGAGGTTGAGCACGTCCATCACCGGCGTGCCCTGCCCGGCAAAGTACATCAGCATGGACAGGTAGTTGCCCGAATAGGCCAGCATCAGCGTGGTGGTCTGTGTGCCCAGCACGCCGCGGCCGATGGAAACGCCGCTTTTGAGCAGCGCGCCGCGACCGATGTCCGGGCGATGGTAGACGATCTCCTCACAGGAAATGGACACGTCCATGCTCAGGTCCATCAGCGCGCCGGCGTTGGCGATGAACACCATGCCGATATACAGGGCCTTGGGGTCGATGGTCATGGCCGACTGGGACAAAAGCGGCACGATATAGGGCGTATCGCCGCCGTCGAGGTTGAGAACGTCGGTAAACACATAGGCCAGAAGGCAGGTCAGAAGCGTGCCCAGCACCGATCCGGTCATGGCCACCAGGCATTTTTTCGTCCAGCCCGCGACCAGCAGGTCGATGACGACGGTGAGGATCAGCACCGTGACAAACGAAGCGAGGATGGGGTCCACGCCGCGCAAAAGCAGGGGGATGAGCAATTTCCAGATCATCACCACGCTGGAGATCAGCGAGACCAGCGCCCCGCAGCCCACCGCGCCGCCCACCGCAATGAGCGCCAGGGCCAGGGCGGCGAAGATCCAGCCCTCCGCGCCGAGGCGGTAGTGGTCGATCAGCGTGACGGTCAGGCCGTTTGCGCCCATCTGCACCATGGCGTGGGCGGTGTCGCCTGTCTCAAAGAGCTTGTCTTTGTCCAGGGCGGAGTTCTGATAGTTGTGGGCAACGGCGGTCTGGCCGGCGTATTCGCCGGTGAGCACGGTCACCTCGCAGTTCTGCGAGCCGGAGTAGACGATGCCCAGCGGGTAGAGTTGGGTGTTGTCCACGCTGTCGATGCGCACCTTCTCGCGGGGAATGGCCGAGGAGGGGTTGGTGAAGGCGTCGGGGAGGAGGCACAGCGCCCCGCAGACCACGAGCATTGCCAGGGAGAAGATCAGGTTCGACTTCGACTTTCTGCCAAGCTTTTTCATATGGACCTCCGTTGCATGTAAAACGCCGCTGAGCGGCGGGGATTTGGGAATGCGCGCGCGATGCCTGCGGTTTTTTTGGAGAAAAAGGGCGCTTTCTCCATTTGCGGCCATTTTGGCCTGCCGCGAGGCGCCTGTATTCGCCTCCGCGCATGGAAAGCGGGCTGCCCGCTGGGGCAGCCCGCGAACCATGGTTACAACATCTTACGCATCCGCCTGAAGGCCCATGGCCGTCATGGTCTTGGTGAAGATGTCGGTATTGTCGTAGAGGCCGGCGAAGTTCTCGGCGCCCACGCCCGTGGCGTACACGGGAATTTGCAGGCCGGTGTGCGCGTAGGAGGTGAAGGACAGGCCCGCCTTGTTGTTGATGATGTGGCAGACCGCCATGGACAGGGGTTCATAGCCGCCGTAGAGCAGGGCTTCCTCGTCGCCCAGCACGCGCTCCTCCGCGGGCAGCATGCTCAGTTCGTAAGCGGCCTGGAGGCTTTCCAGTTCGGCTTGAGTCAGGCTCAGGTCCTGGCCCTCTTCGGTGGTCAGGCCGTAGTAGGTCTCGATCTCGGCAAGGGCCTCTTCGAAGGTGGCGCCATTGTCGCGCATCCGGGTGATGACTTCGTCGAACTGCGTGAAGGAGATGGTCTGGTTCGCGAGGTAGTCGAAGTGGGTGTCGTAGGCGGTGGTGGCAAAGCCGATGGTCATGCCGCCCGTCTCATGGTCGGCGGTGACGATGATCAGGGTCTCGTCGGGATGCTCGGCGGCGAAGTCGATGGCGACCTGCACGGCGTCGGAGAGGGCGATGGTGTCCATGATGCTGGTCTTGGCGTCGTTGGCGTGGCAACTCCAGTCGATCTTGCCGCCCTCGGTCATGAGGAAGAAGCCCTCTTCGTCGTTGTCCAGCACGTTGATGCCGGCCTGAACCATGTCGGCAAGGGAGATGCTCTCCTGGCCTTCCCCGGCGAGGCGGACGCGGTCGATTTCATACATCATGGAGGAGGAATCCGCGATGTCGGGGGTGATGGCCAGCGTGCGGCCGCTCTCGCTGTTGAGGGCGGCGATGTCCTCGGCGGTGTTGACGATGGTGAAGCCGTTTTCCTCGGCCAGCGTCAGCAGGTTGTCCTGCGCGCCGTCCTCGCCGTCGGGCTGGAGGAAGCTGCCGCCGCCCAGGAAGTCCAGCGTCGCGCCGGTCACGCCCTGCAGGGCGATGTCGTAGTACTCGTTGCGGCTTTCGGACTTGGCGTAGTAGGCCGCGGGGGTGGCGTGGTCGAGGGACACGCTGGAGATGACGCCGACCTTCTTGCCGGCCTCCTTGGCGTATTCGGTGATGAGCTTGAAGGGCTCGGTCAGGTCGATGTTATAGTTGATAACGCCGGAGAGCGTCTTTTCGCCGGAGGCCATGGAGGTGGCGGTGGAAGCGGAGTCCGGGCAGAAGGAGGACGCGTCGTAGGTGGTCATCAGACCGACGTTTTCAAAACCGGTGAAGGAAAGCGCCGCGGGGACGGGCAGCTCGGAATCGGGATTCTCCAGCGCGCCCAGGTAGTACTGGGTGGCGGTCACCTGGGGGTTGCCCATGCCGTCGCCGATGAACATGAACACATACTTCGGCGTCGCCGGGGCGGCTTCTTCAGCCATCGCGGGCACGGCGCACACCAGCAGCGTCAGCGCCAGAAGGGCAGCAAACAGTCTCTTCATTTTGTACACCTCTTCTTTCATTTGGGTCCGCAAAGAGGATAGCAAAAGACCGTAAGCGGTGCATCTGGAAGTTTTCTAGGGCGGGTAAAAGTTTCGGTTCGATAATTTTGAAAGTGTATGGGTTTTGTGAAGGGGATGGGCGGCGCGCGACGCGCCCCGGTGGGAAGGGGATGGGCGGCGAGGCGCGTTTTTGCACGGGAAAGCGGGGCGGATCGCGGTTTGGGTTGCGGGAGCGGCGCTGTTTTCAGGATGCGGAAGCGCGTCGCGAAGCGTTTCGCGCAGTGGGCGGCGCGGGGCCGAGGCCGTCTGGATCGTTTGAGAGCGGGAGGGGCGCTTCCGGGAAACGGACAAAAAGCGCCCCGCGCGGGGCGGCGAATGGCCGGGCGCGCGGGGGTATAGAAACTGCGGCCAGACGGGGGCACGCATTTGGATATTTCCGGGGGATTTTCTGGCAGCGGATGTTTGAAGGGCGACGCTGCCTTGCCCTGCGGGCAAGGGACGCTGCGTGCGTCGCGCCCGGCGGGGAACGGACAAAAAGCGCCCCGCGCGGGGCGGCGAACGGCCGGGCGCGCGGGGCGGGGAGGGCACTGGGCTTCGCCCAGACCCATTCCGGGCCAGCCCGGACCCGCTTAAGAACCTGAGGTTCTTAAGAATCTCCCAGTGGGCGTGGCGGAGGTTTAGGCGATGGTGAGGGCGATCTCCATCATCTTGGTAAAGGTATTCTGGCGGTCCTCCGCGCTCAGGGCCTCGCCGGTTACCAGGCTGTCCGAAATCGTCAGAAGCGCCAGCGCATTCTTGCCGGCCGCGGCGGCGTTGAGGTAGAGCGCGGCCGCCTCCATTTCCACGCACAGAACGCCCAGCTTGGCAAGAATCGACGAAGCCGTCTTGTCGCAACCCTGCTCGTAGAAGCAGTCCGAGGAAAAGACGGGGCCGGGCACGATGGGCTGACCCAGCGCCTTGCCCGCTTCCACGGCCTTGGCCAGCAGTTCGTAACTGCACGAGGGGGCCAGGTGCCCGTTGAAGCCGAACGACGCGCCGTAGTTGGAGTTGGTGTAGGCGCTCATGCCGGCGACGATGTCGCGCAGGTGGAGCTTATCGGTCATCGCCCCGGCCGAGCCGATGCGAATGATGTTTTCCACACCGTAGAAGTTGAACAGTTCATAGGAGTAGATGCCCATGGACGGCATGCCCATGCCCGAGGCCATGACGCTGACGCGCTTGCCCTGCCAGGTGCCGGTGTAGCCGTGTACGCCGCGCACGTTGTTGACCAGTTTGGCGTCGGTGAGATAGGTATCGGCGATAAATTTGGCGCGCAGCGGGTCGCCGGGCATCAGCACGGTGCGTGCAAAGTCGCCGGGGTTGCAGCCGATGTGCGGGGTGGGGGTGTTGGCCATGATAGTATCCTCCTTATCCTCTTTGGAGGGTGCGCCCTCCGGTTCGTTTCGGTCCTTGCGCGTTGGTCACGCGGCGCTTTCGAGCCGCGCAGACCCGGGAAACGGCGCTTCCGTCCAGCCGCGCGCCGCGGCGGGCAGGCTTGCCTTTGTTGAAGGGTCCGCTGGCCTTTGGCGGCCTCATGCGCCGCGGCGAAAAGCGCGTCGTGCTGCGCCGCCGACAGGTTTGGCGAAGGCGTCCGGGTTTGTCGCCATGCGGGCTGCGGCGTTCAAGGCTATGAATGGTCATGCGCTTCGCCATGTGCTCGCGCAGGCGCAGCGGCGATTCCGGCACGCACATGGCGGTGTGGATGGCGAACGCTGCGCGCAGGGGATTGCCAGCCTAGCGCCCAGGCGATTGCCGCCGCCGGCGCGGTTTCGATCGTCCTCGCGCCGTGCGCGCCCAGGCGTTGGGCTTTTGCGAGCATGCCGAAAGGCTGTCCCGCCGCCGGCGCGGTTTCGATCGCCTTCGCGCCGTGCGCGCCCAGGCGTTGGGCTTTTGCGAGCATGCCGAAAGGCCATCCCGCCGCCGGCGCGGTTTCGGTCGCCTTCGCGCTGTGCGCGCCCAGGCGTTGGACTTTCGTGCGCGCGTTGAAAGGCTGTCCCGCCGCCGGCGCGGTTTCGGTCGCCTTCGCGCCGTGCGCGCCCAGGCGTTGGGCTTTTGCGAGCATGCCGAAAGGCTGTCCTGCCGCCGGCGCGGTTTCGATCGTCCTCGCGCCGTACGCGCCCAGGCGTTGGGCTTTTGCGAGCATGCCGAAAGGCCATCCCGCCGCCGGCGTGAAGGCGGCGTGGCAAGGCCGACAGCGCCCCGCGCAGGGGCGGCATTCAGCGCGAAAACAAAGGAGACCGCGCCCATTCGTGCCGGGCGCGGTCTCCGGTCGCTCATACGCGGCAGCGCTGGCCGCCGGCACTGCCGGCACTGCCGGCTTAGCCGATGATGAGGCTCTCGCCCGTCATTTCCTTGGGCTGGGGCAGCTTCATCAGCGTCAGCATCGTCGGGCAGAGGTCGCAGAGGCGGCCGCCCTGGCGCAGTTCATACTTGGGATGCTCCGGGTCTACCACGATTACCGGCACCGGGTTGGTGGTGTGGGCGGTGAAGGGGCCGCCGTGTACGGGATCGAGCATCTGGTCGGCATTGCCATGGTCGGCGGTGATGATGCACTTGCCGCCGTGCTTGAGGATCTCGCTTACCACGCGGCCGGTGCATTCGTCCACGGTCCTGACGGCCTTGATGGCCGCTTCCATGACGCCCGTATGGCCCACCATGTCGCAGTTGGCGAAGTTGAGGATGATGACGTCGTACTTCTCCTCGTCGATGCACTTGACGACCGCGTCGGTCACTTCATAGGCGCTCATCTCGGGCTTCAGGTCGAACGTCGGCACTTCCTCGGAGGGCGGGGAGGGGATGAGAATGCGGTCCTCGCCGGGGAATACGCGCTCCTCGCCGCCGTTGAAGAAGAACGTCACATGGGCGTACTTCTGCGTTTCGGCAATGCGCAGTTGCGTCTTGCCCATTTTGGACAGGTATTCGCCCATCGTCATGTGCAAAGACTCCGGCGGATAGGCGAGCAGCACGTTGGGCATGGTCGCGTCGTACTGCGTCATGCACACATACTTAAGCGGGAAGAAGCCGTTTTTGCGCGCAAAGCCCTTGAAGTCGGGGTCTACGAAGGCGCGGGTGATCTCGCGGGCGCGGTCGGGGCGGAAGTTGAAAAACACCACCGAGTCGTTGGCCCTGACCATGCCGCCTTTGTCGATGACGGTGGGCAAAACGAACTCGTCGGTCAGATGCTTGCCGGTCTCGTCCACCACCTGGTAGGAATCCCGGATGGCCTGCACGGGATCGGAGGCCTGCTGGCCCTCGCCGAACACCATGGCGTTGTAGGCCATTTCCACGCGTTCCCAGGCGTTGTCGCGGTCCATGGCGTAGAGGCGGCCCATGACGGTGGCCACCTTGCCCACGCCCAGTTCTTTCATTTTATCTACCAGTTCCTGCACATACTCCCAGCCGGAGTCCGGCGGCACGTCGCGGCCGTCGAGCAGGCAGTGGACATAGACTTTGGCAAGCCCATGGCGCTTGGCCATCTCCAAAAGCCCGTAAAGGTGCTTGGTGTGCGAATGCACGCCGCCGGGGGAGACAAGGCCGATCAGGTGCAGGGCCGAATCGTTCGTTTTGCAGTTTTCCATCGCGGCAAGCAGCGCCTTGTTTTCAAAGAACACGCCGTCCTCGATGTCCTTGGTGATTTTCACCAGCATCTGGTAGACCACGCGGCCGGCGCCGATGTTGGTGTGGCCCACTTCGCTGTTGCCCATCTGCCCGTCCGGCAGGCCCACGTCCAGGCCGGAGGCGCCGATGGCGGTGGAGCAGTACTCCGCCTTGAGGCGGTCGATGTTGGGCGTGCCCGCGGCAAGGATGGCGTTGGACTTGGGATCGTTTCCGCCGATGCCGAAGCCGTCCAGAATCAGAAGCGCGGTGACAGCCATCAGAAGTTCACCACCTGCGCGAAGTCCTCAGCCTTGAGGGAAGCGCCGCCGATGAGGCCGCCGTCGATCTCCGGCTGCGCCATCAGGCCCTTGACGTTGGAGCCCTTCATGCTGCCGCCGTACTGGATGCGCACCTTCTGCGCCACTTCGTCGCCGTACACCTCGGCGATGGCCTTGCGGATGACGCCGATGGTCTCGTTGGCCTGTTCGTCGGTGGCGGTCAGGCCCGTGCCGATGGCCCACACCGGCTCATAGGCGATGACTACATGGTCAAGTTCCTCGGCGGTGAGGCCCTTGAGCGCCATCTTCGTCTGATAGGCGACGATGATGTCGGTATAGCCGTCCACGCGCTCGTCCTTCATTTCGCCCACGCAGATGATGGCGGTGAGGCCGGCCTTGACGGCGGCGGTGGCGCGCAGGTTGACGGTCTTGTCGGTCTCGCCGAAGTACTGGCGGCGCTCGGAATGGCCGACGATGACGTATTCGCAGCCCACGGCCTTGAGCATATCGGCGGACAGTTCGCCGGTGTAGGCGCCCTTCTCGGCAAAGTGCACGTTCTGCGCGCCCAGTTTGATGTTGGTGCCCTTGATGACCTCAGCCACGGCGGGGAGGCACACGGCGGTGGGGCAGACCACCACGTCGCACTTGGCGTCCTTGACCAGCGGGATCAGGCCCTTGACCAATTCCACGGCCTCGGCGGGGGTCTTGTTCATCTTCCAGTTGCCGGCGATGATGGGTTTACGCATGGTTTTGTCCTCCTAAGTTCTCGGTAGATTTATGGCTCGCTTACCGGGACGACCCGGTAGAGACGACAGCGTTGTATGATCAGGCAGCAGAGCAGCCAGATCAGCAGCATGGCCGCAAAGCCGGCGGCGATCAGCCCCAGCCCCTTGAGAAGGTTGGGCAAACTCGTCCAGCCCCCCTCCGGAGCCATGCGCAGGATGAAAAACAGGCAGACGATAAGCGGCACGGCCGGGATTGGCCCGGAAAGCCAGCGCCCCAGGCCCCGATCGAACTCCACGCGCAATTTTTGCCCGCATGCGGGACAGGCGACCACCCGTTCGTCGCGGAAGGTCAGCATGCGCTTTAAGAGCGTTCTGTAATCCAGGGGATGTTCACAGGCCAAGGCTGTCTCCTCCTGTCTGCGCGCCTGTACACGCTCCATGGCGACCCCTCCGAAGCCGGGGGGATCGCCATGCGGGGGTTGTGTATAGCGGGTCGCTTACTTGTCGTTGAGCGCCGCGACGCCGGGCAGGGTCTTGCCCTCGAGGAACTCAAGGGAGGCGCCGCCGCCGGTGGAGATGTGGCTCATCTTGCCGGCCAGGCCCATCTGGGTGACAGCCGCCGCGCTGTCGCCGCCGCCAATGATGGTGGTGGCGTCCGATTCGGCCATGGCCGTGGCGATGGCCAGCGTGCCCTTGGCGAAATTCGGCATTTCGAACACGCCCATGGGGCCGTTCCAGACCACCGTCTTGGCGGCCTTGATCTCCTTGGAGAACAGTTCAACCGTCTTGGGGCCGATGTCCAGGCCTTCCCAGCCCTCGGGGATCTTGCCGGACTCGCAGACCATCTGCTCGGTGTCGTTGTTAAACTCCTTGCCGCAGACGTTGTCGATGGGCAGAAGCAGCTTGACGCCCTTGGCCTTGGCCTTGTCAAGCAGTTCCAGCGCGAGAGAGAGGCGCTCGTCGTCGCAAAGGGAATTGCCGATCTCGCCGCCGGTGGCCTTCATAAAGGTGTAGGCCATGCCGCCGCCGATGAGCAGGGTATCGACCTTTTCGATGAGGTTGGTGATCACGCCGATCTTGTCCTTGACCTTGGCGCCGCCGAGGATGGCCACGAAGGGGCGCTCCGGGTTGGTGACGGCCTTGCCCAGGAAGTTCAGTTCCTTGCCAATCAGGAAGCCGGCCACGGCGGGCAGGTACTGGGCCACGCCTGCGGTGGAGGCGTGCGCGCGGTGCACGGTGCCAAAGGCGTCGGAGACGTAGATGTCGGCCATGGAGGCAAGCTCCTTGGCGAAAGCCGGGTCGTTTTTCTCTTCTTCGGCGTGGAAGCGGACGTTCTCCAGCAGCACGGCCTGGCCGGGCTTGACTTCGGCGGCCAGCTTCTTGGCGTCGGGGCCGATGACGTCCTTGGCAAGCTTGACTTCAAACCCCAGCTTTTCCGAGAGGCGCTTGGCCACCGGCGCGAGGGAATACTTCATGTTGAACTCGCCCTTGGGGCGGCCCAGATGCGAGCACAGAACGACGGCCGCGTTGTGCTCAAGCAGGTACTGGATCGTCGGAAGCGCGGCGTTGATGCGCGTTTCGTCGGTGATGTTCTTGTTCTCGTCCAGGGGCACGTTGAAGTCGCAGCGGACCAGAACTTTCTTGCCGGAAACGTCGATGTCTTCGATCGTCTTTTTGTTGAAGCTCATGGAAAAATCTCCTCCTTCTTTGATTTCCAAGGTTACAGGCTTATTTTACCACATTTGCGGTAGGATTAAAAGTGAATTTTCCGCGATATCTCGCCTTTTTTCGTCGGGAAAAGCGGCGCACGCATGCAAAACGAAACACGAATTGGCGGACGAATTAACCTTTGCGTGGTATAATGCCGCCGTCAAAGGGGGGAACAGCGCCGTGGGCGAGGCCATCATCGAGGCAAAGGACGTAGAATTTCGCTACGAGGGCGCGGAGGAGGACGCCGTCGCCGGCGTGAGCCTGCGGGTGGAGCGCGGCGAGTTCGTGGCCGTGCTCGGCCGCAACGGCAGCGGCAAGTCCACCCTGGCCAAGCTGCTCAACGCCCTCAACATTCCCCAGAAGGGCGAAATCTGGGTGGACGGCATCGCCGCGCACGAGGAAAAGAACAGCCTCGAAGTGCGCAAAAGGTGCGGCATGGTCTTTCAAAACCCGGACAACCAGATCGTCGCCACCGTGGTCGAGGAGGACTGCGCCTTCGGCCTGGAAAACCTCGGCGTGCCGCCGGAGGAAATCCGCAGCCGCGTGGACCGCGCCCTGCGCGATGTGGGCATGCAGGATTACGCCGAAGCCGCGCCGCACATGCTCTCCGGCGGGCAGAAGCAGCGCGTGGCCGTGGCCGGCGTTCTGGCCATGCGGCCGAAGATCATCGTCTTTGACGAATCCACCGCCATGCTTGACCCCTCGGGGCGGCGGGAAGTGTTTGCCCTGGCCGAGGAACTCAACCGGCGCGACGGCATCACCATCGTGTGGATCACCCACTTTATGGACGAGGCCCTGCGCGCGGGCCGCGTGGTGGTAATGGACGCGGGCAGGATCGCCCTGGAGGGCGCGCCGCGCGCGGTGTTTCAAAACCCGGAACAGATCCGCAAAATGGGCCTGGACGCGCCGCCCATGGCGCAACTGGCGGCGCAGCTGCGCGCGGAGGGGCTGCCCCTGCGCGCGGATATCATGACCGTGGAAGAAATGGCGGTGGAACTGTGTCGATTGAAATCCGTGAACTGACGCATATCTACATGCCGGGAACGCCCTTTGAAACGCGCGCGCTGGACAATGTTTCCCTCACCATTCACGATGGCGATTTCGTGGGCGTCATCGGCCACACCGGCAGCGGCAAATCCACGCTCATCGCCCATCTGAACGCCCTGATCCGCCCGGAGGTCGGCCACGTCGTCGTCGGCGGCGTGGACGTGGGCGAAAAGGGCCAGAGCCTGATCGAGATCCGCCGCGAAGTGGGGCTGGTGTTCCAATACCCCGAATACCAGCTTTTTGAAGAAACGGTGGAAAAAGACGTGGGCTTCGGCCCGCGAAACCTTGGCCTGGACGAAGAGGCCGTCAAAACGCGCGTGCGCGAGGCGCTTTCGCAGGTGGGCATGGGCGCGGACGCGCTGGACAAATCGCCGTTCGAGCTTTCCGGGGGACAGAAGCGGCGCGTGGCCATCGCCGGCGTTCTGGCCATGAAGCCGGGAACGCTGGTATTGGACGAACCGACGGCGGGCCTCGATCCTGCCGGGCGCGAAGAACTGCTCGCCCTCATTCAGGGCATTCACAAAAGCGGCGTTACGGTGGTCATGGTCACGCATTCCATGGACGACGCGGCGCGGCTGTGCAACCGCCTGATCGTTTTAAACCACGGCCGCGTCGCCTTCGACGCCGCCCCCGGCGAGGTCTTTCGCCACGCGGAGGAACTGCGCCAAATGGGGCTGGACGTGCCCGAATGCGTCAAGCTGGTTCAGGCGCTCAAGGCGCGCGGCATGGACCTGGGCGACGGCCTGTACCGCATGGAGGACGTGCGCGCCGCCATCGAAAGGAAGGTGGGGAAATGCTGAAAAACATCACCATCGGCCAGTATTTTCCCGGCAATTCCTTCGTTCACCGCCTGGACCCGCGCACGAAGCTGCTCTGGACCGTGGGGCTGATCGTAGCGGTGTTCCTTTCGGGTGGGTTTGCGGGGTTTGCGGTCATCTTCGGCTATGTTCTGCTGGCGGCGCGCATGTCGAAGATCCATCCGCGCTTTCTCATTCGCGGGCTCAGGCCGGTGCTTTATATCGTGGCGTTCACGTTCCTGCTCAACATTTTTTTTCAGGGCGAAGGCGCGCCGCTGTTTTCCTGGAAGTTCATCACGGTGACGGATATGGGCCTTCGGCGCGCCGCCTTCCTCGCCGTGCGGCTGGTGCTGCTGATCACCGCCTCGCAGCTTCTGACGCTGACCACCTCGGCCATTTCCCTGACCGACGGCATGGAAAGCCTCATGCGCCCCCTGACGCGCCTGCGCTTTCCCGCCCATGAGATCGCCATGATGATGTCCATCGCCCTGCGCTTCATCCCCACGCTGATGGAAGAAGCGGACAAGATCATGAAGGCGCAGATGGCGCGCGGCGCGGATTTTGAATCCGGCAACCTCTTCCGCCGCGCGAAGGCGATGGTGCCGCTTTTGGTGCCGCTGTTTGTCAGCGCCTTTCGCCGCGCGGACGAACTGGCCATGGCCATGGAGGCGCGCTGCTACCACGGCGGCGAGGGCCGCACGCGCCTGCGCCAGCTCCGCTACGGCAAAAACGACCTCTGCGCCGCCCTTTCGCTGCTTGCGCTTGTGGCCGTGATCGCGCTGTTCAACGCGCTGGGGGTGTTCTGATGCGAATCCTGCTCACCCTCGAATACGACGGCACGAATTACGCCGGCTGGCAGCGGCAGGAAAACGCCCTCGCCGTGCAGCAGGTGGCGGAGGAGGCCGTTTCCAAACTGGTGGGGAAAAAGACCGTGCTTTTCGGGGCCAGCCGCACCGACGCGGGCGTCCACGCCCTCGGCCAGCGCGCGCATTTCGACGCCGACAGCCGCATCCCCCCGGACAAGTACGCCTACGCCCTCAACACCATGCTGCCCCGCGATATCCGCGTGCGGGAAAGCCGCGCCGTGCCGGATGCGTTTCACGCCCGCTTCAGCGCCGTGGGCAAGCGGTACCGCTACCAGATCTACGCCGCGCCGCACGCAGGGGCGCTCAACCGCAACACGCACGCCCACGTCATCTACCCCCTGGACGCGGAAAAGATGCGCGCGGAACTGCCCGCGCTTGTGGGCGAACACGACTTTGCCGCCTTCGCCGCCAGCGGCAGCGTGGTCAAGGACACGGTGCGCACAATCACCCGCGCAGAGCTTCTTGGCGGCGGCCCGGAATACGCGCTTTATATCGAGGGCACGGGCTTTTTGTACAATATGGTGCGCATCATTGCCGGCACGCTCATCGGCGTGGGCACGGGCAAGTTGGAGCCGGGCGCGTTTTCCCGCGCGCTCGCCTCAAAGAGCCGGCTCGACCTGGGCGTCACCGCCCCCGCGCACGGACTTACCCTGATGGAGGTTTACTACCGATGAAGGCCATTATCTTCGACTTTAACGGCACGATGTTCATGGATACCGACAAGCAGCGCCTGGCCTGGGACGGCTTTTTCCGGCGCGAGATCGGCCACGGCCTGACGCAGCAGGAGTTTCTTACCTACGCCTGCGGCCCGGGCAACAGCGAGATCATGCGCCGCTTTTGCAGGCGGCCCCTCAGCGACGAGGACATCCGGGTGCTTACCGAGGAAAAAGAGAGCATCTACCGCCGCCTGTGCGCCGAAGATGTGGAGAATTTCCACCTCGTTCGCGGCCTGCCGGAAATGCTCGACCGCCTCAAGGCGGCGGGCGTGCCCATGGCCATCGCCACCGGCGCGGGCAAGAGCAATATGGATTTCTACTTTGCCTCCTTTCATTTGAAGAACTGGTTTGGGTACGACCGCGTCGTTTACGACGATGGAACCCTGCCCGGCAAGCCCGATCCCGAGGGCTACCTGCGCGCCAGCGCCTGTTTGGGCGTGCCGCCGCAGGAGTGCGTGGTGGTGGAGGACTCCTTTGCCGGCCTCGAGTCGGCGCGCCGCTTCGGCGCGGGTAGGATCGTCGCCATCGCCACCTCCAACCCCAGATCGGCGCTGGAAGCCCTGCCCGGCGTGGACGTGGTGGTGGACGATTTTACCGATTTTGACGCGGTCTGCGGAACGATCGTGCCGCGCGCGTGAACCGGACGCCGCCGCGCGGCGTCTATAATACAGATATGCAAAACGGGGAGGATGCCTATGCTTGCGCACGACCGGAGGCACGCCTTCGGGCCATGGGTGTTCGCGGCCGCGGCCGCGTACTTTCTTCTGCATCTTTACAACATACTTTATATGCTCGGCGAAATGGAAAACCCCGCCATCCTCGTGTGGCGCTTTTCCGCGTCCATGGGCCTGGTGCCGGACGCGCTGCCGCTGGTAGCGGCGCTGCCCGCGGCGGCGGTTTTCGCCGCGGACTGGAACAGCGGCTTTGCCGTGCCCGCCGTTTTGCGCGCCGGCCGGCGGCGCTACCTGCGCTCAAAGATCGCCGCCGCCTGCCTGGGCGGCGGGCTGGCGCCGCTTCTGGGGCGGCTGGCGTTCGTCGTGCTTTTGCACATCCTCTACCGGGGCGACGTGGCCGTGGCCGCGGAGATGTTCGGCCCTGAAGGCGCCATGGGCATGGCCTTTACCGGGCCGGCCGGCTATGTCGGCTACTTTGCCGGCGCGCTGCTTGTGCAGTTTGCGGCCGGGGCGTTCTGGGCGCTGGCGGCGCTGGCGTTTTCGGCGTATGTGCCCAACGTATTGTGGACGGTGTGCCTGCCGCTGATCCTCTACCGCCTGTTCCTGGAACTCAACGCCTGGACGGATCTGCCCATGTGGCTGAACCTTGCCCTTTTGCAGGACAGCGAGACCGGGCTGAGCTTCTGGCCGGGGCTTCTGGCGGCGGCGGGTATTTTCGGCGCGCTGTCGGTGGCGGCGGCGCTTCTGTTCCGCCATCGGGCGCAAAGGAGGCTGACGTATGCGTAACAAAGCCCTGGCGTGCCTGCGCTACAACCTGAAAAAGCTGCTTTCTTCGCCGGTGACGTACCTGGTGATCGTGCTTACGGTGCTGTTTGTGGACCGGGAGATCATGCCCATTCGCAACTACCTGCGCGACAGCGGCGACCTCGTCAGCTGGCCCGGCCTTCTGACCTATCTTCTGGACTACGCGCCGCTGACGCTTCTGATGGGCCTGGCGGTGATCGCGCTGCTTTCGCGGCTGCCCATGACCGACGAGGCGCAGGTGTACATCATGGTGCGCAGCGGGCGCAGAAGCTGGGCCCTGGCGCAGGTGGGCATGATCTTTGTGGTGGTCGTGGCCTATATGCTGCTGGTGGCGCTGTCGGCGCTTTTGTGGATATCGCCGCATGTGGACTGGTCGGGCGGCTGGTCGGACGGGATTTACGCCTTCGTTGAAGGCGGCGCTTATGAAACCTACGACAGCCTGCTTTCCTACGATCCATGGGTGATGCGCGCCTATTCGCCCTGGAGCGCGGCGCTGATCGGGCTTTCGCTGCACGCGTTGGCCTATGGGTTTGTGGCGCTGCTGGCGTATGTGGGCAATGTGCTCGTCGGCCGGCGCGGCGGCGTGCTGCTGGGCGTTTTGCCGTTGGCGGCAGACGCGCTGATGACCGATTTCTACGGCGGCTTTTACAACCACTTTTCGCCCGTGACGCTCAGCCGCGTGACCATGCTGGACTATGGCGACGGCGCGGGCCAGCCGCCGGTGTGGTATGCGTTTGTCGTTCTGGCGGCGCTGTGCGCCCTCTTTGCGTACCTTTCGGTGCGCCTGAGCATGAAAAAGGAGATTCGCTTATGATCGAACTGAAAAAGGTAAGCAAGACATATGCCGGACAGAAGGTGCTCGATGAGATCACGGTGCTTTTGGAGCGCGGCCGCGTGCATGGCTTCGTGGGCCGCAACGGTTCTGGCAAAACGGTGCTGATGAAGTGCGTCGCGGGTCTCCTGCGTCCGGATTCGGGCGAGGTGTATGTGGACGGCCGCCGCATCGGCACGGAACTGGAAACGCCGCCGGACATGGGCGCCATCATCGAGGTGCCCGGCTTTTTGCCCAACGCCAGCGGCTACAAAAACCTCAAATACCTGGCCGATATTTCCGGCCGCGCCGGCGATAAGCAGATCCGCGCCGCGATGAAGGCGTGCGGCCTGGATCCCGACAGCCGCAAGTGGGTGTCCAAATACAGCCTGGGCATGCGCCAGCGCCTCGGCATCGCCCAGGCGATCATGGAGGACCCCTCGCTTTTGATCCTCGACGAGCCGATGAACGGCCTGGACGACACCGGCGCGCTCGAAGCCCGTCGCCTGCTGACCGACCTGAAGGAAAAGGGCAAGACCATCCTTCTGGCCAGCCACAACCCCCTGGACATCGACGCCCTGTGCGACGCGGTCTACGAAATGAACGCCGGCAAAATCACGCGCGTGCGCTGAGCGCGCGCCCCGGCCCGGCGCGTGTGAAAACCGCATGTAAAAAAATCCGTCGTTTGCGTACAGACGGCGGATTTTGTGTTATAATAGATGCTGTAAAATCACCCAATCTGCGCCGCGACCCTGCGCGGCAGAATGTGAGGAGGACGGACGATGCAGTATACGCATGAGGTTGAACAGATGGTCTGCGTGGCCAAGGGCCCGAACCATGGACCGGCTCCCATTCCCGAGGAGGGCAAGTGGGTACAGGCCAAGGAAATCACCGACATTTCCGGCTTTACCCATGGCGTCGGCTGGTGCGCGCCGCAGCAGGGCGCGTGCAAGCTGTCCCTCAACATCAAAAACGGCGTCATCGAAGAGGCGCTGGTGGAAACGCTCGGCTGCTCCGGCATGACCCACTCCGCCGCCATGGCCAGCGAGATCCTGCCCGGCAAGACCATTCTGGAGGCCCTCAATACCGACCTGGTGTGCGACGCGATCAACACCGCCATGCGCGAGCTGTTTTTGCAGATCGTCTACGGCCGCAGCCAGTCCGCGTTCTCGGACGACGGCCTGCAGATCGGCGCCGGCCTGGAGGACCTGGGCAAGGGCCTGCGCTCGCAGGTGGGCACCATGTACGGCACCAAGCGCAAGGGCGCGCGTTACCTGGAAATGGCCGAGGGCTATGTGCTCAAGATCGCTCTGGACAAGGACGACCAGATTTGCGGCTACCAGTTCCTCTCCCTGGGCAAGATGATGGACGCCATCAAGAGCGGCCTGACGCCCAACGAAGCCTACGAGAAGAATATCGGCACCTACGGCCGCTTCAAGGCCGAGGACGGCGCGGTCAAGTGGATTGACCCGCGCAAGCAGTAATAGGAGGTGCGGCAAATGTCTTTGTTTGAAAGCTACGAGCGCCGGATCCCGCAGATCCAGCCCATTCTGGACAAATACGGCTTCAAGGATTTTGAGGACGTGAAGAATTTCAACCTTTCCAAGGGCGTGGACGCCTACGCCATTACCGAGGGCATTCAGCCCATCGCCTTTGAAAACGCCAAGTGGGCTTACACCCTGGGCGCGGCCATCGCGCTGAAGAAGGGCGTCAAGACCGCCGCCGAGGCCGCCGAGTGCATCGGCGAAGGCCTGCAGGCCTTCTGCGTGCCCGGCTCGGTTGCGGATCAGCGCAAAGTCGGCCTTGGCCACGGCAACCTCGGCGCGATGCTTCTGCGCGAGGAAACCGAGTGCTTCTGCTTCCTGGCCGGCCACGAGTCCTTCGCCGCCGCCGAGGGCGCCATCGGCATCGCCCGCAACGCCAACAAAGTGCGCAAAACGCCCCTGCGCGTCATCCTCAACGGCCTGGGCAAGGACGCGGCCATGATCATCAGCCGCATCAACGGCTTCACCTATGTGCAGACCAAGTTCGACTACGCTACCAGCGAACTGACCATCGTCAACGAGACCGCCTATTCCGACGGCGAGCGCAGCAAGGTGCGCTGCTATGGCGCGGACGACGTGCGCGAGGGCGTGGCCATCATGCACAAGGAGAACGTCGGCGTTTCCATCACCGGCAACTCCACCAACCCCACCCGCTTCCAGCATCCCGTTGCCGGCACTTATAAAAAGGAGTGCTGGGAACAGGGCAAGAAGTACTTCTCCGTGGCCTCCGGCGGCGGCACCGGCCGCACGCTGCACCCGGACAACATGGCCGCCGGCCCCGCCAGCTACGGCATGACCGACACCATGGGCCGCATGCACTCCGACGCGCAGTTCGCCGGCTCCTCCTCCGTGCCCGCGCATGTGGAAATGATGGGCCTGATCGGCATGGGCAACAACCCCATGGTCGGCGCCACCGTCGCCGTCGCCGTCGCGGTCGAGGAAGCGATGAAGAAATAACCCCTTTCGCGTCCGTCGGCGCGAACCGGACAGGCTCCGCACAGCGCGGGGCCTGTTTTTGCACCGGACGGCGGAAACGGGAAAGGGCCGCGCCGGCGCGGGCGCTGCGGCGCAGGCCGCGCAAACGCCGGAGCGCCCCGCGCGGCTGGACGCCATTTCAGAGCGCGCCCGGAGCGCGAGGCCGCGCCGCGGTATGCCGCCGGCGTCCTGCCCGTCGGGGCGGAGCATCCGAAGGCCCGCTCCGGTTCTGCCGGCGCGGACGGCCGCGCAACGCTCCGTTGAACGCCCGGGGACGCCTCCCGCCGCCCAAACGGCGGAAAGGGGTTCCCGCGAACGCGCATATTCGTCGCGCCGCGGCAGGGGCGCACGTCCGCCCATCGCGGCGCTGTATCCGGTTTTCCGCGAACGCGCATGTTCGCCGCGCCGCGGCAGGGGCGCGCGTCCGCCTATCGCGGCGCTGTATTCGGGTTCCTGCGCGGGCGCTTTCGCCGCCCGTTGCGGCAAAGGAGGTTTTTGTATGGCAGATCTCAACGCCACGCCCTCGGCCAATCGCGTGCACATCGCCTTTTTCGGGCGGCGCAACGCCGGCAAATCCAGCCTGGTCAACGCCCTCACCGGGCAAAATGCGGCCATCGTCTCGCCCATAGCCGGCACGACGACCGACCCGGTGCGCAAGGCCATGGAGCTTCTGCCCCTCGGCCCGGTGGTAATGATCGACACCCCCGGCCTCGACGACGAGGGCGAGATCGGTGCCCTGCGCGTGCAGCGCGCCCTGCGGGAATTGAACCGCGCCGACATCGCCGTATTGGTGGTGGACGCGGCCGCAGGCGTGACGGACGGCGACCGCGCTCTGCTCAGGCGCCTGCGCGAAAAGGGCGTTCCCCATCTCACGGTTTTCAACAAATGCGATTTGCGCCAGGCCGTCTGCGGCGAAGGCGAGGTCGCCGTCAGCGCTGCGACGGGGGAGGGGATCGACGCGCTCAAGCGGCATCTCGCCCGCCTTGCGCAGAATGGCGACGGCGGAAAGCGCCTGCTGGGCGATCTGCTCGCCCCCGGCGACGCGGTGGTGCTGGTGACGCCCATCGACGCCTCCGCGCCCAGGGGGAGGCTGATCCTGCCCCAGGTGCAGACCATGCGCGACATACTCGACGCCCACGCCCTCGGCGCTGTGACGCAGTTGCAAGAGATGCCGGCGCTGCTGCAAAGGCTGGGGAAGCCGCGGCTGATCGTCACCGATTCGCAGGTGTTCGGCGCGGTGAAGGATATGGCGCCCGAGGATGTGCCCCTGACCTCGTTTTCCATCCTCTTTGCCCGCTTCAAGGGCGTTCTGGACAGCGCCGTGCGCGGGGCGGAGGCCGTTTCCACACTGCGGGACGGCGATAAAGTGCTCGTTTGCGAAGGCTGCACGCATCACCGCCAGTGCGAGGACATCGGCACGGTCAAGCTGCCTGGCTGGATTCGCCGCTTCAGCGGCGCGGAACTGCAGTTTGTCTTTGCGTCCGGCGGCGAATTTCCCGAGGACCTTTCGCCCTATGCGCTCGTCGTCCACTGCGGCGGCTGTATGCTCACCGAGCGCGAGATGCGCTACCGCCGCGGCCTCGCCGCCGACAGCGGCGTTCCGTTTACCAATTACGGAACGCTCATCGCCCATATGAACGGGATTCTCCGCCGCAGCCTGGAGCCGTTTCCGGAATTCGCAAAAAAAGCATGAAAACAGCGCCGGCACAAGGGCTCGTGCCGGCGCGAATATTTGAAAAGGATTCGCGGCGCGGGAATCTGCGCCGGCCATTGCGAAGGCGCAAGCCCGCCTGCGCGGCGCTTTTGGATAGGGCGCATCGCGACGGCGGGAGCGCGTCGGGCTTTGCCGCGATGGAGCCGGCGCGGGGAGATGGGGCAATGTCGGCCGTGCGCGCGCCGTACCCTTTTCGGGCGCGCCGCAGGCTCGCGCGTTTGCGGCGGAAGAGACGCTTTGCGCGCCTTTCAGGCGTTTGGCTTCCTTATTGCACGGCTGCTTGGGGCTATCGCCTGCGCAGCACGCGGCTGTACGGCCTGCCCGCCTCGGCGTTTTGCACGACGGTCAGTTCGCCCGCGCGCACCATGGCCTCGATGCGCATCGCCAGCCAGCCGTCGCCGACGCCGAGGGCGTATTTGCCCAGCGCTTCGCCGATGAGGCGCCCTTCGGGGAATTCCCGCGGGGCTTCGGCGAGCGCGCGGCGGAGGCAGGGGTCGTAAGCGTCCTCCGGCAGGCTGCGCACGCGGCCGCCCACGAGGGCGCGCAGGGGCGCGCTTTCCGCCTCCACGGCGCGCCACTCGTCCGCGAGCGCGGCGCAGAGACGCGGGGAAACGGCGCGCTGCCCCTCGGCGAGACGGCCCCAGTGTTCGATGTTTACTTCGCCCCAGTCGCGGAAACTGCGCACGCAGGCGTCCTCCGCGTCCTCCATGTAGGCGGGCAGGCCGACCAGCAGCACGTCCCCGCGCGCCTCCCGCCAGGGGGAAAGCGCCGCCAGCAGCCAGCGCAGGCCGCAGGCCTCGTCCGCCTGGGCGCTGTGCCAGACGCGCAGGGCTTCGCCCCCGCCGAAGCGTTCGCGCACAGTTTCCAGCGCCGCCTGCGCCGTCTGAAGGGCGCGGTCGAGCGTTTCTTTGCGGTATTCCTCGTCCCACCCGCCCCAGAGGGCGGAGAGCGCCTCGCGGCGGTGTTCCCAGAAGCCCTCCCGGGCGACGCTTCCAACGCCGAGGGCGAGATTAAAACAAAAAACATCCGCCCTTTGCCCGCCCAGCGGCTTGACGCGCTCCCAGACGCGGCGTTCGCGCGCCTCCGCTTCGCGGCGCAGGCGGGCAAGTTCTTGGGCAGACGGCGCGGAGCCATCGGCATTGCGGGCGACGACGCCGATGGCTCCGCCGCGGTACTTGCCCTCGCCATAGCGCTGCGCCAGCTTTATAGCGCCGCAGGCGCTTTCCGAAAAGACGATTTCCAGCACAGGGAGAGCACCTCTCTTTTGCTTGTTTTTCGCGGCTTGCCCGCCTGCGGGCGAAGGCGGAAACGAAAGACGCGGCGGGCGTTCGCGGTCGCTTGCGGGGCGTCGGCGAAATTCGCATGGGCTTCGCGCGTTTTGCCTGTCCGGGCAAGGCGGCCGGGTGAAAAGCCGGGAGAAGAACGGTTTCAGGCGCAGGGGAAGCTCGACGGCGCCTGCGAACGCCGGGAAAGCCCCGGACTGAGGGCGGGCGCTGCGGTGTCTGCGCGCGCCGGGAAGGCACCGCGGGCGTTCGCGGGCAGGAAGCGGCCTATCGACCGGACGCGTTTTGCCTTTCCCTGCGCGGAGAATGGCGAAAAACGTGCGAGGCCCCTCTGCGGAGAAACGAACGGCGCCGGGAGGCGAGGGGCGCGTTGTCCGCCCGGCGCTGTGGGGGGACGGACGGCGGCCGGTTATCGCAAATCCGCGGCGCTCGTGCAATGCGGGCCTGACGCCGGGAGGCGTTCGCTCCGCCGAGCGCTTGCCCGGCGAGCGGACGCGCATGCGGCTGCAAAACGGCGCGCAGGGCCGCGACGTCCGCCCATGCGCGCTTTGATCCGGCGTCAGAATTTGGGATTCAAACGGCCCTTTCCCAAGGGAGAAGGGCCGTTTTTCCGGGCGTTTTCAACTGTCTTTTTCCGTGTAGCTGCCGCCGAAATCGGGAACAGAGCCGGAGCTGGAAGTCGAACCGGAGCCTCCGGAGGAGGGATCGTTGCTTTCAAACCACTCCGGATCGCGGCCGCCGGTCTGCGTCTGGCCGCCGCTCTTGTTTGTGTCGCCGCCCTTGCTTGTGTCGCCGCTCTGCGTCCCGTCCTCGCCATTTTCGCCGCCTTCGGCGAAAACGTCGGGCTGCGTGGGCTCCACATAGTCGCTTTCGCCCTCGTAGGCGCTGACGGTAGAGCCGTTGGGGTAGGCGTAGAGCACGGTATTGTCGGTCGGGCTGTAGACCACCACCGCGTCGCCGCCGCCGGAGAGCACCGCGTAGGCGTCGGGCGAGCACATGCTGCCTTCCAGGCCGCCCAGGTTGTTGTAGAAGCTGAGGTCGCCCGAGGTGTAGACCGCCACGCCGCCATCCATGGGGAAGAAGCCCCAGTCGTAGCCGTTGACCAGGCGGGTGAGCTGCTCGTGCTCCAGGTCGTAGCGATACAACTTGCCTTCGAGCCACTCGCGCGTGTCGTCGCCCATGACGTAGTTGTCGGAAAGATTGTGGAAAAACAGCGCGCCGTCGTAGTAGCGCAGGTCCTCCACGCCGGTTTTGATCACCAGCGAACCCTCGCTGCCGGTGAGATCCATGCGGTACAGGCAGCCCGCCTCGGCCGAGAGCGTTTCGCCGTCGGCAAGGAGCGAGGCCGCGCTGTAGGTCATCCGGTCGCTTTCGGAGACATAGTAAAGCGCGTCGCCGACGATGGCGTAATCCAGCATCTTTTCGCCGGAGAGCATCACGCACTGGCCGGTAGAGGGGTAGATCATGTGCAACTGGTTGTTGATCAGCGCGTAAAGATTGCCCTGGCAGTAGGAAAGGGCGCTTACGGCGCTGCCGGCGGGGAAGGTGTAGATTTCCGAACGCGTGCTGTCGGTGTTGCGGCGCATGAGCGTGGCCGTGCCGCCCTGAACGCGCAGGAAGTAGAGAAGGTCGTCCGCGGCGACCAGGTCGGAAATGGAGTCCGCCGTTTCAACGGTCACGCCGGCGCCGCCCGCGCGCGGGATTCGCAAAAGCAGCTTGCCCGCGCCGTCGTTGGTGACGACATACAAATCCGTCGCCGTGCGCGCGGAAAGGTCGCCGCGCACGGAGCTTTCGCCGCCGCCCGTAATGCCCAGCGCGTCGGTCACGCTTACGGCCCAGGCCGGGGAGCACACGCCAAGCGCCAGAACCGCTGCCAGCACCAAAACCATCCACTTGCGCATATTTTGTCCTCCTAAGCAAACGCGGGCGCGGCCCGCTTTCTCCGGCCAGGCCGGATATATATGTCCACCCAACATTATACCATATATATCCCCGAGAATTGCGACGGCGGTGTAACGATGCCATGTTGACATTTTGAAGCGCGCATGGGATAATGAAGAAAAACGCGGAGGCGGGCATGCAATACGTCGATTTGCACATACATTCCACCTTTTCCGACGGCACCCTTACCCCCGGGGAGATCGTCCGCGCGGCCGCGGCGGCCGGCGTAGGCGCGCTTTCCGTTACCGACCACGACGCCGTGGAAGGCTCGCTGCTGGCCGAGCCCCTGGCGCGCGAGGCCGGCCTGCGCTATGTGCGCGGCGTGGAGATCGACAGCCTCTGGGAGGGAAGGGACGTGCATGTGCTCTGCTACGGCGCGGATTTTGCCTGCCCGCGGCTGATGGACGTCGTGCGCGAGGCGCGCTTGCGCATGGATGAGATGAGCGATACGCTGCTTGCGCGCATGTCGCCGGATTTTCCCGCCCTGGACGCCGCCGAATACGCGGCGTTTGAGCGCGACGTCTCCCTGGGCGGCTGGAAGCTGCTGCATTATCTGATGGCCAAGGGGATCACCCGCGCCATGACCGATGGCATGCGCCTGTATGCGCGCTATGGCGTGACATACGCGCAGGCGGGCTTCCGGCCGACGGGCGAGGTGATCGCCGCCATCCACGCCGCCGGGGGCCGGGCGGTGCTCGCCCATCCGGGCGTCACCCTGGCCGGGGAGGGAAACTTTCCCCGCGCCCTTGCGCGCCTGGTCGAAGAGGGCGTGGACGGCGTGGAGTGCTACTACCCGCGCCACAGCCGCGAGGTCGAACAGATCTGCCTGGGCCTGTGCGCGCGTCGGGGCCTGCTGGTTTCCGCCGGCAGCGATTGCCACGGCGCTTTTCAAAGCGCGCATATCGGGCAGACAAAGACGCCCATGGACAAGGTATCGCTTGAATTGTTGGGCGAGGCGTGATACAATAGAACTTGGAACTGCATAGGAAAAGGAGTGTCGCTCATGGCCAGGACCCGGGACGAGCTGCTCGCGCTGCTCAACTGTGAAAGCGCGCTTGTAAACCTGCAGAAACTGTTGGAAACCGAGGCGCTCCCGCCTACGGGCGAGGACGTGAACAACCACATCCACACCACCTACTCCTTCTCGCCCTATTCGCCTACGGCGGCGGTGTACTTTGCGCGCATGGCCGGGCTGTGCACCTGCGGGCTGATGGACCACGATTCCATCGCCGGCGCCGAGGAGTTCCTCGAAGCGGCGAAAATCGCCGGCATGGCCGCCACCATCGGCATGGAGTGCCGCGCCAGTTTCAGCAATACGCCCTTTGCCGATCGCCGCATCAACAACCCCGATCAGGACGGCGTGGCCTATATGACCATGCACGGCGTGCCGCACAATCGCGCAAGGGAACTCAACGAACGCTTCGCCCCCTACCGCGAAAAGCGCAACGCGCGCAACCGCCGTATGGTCGAAGCCGTCAACGGCCTGATGGGCCGTTATGGCGTGACCATCGACTTTGACCGGGATGTGCTGCCTCGCTCCAATTACGCCGCGGGCGGCACCGTTACCGAGCGCCATCTGGCCAGCGCCCTGTCCGACCGGCTTTTGGAGGTGGTCGGCCGCGGCGAAAAGCTGGTTTCGTTCATCAAAAACGAAATGAAGGCGCCGCTTTCGGCCAAGGTGGAGGGCTATCTTCTGGATGAAAACAACCCCCACGCCATGTACGACCTGCTCGGCTGGGTCAAAAGCGACCTCATCGCCCGCTTCTACATCGACGCGACCGACGAATGCCCCGACGTGCGCGAGGCGCTGGCTCTGTGCGAGGACATTGGCGCCATTTCCGCCTACGCCTACCTGGGCGACGTGGGCCAGTCCGTTACCGGCGACAAGCGCGCCCAGAAGTTCGAGGACGATTACCTGGACGAGCTGATCCCATACATCAAAGACCTGGGCTTCCGGGCCGTCACCTATATGCCCTCGCGCAACACGCGGCCGCAGCTGGATCGCCTGCGCGCGCTGTGCGAAAAATACGAACTGTTCCAGATCAGCGGCGAGGACATCAATTCCCCGCGCCAGTCGTTTGTGTGCGAGGCCCAGCGCGACCCGGCTTTCCGCAACCTCTTTGACTCCACCTGGGCGCTTATCGCCCATGAGTGGCGCTCGACCAACGATCCGCGCGACGGCTTTTTCAGCGCGGAAAGCGTCCAAAAGTGGCCCCGCTTAAACGAGCGCGTGTCGGTGTTTTCCCAGTTTGGCCGCCATCTGTAGCGGCCTGAGGGCATATATTCAACAGGAGGGATCGTTATGCAAGTCCATATCTATGAAACCCCGGAACTGGCCGCCAAGGCGGCGGCGGCGCTGATCGCCGCGGCGATTCTCGATAAGCCCAACATGGTTCTGGGCCTGCCCACCGGCTCTTCTCCGGTGAATACCTACAAGGAACTGGCCAGGATGAACCGAGAGGGCGTGGTGGACTTTTCCCGCGTGATTACCTACAACCTCGACGAATACGTCGGCCTGGAGGGAACGCACGAGCAGAGCTACCGCTATTTTATGAACGCCAACCTCTTTGACCACGTCAACATCGACAAGGCCAACACCCATGTGCCCTGCGGCGTTGGCGATGATCCTGAAAAGAATGCCCGCGATTACGAGGCCGCCATCGAAAAGGCCGGCGGCATTGATCTGCAGTTCATGGGCATCGGCCGCAACGGCCACATCGGCTTTAACGAGCCGGCGGACGCCTTCCCGGACGCTACGTCCATTATCGACCTGACCGAGAGCACCATCGAGGCCAACAAGCGCTTCTTCGCCTCCCGCGACGAGGTGCCGCGGCGCGCCATTTCCATGGGCGTTGGCACCATCATGCGCGCCCGCCGCACGCTGCTGATCGCCACCGGCGCCGATAAGGCCGAGGCTGTGCGCGGCATGCTCCAGGGCCCGGTGACGCCTCGCCTGCCCGCCAGCGCCCTGCGCTTCCATCAGGACTGCGTGATCGTGCTGGACAAGGCGGCCGCCTCGCTGCTGTAACCGCGTTTTCCGGCGCGCCCTGCGGCGGGATCGCCGCCGGAGCGCTCTGCGCGGGTTCACGCCGCCGCCTGCGTTTGCGGGCGGCGGCGTTGCGTTCCGGGCGCAACGCCGGATGCCGGCGCTTGTTCCGCCCAAACGCCCGGGCGCGCGATGTTCGGGCGACGCCTTTGCGCCCCCCGTTTGTTCTCCCAAACGCTCCGGGCGCGCGATGCTCGGGCGGTGCCTTTTGCGCAACCCCGCTTGTTCCGCCCAAACGCCCGGGCGCGCGATGTTCGGGCGACGCCTTTTACGCACCCCCCGTTTGTTCCGCCCAAACGCCGGGCGCGCGATGCTCGGGCGACGCTTTTGCGCCCCCCGTTTGTTCTCCCAAACGCTCCGGGCGCGGCGTTCGCTTTGAAAAAACCGGCCCCGCGCAACCTTTTGGCAAAGCCGGCCCCCCACAGCGGGGGGTTTCATTTTTTACGCGGCTATGCTATACTATAGCTTGGAAAAACGGCGGGCGTTTTTCGCCCGTCGCCGTCCCGACAAAGAAGGTGAAGATTTGGCCCGCAAAAACAGGTTTTTGCAGACGACCATGCTGGTGACCCTGGTCATCATCGCCAGCAAGGCGGTCGGCTTTCTGCGCGAAATGGTGGCCGCGCACTATTTTGGCACGCAGCCGGAATACGACGCCTATGTGGCCGCCTACGCGCTGTTTTATGTGCCGGTATTACTGCTCAATTCCTGCATCACTTCTACGCTGGTGCCCATGTACACCGAGGCGCGCGCCCGCAGGGGCCTTGAGCGCGCCGACCGCTTTGCCAGCAACGCCGTCAATATCTTTGCGCTGGCGGCGCTGGGGCTGACGGTTCTGATGCTGCTGCTGGCCGGGCCGCTGGTGCGGCTGGTCTATTCCGGCTACGAGCCGTGGACGGCGGAACTGACGGCGGAACTTGTGCGCATCATGGTGCTGACGCTGGCGTTCAACATCACTTCCATATCCCTGGCCAGCCTTTTAAACGCGCAGGAGAAGTACATCGCCGCGCAGATCACCGGGTTTCCCCTCAGCTTTGCCGTTATCTTTGCGGCGACGCTGTTCGCCCGCTCCTACGGCGTGCGGGCGCTGGGCTGGGGCGTGTTTGCGGCCAACGTGTTGCAGACGCTGGTGCTTGTGCCCTTTATGCGCGGCTGGTTCCATTACAGCCCGATCGTCAATTTCCGCGACCGCCGCTTCCGCCGCCTGGTGGCGCTGGCCGGCCCGGCGGTGCTCTCCATGGCGGTGAGCGAACTGAACCACATGGTCGATCAGTGGCGCGCCTCTTACGGCAACGCCGGCGATGTGTCGGCGCTTTCCTACGCCTACAAGGTCATTACGCTTCTGACGGGCGTGATCATCGTGCCGCTTACGACCATCATGTTTTCGCGCATGAGCCGTCTGGTGGCGGAAAACGACCGCCGCGGCATTTTGGAGATCGTGCGCCGCTCCACGGTGACCATCGCCATGGTGATGGCGCCCATTACCGCCATCTGCGCCGTGGGCAATGGAGACGTCGTCAAGGCGCTGTATCTGGGCGGGCAGTTTGATCTGGACAGCGCTGCCGTCACGTCGGGCGTGTTCCTCTTTTATGTGATCGGCGTGCTCGGCTTCGGGCTGCGCGATCTGCTCAACCGCACCTTCCACGCCATGCAGGATACGCGCACCACTATGTACGTTTCCGTTGGCATCGTCGTGGCCAACGTCATTTTGAACAGCATCTTCCACGCCCTGATGGGCGTGCGCGGCCTGGCGCTGGCCACCACCGTATCCGGCACTGGCGGCATGCTGACGCTGTTTTATCTGCTCAGGCGCCGGATGCGCCGCCTGGGCCTGAAGCGCATTGTGCCCGATCTTGTCAAAATCGCCGTGGCGACGTTGGCATCGGCGCTGGTGGCGGCGCTGGTGGGCGGGCTGCTTCCCGAGGCTGCGGACCGCTGGCGCGCCGTGCTGCGCCTGGCGGCGATGGGCTGCGGCGGCCTGGGCGCCTATGGGCTGGTCGCCCTGGCGCTGGGGGTAACGCCGCTGAAGGAATTCATAACCAGGAAAGGAAACGCCAATGATGGACGAAGAACGGCTGATCACCACCGGGTTTCGCGAGGAGGACGAGCAGACGGAACTGTCGCTGCGTCCGAGGACGCTCGCGGAGTACTTCGGGCAGGAGAAACTCAAGAAGAGCCTGAGCGTGTACATGCAGGCCGCCGTCGCCCGCCGCGAGCCGCTGGATCATCTGCTGCTGTACGGCCCGCCCGGCCTGGGCAAGACGACGCTGGCCGGCATCATCGCCGCGGAGATGGGGCATAACATACGCATCACCAGCGGCCCCGCCATTGAGCGCGCCGGCGACCTGGCCTCCATCCTGACGAATCTGAGCGCCGGCGACGTGCTGTTTATCGACGAGATTCACCGCCTCAGCCACGCCGTGGAGGAGGTGCTCTACCCGGCCATGGAGGACTTTGCCCTCGATATCATGATCGGCAAGGGCCCTTCGGCGCGTTCCATCCGCCTGGATCTGCCCAAATTCACGCTCATTGGCGCGACCACGCGCGCGGGCATGCTCACTTCGCCCCTGCGCGATCGCTTTGGCATCAATTTCCGCCTGGAATTGTATACGCCGGAGGAACTGTCGGTGATCGTGCTGCGCTCGGCAAAGATCCTCAAGATCCCCTGCGATCAGGCGGGCGCCCTGGAGATCGCCCGCCGCTCGAGGGGCACGCCGCGCATTGCCAACCGCCTCATTCGCCGCGTGCGCGACTTTGCCGAGGTGGAGGGTGGGGGCAAGATCACCCTTGAAGTGGCCCGCCGGGCGCTTGCGATGCTCGAGGTGGACGAACTGGGCCTTGACCACACCGACCGCACGCTGCTTCGCACGATGATCGAAAAATTCGGCGGCGGCCCGGTGGGGCTGGACACCCTGGCCGCCTCTACCGGCGAGGACGCCGTGACCATCGAGGATGTGTACGAGCCGTATTTTCTGCAGCTGGGCTTTATCATGCGCACGCCGCGCGGCCGCGTGGCCACCGCCGCCGCCTACGAGCACCTCGGCCTCACGCCGCCCGCGCCCAAGGCCGATGCGGATCAGATGAGGATGGACCTGTGACGCCCCTGTGCGAGAGGATTGTCCGCGATTTTCAGGCGCGCAAGGGCCGCGCGCGCAAGGCCGCCTTTCGGGAACTGGTCAGGGCGGAAATGCGCAAAGAGGGCGTGATCTTCCGAGAGGAGCGCGCGAAGGGCCTGATCGAAAACGTCAACCTCGTCTGCGGAAACCTTGCCAGGGCGGAATTTGTCTTTGGCGCGCACTACGATACCTGCGCGGAACTGCCCTTTCCCAACCTCGCCGCGCCCTTGAACTGGCCGCTGTCCATTCTGACGCAGCTTTTGCTGACGCTGATGCTGGCGCTGCCCGCCGCGCTGTGCGCTTTTCTGGCCCGCCAGCTGGGCGCGCCGGTGGCCGCGGCGATCGCGGTGGGCGCAGCCTGCGGGCTGCTCGCGTCCGCGCTGGTCGTCGCCGGGAAGGCCAACCGCCACACCATGAACGACAATACCTCCGGCGTGGTCGCGCTTCTGACGCTGCTTGCGCGCATGACGCAGGAACAGCGCGGCCGCGTGGCCGTGGTGCTGTTTGACAACGAGGAAGTGGGGCTGATCGGCTCGACGCTGTTTCGCAGACGGCATGCGCGGACAATGGCGGACAAGCCGCTGGTCAACCTCGATTGCGTGGGCGACGGAAACATCGTGCTGTTCGCCGCCAACAAGGGCTATCGCGCCGACGAGGCGCTGTGGGCGCGCACAAAAGCGGCCTTTTCCGCCGGGGATTTTGAATTGGCGTTCGCACAGCGCGCCTTTTACCCCTCCGACCACTGGGGGTTTCCCAAGGCGCTGGCCATGGCGACGCTGAAGCGGCGGCGATTTTTCGGCGCGGTGATCGACCGCATCCACACGCGGCGCGACACCATCTTAAAGGAAGAAAATATCGAATACATCGTGGAGGGCCTTCTGCGGCTGATAGACAATGAAAACGCATGATTTTTACTACGACCTGCCCGAGGAATTGATCGCCCAGACGCCGGTGGAGCCGCGCGACCACAGCCGCATGCTGGTGGTGCATCGCGAAAACGGCCGCCTCGAGCACAGGCATTTTTACGACATCGTGGACTATCTGCGCCCCGGCGACGCGCTGGTGATCAACGACACCCGCGTCATTCCCGCGCGCCTCATTGGCGAGCGCGCCGGCGGCGGCGCGGCGGAGGTGCTTCTGCTCAGGCAACTCGGCCCCAAAAAGTGGGAAACGCTGGTGCGTCCGGGGCGGAGACTCAAGCCCGGCGCGGAAGTGTCCTTCGGCGGCGGCAGGCTCGTGGCCCGCATGCTGGAAACCACCGACGCCGGCGGCCGCGTGGTGGAATTTGTCTGCGAAGGCACGATGGAGGCCATGCTGGACGAATTGGGCGAGATGCCCCTGCCGCCATACATCCACGAAACCCTGCAGGATCGCGATCGCTACCAGACCGTCTATGCCCGCCACGACGGCTCCGCCGCCGCCCCTACCGCCGGGCTGCACTTCACCCCGGCGCTGCTTGACAAAATTCGCGCCATGGGCGTGAAGATCGTGCCCGTGCTTCTGCATGTGGGACTGGGCACCTTTCGCCCCGTGAAGGCGGAGGACGTCGAGGATCACGAGATGCACTCCGAATACTACGAGGTCACGCCCGAAGCCGCCGCAGACGTCAACGCCGCGTGCGCGGCGGGCGGGCGCGTAGTGGCCGTGGGTACCACCAGCGTGCGCACGCTGGAGAGCGCTTCTACCGACGCGGGCGTTTTGCAAGCGAAGTCCGGCTGGACCAGCATCTTCATCACCCCTGGCTACCGTTTCAAAATGGTGGACGCGCTCATCACCAACTTCCATCTGCCAGAATCGACGCTGGTGATGCTCGTGAGCGCTTTCTACAGCCGCGAGGGCACGCTCTCCGCCTACGAGGAAGCCGTGCGGGAAAAGTATCGCTTCTTCTCCTTCGGCGACGCCATGCTGCTGCTGTAAAAGAGAGAGTTTCCGCAAAGTTCATTGCCGATTTACGTTTCTTTGTTTGACTTTAATACGAAACCGTACTAAAATCATGGTACGGTTTCGTATTTTGTTGGGAGGCATACCATGGAGGACCCTGCGGCGCTGGCCAGGCGCCTGATCCTGGCCACCACGCGCATGGACGGCGCGTACTACTACTTTGCCCGGCGCTCCGGGGTGCCGGAAAACCTGCTGGCGCTGTTTTACGCCCTGGCGGACGGCAAGCCCCATTCGCAGAAGGAGATCTGCGAGGACTGGCTGATTCCCAAGACCACCGTCAACACCGTGGTTCGCGAGCAGGTGGCCGCGGGCCACATGACGCTGCGCGCCGGCGAGGGGCGGGAGAAGATCATCTGCCTGACTGAAACGGGCCGCGCCTATGCAGACAGGGCCATTTCCGCCCTTTGCGCGGCCGAACGCGCCGCCGCCGAACGCACAATGGCAAAGCACGGCGCGCAGTTCGTCGCCGCAGTAGAGGATTTTACCGACGCGCTCTGGAACGAATACGAGGCGCGCCTGGAGCGGCCGAAGGAATGACCGCGCCGCCGGAAGCGCGCGTTGCCCGTATGCAAGGAACGAAGGTAATGAAAGGAACTTTATGAACTCGCACGAACTGTTTGCCAACACCCCGCCGCGCAAACTGTTTTTCTTCGCGGCGCTGCCGGGGGCGGTGAGTATGCTCGCCTCCGCCCTCTACCAGCTTTTCGACGGCATGTTCGTCGGCAAATTTCTCGGCAGCACGCCGTTTGCGGCGCTGAATCTGGCCATGCCGTTCGTCATCATCAACTTTGCCCTTGCCGACCTGATCGGCGTGGGTTCGTCCGTGCCCATTTCCATCCACCTGGGCCGGCATGAGGACGAGGAGGCCAGCAACTACTTCACCTGCGCCAGCATCCTGATCGTGCTGGCGGGCGTGGCGGTGGGCGCGGCCATTTATGCCGCGGCGCCGCTGATGATCTCCCTGATGGGCGCGGAGGGCGAATTTGCCGCGCTGGCGGTGGACTATCTGCGCGTCTACGGCCTCTGTTCGCCGGTGACGACCATCATTTTTGCCGTAGACAACTTTCTGCGCATCTGCGGCAAGACGCGCGGGAGCATGTTTCTGAACATCTTCATGTCCATTCTCAGCGTGGCGCTGGAGGCGTTTTTCCTGCTGGTTCTGCGCCTGGGCATCGCCGGTGCGGCGCTGGGCACCTGTCTGGGCATGGCCATCACCGCCGTGGTCGCCTATATCCCGTTTTTTCGCGGGAAGATGCTTCTGCGCTTCCGCCGCCCGCGTTTCAGCCGCGCCATGATCGGCAAGATCGTCGTCAGCGGCGCGCCGAATTTTCTGAACAACATTGCCGGCAGGATCACTTCCATTCTCATGAACGTGCTGCTGGTGCGCCTGGGCGGGGAGATCGCCGTATCCATCTACGGCGTTTTGATGTATGTCGAAGGCTTCATCCAGCCGCTTCTGTATGGCATGTGCGATTCTTTGCAGCCGGCTGTGGGCTACAACTGGGGCGCGGGCGCGCTGGGCCGGGTGAAGGCCATCGAAAAACACTGCTTTACCGCCGCGGCGATCATCTCGCTGATTTCAGTGATGGTGATCTACCTCATTCCCGAACCCATTGCCCGCGTTTTTATGAAGGACGTGGGCGCCCAGGTCATCGCCGATACCGCCTTCGCCCTGCGGCTGTTTGGCCTTACCTACATCACCCGCTGGTTCTCCTTCGCCACGCAGAGCTTCATGCTGGCCATTGAGCGCACCGGCGCGGCGACGCTGATCTCCGTTTCCACGGCGCTGTTTTTCCCGGTGCTGCTGGTGGCTGCGCTGTGGCCCCTGGGACTGACGGGGCTGTGGCTCAACTTTGCCGGCACGGCGGTGCTGGCAAGCGCGCTGGCGGCGGCGATCATGCTGCGCTTCCGGCGCGAATGGGCGAAGTTGACGCAGGAACTTCCTGCCGATCGCCCCGCCTGAACCGGGTTCTCAACATAACGCGCCCCCGCATAGGATGACCTGTGCGGGGGCGCTTGCGCTCGCGCCGGGGAGGTGTTTTGCGTGCGGATCCCCTGGGAAATGGTGCTTTCGTTCGCCATTGGGCTGGGGCTTATGTGGCTGGTGGGCTATCTCCTTCTCACGCCGATGCGCTTTTTGTGGCGGCTGGCGGCCGGCGGCGTGCTGGGGGCGGTGGCGCTGTGGCTGGTGAACGCCTTTGGCGGCCTGGTGGGGCTGCATGTGGCGGTCAATCCGTTCACGGCGCTGGCCGTGGGGTTTCTCGGCCTGCCCGGCGCGGCGCTGGTGATCCTGCTGCAACTGCTTTTGTAGGGGATACAATGTCCTGCGGCCGCGCTTGTCTGCGGCGGCCGCTTTTTGCCCCTGTCCGGGGAAAGCGCGCGTTTGCAGAGGTTTTCGCGGGGAAAACAAAAAGCGCCCGCGATGAAACGGCCCGCTCCCGGTCGGGAGGCGGGCCGTTTTCGGTTGAAAGCGGGCCTATTCCGGCAACTTGCACACGTCCACCCATTCGCCGCCGGTACTTCTTTGCAGTTCTTCGCAGGTGAGTTTTACGGCGCTGTTGGCGCTGCCCGCAGCGGGGTAAATGGCATCAAAGCGCCGGAGCGATTCGTCCAGGCACACGCGCACGCCTTCGGGCAGGGCGAAAGGGCAGACGCCGCCCACGGCGTGGCCGGTCATGGCGAGGGCCTCGTCGGCGGAAAGCATTTTCGCCTTGGTGTGAAAGGCCTCCTTGAATTTGCGGTTGTCGATGCGGGCGTCGCCGGCCGCCACCACCAGAAGGCACCCGCTCTCCAGGTGGAAGGAAAGGGTCTTGGCGATGCGCGCCGCCTCGACGCCCACGGCCTGGGCCGCCAGTTCCACCGTGGCGCTGGAAACGTCAAATTCGCGGACGCGATCGTCCAGGCCGTATGCCTTCAGGAATTCCCGCACGCGCTGAACAGACATGTCCGCGCCTCCTTCTGCCAAACTGGCACGATTATAGCACGAAAACGCGAACTTGGCAAGCGCGCGGAGGCCGGCCGCGCGCCGGGACGCAAACCGGGCGCCCGGCCAGCGCCGGACGCCCGGGGGAAGGGGAGGAAGAAGAGACGGGAATCAGTCGATGATCTGCAGTTCCACCGTGGCGGTGAAGGACTCATACTGCGGCAGCGGACGGCCGTTTTCGTCGTAGTAACGGTAGATGGTAAGCTCCAGCGAATCGCCCGCGGAGAACTGGTCGATCACGGAGATCAGGTCGTTGTTGGTGTAAACGCGCTCGCCGTTGACCTCGGTGATGATGTCGTAGGCCTGCAGCCCGGCCTCGTCGGCGGGGGTGCCTTCCTCGACGTTCTCAATGCGCACGCCGGCCGGCGGATAGTTGCGCATGGGGTCCTCCGGACCGTCCCAGGCGCTGACCGTGACGCCCAGCCGCGGCCGCACGACTTCGCCGTGCTCGATCAACTGGTCGATGATGTCCTTGGCGGTGTTGATCGGGATGCAGAAGCCCAGCCCTTCGTAAATGGTGGTATAGCTGGCCTGCATTTTCAGCGTCGGGATGCCCACCAGTTCGCCCTGCGCGTTGAGCAGCGCGCCGCCGGAGTTGCCGGTGTTGATGGCCGCGTCTACCTGGATGGTGGAAACCGGGCGGTTGAAGCTGCCCTGCGCGGTTACGCCCTCGCGCTCCAGGCCGGAGATGATGCCGGCGGTCACGGTGCCAAAGAGCACTTCTTCGCCGCTGCCGGGGTTGCCGATGACAATGGCCAGTTCGCCGATCTGCAAAGCGTCGGAATCGCCCAGCGGCACGGGCGTGGCGCCTTCGGGCGCGGGCTCGTTGAACTGGAGCACGGCGATGTCGGTGCCTTCATCCGCGCCGACCAGCGTCGCGTCCATGATGGTGCCGTCCAGCCACTCGATCTGATAGGTTTCGCCTTCATCGACGACGTGGTTGTTGGTGAGGATGTAACCGCCCTCGCCATTCTCCAGCGTGCGGATGTAGGTGCCCGAACCGTAGCCGATCTCCTCTGTGGAAACCTCGCGGCTGCGCCCGTCCCATGTGGCGGCGCTGGTGATCACCTGCACCACCGAGGGCCGCACGTTCGCGGCGATTTCAGGAATGGGGTTCTCGGCCGAATAGACGACGTCATAGCCGGCGGCCGCCTCCGCGACCGCCTCAGAGCGCCGCGTTACCAGCGCGCCGCCGGCAAAGCCGACGCACAGCGCCAGCGCCAGAAACAGGCTGATCTGTTTGAGGAACGAATGCTTTTTCATCGTTTGCCTTCTCATGGAAATGCCACCTTTCTTTCGGTCTGCATACATTTTACAGCATCGTTTTCGAATTTGCGTGAACAAACTGTGAACGTTTGTCCGGCCCTTTGCGGAAGGCGGGCTTTGGACCGCTCGCGCTTCTCTTTCCGGGCGATCTATAGTATAGCCCGGAGTTTTTGCCGCCGCGTGAACAAACTGTGAACGTTTGCCGCGCGGGTTTGTTTTGCCGCGTCCGCCTTTCCGTTTTGGTCTGAGACCAGTATATACCACAGTTTGCGGCATTGCATGAACAAACTGTGAACGTTTGCTATTGCGGCGCTTTTTTTTCTTCCGGCGCCGCCGCAAGTTCAAAGCGGAATACGGTTTTGCCCGGCTCGGAGGATACGGAGATATCGCCGCCGTGCTGTTCGAGGATGCGCTTGACGATGGATAGCCCCAGCCCCGTGCCCATGCCGGCGGTATGCGCCTTGTCCGCCTTGTAGAAGCGGTCGAAAATAAAGGGCAGGTCGTCTGCGGAGATGCCGGGGCCGTTGTCCTCCACATAGGCGTAGACGCGCTTGCCGGCGCTTCCGACGCCCACGCCCAGGGTTCCGCCTTCGGGCAGGAATTTGAGGGCGTTGTCGATCAGATTGCCGATCACCTGGCGGATGCGGCCGGCGTCGGCCATCACCCAGCAGGGCTCCTCGCACAGTTGCGCGTTGACCTCTACATGTTTCTGGTCGATGCGCCCCTCGAAGCTGAGCAGCGCGCGCCGCATCTGTTCGCACAGGTCCACGCGGGCGATCTCCAGGGGGAATTTGCCGCTTTCGATGCGGGAAAGGTCCAGAAGATCGCGCACCAGGGCCGTCAGCCGCGCCGTTTCGTCCAGCACCACGTCCATGTACTTTTCGCGCTCCTCCTCGGGGATGGCCCCGTCGCGCAGGGCCTGCACATAGCCGCGGATGCTGGTCAGGGGCGAGCGCAGTTCGTGGGAAACGTTGGCCACGAAGCTTTTGCGGCTTTGCTCCATGTTGGAAAGCTCGAAGGCCATGCGGTTGATCTCCTCGCCCAGCGCCTGCAATTCGCCGCCGCAGGAAAGCTGCACGCGGCGATCCAGGCGGCCCTTGGAAAAATCGCGCACGGCGGCGGTGATTTCCTGAAGCGGCCGGGTCTGCGAACGCGCCAGCAGCAGCGAACAGGCTATGCCGAGAACGAGCACGCCGACGCCCGCCGGCAAAAGCGATGGCAGCACGTCCGCAAAGCGCACGCGCAGGTCCTCTGTGGAGATGTGCAGAAGCACCGCGCCGACCACATGGCCGTCGCTGTACGTCCACGGCACGCCGATGGTGACGATGTCCTCGCCCAGTTCCGGGAACAGGCCCTGCACGCGGATTTCGTTGCCCTGGTAGACGAGGGCGATCTGCTCGAGCACCGCCTCGCTGGAAATGTATTTGGGATCGACGATGTTGCCGCCGCTGTCGAGAAACTGATAGATCAGCTGGCCCTTGTCGTAGCTGACGATCCACACATCGGCGTTGTAATGGTTGTGGATCATCTGCACTTTGGAAAAGAGCACATAGCGCATGGTGCTGCTTTCAAAGATCACCTGCAACTGATTCAGGTTCGCCACATAGCCGGCCACCTCGCGCGCCTGCGCGCGCACTTCGTCCTCATAGGCGGCCTGCCGCTCCGCCTGCAAAGAGGCCGTGAGAATAAAGGTGAACAGAAGCACCGTCGCCAGCGTAATGGCCAGAAACCCCAGAAACGTGCGCAGAAAGATGCCGCCGCGCGGGCCGTGACGGTGCGCGCCGGTGGTCATCTGCCGGCAGGTATCGCCGCCGGAAAAGGTCTCCTGCACGCTACTTCACCTCGAATTTGTAGCCCACGCCCCACACGGTTTTGATCTGCCAGCCCAGTTCCTCGCCGCCGGAGAGCTTTTCGCGCAGGCGCTTGACGTGCACGTCCACCGTGCGCGAATCGCCGAAGTAATCGTAGCCCCACACCTGTTCGAGCAGTTGTTCGCGGGTAAACACCATGCCCGGATGGCTGGCCAGGAAATAGAGAAGTTCGATCTCCCGCGGCGGCATCTCCAACGGCTTTCCCATGTAGGTGACGGTGTACTGGCTGATGTTGATTGTCAGGCCCGGGAACACCAGCTCTTTTTCCGGCGTCTCCGCGGCTTGGAAGCGGCGGATGACTGCCTTGATGCGCGCCACCAGTTCCTTCATATCGAAGGGCTTGACGATGTAGTCGTCCGCGCCCAGTTCCAGCCCCAGTACCTTGTCGAAGGTCTCGTCCTTGGCGGTGAGCATGATGATGGGGATGTTCGATATTTTGCGCACTTCGCGGCAGACCTGCCAGCCGTCCATGCCGGGAAGCATTACGTCCAGCAACATCAGGTTCGGCGGCGAGGCGCGAAAGGCCTTTACGGCCTCGTCGCCGCGCTCGGCGCAGGCGACTTCAAAGCCCTCTTTTTCCAGATACAGCCGCACCAGTTCGCGGATGTTGGGGTCGTCGTCTACGACCATGATCTTCGTTTTCATCGCTGTCCCTCCTCGCCGCATGTGCCGGCGAATGTATCGTAGCGCGGATATGTGGCCCGCGTGTGAACGGCCTGTAAACGTTGCGCCCGCGCGGAAGATTTCACGCCGCCGCGAAACGCCCGGGCGCGGGATGCGAATCGAGAGGCTGTTCCCACCCGGCGCGCAGGGCAGATTGGGCTTCTCATGGAAAGCATCGCTTCCGGGGGCATCCCGCTTGTGCGCAGGGAGCGGATGTAGCGGCGTCCGTGTGCCAAAACCAGCAAATACCATCCCACCCTGCGCGCGGGGCAGATTCATGGCGCATTTTGTCAGATTTGACCGCCGCGTTCGTCCCGGCCTGCGCGTGGGGGCAGATTGTCTCCGGGCGCTAAGGTGTCGGCCACCGTGGATTTCCGCCTGCGCGCGGGGAGCAGATTTTCCAACGCAATCAGAATGATCTGATGCGCGGGCGTCCCGCCCTATGCGCGGGGAACAGATGACCGTGAGGCCGTCGCGCGACCGTCGTTCGTTCCCGCCCTGCGCGCGGGGAACAGATGCACGGTCAGCGCCTGAATGGGCGAGAGGTAGCCGTTCCCGCCCTGCGCGCGGGGAACAGATCGCTCGTGTTGGGCACGACAACTTTGGTCAGCGCGTTCCCGCCCTGCGCGCGGGGAACAGATTCCCCAGCATAGCGCCCTCGGGCGCGAATGTCAACGTCCCCGCCCTGCGCGCGGGCGCGGCTTCAATCCTGGCGTTTTCAAGATTCGCGCCATCTTCGTCCCCGCCCTGCGCGCGGTGGAGCGGCGCTTACGGGGTACATCACCACGCCTGTCATGGCGCGTCCCCGCCCTGCGCGGGGGGCGCGGCGCTTTTCGGCCCTATTTGAGCGTCACCACGGTCACGCCGTCCTCGCCCTCGCCGTAGCGGCCGAGGCGGAATTCGCTGACGGCGGGGTGCTTTTTCAGATGCTTCTGGATGCCGGCGCGCAGAACGCCCGTGCCCTTGCCGTGAATGATATAGACCATCTTCAGGCGGTTGAGCGTCGCGCCGTCCAGGAACATATCCACGGCGAGAAGGGCCTCCTCCAGCGTCATGCCGCGCACGTCGCACTCCGTTTCCACGGCGCGGGGCGCGAGACCGGCGGTTCGGCCCGGCGCGGGACGCGCCTTTTTTTCCGGCGCCTGCGGCGCGGCGCGGCGCACATCGCGCACGTTGACCTTGAGTTTCAGCGCCCCGGCCTGCACGGTCAGTTCGCCCCTGGCGTCCGGGGCGGTGAGCGCTTCGCCGCGCGCGTTGAGGTTCAAAAGCGTCAGGCTGTCGCCGGGGCGGATGTCCGTGGGCGCGCCGCCTTCGTCCGTCCTGGCGGGGCGGATGGTTTCCGCATTGGCGTCGAGCGCGTCCTGAAGCTGCGCGCGCAGGTTGTGCAGTTCGTGTTCCTTGACCGAGGCTGCGCTCTTGCGCTTGAGTTCGGCGATCACCTGTTCGGCGTCGCGCTGCGCCTTTTGCAGGATGCGCCGGGCGTCCTCCTTGGCCTTTTTGATCTCCGCCTCGCGGCGGTTCTCGAGCTGCTTTTGCAGCTTTTCCGCCTCGTCGCGCAGTTTCTGCGTTTCCAGGTGCGCTTCTTCGGCCAGGCGGCGCTCCTTTTCGGCGATCTGGCGGTGGTACTCGGCCCCGGCGATGACGTCCTCAAAGCGGATCTGATCGCGGGTGAGGTGCTCGCCGGCTTTTTGGATGAGAAAGTCCGGCAATCCCAGCTTGCGCGAGATTTCAAAGGCGTTGGACTTGCCCGGCACGCCGATGGAGAGGCGATAGGTGGGCCTGAGCGTCTCCACGTCGAACTCCACGGAGGCGTTTTCCACCCCCGGCGTGGAAAGGGCGAAGGCTTTCAGTTCGCTGTAATGCGTGGTGGCCAGCGTGGTCGCCCGCATGGAAAGCAGGTGTTCGAGAATCGCCATGGCCAGCGCCGCGCCCTCGGTGGGGTCGGTGCCCGCGCCCAATTCGTCGAACAGCGCCAGCGACTTGGGCGTCACCGCCTGCAAAATGGCGACGATGTTGGTCATGTGGGAGGAAAAGGTGGAGAGCGACTGTTCGATGGACTGCTCGTCGCCGATGTCGGCAAACACCTCGTCAAACACGGGAAGTTCGCTTCCGTAGGCGGCGGGGATCTGCAAGCCGGACTGCGCCATGAGCGCAAGCAGGCCCACGGTTTTGAGCGTCACGGTTTTGCCGCCGGTGTTGGGGCCGGTGATGACCAGGGTGGTAAACTCCCCGCCCATCCACAATGTGGAGGGCACGACCTTTTCCGGATCGATGAGCGGATGGCGGGCGCGCATGAGGTTGACGCGGCCCTCCTCGTTGATCTTCGGCGGCGCGGCGCGCATCTCGCGGGCGAGGGCGGCGCGGGCGAAGATCATATCAAGGTTTGCCAGCACCTCGATGTTGTGGCGGTAGAGGTCGGCGTCCGGGGCAACGCGGTCGGTGAACTCGCCGAGGATGCGGTCGATCTCCTGCCGCTCCTTGAGCGTCCACTGTTTGATCTCATTGCCGGCTTCGACCACCGCGGTTGGCTCGATGAATAGGGTCGAGCCGCTGCCGGACTGGTCGTGCACCAGCCCCGGCACGAATTGCCGGCTGTCGGCGCGCACGGGAATGACGTAACGGCCGTTGCGCATGGTGACGATGGCGTCCTGCAGGTATTTCTGCATCGACGAGGAACGGATGATGGCGTTGAGCCGGTCGCGCACGCGGTCGTTGAGGGCGCGCAGGCGGCGGCGGATGTCGTACAGTTCCGGGCTGGCGCGATCGGCCATTTCATCTTCGGAAAGGATGGCGTTGAAGATATCTTCCTCCAAAGAGCGGTTCGTGGCCAGTTCCGAAGCGATGGAGGAGAGCGCGCGCGTGTCCTCGCGGTCGCTGACCAGGGCGGCGCGCACCGTGCGCGCCGCGCGCAGACCCTCGGCAATGGTCAAAAGCGCCTTCATCGACAGCGTGGAGCCGACCTTGGCAAGTTGCAGGTATTCGGATACGTCGCTGAAATAGGCCATGGGCGAACCGCCATGGTAGGCGTAGGCGGACAGCGCCTCCTCCGTCTCCTGTTGCAGGCGGCGCACTTCGCTTATATCGCCCGAGGGGCGCAGCGCCCGCGCCGCAGCCTTGCCCGGCTCGGTCATGGCCATGGCGGCCAGCCGCTCGAGTATTTTGGGGTATTCCAGTACGCGCAGGTTTCGTTCTTGCATCGTTTTCCACTCCCCGGAGATCGTCCGGATGTTCGTTTTGCGCGCGAGGCCGGCCTTCGGTTTGCGGCCTCTATGCGGGCGTTCGCCGAAGGCGCGCCGGCCGGTTCCGCGCGGGTTCCTGTCTGGAAGGCGACCGCAGCGCCTGAAGCGCGGGCGCCGCGCGGCGAAGCCGGACGGATCCGCCCAGGAGAGCTTTGCGGCCGGATTTGCGGCGCGCAGGGGCGATCCGCCCGCCGTCCGGACCCTTCGCATGCGCGCCGGGTTTTGCGCGGTCGCGCCGCAGAGAGGGGGACGTTCGCCCCGCGGCCGCCGCGCGGCGACCGCCTTACTCCACGCCGCGGAAATTGTGGCCGGAGGTCGTTTGCATGCCCGCGAAGGGCGAAAAATCGACGGTCTCGCCCTCGAGGGCGGCGCGACAGGCGGCGACGATGGCGCGGGCCGGCTCGCCCGCGCGCAAAAACAGCGTCCACCCCGAGCAGGCGCACAGCCGCTCGCGCCTGGGCAGCAGCCAGTGGGGCACGCTGTTGAGCGCCTCCACCACGCAGCCTTCCTTCGAGGCCACGCGCCGCAGCGGGAACGCCGCGCCGCGGCGATCGACGAGCGCCATGCCGTCCAAAGGCGTCTCGGCGCCGTCGCAGCGGCGGCAGGCGTCGTGCGCGCCGGGCAGGGCCAGCGCCGCCCGCAGGGGACAGTGCCGCAGGCGCATCAGCGGCGCGCGTCCCCAGAAAAACAGTTCCTTTTCCCCGGGCAGGTCCGCCATCTGCCGCGCCGTCAGTTCCAGAGAGGGCATGTAGCGCGCAAGCCCCGTTTCCGCCACAGCGCGGGCGTTGAAGAGGTTGAGGGCAAAATCCCCGCGCAGTTCTACGCCCCAGTCCATGGAAAGGTGCGCGACGTTGGCGGCGTAGACGGCCGTAAGACGCGCCGCATGCTCCCGCGCCCAGGCGTGCGCGCCGTCCAGCACCCCCGCGTTGGCCACGGCGGGCAGGGCGAGGGCGAAAGCTTCGCCCTCCAGAGCGGAAAGGCACGCTTCCAGCGCCTCCCTTCGCCAATCGCAGGGGTCGAGAACGATCTCGTCCGCCCCTGCCTTCAGCGCTGCGAGCAGGATTTCCGGCCGGTCGGAACGGGCGATGAGCCGCACGCGCGCCGCTTCCGGCCGCCGCGCGGCGCGATCCTCCAAAGGGAGAAACGCTTTCCCGGCCGCCGGGACGGGGGTTGTGGGCGCCTCATCCGCGTTTTTCTCCTGCCGCGCCTTGTCCCCGGCCGCCGGGACGGGGGTTGCGGAGCCGTGCCCCGCGCCGGGCGCTCCAGGAGAAGAGGGGGCTTCCGCCGCCGTGACGGAGGTTGCGCCGGGCGCGCGCCGGGGGCGGAAGGCCGCGCAGCGCGCCTGCGTCAGTCCCTCCAGCGCGGCGCGGCGCAGGGCGTTGAGTTGGGCGGCGGCGGCAAAGGCCGTTTCATCCGCGTCGATGGCGATGTCCGCCAGCGCATAGGGCGTGCCGCCGGTTTTGCCGATCTGTTCGCGCAGACGGGAAACGTCCGGCGGTTTGCTGCGCGCCGGCTGTGCGATTTCGCCCGTCGCTTCGAAGGTATGCGTCCCGTCGCTCACGCGCAGGCGCATATTTTCGCCCACGCGCAGGGTCAGGGCCGCCGTGATGGGGATCGCGCGGCGCTCATGGGCATAGCTTTCCCGCGCCGCGCGCATCTGCCGCGCGTCCACCAGGCGGTAAAGGTCGCCGCGCACGCGCACGCGCTCGCCGGCGCGGCCCTGCAGTTTCACCGGCCGCTCTTCGCCGCCGGCGCGTTCCACCAGCGCGTCCTCCGCGTCCACGTCGCGCTTCAGAACGCCGCGCGCGCCCACCAGCACGCCCATGTGGTTGGGGCGCGCGGGGCACATCAGCGCCGCGTCGTTCATTTTGCGCAGGTAGCCGCGGCTGAAACCGCCGCGGTTGAAAATTTGCAAAAGCGCCTCGCGGTCGGCTTCGGAAATGGCCTCGCCGTCGAGGGCGCGGCGGTAGACGCCGGTGACGATGGCGACGTATTCGGGGCGCTTCAATCGCCCCTCGATTTTGAAGGAGACGACGCCGGCGCGTTCCATGGCCTTCAGATCGTCCATCAGCATAAGATCGCGCGGGGAGAGCAGGTATCCGCGCGCGTCGCCCAGCTGGTAGGGCAGGCGGCAGGGCTGGGCGCACATGCCGCGGTTGCCGCTGCGGCCGCCCACCAGGCTGGAAAACAGGCATTGCCCGGAGCAGGAAACGCACAGCGCTCCATGGCAGAACGCCTCCAGCTCCACGCCCAGTCCGGCGCATTTTTCGATTTCGGAAAGCGGCATTTCCCGGGCCAGCACAGCGCGGTCAAAGCCGTGGCTGCGCAGGTATTCCACGCCCTGACGGTTGTGTACGGCC
>DVIA01000026.1 GCA_018711655.1 Candidatus Pullichristensenella avicola
AGTCAAGAGAGCTTACATGGACGTAAGTGACCGCAGACTGCAAGTGCAGCTGACGCAGGAAGCAAAAATTGCCACTGATTTTCATTTTATCAAGGCAATTTTTGCGGTTGTGGGCTTTGTCAGCGCTATGAGCCGCTCCCGGAAGGGAGCGGCTCCATTGTTGCGATGCCTTACTTCGCGTTCTTTTCGTTGATCGCGGCCTGCGCGGCGGCAAGGCGGGCGATCGGCACGCGGAACGGAGAGCAGGAAACGTAGTTCAGGCCCAGCTTATGGCAGAACTCGATGGACGACGGATCGCCGCCGTGCTCGCCGCAGATGCCCAGCTTGATGTCGGGACGGGTCTTGCGGCCGAGGGTCACGGCCATTTCGATCATGCGGCCCACGCCCACCTGATCCAGCTTGGCGAAGGGGTCGAACTCGTAGATCTTGCTGTCGTAGTAAGCGCCGAGGAACTTGGCGGCGTCGTCGCGGCTGAAGCCGAAGGTCATCTGCGTCAGGTCGTTGGTGCCGAAGGAGAAGAACTCGGCCTCCTTGGCGATCTCGTCGGCGGTGACGGCCGCGCGCGGGATCTCGATCATCGTGCCGATGTGGTACTTCATGTCCAGGCCGGATTCGGCGATCAGTTCATCCGCGACCTTGACCACAACGTCCTTGACGAACTTCAACTCGCGGGCCTCGCCGACCAGCGGGATCATGATCTCGGGCACGATGTTGTACTCGGGATGTTCGCGGCTGACGTTGATGGCGGCGCTGATGACGGCGCGGGTCTGCATCTCGGCGATGCAGGGATAGGTGACGGCCAGACGGCAGCCGCGGTGGCCCATCATCGGGTTGAACTCATGCAGACTGTCCACAGTCTCCTTGAGTTCGTCCACGGAGATCTTCATCTCCTTGGCCAGATCCTCAATATCCTCCTCGCGGGTGGGCAGGAACTCGTGCAGCGGCGGATCGAGGTAGCGCACGGTCATCGGGCGGCCCTCGAGCACGCGGTACATGGCCTCAAAGTCGCCCTGCTGATAGGGCAGCAGCTTGTTCAGCGCCATCTTGCGGGCCTCGACGGTCTTGGCAACGATCATCTCGCGCATGGCGCGGATGCGGTCGCCCTCGAAGAACATATGCTCGGTGCGGCACAGGCCGATACCCTCCGCGCCAAACTTGACGGCCTGCTCGGCGTCGCGCGGGTTGTCGGCGTTGGTGCGCACGGTCAACTTGCGGGCCGCGTCCGCCCAGGCCATGAAGCGGCCGAAATCGCCGGAAATGGTGGCCTCGACGGTGGGGATGGCTTCGCCATAGATCTTGCCGGTGGAGCCGTCCAGAGAGATCCAGTCGCCCTCAGTGTAGGTCTTGCCGCCCAACTCGAAGGCGCCTTCGCGCATCTTGATCTCGGAGCAGCCGGAGACGCAGCAGGTGCCCATGCCGCGGGCCACGACCGCCGCGTGGGAGGTCATGCCGCCGCGCACGGTGAGAATGCCCTGCGAGGAGACCATGCCCTCGATGTCCTCCGGAGAGGTTTCCAGGCGCACGAGGATGACCTTGTGGCCCTTTTCGGCCCACTTGGTGGCGTCCTCGGCGGTGAACACCACCTGACCGCAGGCGGCGCCCGGGGAAGCGGCAAGGCCGGCGCCAATGGGCTTGGCGGCCTTCAGGGCCTTGGAATCGAACATGGGATGCAGCAGGCTGTCGAGCTGCTTGGGCTCCACGCGCAAAACGGCCTCTTCTTCGGTGATCATGCCCTCGTCCACCAGATCGACGGCGATCTTCAAAGCGGCGGCGGCGGTGCGCTTGCCGTTGCGGGTCTGCAGCATATAGAGCTTGCCGTTTTCGATGGTGAACTCCATATCCTGCATGTCGCGGTAGTGGTTTTCGAGGTTGTGCGCGATGCTCTGGAACTGCTCGTACACCGCGGGCATGTCCTCTTTCAGGCGGGCGATGGGGCTGGGCGTGCGCACGCCGGCGACGACGTCCTCGCCCTGGGCGTTGATCAGGTATTCGCCAAACAGCGCCTTTTCGCCGGTGGCGGGGTCGCGCGTGAAGGCGACGCCGGTGCCGGAGTTTTCATTGAGGTTGCCGAACACCATCGGCTGCACGTTGACGGCGGTGCCCCAGCTGTAGGGGATGTCGTTCATGCGGCGATAGACGTTGGCGCGGGGATTGTCCCAGGAGCGGAACACGGCCTTGACGGCCTCCATCAGCTGCGCCTTGGGGTCGGTGGGGAAATCGGCGCCCTTCTGCTCGCGGTAGTAGGCCTTGAAGCGGGAAACGAGTTCCTTCATGTCGTTGACGTCCAGGTCGATATCCTCGGTGACGCCCTTGGCTTCCTTGACTTCGTCAATGATGACTTCGAAGGTCTTTTTGGGAATCTCCATCACCACGTCGGAGAACATCTGGATGAAACGGCGGTAGGAGTCGTAAACAAAACGCTCGAACTTCGGATCGGGGTTGCCGGCGATGAGGCCCGCGGCAACTTCGTCGTTGAGGCCGAGGTTGAGAATGGTGTCCATCATGCCGGGCATGGAAGCGCGCGCGCCGGAGCGCACGGAAACCAGCAGCGGGTTTTTGGGATCGGCGAATTTCTTGCCGTTGATCTCCTCGATCTTGACAAGCGCCGCGTCGATCTGTTCCTGGATGTCCGCGCCAATGGTCTTGCCATCGTCGTAGTAGCGGGTGCAGGCCTCGGTGGTGACCGTGAAGCCCTGCGGTACCGGCATGCCCAGCGAGGTCATTTCCGCAAGGTTCGCGCCCTTGCCGCCCAGCAGGTTGCGCATGCTGGCGTTGCCTTCGCTGAAGAGATAGACGTATTTCGTTGTCGCCATGATATTCCTCCCTAGATACAAGATTCCCGTGGAGATAAATCTATCTTATTTTAAATTATTGTGACCCAAAAGGCAAGTCTTCATTGGTTAAATTCCACCTTTTTCAACAAATTTTGGCGGAAAAGACGTCTCGCGCTATTGACGAAAGCCCAGCTTTGGGACATAATGATAAAAGGAGAAGTTTGCAGGTTTTGGGAGGAAAACGATGGCGCAGAGGATCGCCTCGGTGGACGCCGGCAGCCTGGCCGAAGCGTTGGGCCTGCGCGGCGGCGACGAGATTTTGACGATCAACGGCGAATATGTCGCCGACCTTCTGGACTACGAGGCGCTGTGCGCCAACCGCCGCCTGCGCCTGCGGGTGCGCCGCGGCGGGGAAGAGATTCTGTGCGATCTTCACAAGGACGAATACGCGCCGCTGGGCCTGAATTTTGACAGGCCGTTGATGTCGGGCACGCGCCTTTGCTGCAACCGCTGCCTGTTCTGTTTCGTGGACCAGCTGCCCCCGCTTGCGCGGCCCTCGCTGCGCGTCAAGGACGACGATTGGCGCATGAGCATGATGATGGGCAATTATGTGACCCTCACCAATGTCTCCGATCGCGAGATCGGGCGCATCATCCGCCGCCACGCCTCGCCGCTGTATATCTCCGTGCACGCCATGGATCCGGACCTGCGCTGCCGCATCCTCGGAACGCCGCGGGGCGCGCGCCTGCCGGAGCAATTGAAAGCCCTGGCCGGGGGCGGCATCCAGTTTCACACCCAGGCGGTGCTCTGCCCGGGCCTGAACGACGGCGCGGCGCTTGAGGACACCATCGAAAAACTCGCCGCCATGCACCCGGCGGCGCAGTCGCTGGCGCTGGTGCCCGTGGGGCTGACGGGCTGCCGCGAGGGGCTGCATCCGTTGCATAAATATACGCGGGCGGAGGCCCGAGCGGTGCTGGAGATCGCCGAGCGCTGGCGCGCAAGGCTGCTTGAAAGGCTGGGCACGCGCTTCGTTTTTCCCTCGGACGAGTTTTACCTCGCCGCGGACTGGGCTGTGCCGCCGGAGGAGGAATACGAGGATTACGGGCAGATCGACGACGGCGTGGGCATGCTGCGCCTTTTGCAGACGGAATTTGACGAGGCCTATCGCGAACTTCCCGAAGCGATGAAGCGGCCCGGCGGCGCGGTGAAGCTGACCATCGCCTGCGGCGTTTCGGCGGCGCCATTTTTGCGGGAAATGCTGGCGGCGCGGCCGGTAACGGGCGTTTCCACGGCGGTGCGGCCGGTGGAAAACCGCTTTTTCGGGCCTTCGGTGACGGTTTCGGGGCTGCTTACCGGCGGAGACCTTTTGCGGGAATTGCAAAACGAGGAATGTGCGGCGGTGCTGGTCACCGTATGCATGTTGCGCGATGGGGACAATGTGTTTTTGGACGATATGACGCTGGAGGAGGTCTCCCGCGCCCTCAAAAAGCCGGTCATTCCGGTAGGACGGCGGGGCGACGAACTGCTTTCGGCGATACTGGAGGCAAGCAGATGGCAAGGCCGTTGGTAGCGATCGTGGGCCGCCCGAACGTGGGCAAATCCACTTTTTTCAATCAGATGGCGGGCAGACGCATCGCCATTGTCGAAGATACCCCCGGCGTGACGCGCGACCGCGTGTACGTCGATTGCGAATGGCAGAACCACAAGTTTACGCTCATCGACACCGGCGGCATTGATCCCCGCAGCGACGATCCGCTGCTTTCGCAGATGCGCCGTCAGGCGGAGATCGCCGTGGAGATGTGCGACGTCATTCTCTTTTTCGTGGACGGCCGGCAGGGCCTGACCGCGGACGACGAGAACGTCGCCGATATGCTCAGAAAAAGCGGCAAGCCGGTAATGGTCGTGGTCAACAAGATCGACAACATGCGCATGATGGACGAGATTTACGATTTCTACCAGCTTGGCATGGGCGACCCCATCGGCATCTCCTCGGTGAACCTTTTGAACTTCGGCGATCTGCTGGAGGAAGTATGCGCCCTTTTCCCGCAGGAGGATGTCGAAGAGGACGAAAACAGGCCCATTCAGATCGCCGTGGTCGGCAAGCCCAACGTCGGCAAAAGCTCGCTGGTCAACCGCATCCTCGGCGAGGAGCGGGTAATGGTCTCCGACATTGCCGGCACCACGCGCGACGCCATTGATACGCGCTTTACAGACGGCGAGGACGCCTTCGTCATCATCGACACCGCCGGCATTCGCAGAAAGCGCGCCATCGAGCAGCAGTCCCTGGAACGCTACAGCGTCGTGCGCGCCCTGGCCGCCATCGACCGCTGCGACGTGGCGCTTCTGCTCATCGACGCCACGCAGGGCGTCACCGAGCAGGACGCCAAAATTGCCGGGTATATCGACGAAAAGGGCAAGGCGGCGGTCGTCTGCGTCAACAAGTGGGACGCCGTGGAAAAGGAGACCGGCACCCTGGAAAAATACGTCAGGGATGTGCGCCAGCAGCTCAAGTTCATGGCCTACGCGCCGGTGCTGTTCATCTCCGCCAAGACCGGGCAGCGGGCGCATCGCGTGCTGGAGAGCGTGCGCGCGGTCTACGCAGAGGCCACCCGCCGCGTTACCACGGGCGTTCTCAACGACGTCATGGCCGACGCGCAGGCGGCGCTGCAGCCCCCGGCCACTTCGGGCCGCCGGCTCAAGATCTACTACGCCACGCAGCAGGGCGTGCAGCCGCCCACGTTCGTGCTCTTTGTCAACGATATGGAACTGATGCACTTTTCCTATGAGCGCTATCTGGAAAACCAGTTCCGCAAATCGTTCGGGTTTGAGGGTACGCCGTTGCGGTTCATCCTTCGGGAGCGCTCCAAGAAAGAGGACTGATCCGGAAAATTCCGTTAGATTCGCATTGCGGAGGGATGCTTATGGTCTGGCGTTACGCGGTGATCGTCGTGGCGGGCTACCTTTTGGGGAATATTTCCATGGGCCTCATCGTTTCGGAGCGCTATCACATGGATATACGCGAACACGGCAGCGGCAACGCCGGCACCACCAACGTCTTGCGCACGCTGGGGTGGCTGCCGAGCGCTTTGACGCTGGTGGGCGATGTGCTCAAATCGTTTCTGGCCTGTATGCTGGGCAAGTGGCTGGCGGGCGAGACGGGGCTGCTGGTGGGCGGTTTCATGACCGTGATCGGCCACAACTGGCCGGTGTTCAGCGGCTTTCGCGGCGGCAAGGGCATGGCCGCCTCGCTGGGCATCATCTTCGCCCTTTCCTGGCCGATGGCGCTGGGATTTCTCGCTCTGGAGGTGCTGGTGGCGGCGCTGACGGGCTATGTCTCCGTGGCTTCGCTGACCACGGCGGCGGCCTTCCCCATCGTTATGGGCATCGTCTACCGCGACAGCCCGGATTTCTGGATGTATCTCATCTTCGCCATCCTTCTGGCGGCGGCGGCCATTTTCAGCCACCGCGCCAACATTCGCAGGCTTTTAAGCGGCACGGAAAACCGCCTCAATTTCAAGAAGATCAAGGTCAAACCCGACGAAAAGACGAAAGGATGAAACGCATGGCAAGCAAATACCTGATCGGCCTGGACATCGGCACCTCCGGCGCGAAGTGCATCCTGGTGGACGACAAGGGCGCGGTGCTGGCGTCCTCCACGCAGGAGTATACCCTCTCCACCCCCAAGCCCGGCTGGGCGGAGCAGAACCCCCAGGACTGGTGGGACGCCGTGGTGCGCGGCCTGAAGGTCATCCTCCCCAAGGCCAACGTGCCCAAGGAGCAGATCGCCGGCGTCAGCTTTTCCGGCCAGATGCACGGCCTGGTGGCGCTGGATAAGGACTTGAGCGTCATCCGCCCCGCCATCCTCTGGTGCGACAGCCGCACGCAGAAGCAGTGCGACTGGATCACCGAAAAGGCCGGCGGCCTTTCCGGCCTGCTCACCTACACCAACAACCAGATGCTGGCCGGCTACACCGGCGGCAAGCTCATCTGGTTCAAGGAGGAGGAGCCGGAACTGTTTGCCAGGATGACGCGCTTCATCTGCCCCAAGGACTACATCCGTTTCAAGGTCTGCGGCGAGGTGGCCATCGACGCCTCCGACGCCTCGGGCACAGGCTTTTTCAATACCCGCGAGCGCGTCTGGGCCGACGATTTGATCGCCCTGGCCGGCCTTGACAAGGCCATCTTCCCGGACGTGCTCGAATCGACGGACCTCGCCGGCCGCGTCACCCGCGCCTGCGCCGAGGAAACGGGCCTGCCCGAGGGCTTGCCGGTCTACGCCGGCGGCGGCGACGCGGTGATCCAGACCACGGGCGCGGGGCTGGTCAAGCCCGGCGTGGTGGGCGTGGTCATCGGCACGGCCGGCAACGTCTCCATGGCGCTGGACAAGTACTTCGACAACCCCAAGGGCGCTTTGCAGATGTTCTGCAACAACGCCCCCGGCCTCTGGCAGGCCATCGGCTGCACGCTGTCCGCCGGCGGCAGCTACCGCTGGTACCGCGACACCCTTTGCGAGCACTTGAAGGAAATGGCCGCGCAGGGCAAGGGCAACGTCTACGACCTCATGGGCCAGGCGGCCGAGCAGTCCCGGCCCGGCGCCAACGGCGTGCTCTTTGCGCCCTACATGTCCGGCGAGCGCTGCCCGTATCCGGACCCCAACGCCCGCGGCGTGTTCTACGGCCTTTCGCTGTCCTCCACGCGCGGCGACATCACCCGCGCGGTGATGGAGGGCGTCACCTATTCCCTGCGCCAGCTCGTGGATCTGATGAACGGCTTTGTGCCCATCGAGAAGGTCTATTCCTCCGGCGGCGGTTCGGTATCGCCGCTGTGGCGGCAGATGCAGGCCGATATTTTCGATTTGCCGGTATACACCATGTCCGCCTCCGGCGAGGGCGGCGCCTACGGCGCCATCCTTGTGGCCGGCGTGGGCGCGGGCGTGTGGGGCAGCCTGGAGGAAGCCGCCTCCATCATCCAGGTGGAGACGGAGACCCTGCCCATCCGCGAGAACCAGAAGGCCTATCAGGACGCCTACTCCATCTATTGCGAACTCTACGGCGCGCTCAAGCCCGTTTACGACAAGGGGGCGGCGCTGGCGCTGTAAGGTCGCGCTTCGCTCCGGCGCCCGCCAGTTCGCCGGAGCGACCTTTTCCCAAGGAGGGAGAACATGCGCAAAGCGTTATGGCTGCTGACTGCGCTGTGCCTGCTGCTGACCGGCTGCGCCGCGGGCGAGGAAGCGGAAGAATTGACCGTGGTCTTTTTCAACGTGGGCAAGGCCGACGCCATTCTGCTTTACACGGACGAGGCGGCCGCGCTTATCGACGCCGGCGAGAATGGCGATGGAAAGGAACTGGCCGAGGCCATCCGCGAGCGGGGCGTCGAGCGCCTCGATTTGATGGTCATCACCCATTTTGACAAGGATCATGTCGGCGGCGCGGACAAGATTCTCGAACGCGTCGAGGTGGAACGCGTGCTGGAGCCGGATTACGCGAAGGATTCCAAGCAGTACCGTCAGTACCGCGAAGCGCTGGAAGAGGCCGGCGTCGAGGCGGAGGCGCTTGCCGGGAACGTGGAATTCTCCCTCGGGGGATGCGATTTTGCCATCGACGTGGCCAATGAGGACGATTATGGCGAGGGCGAGGAAAACGATTTTTCCCTGGTCGTCCGGCTTGCCTACGGGGATGTGCGCTTCCTTTTTGCCGGAGACGCCGAGGACGCGCGGCTGGCCGAATTGCTCGACGAAGGCGGCCTTCGCAGCGACGTGCTCAAGGCGCCGCATCACGGCCGTTATGGCGAGATGAGCGCGGCGTTTTTCCAGGCCGTTTCGCCCGAATACGCCGTTATCACCAGCGCTGAGGACGATCTGGAGGACCCGGAAACCGTGCGCGCCCTGGAGATGACCGGCGCGCGCGTGCTGCTCACGCGCGAGGGCACGGTGGAATTGATCAGCGACGGCCAGCGCGTATGGCTCGCCGAGCAATCGGCGGCGCGCTAGCCGCGAGACCTTTGCGGCCGCGCGCCGGGAAGCCCTGGCTTGCGCGGTTCGGCGCCGCGCGCGGCGGCAGGACACGAAAAGACAGAAGGCGGTGGAACTATGATTCAGCACATTGCCGAACTACAGTGGGCTGACAGCCGAAGGCAAGCCATTCCCGGCTTCGCCGAGGATTTTCCCTACGCGGCCCTGGAAGGCTGCATGGACGAATATGCGCGCCGGCAAACGCCCTGGCACTGGCACGAGGGAGTGTTCGAATTTGTCCTCGTGCATGCGGGCGAGATGGACTGTTGCACCCATGATGGCGCGTTCACTCTGCGCGCTGGCGACGGATGCCTGATCAACGCCGGCGTGTTGCATGTCTACCGCGCCCACGAGGGGATGGAGGGCGTGCGCTACAGCGCGCAGCGCTTCGAGATTGCGGCCGTTGCCGGGACGCAGCGCGTTGTGCGTCAATTTGTCGAACCCTTTGCCGCCTGCATGGAGATAGAGGCGTTGCCGCTGCGCGCCGATGGAAACGAGCAGGAGCGGGAAACGCTGCAGATCATGCAAACGGCGCTCCAGTACGCGGCGGATGAACCGGCGGGCTGGGAGATGGAGATCAGTTCCGCGCTTGCGCGCGCCTGGCGGCGCATATGGGCGCTGGCGTCGCCGCAAACCAGGCCCAGGAAGCGCCGCCGCAACTCGATGCGCCCGGAAAACGCCCGCGTGAAGAGAATGATCGCCTATATGCACGAGCACTTTGCCGAGGACCTCAAGTTGTCGGCCATCGCCGGCGACGCGGGCGTGTGCGCCACCGAGGGATTGCGCTGCTTCCGGCAGGAGGTGGATGTGACGCCCATTATCTTCCTTACGGACGTGCGCCTGCGCCATGCCGCGCTGATGCTGCGCGACAGCGAACTTTCCGCCACGCAGATCGCCGCCGCCTGCGGCTTTTCCTCGGTGAGCTACTTTGGAAAGGTGTTCCATCGCTACATGGACGTCCCTCCGAGCGTCTATCGGGGCGAGTGAGATGCGAAGCGCCGGCGCGCCCGGGCGCAGGGAACGCCGAAAAAAGCCGCGCCGCTTTCCGGAAGCGGAAAACGGCCGCCTCCGGACAGGAAGCTGCCTTTCCGGGAAGAGCGGGCCTGTCGGGGGGTCGCCGGACGGCGCCGGCCCTCGCGCGCGTTCCGATCCCGCTCAAAACGCTTATGAAGGCTGCTGTCGCTGACGGCCGGCCCTCGCGCACGTCCCGTCCCAGCATCGTCACACCGGCAAACTTCTGAATGAATGCGATCCGCCCTCGCGCCTCCAAATTCCTGCCGTCCATGGGCGGAGGGCGAGGAACGCGCCCTTTGCGCGGCAAACGCTTTTCGGCGTCGCGCCCGGAAGCTTGCGGCGCTCGCGCAGCGTCCTTCCGCGGCGCAAAACACAAAACGCCTCCACATTCCTTCTGTGGAGGCGTTTTTCGCTGCGGAGACGGCGGAGCGGCCCTTGAATCGGGCGCGCCGCCGCTTTGCCGCGCGTGAATTGTTCAGCAACAGGCGTCCATCATGTAGCGCAGCAACCGCGCCTGGTCGCCGGGGCGTTCGGCGATCACCTCCAGCGCCGGTATCTCCCGCGGGCGCAGGGGCGCGCCGAAGGTCAGCATCTGCGCGGCCACCGGCTTGAGATCGCGGCGCGCGCCATCGCCGTCCAGATAGACGACCGCGCCTTCGCATTCGCCAATTTTTTGAAACAGCGCGTCCGGGTTTTGAACGTTGAGAAAAAACATGCAAATCCCTCCCGTTGCCTTGATTTTCGTGCCGCTCTGTGGTACAATGGTATTATAATGAAATTATTTGCGGAAATCAACGATTATAGCGACAAATAAACGCAAAATACCGACAAAGGTGGCGGCATATGATTTTTCATCCTACAGAATTGATGCTGGACGACCGGCAGCGGGAGAAGTTGCAGGGATACGACCCCAGTTTTCCCTATACGGCCATCGACTGCGAATTTGACGGGTACTCCGGCCCCTGCGTGGACTGGCACTGGCACGCGACGCTGGAGATCAATGTCAGCGTTTCGGGCGTTCTCAAAACCTGTACGCAGCGCGGAGAGTATCTTGTAAGGCCGGGCGACGGCATTCTCGTCAACGCCAACGTGCTGCACCGCAACGAGGCCTTCGAAGGCGCGAAGGGCGTGCGCACGCAGACGCATATGTTCGATCGCGGCATGCTCGCCGCCGCGGAACTGCCCATGCGGCGCTATGTGGCTCCGGTGGCGGATTGCCCGACGCTGGACGCGTTGCCGCTTTCGCGCGCGGACGCGAAACAGCGCGAGATTCTTGACCTGCTTTCGCGCGCGTTTGCCGCCGCCGGGGAGGAGGCGGACGGCTATGAACTGGAGATATGCGCGCTGCTTGCCGCGGCGTGGCGCGGCGTCTATGCGCAGGCACGGCCGCAGATCGGCGCGCGTCAGCCCATGCCCGGGCCGGAAACGGCGCGCCTGAAGCGGATGCTCGGCTACATTCACGAACACTACGGCGAGGACATCGCCCCCGCCGATATCGCCGCCGCCGCGGGCGTGTGCGAACGCGAATGCTTCCGCTGCTTCAAACAGGAACTGGGCACCACGCCGCTTTCCAGCCTCACCGATTATCGCCTGCGCAAGGCGGCCGAGTTGCTGCGCGAGACGCGCCTTTCCGTTACGGAAATTGCCGTCGCCTGCGGCTTTGCCACCGCCAGCTATTTCGGCAAGGTCTTTCGACGCCGCATGAACCTTTCGCCGTTGGAATACCGCCGCGGATGAAAAAAGCGGCCCCGCCGGGCTTGCGCTTTGCGCATGGTTGTGATAAAATAGTAATATACCGTGCAAAAACACGGCAAATGTGGAAAAATACCGACAATACAGGTAAAATACCGACATATCAAAGGCATATGCGAACAAATGCGGATAAAGGAGGGGAGCGACGTGCAGCCCTTTGTGGATGTAATGAGCGATGGATCGGAGCGCGTGCAGTACAACCGACCGGGGTTTACGGTGTTTGCTTGCCGGGCGCGGCTTTCCGATTATCCCGACCGCCGTGTGCGCAGCCATTGGCATGATGATTTTGAATTCGTCTGCATAAACGCGGGCAGGATGCGCTACACCGTCAACGGCGAGGGATATGTGCTGCGCGCCGGAGACGGGCTGTTTGTCAATTCCTGTCAGGCGCACGCCTGCGAAAGCTGCGAGGGGGAGGATTGCGAGTATTTCTGCATGGTGCTGCATCCGTCCCTGCTGGGCGCGAACGCCTACCTGCGGGAGAATTTTGTGCGGCCGCTTTCGCGCAACGACGCCTTTGCCTGCCTGCCGCTGCGGGGGACGACGCTTTGGCAGCGCGGCGTATTGCGATGCGTGCGCGAGGCCTGCGCTCTGCTGGAGGGGGACGATCCCGCCGCCGAGCTTTCCGTAATGAGCCAGGCCTTTCAGGCCGCGGCGCTGCTCACGCGGCACATGCCCGCGCCCAGGGCGCTGGCTGTGGAAACGGACAGGCGCTCGCTGGCCCTGCGGCGCATGCTGGGCCATGTGCAGGAGCACTATCGGGAGAGGATATCCCTGGGCGATCTCGCTGCGGCGGGCGGCGTGTCGATCAGCGCCTGCTGCGAACTGTTTCGCCGGCACACGGGACAGACGCCCGGCGGGTATGTGACCCGCTACCGCCTGGAACGGGGCATGGAACAGCTGCGCAACCCGAACCTGTCGGTTGCGGAAATCGCGCGTTCGGTGGGCTTTGCCAGCGCCAGTTATTTCAGCGAATGCTTCAAGCGCTATTTGCACACTACGCCGCTTGGCTATCGCCGCAGCGCGGCGGAAGGGGAGCGGCGCGGCGCCTGAGGAGCGCTGCGGAAAGAAATGCGCGTGCAATGCGGGGCTTTGCCGCGCAACGGCAGAAGCGGAAGCGGCCGGGAACCCGTTGCCGAGAGACCGGCAAACCCACGCGCAACGGGCGGAAGCGGCGTCTGCGCGCGGCATGAACCGCGCCGACTTTTCCACCGGGTGAACAAAACCGCGCGGCCCTTCGCGATTTGCGAAGGGCCGCGCGTCTGCTTTCGGGGCGGGGGCGAAGCATTTCGCGACGAATCCATCCGCGTCGCTGAACTGCGGCGCGCCTCCCGGCCTGCGGCCGCGCTGACGGGCGAGGACATGGGAAAAGCGCAGCGCGGGGCGTTCAACGGCCCGGCGAAAACGGCCCTTCGTGATTTGCGAAGGGCCGCTGGATTGCAAGCGCGCTCAGCCGAACATGGGCACCAGGTCGGCCTTGGAGGAGACGTACGTCTGCACATTGTTGACGCCGACGATGGAACCGGAGCCGTAGCGCAGTTGCGCGTCGGCATAGGCGGTGTGCGTCGCGGTTTGAATGGCGCGGATGGCCTCCGCCATGGTCATTTCTCCCGAGCCGCGCACGGCGTTGGCAAAGCCCTGCGCGAAGAAATCGTAGGCGACGTTTTCAGAAGCGATCAGATAGCCCGAGGTGTTGATCGCGTCGGTCGAAGTGATGATGGACATGCTGTTTGCGCCCATGCGCCCCACGTCCGCGGCTTTGACGCGCTGGATGATGGAATTGTTGCCCGAGGAATTGCCGGACGAACAGGAGTCGATGCAGAGAATGGTATGCCCCTGGGCATAGCGGTCGGCATAATCGACGATCTGCGAACCGGTGACGCGCGCGTCGGTGCCGGAGATTCCCCAGATATACTCGTTGTTGTCAACGCTGCCATGCGAGTGCGTGAAGATGATGTTGACGTCGCCCTCTTTCGAGCCGGCAAAGGCCGAGCGTACGGCGGCCTCAAAATCCGCCACGGAATAGATCGCGTTGGTATAGGTGAGGACATAACGGCTTCCCGCCACGTTGGTGGAGGCAATGGTGTTGTAGACCAGCATGGCGCTGTTCCAGCCGAAGTTCATGTAGCCTTTCTGGTTGGGCGTCTGATAACTGGCGATGACCAGGGCGCGGTAGGTGATGTCGGAAGTGCCGTCCCTGCGCGCAACGGTGACCTGCACCGGCTGCGTTATTGCGCCGCCCACGGAGGCGTACACGGTCGTCGTGCCGATGCCGGTGGCGGTGACCAGGCCGGTCGCGTCCACGGTGGCGACGTTTTTATCCTCCGAGGACCAGAAAATGGGGAACTCTCCCTCCGCGCCGGAGACCTCGGCGGTCAGTTGGCGCGAGGCGTCCGCTCCGCCGCCGTAGATCAGCGTCAATTCGTCTGTGGGCAGGCCGCCTTCACAGACGGTCAGTTCCAGCGACGGCGGCACTTCGACGGACACGTTCACCAGGCAGGTGTAGTAACCGACGCCCTGAGGCTGCACGCCGATCTGCGTCTGGCCCACGCCCACGGCCGTTATGCGGCCGTACTGGTCGATCTGGACGATCGCCGGATTGGCCGAGGCCCAGTAAACGCTCACCCTGCCCATCAGAATGGAGAGCAGATTGTAGTCCAGGGAAATAAAATCGTACATTTCAGCCAGAGGGCTGGGCGCGTAGTGGATGTTGTTATACGCGTCGCCCAGCGACGGCTCCAGTTCATAGAGGGTGGGGTCCTCGTCGGTCGCGCCGTTTAAGTAGAGCGTATAATTCAGTGCAAGGCTGCCGCCCAGATAGGTCTGCAGCGTCTTATCCGCGTCCACGTCGATGCGCGCCTCGATCGTGGGGTTGAGCACCGTGATCGAAACGCGGCAGATGCAGTTCGTATTGGTGCGCGCATAGAGGTTGGTCGTGCCAGCCCCCACGGCGTAAACCTGGCCCTCGTTGCCGATCAGAGCCACGTTGTTGTTGTCGGAGCGCCACTCCACGACGCGGTCCTGCTCCAGAGAAATATACTCCGGATAGAGCACGGTTTCGATTTTGAAGGTTTCGCCCACATACAGCATGGCGTTAAAGGAGGTGCATTCCATGCCGTTGATGGGGTTGATCAGGCGCAGGGCGGTGGCCGTCTGCGGCAATACGGTGATGGCGCAGGAGCGCACGATGCCGCTGGAGGAGATGGCGTAGAGCGTGGTTGTGCCGGATTTCGCCGTGGCCTGTACATCCACGCGCGTATCGCTGGCGGAAAGGATTTCCATGATTTCCGGGTCTTCGATGTACCAGCGCACGCTCTTGTCCGCGGCGTAGGGCGAGACGTCGGCAAGGACGAAACCCGCCTGGTTCGCCGCGCAGGTGATCGCATAGAGGTTGAGGTTGAACGCAGTGACGCCCTGCCCCGCGGGCACGACGGTGATGGGCAGCGTGCGCGTCACGCTGGGCGTGCGTCCGTCCTCGCGCAGATCGGTCGAGGCGATGGTGATGGTCGTTTCGCCGGCGCGCAGGCCGGTGATCTGATTGCCCTCGATTTTGAGCATGTCGCTGTCGGCGCTGACGATGCTGTAGCCGCGTTCGACAGCCGCCTCGGGAAGCACGGTCACGCCCAGGGAGACGGTCTGATCCACCGCCAGCGTCAGTCCGGCTTCGTTCATGCCGGGGAAGGGGTCCGTGTGCAGGCGGATCTCGCCCACATGGCGGACGACCTCCACGTCGCCCGTGGCCAGCGGCGCCTCCAGGCCGGTTTGCGTGGAATAGACGAAGATGCGCGCAAAACCCGGCGCCAGGCAGGTGACGTTGCCCTGCGAATCGACCGTGGCGACGGATTCGTCAGAGCTTTTCCACACCAGTTCCAGGTCCTGCGGATAGACGCTGGCGTTGTAGCGGAACACCGTCGCCTCCTCGCCATAGAGGCCCACCTGCCGGTTGGGCTGTTCGAGGATCACCTGCGGGGCGCGCTCTTCCACGCGCACGGCCACCATGCAGTAGGCGGCGGGGTTGACCGATGAAGTGGCGATGATGAAGGTAAGGCCGGGCGTAAGCGCGGTCACCATGCCGTTTTCATCCACCGTGGCCACCGGCGCGTTGGTGGACTGCCAGACGACGGCGCTGCTGCCGGCGGGTTGCGCCGAGGCCAGAAGCTGGCAGGCGGCGGCGCCGTCCTCCTCCAGGTAGAGGACGAGCGTGCGCGTGCCGAAGGCGTCAACCTCGAGCGGATCGTATTCCGGGGCGCTGTATACATGGACGCCGCGCACCCACTGGCGCAACCGCACCGTACACGCAAACGTCTCTTCGCCGGCGCGCGCCGTGAGCGCGATCTCCTGGCCGTCGGCGCAGAGCATGCGTCCGCGCGCGTCCACCTCCGCCTGAATGGCGATGGAGGCGCCGTCCTCAGACGGCTGGATGGAAACGCCCTCCACGGGCGTATATTCCCAGGAAACGGCCGTTCCTTCCGGCGCGCCTTTCAACTGTGCCGCCAGCGTCAAAGCGGCGTTGGAAAAGAGCGTCGCGACGCCGTTTTCGTCAAATTCCGCGCCGGTCACAACCCAGTGCGCGCCGACGCGAACCTCGCAGCTCGCCCTGACGTCAGTCCCTTCCACGGCGGCGACGACGGTGGCCACGCCGTTTTGACGGGCCTCGATCACGCCGTTTTCTACAACGAGCACGTTTTCATCGCTGCTCGACCAGACGATGGCCAGCCCCTCGGGCGCAGTCTGCGCCGTCAGGGTCAGCGTTTCGCCCACGATCAGGGCGGCCTCGGTCTGCGAAAGCTGTACAGAAACTTCCGCCGGGTCCAGCACGGTCAGGGCGTGCTCGGCGCGATGGACGACGCCGTTTGCATCCGTGCGCGCAACCGTTATCCGCGCCGGCCCGGCTTCGAGGCCCGTCAGGGCGTTTTCGCCGTCTGCAAGCGCCGCCGCGCCCTCCACGGCGATCTCATAGGGCGCGTCCCCGGCAAATTCGCCGTCGGCCGCGAGTTCGAAGGGGAGGGCCTGGCCGATAAAGAGCAGGCCGGGAGCGGCGATGGAGACGCCCCCGCCGTAGGCGACATGCACGACGCAGGCGGCGGCGTGCGTCGCGCCGCTTTCGTCCGTTGCGGAGACGGTGACCGTGGCCTCGCCGGCCTCCAGCGCCACCACCTCGCCGTTCTCCACGCGCACGACGCTCTGGCCCTCGGCATCGACCGACCAGACCGCCTCGCCAAGGCCCTCCGCAGCCGTGACTGCGAGCGTCTGCCGCTGGCCGACCAGCAGCGAAAGTTCCGTCGCGCTCAACTGGATCGGCGCGGCTTCCGGCGTTTCATCGGGTTCGGTTTCCTCGCCGGGGGTCAGGCCGCCGTCGGGGGTGGTTTCCTCGCCGGGGGTCAGGCTGTCGTCGGGCTCTGAACCGCCCGCCGAAGGGGAAGAAGGTTCCCCGGTGGACGCGTCGGGCCGCAGCGATTCCTCCAGCAGAGGCGGCTCCGTCGGAGCCGGGATGTCCGTTTCGTCGCCCTCGCTTTCAGCGCGAAGGGTCAGGCGGAATTCAGCATAGACGCTTTCATCAGAACGCAGCGCCGCGCGAATATAAACCGTGCCGGCGGCATAGCCCTCCAAAAGCAGATAGGCGGCTTCCGGCGAATCGGCGCTTTCCAGGCGCAGGCCGTTGGCGTCATAGGCGACGAAGGCGGCGATATCGTCGCTCTCCGGGCCGTCCTGCCAGGCGCGCACACTCAGCGTCAGCGGCTCGGCCGCCGCGCCTTCGGGCAGGAATTCGATGCTGTTTAAGCGCGTATAATCCAGTCCGGCGCGCGCGTCCTCCAGCATTGCTTCCGCCGCGCTTTTCTGGAAACGCAGCCCCGTCGCTCGTGCGGGCGCGCTGGAAGATGTTTCCGGGGCGCGCGTGGACGCCGTCGGCGTTGTGGAAGCGGAGGGCGCGGGCGAGGCCTCGGGGGCGACGGACGCCGTTGCGGAGGGCGCGATAGAAACGGACGCCTCTTGCGTCTGCGCGGTTTGCGCCAGGGATGCGTCTGCCTGCGCCGCGGGGGCGGCGGAGAAGGTCTGCGCGCCTGACGCGGTTTCCTCCGTTGTCGCTGCGCCGGAAAGCTCTGCAGCAAACGCGCTCATGGGACTTGCCGTCAACGCAAGGCACAGAACAAGCGCCAGGAAAGCGCGCAACCAAAACTTCATATTTACTGTTCCCCTTTTGCGAAACTATTACAAATGTATTATACCATGCGGCGCTGGAAAAGGCAAGCAAAACCGGCCGCGCCCGCGAAACGGGGGATCGCTTCGCCGGACACAGTCGAAGCAATGCGTTCGCAAAACCGGAGGCGCGCGCGAAAATACGCGTCCCTGCGCGGCGGTTCTTTTCGCGGGGCGCTTCCAACAAGCCGTCCGCCGGAAAGGCGAACCGGCTTTCGAGCGGGCGGCTTGCCGCGGTTTCCCATCGTCCTGCCTGCGCTTGTAAGCGCCCCGGCGGAACGCGGCGGCCCAGCGCCGGGGCGCGCAACGCTCCGATTTTTGCAGGCGGCGCTGGCTGCCCGCGGGAGACGGCTACAGAAGCGTAATATCGTTGATGAGCAGTTTGAATTTCAGCCCGAGAAACTCCGCCGCCCGGCGGCAGAGCAGCATGCGGGTGAGGAAGATCTCAAAATAGTCCATCACCGCGCAGATATCGGTATCAATGGTCAGTTGCAGCGTCACCGCGTCGCGGCGCGGCCCGATGGCGAGCGAGGAGGTTTCCACGGCGTAATTGACGCGGTCGTGGATGTCGCCGGCGTGTACGGCGCGGGGGCGCACGCGGCTGCGGCGCACGTCGCCCTTGTCGGCGAGGATGAGCGCTGCGGCGATTTCGTTGACCGGCGCGCCGGTGCCCTCGTCGTGGTTGCCAATGGCGGAGACGACTTTGGCGATCTCCTCGGCGCTCATGCCGAGGTTGTCGAGGATGCGGAAGGCCATCACCGCGCCGGTGAGAGCGTGCTCGTGGCGGTTGACGGCGTTGCCGATGTCGTGCATATAGCCGGCGATGCGGGCCAGTTCCCGCGTGCGCTCGGAATAGCCGAGCGTTTCAAGGATGTCCGCTGCCTGCTCGGCGGCGCGGGTGACATGGGCGAAGGAGTGCTCGGTATAGCCAATGGCGTCCATCACCCGGTCTGCGGCGCGGATATAGGCGTTGATTTCCTCGTTGTTTTTGATATCTTCAAACGTGATCATAGACGGCCTTCCCCGGCGCTAACAGGCGCCGCTTTTGATGTAGGCAAACAGCGCTTCCACGCTTTTTTCGGCGACTTCATAGGAAACTTCCCGCTCCAGCATGTTTTCCAGGTAGTGCGCGTCGCTGGAATGCAGCACGCGCAGGGCGGAGACGTCCAGCGCGCAGGGCAGCGCCCGCCAGACCTCCACTGCGGCGATGTCCAGCCCCGGCGGCAAAAAACCCAGCACGTTCAAAAGGCCGTTGTTGCCCCGGTTGATGTGCGCCGGCACCGCCGCGCCGCCGCGCGCGTTGATGCGCCCGACCAGTTCGTCCAGCGAAAGCGAAAGCGCGCTCAAAAGCAGCGTATCCTCCACGCCCGCCGGCTCGTCGTCCTCGTTGAGCACCTGCTGCGCGCCGAAAAGATCGGGCCGGTTGGGAATGGGCGGCAGATAGGCGTGGATCTCCTCGGAAAATTCCAGCGCCGCCTCTACGGTGGGAAAGTAGGAAAGCAGGTGCGCTTCTTCGGCGGTGGTCAGTTCCATCGCCGGCAGCAGCAAAACGCCCATTGCGGCGCAGGTCTTGGCCAGCGCCGGCAGGTTGCGGGCGCAGTTGTGATCGGCCACGGCGATCGCGTCCAGCCCCTTGAGCATCGCCATGCCCGCGATGTTGTTCGGCGTCATCAGTTCGTCGCCGCAGGGCGACAGGCAGGAGTGGATGTGCAGATCGCAGAAAAGCCGCATGTCACAGCCTCCGTTCCAGTTTTACGCAACGGGCGAGCACCCGCGCCTGGGCGGCGGGGAGCGTTTGCGAGGCGAACTCGCGGTCGTAACTCTGCAAGTGGACGCGGTTTCCGTCCAGCTTGTTGGCCTTGCGCGCGGCGCGCTTGCCGTCAAGAAGGAACAGGGAGATCGCCCCGTCCTCCACCTTCTGCGCCGGAACGCACAACAGCAGATCGCCAGCGTGGATGCGATAGCCGCGCAGAGCGTCGTCCGGGCAGCGGAAGTAAAACACCTTGTCCGGCGCGCCGCCCTCGATTTTGCCGCCCACCACGGGCACGAGCACATGGTCGATCACCGTGGAATTCTCGTCCGTCACCGGCACGCGTTTGACCACCCCGCCCAGCGCGTCCAGCCAGGCGGAATTGTCGCCCTCCGCCTGCGCTTCCGGCTCGGAAACGGGCAGCTTGTACGGCCGCGGCCGGAGCGGCGCCTCCGGTTCCTGCGCCACTTCCAGTTCGGCGGAAACGGGGTTTTCCACGCCGAGGATTTTCAGAATGCGCTGGGCCTGATCGTCGGAAACGATGCGGCGGCCCGATTCGATATCCTTGATGACGCCCTCGGCCATGCCGCATTTCCGGGCCAGGGTCTTTTCCGTCATTTTCGCCTGCATCCGCGCGGTTCGGATGGTGTCTCCCAATCTGCTCATAGCGACGCTCCTTAAAAAACTTCCCATACAGGGCTATTATAGCACGCGCGACGGGGCCGGGCAAGCAAAAACCGCGCCGGGAGTGAACAATTCGCCGCCCTTGCCGCGCGGCCCGCCGGGCGGATGGATCGCGCTTCGCTCCGAGGAGGGGCCGGGGCCTGCAAAGAACCACCGAGCCCGCGGCGGCTGTTTTGAGAAAATGCGCCGCGCTTTAGGAGCGTAGTTTTAAGAAATTCCCCAAAGGGACGGCCGTGCGCCGCCCCCATAAAAAGGCCCATATTTCGCCGCCCCATTGCGCCCCGCCTTTTCAGGAAAGAGCCTCCGGCGCGCGCCCCGGCCGTTGGGCGATTTTGGCAACGGCGTTTTGCCGCGATGTTTTGCCGGCGTTGGACAGGCTCTGTTGTTTGCGCGGCGCGGCCCCGTTTCGCCTGCCGGCCGGGGAATCCTTCCCGCGCTTTGGACACGCGGCCACCGTTTCGCCCCACATGCGCCGCGAAAAAGCCCTGGCAAACGTTACAAACTGTTCATGGAAAGACCATGCGTCCATGCCGTATGCGTGCTATACTGCCCTCGTACCCCAGAAAGGAGGGGATGTTTATGGAAACCATATGCAAGCGTCTGACCCTGCTGATGGCGCTGCTGCTCGCCTTGGGCGGCGTTGCAGCGGCGGAAACGCCCAACCCCCGGCAGGAGATGGAAAGCGCCGCCCAGGTCGAGGCCCGGCTGGGCTTTGCCGTGGCCGCGCCCGAGAACGTCGAGGCGGAATACGCCGTCATCGGCGGCTCGACCGGCGAAGCGACCTTTCAGGTGGACCAGATTGCATGCACGCTGCGCGCGGCGCGCACGCAGGACGACATCTCCGGGCTGTTCATGGAAATGAGCGAGCCAGTCGAGGAAGAGCACGCCGCAGGGGAGGACGTCGTTTCCGTCGCCCACCGCGCGACGGAGGAAAACGGCGGTTATGACGTTTACGCCTGGTTCGTGGACGACGTGCAGTATTGCCTGGTACTCCACGGCGAGGCAAGCGTCATGATCGCGGGAGAAATTCTCGAAGGCGTGCTCGAAGCTTGCGCGGCGGCGCAATAAAAACGCGAAACGAACGCGGGCGGCGCGGTCGTCCACGAAAAACAGATTGCGGAAAGGATGTTGAAAATGAAAAAAGTGCTGGCTGTGCTGCTAAGCCTGGCCCTGTTTGGCGGCGCGGCGCTCGCGGAGACCGACGCACAGACGCGGCAGCGCGATATAACCGTCGATGGCGTTACCGAAACCATTGAGGAAACGCTTTTTACCGCTCCATCCGGTTACAGCATCTGGCTGCAGGACGGCTGGCAGTTGCAGTTCGGAATGGAAGGCGCCATGGCGCCGGAGAATATTCCCGAAGGAGGCATGCCGGAGGGGATTCCCGAGGGAGACGTGCCGGAGGGTGTTCCCGAGGGAGGCATGCCGGAGGGTATTCCCGAGGGAGGCATGCCGGAGGGTATTCCCGAGGGAGGCGACATAGCGGATATGGAAATGGGCTTCATCGCCGACGTATATGCTCCCCTCGACGCGCAGGATGCGTCGCTGACCGTGCAACCCACCGCCGACCTGACGGCGGAGGATGCGGACAGCTTTTTGGGCGAAGCAACCTATACTGAGGACGCCGAAGCCGTGGTAAGCGAAATCTCCTCCTTTGCCATGGAGGACGGTTCCGAAGCCAGAACGGTGGAAGTGATCTCCGGCGGCGTCGCCTACCGCTATTATTTCATCGCCGGCGACGGCCTGAGCCTGTGCGTGACCGCGCAGTTTCCCGAGGGAGACGCCGAAGGCTACGGCACGCGCATGGAGGAAATGATCGCCAGCATCGCCTTTGAAAACGCGATGTAAGCGCGAACCGGCCAGCGCCGGCCGTAGCGGCGTTATAGATAGATTGCCCGGACCGTTCCCCAAACGGCCCGGGCGCGTTGAATAGCGCTTCCGCGGCGGCGCGATCGACTTTGCCGCCCATCCCCAAACCGTTGCCGCGGGGGCAATGCAGAATGAAGCGGCCAGGCGCAAAGAAGGTCGCACGAAGGCCTCCGCAGGCGCGGAGGCGGATTGTTTGGGGGTCGAGATGCCGGGAGGATTGTCCCCTGACAGCGCGGAATGTGGAAGGCTTCAGCTTGCCCGCTTCGCCCGCCGCACAAAGGCCTCCGCAGGCGCGGAGGCGGATTGTTTTGGTCGAGAAGCCGGAAGATTGCCCCTGACGGCGCGGAATGTGGAAGGCTTCAGCCTGCCCGCTTCGCCCGCCGCACGAAGGCCTCCGCAGGCGCGGAGGCGGATTGTTTTGGTCGAGAAGCCGGAAGATTGCCCCTGCGGCGCGGAAAGGGGAAGGTTTCAGCCTGCCCGCTTCGCCCGCCGCACAAAGGCCTCCGCAGGCGCGGAGGCGGATTGTTCTGGCCGAGATGCCGGCCGTTAGAACGGCGGCGTTTCTGCCAGGCAGAAACGCCGCATGTGCCGCCTGGATCGTCGCGGCGGACCGCGTCAGTAATTTTCGGCGTTGATTTCAAAATAGCTGCGCGGATGGGCGCATGTGGGGCAGATCTCCGGCGCGGCCGTGCCGACGACAATGTGCCCGCAGTTGCGGCATTCCCAGACCTTGACTTCGCTCTTTTTGAACACCGCGGCGGTTTCTACATTGCGCAACAGGGCGCGGTAGCGTTCCTCGTGGTGCTTTTCGATGGCGGCCACGAGGCGGAAGCGGGCGGCCAGATCCGGGAAGCCCTCTTCTTCGGCTGTTTTGGCAAAACCTTCGTACATATCCGTCCACTCGTAGTTCTCGCCTTCTGCGGCGTGCAGGAGGTTCTGGGCCGTGTCGCCGATGCCGCTCAGTTCCTTGAACCACATTTTGGCGTGCTCTTTTTCATTTTCGGCCGTCTTGGCAAACAGCGCGGCGATCTGCTCGTACCCTTCTTTTTTGGCCACGGAGGCAAAGTAGGTATACTTGTTGCGCGCCTGCGATTCGCCGGCGAAGGCGGCTTCGAGGTTCTTTTCCGTCTGCGTGCCGGCGTAGCGGTTGGATTTGGGCGCCTCGATCAGTTCCAATTTGTCGCCGGTGGCTTTGCACACGGGGCAGACGGGCGTTTCGCCCTCGGAAACGGAAAACACATGGCCGCAGACCTTGCACTTGTACGTTTTCATTTTCTTTTCTCCTTTTTTCTTTTTGTCGTTGCAGGGGACGACTTCCATCAGCTTCCACACCGCGTCCAGCGGGAAGCCTTCGGCGGGCGGGTTGACTGCCCAGGAAGCGAGCAGGTTGTGGGCGTTGCCGCTCTGGGGCAACATATAGCCGGCTTCGCGGAGGATGTCCTCCCCGACCAGGCGAACGGATTTGGCCACGGCTTTGCTGAGGCGGTAGAGGCCGTCCTGCGCGGCTGTCGCCGCCGTTTGCAGGGCGATCTTTTCCTCCTCCGCCTTGCGCTCGGCCAGGGCGTTGGCCAGGATAACGACGTTTTCCTCTTTCTTTTGCTGCGGCGGGTATTCCAGCGGCGCCATGGAGATGGCCCCGCTGGGGCAGGCCCCGGCGCAGTCGCCGCAGCCTGTGCATTTGCTTGCGTCAATGACGCTGTTTTCCGTGTCCGTCGCTCCGGTCGGGCAGACATAGAGGCAGAGGCAATCCTTGGTACACAGGCGCAGGTTGCGCACCGCGACGCGTTTCATGCGGAGGCCCTCCCTTCGATCTTTTCAAATTTCCACGACGGCACCTTGCAGACCGGGCAGAGTTGCGGCGGCTCCTTGCCGATATAGGCAAAGCCGCAGACGGAGCAGACCCAGATGTCCGTATCGCGCAGCATGGCTTCGCCCTCGCGCTGGTAGCGTTCCAGCAGCGTTTTGAGGATGGCCGTCACCTTTTCGCCCCAGACGCAAATGCGCTGCGCGCCGCGGTCGCCCGCCTGCACTGCCGCGCCGCGCAGGGCGGGGTAGCCGCTGGAAAGGTCCTCGCCCATGCGTGCGGAAAGCGCGGCTGCGCCCGTTTCCTCCGCGGCAGGCGCGGCGGCGGCAAACCAGTCGGCGATTTCGCGGAAGAGGGCGGCTTCCTCGTCCTTATACTGCTTTTCGCAGCCGCGGGCGAGGTTGGAGCAGAGGATGGACAGCGCGCCGGCGGAGAGCTTGCGCATTTCCCCGTGCGCCTCGACGGGCGGGGCGGCGGCTGGAGCAGGGGCGGCGCTCTTCGCCGCCGCTTCCGGGGCGAAGGCGGACTTGGCCGCGCCGCAGAGGGGACATGTCCACGTTTCCGGCAGCGCGGCAAAGGGCTTGCCCTGCTTTGCCTCGTCGTAGACATAGCCGCAGATGGAGCAGACGTATCTCATGCCATGACTTCCTCCCTTGGGGTCGTTATCGTGGCGCGCCGCGTTCGTCGCGGCGCGTTGGTTCAGCGCTTGCCCTCCCCTTTCGCCTTCTGGCGGCATTCGGGGCAGAGATAGATGACCTTGAGGTCGTAGTAGAGGATTTCCTCGCCGGTCTGCGCCTGCAGGGCGGGCGTGAGGTCGGAAAAACAGATGTCCGTGAGTTTGCCGCAGCCGCGGCAGACGAGGTGGTCGTGGCGCGCGGCGCGGTCGTAGCGGTCTGGCGCGCCGGGTACGGATACTTTGCGGATGAGCTTTGCGGCCCAGAGTTTGTTGAGGTTGTTGTAGACGGTGGCGAGGGAGACGGCGGGGCATTCGCCCTTGAGGCGTTTGTGGACTTCCTCGGCGGTCATATGGCTGTGCGAGGCGCTGACCAGTTCATAAATGCGCCGTTCGTAATCGGTCATAGCGATCACCATTGATTAGAATAATTCTAAGAATATTATAACGATTCTAAACGCGTATGTCAAGCGGAAAAGCGAAAATCCGGCATTTTGCCGGCGGCCGGCGCGCAGTGGGGAAACGGCTGGCCATGGCGCGCTCAGGGGCGGGGCGTCTGCGCCGCGTTGACGACCGCGCTGGCCGGGCGGGGAGGAGCGTTTGCACAGCCATGGCGCGCAGTGGGAAAGCGCAGGCCGGCGAGAGGCGGGCCGTTGTCTGATTCGGCAGCGCGCCGGGTTGCGATGGGGAAAGCGCTTCCATGTTTCAATCGACCGCAGATGCGAAACCGGGATGGCGGGTGGCGCAGGCGTTCCAGGGCGCATGTCGCGCCGGGTGCGGGCGGGTTTCCGCCAACCGCACGGCGGGCGCGCCCGGCGCGTTTTCGGCAAAGCCAGGGATGCGATCGCGGCGCGCCCCTGGGCCGACGCCGGCGATCCTGTCTCCGCGGCGGACGCCTGCGGGCGGATTTGCGTTTCCGGCCCGCGGCAAAGCGTCTGATCGGATGCCATGCGCCGCGCCGCTTTGCAAGGACGCGAAGAACAAAAAAAGGCCTCCCGGCTGTCCGGGAGACCTTGCTGTTGGAGCCTTACGCCTCGGCCTTGACTTTCTTCAGGCGCACAAAGCGCGGCAGGCCATCTTCGACCGTCATGTCGGTCTGGCCCTGGATAAGGGGCAGCGCATAGTCGATGAAGCCCTGCTCAATGCCGTCGCCGGCCGCGTTGATCCACTCGCGCGGAACCTTCTTTTCGGTATTGGCGACGACGCTCAGGTCGAACAGTTTGACCTTGCAGACGTACTTGCCGTCCACCATTTCGCGCTCGAAGCCGACCATCTTGTCGGTGATGCCCGCCACGGCGTTTTCCACGGCGGCCTTGCCGGACATGAAGGATTCCTCAATGTCGGTCTTGGAGGCGCAGTGCGCCGCGCAGCGCTGCAGCAGGGAAAGCTCGATGCCGCGCACCTTGGCGCCGGTGGCCTGTTTGACGTGGTTGGCCAGGAAGGCGGCCAGACCGCCCAGCTGGGCATGGCCGAAGGAGTCCTTGGCCATGTTCTTGTTGGCGTATTCGGCGATGAAGGCGCCGTCCTTGTCGTGGATGCCTTCGGACACGGCGACGATGCAGTTCTTGTTCTTTTCGTAGATGGCCTTGACCTTGGCGGTGAAGTCGTCGAGGTCGAAATCCACCTCCGGCAGGTAGATAAGGTCCGGGCCGCAGCCCTTCACGCCCGCCAGCGCGGCGGCGGCGGTCAGCCAGCCCGCGTGACGGCCCATGCACTCGATGATGGTGATCATGCCGGTGTCGTACACATGCGCGTCGCAGTACACTTCCATGATGGAGGTGGCGATGTACTTGGCGGCGGAGGCGAAGCCCGGGCAGTGGTCGGTGCCGGCCAGGTCGTTGTCGATGGTCTTGGGAATGCCCATCACGCGGCAGTCATAGCCGTTTTTGAGCATGTACTTGGAGATCTTGTTGCAGGTATCCATGGAGTCGTTGCCGCCATTGTAGAAGAAATAGCGGACGTCGTACTTTTTGAAGATCTCGAGGATGCGCTTGTAATCGGTATCGTCCTCATCGGGGTCCTTGAGCTTGTAGCGGCAGGAACCCAGCGCCGAGGAGGGCGTGTACTTCATCAGTTCCAGTTCCCTGGGATCCTCCTTGCCCATGTCAAAGAGGTCGTCGTCCAAAACGCCCTTGATGCCGTGGTGCGCGCCGAGCACCCGGGTGATGGAATCGCTTTCCAGCGCGGTTTTGATCGCGCCGTAGGCGCTGGCGTTGATAACGGAGGTCGGGCCGCCGGACTGGCCGATGATACAGGCGCCTTTCAGCTGAGACATAGGAATCCTTCCTTTCAAAACATGTCGGTGGGACGTGCCCATACACATCAAAATTTAGCACAATCCGCGCATATTGTCAAACGCAAAGCCGTTAAAAATGCGCGGTTTTCGCGCGCGGACGCGCCCATTCGTCAAAAGACCCGGCGCGCCGTGCCCACGACGTCCACCACGACGACCTCCGGCGGGTTGAACACGCGCGGCAGGCGCGGGTTATAGGAAAGGCCGCGGCTGATGACGAGAGATGTCTCCCCCACCTCGTAAAGCCCGCCGGCGTACTGGGGGAACCAGCCCTGATCGGGGGCGAAAAGGCCGTTGACCAGCAGGGGGATGCGAACCTGCCCGCCGTGGGTGTGGCCGGAGAGCACGAGGTCGAAGGGGTGCTGGCGGTAGAGGTCGATGTAGTCCGGCCGATGGGCGAGGAGTATGTTGTAAGCGTCCGGGGAGAGGGCGGAAAAGGCGGCGAGGGCGGCGGCGCATTCCTCCGCCGTGCGGTATTCGCGCAGGCCGCAGAGGTTCACCTGCCCCCACGGGGTGTCCAGAGGCAGCACGTCGTCCTCCAGTATGGTTACTCCGTAACCTTTGATCGCCTCCAGCACGTCTTCAAAGTCCGGCCGCCAACGGTCGTGGTTTCCGGAGACGTAGCAGGCGGGGACGCCGGTGCGGGCGAGGGCTTCAAAGAAGGTCCGCGCGTTTTCCAGCGGTTCCACGTCATCGACGATGTCGCCGCCCAGAAGGATCATGTCCGGGCGCTGATCGAGCGCGAGATCAAGAAGCTCGCGGTGATTCTCGCCGTAGACGGCGCTGTGCAGGTCGGTCAGCAGCACAAGGCGCAGGCGCGCGTCCTCGGAGAGCTTGTCCGTTTCCAGGCGATAAAACCGCAGCGTCAGGCCGTTCCAGAAGGCGCAGACGAAAAACAGGGCGCAGAAACACAGCCAGAACAGGGCGATTTTCCAACCTCGCTTCATGCTTCCTCCTTGAGGGCGCGCCGCACGCCACTCTGCGCGGCGACATACGATGCAGGGAAGCAAGGAAGGATGAGGTGATGTCGATGCTTCCCAATCCATATTATAGCACATGTTCCAGCGGCGGTCTACGCGCGGCGAGTCGCTGCTGTCAAACGAATTGTCGTCCCACCCCTTATGGTTGTTGTTGCTGCGGCCCCACCGGGCCTACGGGCGGCGTGACTGGCCCGACCGGCCCGACCGGCCCGACCGGCCCCACGGGCGCCACCGGCCCCGTCGGCCCCGCCGGCGCGGCGGGCGCGCAGGGCCTGACGGGCGCGACGGGCCCGACCGGGCCCACGGGCGCGCAGGGCGAGGGCCTGGAAACGCTTCAGCCCTTTGCCGCCGGCGCGTCCTACAGAATGGGCGATCTGGTGTTTTATGATGGAAGCCTCTATCAGGCCGACGTCAACGACCCTACGGGCACGCCCGGTTCCTCAGCGGACTACAATCTTGTTACGGTCATGGGTCCGACCGGCGCGACCGGGCCGACCGGCCCCATCGGCCTGACCGGCCCCACCGGCGCGCAGGGCGTTTCCGGCGCGACCGGTCCGGCTGGCGCGACGGGCCCCACCGGCCCTATCGGCCTGACTGGCGACGCCGGCCCCACCGGCCCGACGGGCGCGACGGGCCCCGCCGGCAATGAAGGCCCCACCGGCCCGGTTGGCGCCACGGGCGCGACGGGCCCGATCGGCCCCACCGGCGCGACGGGTCCCACCGGCCCCTCCGGCGGCCCGACCGGCCCCACCGGTCCCACGGGCCCCGCCGGCGCGCAGGGCAATGAAGGCCCGACCGGCCCCACCGGCGCGCAGGGCCTGCAGGGCGCGCAGGGCGACGAAGGCCCGACTGGCCCGGCAGGCCCGGTGGGCGCGACGGGTCCCACGGGCCCTGCGGGCGCGACGGGAGCGCAGGGCAATGAAGGCCCGACGGGCCCGACCGGCCCGACCGGCCCCCAGGGCGTCGCCGGCACGCAGGGATTGCAGGGCGACGAAGGCCCGACCGGCCCCACGGGTCCCGCGGGCGCGACGGGCGCGGAGGGCCCGACTGGTCCGACGGGTCCCGCTGGCCCCGCTGGCGCGCAGGGCAATGAAGGCCCGACGGGCCCGACCGGCCCCCAGGGCGTCGCCGGTACGCAGGGTCTGCAGGGCGACGAAGGCCCGACCGGCCCCACGGGCCCTGCCGGTGCGACCGGCGCGGAAGGACCCACGGGTCCCACGGGGCCGACTGGCCCTTCGGGCGGCCCCACCGGCCCCACCGGGCCGACGGGCCCTGCCGGTGCGCAGGGGCCTGAAGGCCCCACCGGCCCCACTGGCCCGCAGGGAACTGCCGGTACGCAGGGCGCGGAGGGCCCGACCGGGCCGACTGGCCCCACCGGCCCGACGGGGCCCGCCGGTATCACGCGCAATCTGGCCGTGCGCTCCATCAGCATCACCGGCCCGAACGGCGCGCCCAGCGTGCAGGACGTGGGCGACGAGCGGCAGGGGCTTTTGGACTTCGTACTTCCCGCCGGTCCCACCGGCCCGGCCGGCCCGGCGGGCAAAGGCACGGCGGCGCTGGCCTATCAGCTCGGTTCGCTGCGCAACGAGGCCGCCGACGGCGCGCTGACCCTCTCCACGCTGCTGGCCAGCCCTGCGGAGGACTACGCGCTTTCCCGGAACGCGCTGACGCTGCGCGAGGCGGGCACGTATCTTCTGCGCTACACGGTGTTCGTGCCGGAGCAGGCTGCCATCGACACGGTGCTGCGGTTGCAGGCCAACGAGCAGACGCTGCTTTCCAGCGTCGTCCACGCCATGAAGAGCGCCGGAGCGGGACAGAGCGCCACCTTTGGCGGCCAGGCGCTGCTGGTGGCGGGCGCAGATACACTGGTGCGCCTGACCAGTTCCGCGGCGATCAACATCGCCGACACCGCAGCCAACGCCTCGGTTACGCTCTCGGCGGAGCGCATCGCCTGACGCAAAAGCGCGCGGCGGAGGAACGTTCCCCCGCCGCGCGATGAAAAAACGGCCCGTGGGGTTCGTCCCACGGGCCGCGTCGCGTTTCCTTACGCTTCCTTCTTTTCCTTGCCTGTCACCTTGTTGAGGATCATGATGACGGCCATGATGATGGCGATGACCAGGAAGATGCCGATCATGCCCTTGAGCATGTAGCCAAGGGAATCCACGAAGGCCGGGCCGTCGATGTGGATATCGACATGCGCGTCGGACGGATCCGCTTCCTCCTCACCCATGCCGATGGAGCGCAGATATTCGTCGTGCTCCGCGACCTGTTCCGCGAGGGAATCCAGCAACTCCTGCTCCTCGGTGAGCAGCATTTCTTCCGAAGCCACGAGGGCCTGTTCTTCAACCGTAGGCATATGCGTACCTCCTTCTGCTTAAAGCGTGGGGATGAGGGAAATGATCATGCCGCCGGCGATGACCGAGGCGATCTGCCCGGCCACATTGGCGCCCGCCGCGTGCATGAGCAGGAAGTTCTGCGGATCCTCCTTGAGGCCCATCTTGTGGACCACGCGGGAGGACATCGGGAAGGCGGAGATGCCCGCCGCGCCGACCATGGGGTTGATCTTCTTCTTCAGGAAGAGGTTGAGGAACTTGACGAAGAACACGCCGCCGATGGTGTCGAAGCAGAAGGCCACAAGACCGAGGGCAAGGATGACGATGGTGTTGATGTTGAGGAACTTGGACCACACCATCACCGGGGCCACGGACAGGCCCAGCAGCAGCGAGACGAGGTTGGCCAGCACCTTCTGCGCCGTCTCAGAGAGCGAATCGAGTACCAGACACTCGCGCAAGAGGTTTCCGAACATCAGGAAACCGACCAGCGCCACGCTCTTGGGGGCGGCGATGCCGGCGATGAAGGTGACGAAGATGGGGAAGAGAATGCGCGTGGTGCGCGAAATGTTGGCGGGGTTGTATTCCATCTTCATCAGGCGCTCTTTTTTGGTGGTGACCAGGCGGATGCAGGGCGGCTGCACGATGGGCACCAGCGCCATGTAGGAATAGGCCGCCACGATGATGGCGCCGATGTACTGCGTCTTAAAGTGCTGCGCCACGAAGATGGAGGTCGGGCCATCCGCCGCGCCGATGATGGCGATGGAGGCCGCGTCCTGCAGGGTAAAGCCCAGCAGGCGCGCCAGCGACAGCGTAAAGAAGATGCCGAACTGCGCCGCCGCGCCGCAGAGGATCATCTTGGGGTTGGAGAGCAGCGGTCCAAAGTCGATCATCGCGCCGATGCCGATGAAGAGCAACAGCGGGAAAAGCTCGGTAACGATGCCCGCGTCGTAGAGTATCTGCAGCTCCTTGAGCGCGCCGTCCATGGGCAGGTTCACGAGGATCGCGCCCAGACCCATGGGCAGAAGCAGCGTCGGCTCCATTTCCTTTTTGATGGCGAGATAGATCAGCACGCCGCCGATCACCCACATGACCGCCATCTGCCACGTGATGCCCTGAATGTTTTCAAGCAGCCAGTCCAGCCAGTCCATAGACATCCCCCTTGGTCTTGCGTGTTTTTCGGGCGCTTGGAAAAGGCGGCCTGTGGCGTCGCCGCCGTGACCGCCGCCCCCGGCGCGTTTCCGCCGGAGCCAAAACTCCCCTTTATAAAGTTAAGTATAGCATATTGGGCGGAAGTGTGTCAATGTTTTCCGGGATTCTTGATGGTTTTTTTAAAACGCGCCTCTCCGGAGTTTGCCGCCGCCAAGAATTGACATTTTTCACCAATAAAGTTATAATCGTGTTGAGGCTTTTAGGCGCTGTGTGCGCAGAGGGAGGAAAGGATGAAACGCAGATTCTGGCGCCTTGTGGCGCTGGCGCTTGCCCTGACGCTGGCCCTGTCCGCGTTCGCCGTGGCGCGCGCGTCCGATGTCGATGATATCCTTGCGCGGCTTGAACAAAACGACGCAAGATGCGAAAGCGCGCCCCAACAGGCCGTCAACGGCGTCTACCGCTGGGCGGAACTGCTGGCGGTGACCGCCTACGCGCTGGATACTTCCGGGGTCTATTCGTCGGTGATCGACGGGGTGCTCACCACGCTTTCCAGCAACGACGCAAGATGCGAAAGCGCGCCCCAGCAGGCCGCCAACGGCACATATCGCTGCGCGGAACTGCTGGCCATCGTCGCCTACGAACTGGATACCTCCGGGGTCTATTCGTCGGTGATCGACGGGGTGCTCACCACGCTTTCCAGCAACGACGCGCGCTGCGAAGGCGCGCTGCAGCAACAGGCCAACGGCGCGTACCGTTGCGCGGAACTGCTGGCGGTGATCGCCTATGAATACGACGCCGCCGGCGCTTACGGCGATGTGATCGACGGGGTGCTTTCGTCGCTTTCCAGCAACGACGCACGTTGCGAAGGCGCGCAGCAGCAGGTGGTCAACGGCGCGTATCGCTGCGTGGAACTGCTGGCCATCGTCGCCTACCAGTTCGACACAAGCGTGCGGGTGTAAGGCGATCGCGCCTTTCCGCGCGGGCGGAAGAGAAATGGCCGATCCGTCCGCCAAAGCGCATGCGTAATTGCAAAAACGCCGCCTCCGCCAAGCGCGGGGCGGCGTTGCGCTTTCCCATCGCGGCGGGGAAGGCGGCGGAGGGGATGCCGGCCGGCTTCGCGCGCAGACGGAGAGAGCGCAAGGGCGCGGAAAGACGGCGCTGGCCGCGGCCGGCTTCGCGCGCAGAGGCGAAAGGGGCGAAACGCGCATCGGCCGGGGCGCGTGGAAACGAAACAAACCCGCTCCGCAAAAGCGCGGGGCGGCGTTGCGCTTTCCCATCGGCGCGGGGAAGGCGGCGGGGGATGCGCGGCCGCATCGGCAGGGCGAGGCGACGGTTTTCGTGGGCGCGCTTCTACTCTGTTTCGGAGCGGAACAGCGACGCACTTTTCGTATGGGCGAAAAAGCGGCGGTCCGCCCGATGGAGAACTTCGGCGCGGACAATGACAAACCCGCTCCGCAAAAGCGCGAGGCGGCGTTGCGCTTTCCCCATCGGCGCGGGGGGGGGAAGGCGGCAGAGGGGATGACCGGCCGGCTTCGCGCGCAGAGGCGAAAGGGGCGAAACGCGCATCGGCCGGGGCGCGTGGAAACGAAACAAAACCGCTCCGCAAAAGCGCGGGGCGGTTTTATGGCGCTGCGCGTTTCCGCCTCGCCGCAAGCGCCGCATCGCGGCGGCCTTTCAGCGGCGGAAAATCCAGAATTTGCTGGCAAAGTAGTTGGCGGCGATGACGAGGATTTGCACGATCAATTTGGAAAGCATGTCGTTCATACCCAGCGCGCCGACGAAAAGCGCCATCAGGCCCACGTCCAACCCCAGGGAAGCGACGCGCGCGCAGAGAAACTGCGTCGCCTCGCGCCGGATGTCGCCGCCCCTGCTTTTGAACACCCAGCGCTTGTTGGGATAAAAGGCGAAGGCCACGGCCGCAAGCCAGGCCACGAGCGTGCCCGCGACCACCAGGCCCGTGCTTTGGTAACTGTCGTCCATGAGCAGCGCCGCCAGTCCCGGGCTCTGCCCTTCTCCGCCCACCAGGCGGGTGAAAAGGAAATAAACCGCGTAGTTGACCAGCGTGGTCAACCCGCCTACGACGCAGTAGAGGAAAATTTCCCGCAGGCGTTCGTCGTTCCAGAATTTCTTGATCATCGCAGCGGCCTCGCAAGGTAGATCATGTCGTCCAGTTCCCCCTCGTCGAAGATCACGCCGGGGTAATTGTCGCGGAAGAAATGCCTTTCCACATAGGCGCGCCGGAAGCCCTGCTTTTCATAGAAAGGAACCAGGTCCTCGGCCGTGCCCACATAGATGGTCGCATACTCCGCCGCCAGCAGACGGAACAAGTGCGCGAGCAGCCGCGAGGCGTAGCCCCTGCCGCGCGCATCCTTCTGCGTGGCCAGGTTTTTCAGCTCGCAGCCGTCCTCGCGCCGGGTGATCACGGCCTCGCACACGGGGCGGCCGTGGGCGTAGAGCACATACATATCGCCCGCGTCCAGGTAGCGATCGACCATCGCCTCGCTGGGGTCGGCGTCGAGCAGGAGGGGGAGAAACTCCCGCTTGCCCGCGGTGATGCGGCGAATTTCCTCCGGCGCCAGTTCGCCGCTTTTCCAGTGCTTGCGGCAAAGCGCCACATAGCTTTCGTTGCCGCCAAGAACGATCTGCTCGCCGTCCTTGACCACTTTGCCGTCGGCCACGCGGGCGTTGCAGGTGGCCTTGCGGCCGCACCAGCACACGGTTTTGATCTCCTCAATGCTGTCCGCCCAGGCCAGCAGCCACTGGCTGCCCTCAAAGAGATTGCCTTGGAAATCGGCGCGCAGGCCATAGCAGATAACGGGAATGCCCCCTTCATCGACGATCTCCACCAGGCGTTCCACCTGCGCCCTGGTCAAAAACTGCGCTTCGTCTACGATCAGGCAGTCGTAGCGGGAAAGGTCGATCGCGTCCAGATCCTCGACATATTCGCAGGGCGCGCACAGCCCCGAGCGCGAACCGACCAGCTTTTCCCCGTCGCGGCTGTCCAGCCGGGGCTTGAGCAGAAGCGCGTTCTGGCCGCGCTCGCGATAGTTGTACTGCACCATAATGGCGTTGGCGGTTTTGGACGAACCCATCGCCCCGTAGCGGAAATACAGCTTTGCCATGAAAATACCCCTTTGCGCGCGCCTTTTGTCCGGCGCTGCGGCAGATATTCGACAAAAGGGCCGGCAATTCCTGCCCGAAGCTTGCCAGATGCGAATTTAACGATTACAATGGAACCGGAGGTGCGGCTATGACCATCGCGGGCGTGATCGCCGAATACAATCCTTTTCACAACGGGCATCGTTTCCACCTGCGCCGCACGCGCGAGGAAAGCGGCTGCGACGGCGTGGCGGTCTGCCTGGCGGGCAATTTTACCCAGCGCGGCGAGCCGGCTGCGCTCTCCAAGTGGACGCGCGCGCGCATGGCGCTTCTGTGCGGCGCGGACCTGGTGTTCGAATTGCCGGCGCTGTTTGCCGTGCGCACGGCGGATTTCTTTGCCCGCGGCGGCGTGGGCGTGCTGGCAGGGCTGGGCTGCGACGCGCTTTCCTTCGGCTGCGAAACGGACGATCTGGCGCTGATCGAAACGCTGGCGCAGTTGCGCGAAAGCGAGCCGGAGGCGCTTTCCCGGGGCGTGCGCCGCCGCCTGGAGACGGGCATGAGCCACGCCCGCGCGCGCGGCGAGGCGCTGGCGGAATATCTCGGCATGGACGCGGAGACGCTCGGCGCGCCGAATCTGACGCTGGCGGTGGAATACCTGCGCTGCCTGCGCGGCACAAACACGCGGCCGCTGGCCGTGCGCCGCGTGGGGGCGTATCACGATCGGGCGCTGGGAGAGATCTGCTCCGCTACGGCGGTGCGCCGCGCCCTGGCGGCGGGGGAGGACGTCTCCCGGGCGGTGCCGGCCGCGTGCTTGCCGCTCCTGCCGGCAACGCCGCGCCAGGGGCTGGATATGGCCTTTCTCTACCGCCTGCGTCAGGGCGGGTTTTCCCTGCCGGACGCGGGAGAGGGGCTGGACGGCCTGCTCGTGCGCGCGGCGCGGGAAAGCGGCACGCTGGAGGAGGCCGTCGGCCGCGCCAAGTCGCGCCGCTACACGCGCGCCCGCGTCGTCCGGGCGGCGGCGCACGCGGCGGCGGGGATCAGCGCGGAACTTGCGGCGGCGTATGTAGGCCCGCCCTATGCGCGCCTGCTGGGCATGCGCGAGGGCGCGGAGATGATCCTGCGCGAGCTTTCCCGGCGCGCTTCGCTGCCCATTGTTTCCGATCCGTCCCGGCTGCGCGGCGAGCCGTGTTTTGAAGCGGAGTGCCGCGTGACCGACCTGTGGGCGCTGGGAGAGCCGGAAAGCCGCGACCGACGCGCCGGCCAGGAGTTCACGCGCCCCTTTGTGCGCGTAGAGGCGTAAAAAAACGGCCGGGGCCGCGATATGGCTCCGGTCGTTTGCGGTTGCGCCGCTTTCAGCGGCCGAGGTTTCTGCACTGGATGGCGGCGATCAGGTAAAGCGCCGGCATCACGAAGCTGGTGAGGGTGTTGAGGAAATTGACGCGAAGGCCGGGGATATTGGCGTAGGCGATGATGTTCAACAACAGCGACGCCGCGCACACCACGATGAGGATCGCGCCCCACGTTACGCACACGCCCGCGCGCTCGGGGCGATTCCAGTACTTCACGCCGAAAATGCCGGCCGCCAGATCCAGCGCCGCGCCGACGAGGATAAGCACGGAAACCGCCGTGAGGATGGCGCCGAACTTCGTGCCCGCAACGCCCAGAAGCGCCAGCACAGCGCCGATATCCAGGATCGCGATCACGCCCATGACCAGCGCAATGGCGGCAAAGACGATCATCAGTATGCCCATGACCTTGAGAAACGTGGAACCCTTCAATTCGTGCAGAAAGACCCTTCCCTTTGCAGATTGCCCGCGCCGGCATGCGGCGCGGGCAGAAGTATTATGGCGCGCGCGTCCTTTCCGGTCAACGTTTGCGGCAAAACTTCGCCAAAGCATAACGGACGGCGCGCGTTCCGGCGGGAAGGCTGCCTAGAGGGGGATCAGGCGCGTTTCTGCGTCGTAGCGCGTGTTGAGCAACTGTTCGACGCTTTGTACGCAGGCGCTCATGCTGCTGATGGCTTCGCTGGTGCTGCGGCCCTGGGCGAAGGCGTTGTCAAAAGCCTCGAAAGCGCCGGCAATGGCGTCGCGCGTGGTGTTGTCCAGCACCTGATAGTCGCGGCCGTAAGCGGTGGCAATGGCGTCGTCCAGCGTGGTGGCGGCCAGGTAGTAATCGCGCATGGAGGGCAGGATCGAGCCCTCCACATCCGCGCCGGCCAGCGTTACGCCGTCGTAGCTGCGCACGAACATGCGCAGGTTGCGGTAGAGGTCCTCGCCGAAACTGTTGCGCGTTCGTGTATATTCATTCCGCATATTCGTTGCATTGCCCGCGAATATGCAGACCAGCAGAATCAGCACCAGCGCGATCAATGCCGCCGCGCAGGGGAAAACCACGCGCGCGTTTAACTTTGACTTTACGCTTTTGAGGATTTGCATGGTATGTACCTCCCACTTTGTATGAGAAAGTTTATGCCGCATGCAGCCTGAATATGCACTGCATATATGTAAGAATATACGACAACTGCATAAAAAATCCTGCGGGATACTTGTGAAATAATTGCATATATACATGGTATATTCACCAAGATTCGCGCACATTTTATGCATTTCCGGCAAGATTTGTGCAATTTCGTGCCGCGATTTCGTCATATTTTGTTGCGCAGGGGCAAGCGACAGGCGCGGGAAACAGACGCCGCCACAAGATGCGGCGTCTGTCCGGCGCGGCGTGCACAGCATCTTGTGGCGGCGAAAATATTAAATTTTTGAAAAAATATCAGGTCGCGGATGGATACTGCATCACCGCCGTTGCGGGCAGGCGGTCGAGCGTTTCCGGAAGGATTTCCACCTCGCCCGGCAGGGACTGCGCGCCCGTGAGGCGGACGAACTCCTTTTCGTCGGTGATGGGGAAATCGCACAGTTCGGTTTTAAAGTGCATGGCGATGGCGACGCGGGGTCGGGCCGTGCGAATGAGGGCCGCCGCTTCGGGCGTGGTGATGGTATAGGTGCCGCCGATGGGAACGAGCATCACGTCCACGCCGCGCAGCGCCTCGTACATTTCCGGCGTGGGCATGTGGCCGAGGTCGCCGAGGTGCGCGATGCGCAAACCGTCGCCTTCGAGGATGAATGCGATGTTTTTGCCGCGCTTTGCTCCCTGCGCGTCGTCGTGGAAACAGGGAAGGCCGTGTATTTGCACGCCGCCCACGGTGCGCGGCGCGCTGTCGGCGACGATCAGCGGCTTGCCCTGCAGCGAAGAGACGTGGTTGTGATCGAAGTGGTCGTGACTGCACAGCACGGCGTCGGCGCGCGCGCGACAGAGGGGGTAGCCGACGCTGTCGTCGAAGGGATCAATGACGATGGTCGTGCCGCAGGAAAACGCGAGGGCAAAGCAGGAATGTCCATACCACGTTAGGTTCATATTCTCTCTCCTCCTATTTGATACAGCATCGCCGCGCAGGCGTAAAGGCCGCCGCCGCCGCCTTCGCGCAGGCAGACCGCCGCCCGCTGGCGCAGGGCCCTGTTCAGCGCCGCGAGGCGCCCGCATTCCGGGACTTCAGCGATTTTGGCCGCTTCGCAGAACAGAAAAACGCTTTCCTGTTCCACGGGCAGGCCGCGAAAGCGCAAAAACGTGCGGGAGAGCGCGTCTTTGGGCTCCGCTTTTTCGTATTCGCGCAGGAGCGCCTGCGTAGGGGTCAGCCGCCACAGGCCGCCGGCGCGCGCGCAGGCAAAGTACGGGCTTTCCACCCGCTCGCGGACGATGAACAGCCCTTCGCCCCGGTCGCGGCGCGCGTTTGTGCCCGCGGGAAGGTAGGCGCGCGGAGCGGTCACGGCTGTTCTTCCCGCCGCGCGGCGAGGCGGCGGAAGGCCTCGGGGAGCATTTCGAGGAGGTCGCGGGAGGTCATGCAGGCGTTGCCGTACTTTTCTTCCGCCAATACGCCCGCCATGCCGTGCAACTCGCAGACGCGCGCGGACTCGCGGGCGGTGCGCGCCATGCCCGCCAGCATGCCGGTGAGCACGTCGCCGGAGCCGCCCTTGGCCATGCCGGAACAGCCCGTGGCGCTGATGGCGACGGGGCTTTCCGGGGAAGCGCAGATGGCGCGGCTGGCGCTCTTGAGCACGACGCCAGCGCCCAACGCCGCCAGCGCGCGGGCGTCGGAGACGAGGTCGGTCATCTCCCGCCCCAGCAGGCGGCGGGCTTCGCCGGGGTGCGGGGTGAGCAGGCACTGGCGGTCGAGCAGCGCTTGCAGTTCGGGGTGCGCCGCGAGCAGGTTGAGCGCGTCCGCGTCGATGACCGTAGGAGGACGCAGCTTGCCGTACTGCTTTGACTCCAGCACGGCTTCCAGCACCTCCGGGGCGCAGCGGCGGGAAAGGCCGGGGCCAATGGCGATGGAGTCCTTGTCCCGCGCCAGTTCCCGCAACGGGGCCGCCGCTTCCGCCGAAAGCGCGCCGTCCTTTTCCGGCAGGGGCGCGCACATGGCGCAGGGTTCGAGCACTTGCAGGATGGGCACGATGGAGGCCGGGCAGGCCACGGTGACGAGGCCCGCGCCGCAACGCAGCGCCGCGCCCGCGCACAGCGCCGCCGCGCCCGCCATGCCCATGCTGCCAGCGACGATGAGCACATGGCCGCGGTCGCCCTTGTGGGTGTTGCGGGGAAAGGTATAGCCGCGAAAGGAGGCGGGGATTTCGTAGAGATAGACAATCTCCTTTTTCGGCAGGTATTCCGCAGGGATACCGATGTCCGCCACCGCCAGTTCGCCGGTGGCCACAAGGCCAAAGTCCAGATAGTGGCCGACCTTTGGGCGCTGGAAGGTAATGGTGACGTCGGCGCGGACAAAGTCCTCGTCTGTTTCGCCGTCCGGGCCGCCGCCGGAGAGGCCGGAAACGCCGGAGGGGATGTCCACGGCCACGACGCGGCTGCCGCGCGCGCGGTCGCCGTTGATGCGCCCGACGAAGTCCAGGGCCTCGCCGGAAAGGGCGCGGGAAAGGCCGGTGCCAAAGAGCGCGTCCACCCACACGTCCGGGCGCTCGCCGCCGTCCATGTCGATCTCGCGCACGCCGGCCTCGCGGGCGCGGCGCAGGTTTTCGACGGCGTCCGGGCTTTTGACCTCGCCGCAGAGGGCGAAAGCCGCCCGGCCGCCAGCCTCCTGATAGAGGCGCGCCGCCGCCAGACCGTCGCCGCCGTTGCCGCCGGGGCCGCAGGCGAAGAAAATCGACCTGTCCGCGCCAAAGCGCTGGAGGAGCGCATCCGTCAGGGCCCGTGCCGCGCGCTCCATCAGGTCAATGGAGGCAACGCCGCTTTCCTCCATGTAGCGCCGCTCCATCTCGCGCATCTGCGCGGGGGTGAGCAGCATATTCGCCGTCTGCTGGTAAAATGCGGAGCGCGCCCTTTTGTGGCTCTGCAAGTACTTGTCTTTCAGCGCGCGCAGAAATTCCGGGGAAAAGTTTGTCTCCATGCCATCACCTCACACATATCCGTACAGGCCGCGCACGGAGACGTCGCCGGCGAGGACGGCCTCGGTTTTGCCGCCCGTCTGCCAGATCAGCGCGCCGTCCTCGCGGAAATCCAGCGCCACGCCCTCGCGCCCTTCGATTTGTATTCTCCGCCCCAGCGTCGCCGACAGGGGGCGGATGCCTTCGAGGATGGGAGCGAGGCCCTCGCCCTGCCAGCGGGCGTACCATGCTTCAAAGCGCTCGAGAAACGGCGGGAGAAGTTCCCCGGGCGTCAGGCGCGCGCCGGTCTGCAGAAAAAGGGAGGTGGCGTGGGGCAGGTCGGCGGCAAACGCGGTTTGCAGAAGATTCACGCCCACGCCGAGGACGATCCAGTCGCACATGCCGCCGCGAAAGCCGGCCTCGGCCAGCATGCCGCAGAGCTTTTTGCCGCCCATGACCAGGTCGTTGGGCCATTTGATCTTCGCCGGGCCGTAGCGGCAGAGCGCCTCGGCCATGGCCAGCGCCGAAACGAACACCGCGCCGCCCGCCTGCGCTGCGGGTATGGCCTGCGGGCGCAGCAGCAGGGAAACCCACAGCCCCTCGCCGCGCGCAGACGCCCATCGGCGCGCCAGACGGCCGCGGCCGGCGGTCTGCTCCGCCGCCATGACGGCGCGCTCGCCCGCGCCCGACAGCGCCATGCGCTTGGCCACGGCGTTGGTGGAATCCACTGCGTCAAAGGTAAAAATCTCGCGCATATTGCCTCCGAATTGTGACCTTCCTTTGAATATTGTAGCACATTCCCGGGCATTTGACCAGTTTTCCTTGCCTTTCCGCAGGCAAATTTGTATACTGAAAACTGCGCAGGTGTGCGCTTTTGCGGCGGTGGGAACCGCGGCGGGCGCGCGTGCGTCCAAGAGCGAAAAGATATTGCAAGGAGAACGGCGAATATGCAGGTTACGCAGCGCTTTGCGCAGCTTCTGGTGAAAAACGTAGGCAGGGTCATCGTCGGCAAACAGGACGCGGTGGAACTGATGATGATCGCGCTTCTGTGCCGGGGCCATGTGCTGATCGAGGATGTTCCCGGCGTGGGCAAGACCACGCTGGCTTCGGCGCTGGCGCGCTCTTTGGATTGCTCGTTCAAGCGCATCCAGTTCACCCCGGACATCACCCCCAGCGACATCACCGGCTTTTCCATCGTCAATTTCAAAACCGGGGAACTGGAATACCGGCCGGGCCTGGTGATGAGCCAGATCGTGCTGGCCGACGAGATCAACCGCACCTCGCCCAAGACCCAGTCCAGCCTGCTGGAGGTGATGGAGGAGGGCCAGGTGACCGTGGACGGCACCACCTATCGCATGCCCAGCCCCTTTATCGTGCTGGCGACGCAGAACCCGGTGGATTTTGTGGGCACCTATCCTCTGCCCGAGGCGCAACTGGATCGCTTTTTCATGCGCGTGGCCATCGGCTATCCCACGCCCGAGGAGGAGGCCGACATTCTTGAACGCTACACCAGCGGAGCGCGGCCCATGGAGGAACTCAAGCCCATCTGCTCTTCGCAGGACATTGTAAAACTTCAGCAGCAGGTGGACACGGTGTATACCTCGCGCGAAGTGCGCGCCTATATTTCCGCCATCGCCGCCGCCTCGCGCAGAAACGGCGCCCTGCAGCTGGGCGTTTCCACGCGCGCGGCCATATCGCTTCTGCGCGCCGCGCAGGCCCGCGCGCTGATGCTGGGGCGCGACTATGTTTCCCCCGAGGACGTGCAGAAAATGGCCGAGCCGGTGCTGGCCCACCGCCTGGTGCTCAGCCCCGAGGCGCGCATGCGCAACATGACCGCGCAGCGCGTGCTGGCCAATGTGATCGGCTCCGTGCAGGTGCCGGTGAAGGCCAGATGACTTCGCGGCTGACCGGGACGCTGATCGCCATGGCGGCGTTGTTGGCGACGGGGCTTTCCACGGGGGGCAAGATCTATTATCTGCTGTTTTACACGCTTCTTTTGCTGCTGGTTCTTTCCCTGGGATCGGTTTTGTGGGTGTTGTTTACCGCGCGCATCGAAATGCGCGGCGTCAAGCCCCGCGTCGAGCGCGGCGAAGCGCTGATGACCATTTTCACCGTCCGCCACGCTTCGCTTCTGCCGGTGTCGTCGCTGCGCATCCGCCTGAACGTGCCCTCGGCGTTTTCGGCCTCGCAGGAAATCAGCGTTTCCACGCCGCCGTTCAAAACGCGCACCTTCCGCTACATGGTGCGCTGCCCGCACCGGGGCAGTTACGAAGTGGGCGTGACCAAGCTGCGCGCCAAGGACATGTTCGGCCTGTTTTCCATTTCCCGCAAAAGCGGCATGCGCCTTTTGCGCGTGGACGTGTATCCCAAATCCTACGACGTGCCGTTTATGGAACTCAAGGCCGGCGACACGGGGCCGGAACTGCGCTCGCGCGCCACGGAGGACGCTTCTTCACCTTCGGATGTGCGCAAGTGGCAGGAGGGCGACGTGCTGAAAAAGGTACACTGGAAACTGACCATGCGCCGGCGCGAACTGATGGTGCGCACCTTTGAGGAATCCTCGCGGCCGGACACGCTGATCGTGCCCGACCTGGGCGAGATTTCGGCGCTGCCGGATCAGGCGCTGAGCATTGAGGACTGCGTGTGCGAGGTCTGCCTTTCCCAGGCCCGCGCCCAGATCGAGGAAGGCTATCCCGTGCGCATGCCGCTTCTGAGCGCGCGCCCGGGCGAGGTGACGGGCCAGTTCCCGCAGGACTTTCCCGTGTTCGCCGAGGCCCTGATGCGCGTGAAGTTCGACAGCCCCTATCCCTACGAACAGGTGCAAATGCAGATGCTGCGGCGCACAACGCGCACGGGCGGCTGCGTGCTGGTCACGCCGCGGCTGACCACGCGCGTGGCCGATATGGCCCTGAAACTGGCGCGCTCCGGCGTGCGCGTGCGGCTGGTGTGGATCACCGACAGCCGCAACAGCCAGTCCCTGGAAATGATCGAACGGCTGAAAATGGAAAATGTAGAGGCGCAACTTGCGGACCCCTGGGAGGGGGTTGCCTGAGGCGCGGCTTGACGTTTCCGCGCTCCGCCGGACGGGCGCGCGGACAGGACAGAGGAGCAAATGACCAGAACGCAGAAAATTCTTCGCATGTTGAGCACGGCGCTGATCGCGGCGATGCTATCCGGCGGCGTGGCAAACACCATATTGAGCGCCTCGGCGCTGATGCCGGCGTGGCCGCTGGCCTACCTGTGGGGGCTGGGCGCGGCGCTCCTGGGCGCGGCCATGTCTCTTGGCACGGCCGCGCTGATCGCCGGCCTTGCGGCGTTGGCGGCGTTTTTGGGCCTGGCGCTGCTTGGCGGGGCCTTTGGCGCGCGCGAATTGATCGAGGCCATGCGCCTTGCCTGGAATACGGGCGAATGGGCGGATGTGGCATCGCACGGCCCGGCCGCGGCGATGCTGCTGGGGGTCGTGCTCGGCGTTCTGTTTTTCGCCCTGGTCAAAAGCCGGGAGGGCGTGTTTTTCGCGGCGCTGATCTCGCTGGCGGCGGTGGTGGTTTCCTGCGCGCTCAATGAGGAGATGGGCGTGGGCGTCGCCGTGCCGGCGCTGATCTCGCTGGCGGCGGCCTATGCGCACACCTCGGAGGTAGAGCGCGACGTGCGCGGCTACGCCCGCGCGCTCGTGCCGGCGACGTTGGCGGTGCTGATCGCCTTCATGCTCGTGCCGCAGGGGCGCGCCACCTGGACGCCTCTGGAAAACGCCGCCAATCGCCTGCGCAATACCTTTGAGGATTACTTCCGCTACGATCAGGTGCGTCAGGCCTTTTCCCTGCAGGAGCGCGGCTACAACTACAGCGCGCAGGACGGCGAGAGCCAGGTCAACCGCCTCGGCGGCCCCGCCAACCCGGATATGACCGCCGTGATGCGCGTGCGCGCCGACGCGGACATGCTTTTGCGCGGCACCATCCGCACTGAGTACACCGGCTATTCCTGGATCGACAGCGGCGAAAACGCCCGCTATCTGTACTACGATTTCACCCGCCGCGGCGTGCGCGCCGAAGTGTTCGCCGCCGAGGCCGTTCCCTCGGCGGAGGGCGCCTTTGCCTCCGCCGGGGCCGAGGTGGAGATGCTCGACGACGGCACCAGCACGCTCTTTGTCCCGCATCGGCTCGCGGATTTTTCCATGGGCCTGGAAAACGCCGTATACTACAACACCGCCGGAGAGATCTTTCTGGCGCGCAACGTCCAGGCGGGCGACAGCTACGCCTTCACCGCCTATTTGCAGGCCGACGAGGCCGCGCTGGAGCGCCTGACGCTGGAAAACGCCTCCGTCGAGGACGAGGGCTACGCGCAGGCCGCGCAGACCTGCCTCGCCCTGCCAGAAGCCGTGGAACAGGGCGTGTACGACCTGGCTGCGCAGATCACCGCCGGCGCCCAGGGCCAGTACGCCAAGGCCGCCGCCATTCGCGATTGGCTGGCCGTGAACTGCGCCTATACGCTGACGGTGGACTATCCGCCGCAGGATCGGGATTTTGTTTCCTACTTCCTTCTGGATTCCCGCGAAGGCTATTGCAGCTATTTTGCCAGCGCCATGGCCGTGCTCTGCCGCGCCGCGGGGCTGCCCGCGCGCTATGTGGAGGGCTATACCCTGGAGGCCGTGCCGGGCGAGGAGGTCGTCCTTACCGGCGAAAACGCGCACGCCTGGGTGGAGGTCTACTTCAACGGCGTGGGCTGGCTTTCTTTCGATCCCACCGCCGCCGCCCGGGAGGGGAGCGGCGAGGCGCAGAACCAGGGCCTGCACGACGCGGACGGGGCCTCGCAGGGCGGCGAGGGCCTGCCGTTGCCGGAGGGGAGCGAGCCTACGCCTCCGCCGGCGCACCCGGGCGAAGCGCCCACGCCGGACCTGTCCGGCGCGACGCCCACCCCGCTGCCGCCGGAGGACGGCTCCGCGCCCAGCCCCACGCCGCCCGACAGCGCCGAAAACGACCCCACTCCCAGC
>DVIA01000027.1 GCA_018711655.1 Candidatus Pullichristensenella avicola
AGTCAAGAGAGCTTACATGGACGTAAGTGACCGCAGACTGCAAGTGCAGCTGACGCAGGAAGCAAAAATTGCCACTGATTTTCATTTTATCAAGGCAATTTTTGCGGTTGTGGGCTTTGTCAGCGCTATGAAGCCGCCCCTGCGGGGGCGGCTTTTTGGTATGCGCGTTTAGGCGGGGAACTCCACGCGGATGCTGGTGCCCCTGCCGACTTCGCTTTGCAGGGACACTTTCGCGCCGTGGGCCAACGCCACATGCTTGACGATGGAAAGGCCCAGGCCCGTGCCGCCCTCGCTGGAACGGCTGCGATCGCCGCGGAAGAAGCGCTCGAACACATGCTCCTGATCGGCGGGGTCGATGCCCACGCCGGTATCGGACACCGTCAGCGCGCGCGCGCCGTCCTCGCTTTCCTCGAGGGAGGCGGTCACAAAGCCGCCTTCGCGGTTGTACTTGACGGCGTTGTCAAGCAAGTTGTAGACCAGTTCGCTCAGCATCGAAGGCGAGCCTTCCAGCGCGCATTCGCCGCCCTCTACGCGGATGGAAACCCCGCGCCTGGCGGCCTCCGGCTCGAGGCGGGCGGCGGCCTCCTCGCAAAGGCCCTTGAGCGACACGCGCCGGCGATCGCCCGGCAGGCGGTTTTCGTCCAGGCGCGAAAGTTTGAGGATGTCCTCCACCAGGCGGATCAGCCGCGTGGCCTCGGCGTGGATCAGGCCGGCGAACTGGCGCAGTTTGTCCTCGCCGGCGACGCCGTTTTGCATGATCTCGGCGTAGCCGAGGATGGAGGTCAGCGGCGTTTTCAGTTCATGCGAAACATTGGCGGTAAACTCGCGGCGCGCCTTTTCGGCCAGGAAGCGGTCGGTGATATCGGGAATGAGCATCACCACGCCGCCCACGCGGCCGTCGTCCAGGACGGGGCTGGCCACGCAGCGATAGTGCCGGTCGTTTATTTCCATCTCCTGCTCGGCGTTCGCGCCGCGCAGGGCGGTTTCCATGGCTTCGGAAAGCTGGAAATTGCGGTTGAGGGCCAGAAGGTACTTGCCCTCGCAGGCGGCGCGCGGCAGGCCCATCAGCCTTTCGGCCGCGCGGTTGACAAACAGCACCTCGCCGCGGGCGTTGAGCAGCAGCAGCGCCTCAGCCATGTTGCTGGTCACGGCGGCGAATTCGTTGCGCTGCGCGGTGAGCGCGGTCATGGTCTCGTCGATGCGCTGGCGCTGTTCGTGCATGCGCTTGAGCAGCGGGGAAAGTTCTTCGTAGACGTCGTTGTCCAGCGGATGATCCAGATCCAGGGCGTTGACCGGGGCGACGATGCGCCTGGTCGCCTGCCGCGAAGCCAGCGCCGAGATGACGATGGTCAAAACGATGAGGGCCGCAAAGGCGGGAATGAGCTGCAAAACCATGCCCAGCACGTTCTTCTGCGTGCCGGAGACGCGCAGAACCGAGCCGTCCTCCAGGCGGATGGCGCGGTAGATGGTCATTTCCCCCAGCGTATCGGACTGGCGGGTGCTGCCGCCCGCGCCCTCGGCCAGCGCCTGCTGTATCTCCGGGCGCTCAAGGTGGTTTTCCATTTCGCCGGCCTCGGCGTCGCTGTCAAAGAGCACGCCTCCGTCCGGGGCGACAAGCGTCATGCGGCCGTCCGGGTGGGTGGCGGCCAGCGCGGAAAGCTCCGCGCCGCCCTCCATGGCCGCGGCGATCATGTTGACCTCGTGGTCAAGCTCGCGCTCGGTCCGCGAGGTAAAAAAGCCGTACAAAAGCGCCATGGCCAGTATGGCAAAGAGCAATACCGCCAAAACGGCGGTCAGCGCCATGGAACGCCAGATCTTACTGCGCATGGTTGTTCCCCTCTCCGATCTTGTAGCCGAGGCCATAGATGGTCTCAATCTGCGAAGCGCACCTGCCGAGCTTTTTGCGGATGGTCTGCACATGCATGTCCACCGTGCGCGGCCCGCCCTCGTATTCCGCGCCCCAGACCTCGTCCAGCAGCCGGTCGCGGTCGAAGGCCTTTTCCGGGTGCTCCATCAGGTAGCGCAGAAGTTCGAACTCGCGGAAGGTGAGCACGACTTCCCTGCCGTCGGCCTCAACGGTGTGCTTTTCACGGTCCAGGCGAATGCCGCCCAGCGTCAAAACGCCCTCGCCCCGCCCGGCGCAGCGGCGGATGACCGCCTTGACGCGCGCGATCAGTTCCATCATGCCAAAGGGCTTGGTGACATAATCGTCCGCGCCGCATTCCAGCCCCTCCACCTTGTCGGCCTCTTCGCCCTTGGCGGTGATCATGATGACGGGAATGGCGCTGAAGCGCGGGTCACGGCGCAAACGGCCTAAAATGGTCACGCCGTCCTCGCCGGGCAGCATCACGTCCAGCAGGATCAGTTCCGGCAGCGCTTTTTCCATGGCCGCAAAGAACGCCTCGCCGTCCGCAAAGCCCTCGGCCTCAAAGCCGGTCATGTTGAGCGTATAGGTAACGAGGTTGCGGATGCCCTCGTTGTCCTCCACATAATAGATCATCTGTCTCTCCTCCCGCGGCGCGGGGATGCGTCAGTTTTCCTTGTGTACGCCGGTGATGGCGAACACCACCCATTCGGCGATGTTCACCGCGTGGTCGCCGATGCGCTCCAGGTATTTGGCGATCATCAGAAGGTCCAGCGCCAGCACGCCCGCGCCGGCGTCGCGGCGCAGAAGTTCGATCAGCGCGTCCTTGGCGGCGACGAAAAGGCCGTCTACCTTGTCGTCCATGGCGACGACCCACTCGGCCAGAGACAGGTCCCTGCGCACGAAGGCGTCGATGGCGCCGCGCACCATCTTGATGGTTTCGCCGCCCATTTCCTGAATCTGGGGGAATTCGCCCTCGTGGCCGCCGTCGAGCATGGTGACGATCTCGGCCACGTCGGCGGCCTGGTCGCCGATGCGCTCCATATCCGTTATCATTTTAAGCGCCGCGGAGATAAAACGCAAGTCCCTGGCCACGGGTTGCTGCTGCAGAAGCAGCTTCAGGCACTGGTTTTCCACCTCGCGTTCCTTCTGATCCACCTCGCGGTCCAGGGCGATGATCTTGCGGGCGCGCACCACATCGCGCGAGGAGAGCGCCTGCACGCTTTCTTCGATGGCGTGTTCAATGAGGGTGCCCATGTCGATAATCTCGGCGTTGAGCCTGGTAAGCTGCTCGTCAAAACGGCTGCGCATTTATCCGAACCTCCCTGTGATATAATCCTCGGTGCGCTTGTCGCGCGGGGTGGAGAAGATCGTCTGCGTATCGCCGACCTCCACGGCCTCGCCCAGAAGGAAGAACGCCGTGCGGTCGGAGATGCGCACCGCCTGCTGCATGTTGTGGGTGACGATGACGATGGTGTACTTGTCCTTGAGTTCCATGGCCAGTTCCTCGATCTTCGAGGTGGAGATGGGGTCCAGGGCCGAGGTCGGCTCGTCCATGAGCAGCACCTCCGGCTCCACCGCCAGGGCGCGGGCGATGCACAATCGCTGCTGCTGGCCGCCGGAAAGGCCGAGGGCGCTCTTTTTCAGGCGGTCCTTGACCTCGTCCCAGATGGCCGCGCCGCGCAGGGACTTTTCCACAATGTCGTTCAGGCGCGCGCGGGCGTGGATGCCGTGCGTGCGCGGGCCGAAGGCGATGTTGTCGTACACGCTCATCGGGAAGGGGTTGGGCTTCTGAAAGACCATGCCCACGCGCTTGCGCAGGAGGTTGACGTCCATGCTCCCATATATTTCTTCGCCGTCGAGCTTGATAGACCCTTCTATTTTGATGCCCTCAATGAGATCATTCATGCGGTTGAGCGTTTTAAGAAGCGTCGATTTGCCGCAGCCCGAGGGGCCGATGAGGGCGGTGATGGCGTTGGGCTCCACGCCGAGGGAGACGTCCTTGAGGGCGTGGAAGGAACCGTAGTGCAAATTGAGGTTTTTGATATCGAACTTCAGCATGTCAGCCTCTCCTCTTTACAATGCTCTTGGCCACAGCCGCCGACAGGGCGTTGATGCCGACCACGACGATGAGCAGCACCGCCGCCGTGGCGTAAGCCTGGTCGATGTGCAACCCCTCGCTGGAGAGCACATACATGTGTACCGACAGCGTGCGCACCGGGGAAAACAGGCTGTCCGCGGTCTGGGCGTAAGTGCCGGCGGTGTAAATAAGCGCCGCCGTCTCGCCGACGATGCGGCCGATGGCGAGGATGACGCCCGCCAGAATGCCCGGAATGGCCGTGGGCAGCACGATGCGGAAAATGGTGCGCAGCCGGCCGGCGCCCAGGGCGAAGCTGCCCTCGCGGTAGCCGTCCGGCACGGAGAGCATGGCCTCCTCCGTGGTGCGCATGATCAGCGGCAGAATCATGATCGCCAGCGTCATCGCGCCCGCCAAGAGCGAGTAACCCCACTTTAGCTGCACCAGGAAAAACAGATAGCCGAACAGGCCGTAGACAATCGAGGGAATGCCCTGCAAGGTCTCCGTGGTCAGGCGCACCACCTTGACCAGCTTGTTTCCGCGCTTGGCGTATTCGGTCAGGTAAATGGCCGAGAAGATGCCCAGCGGCACGGCCACCACCAGCGACAGAAGCGTCATGAAGATGGTGTTGAAAATGGCCGGCAGCATCGAGCAGTTGTCCGAGGTGTACTTAAGCTGGAAAAGATCCAGCGAGAGGTTGGGCACGCCCTTGATGAGGATATAGCCGACCAGCGCCAGAAATACGCCCACGGTGATAAGGGCCGCCAGATAGACGATGACGCGCAGAAAGACCGAGAGCGGGTCGCGGCGCCTGCGGGAACGAATGGCCTTTTCACTCATTTTTCCGACCTCCTCTTCATCATGGAGAACGAGAAGTTGATGATGAGGATGAACACGAACAGCACCGCCGCGGTGGCGATGAGCGCTTCGCGGTGCATGCCGGAGGCGTAGCCCATCTCCATGACGATGTTGGTCGTCAGCGTGCGCACGCCTTC
>DVIA01000028.1 GCA_018711655.1 Candidatus Pullichristensenella avicola
ACGAAAGCTGTGGGTGCACCAAATTCTTCGAGTTTTGCACCCACTTTGCACCCAACTGCACCAAATTCCAAACGAAAGCTCGACTAAAAAACGAAAGCCCCGAATTGTATTGTTTTCGCGGTCATTCCGCAACGGGAAGCCTCGAAACACGATGTTTCGAGGCTTTTTTGTCGCGTGCTACTTCTGGTTTGTATTTCAATGCTGCGCAAAGACGGGGCGGCAGACGAAAAAAGGCGCTGCCCGGCGGACGGACGTTGACCTGCCGCGGTCGATGCCGTGCTGCCGCGGCCCATGGCGTCGCCCTCAATCCATCAGCGCGGCGATCTCCTCTTCGGTCAGTTCCGGCTGCAGGGCGCGATTGATGCCCGTGGCGATGATGCCGGCGGCGTCGCAGATGAGGGCGTCGATTTCGCGCGGCGTGACGATCATATCGCCCAGTTCCGCCTCGAGAAGCTCGCGCTCGACCGCGTCAAGAGCGCTGTCGGCGCTTTGAGCGTCGCAAAGCGTTTCCATGGCGTCGCGCGCCAGCGTCGCCGCATAGATGACCGTCGGCATGCCTACGGCGACGACCGGGACGCCCAGCGTATCCCGCGTCAGGCAGCGCCGGTGATTGCCCACGCCGGAGCCAGGCTGTATGCCGGCGTCCGTCAATTGCACGGCGGAGCCAATGCGAGAGGCGCTGCGCGCGGAAAGGCTGTCCACGCACAGAAGCGCGCGCGGATGCAGACTGGCGCAGAGGGATTCGACGATTTCCAGCGTCTCTACGCCCGTTACGCCAAGAACGCCTGGCGCGATGGCGCATACGCTGCGCATGCGCCGGTCGGCATATTCGGGCAGTTCCTGAAACATGTGCCGCGTGACCAGCGTGCGATCAACGGCGCGCGGGCCAAGGGAGTCCGGCGTGACAAAGCGATTGCCAAGGCCGACCACCATCACCGGCGCATCGCCCTCGGCGGGGAGCATGCGCGCGATCTCCTCGCCCAGAAGATTGCTCATGGCCAGGCGCGCGTCCAGGTCCCGCTGGCGCACGGCGGGGCATTCCAGCGTGATGTAGCGGCCGGGGGACTTGCCCAGATCGCGCGCGGCGCCTTCGGTTTTGATCAAAACTTCGGTCATGTTTACGCCCATCGTTTCCCAGTGATTGACCTGCACGCCAGGAATGCCCTCATTTCCGGGCGGAATGGATTCCATTGCCAGGTCTGTACGCAATTGACGCATTTTTGCACCTCGTTTGCTGTGGATTTTGTCATTAGTTTACCCAAGTTTTTCATCAAAATGTGTTCCGGGCCTTGCTTTTTGGGTGATGTCGTGATAAAATAGATGTTGCTGATTTTGCCGGGGGAGGTGAACACTTTGCCGAATATCAAGTCCGCTATCAAGCGCGTGAAGGTGAACGAGAAAAAGAACCTGCGCAATCGCATGATCAAATCCGCGATGAAAACCCAGGTCAAGAAGTTCGAAACCGCTCTTTCCGCGGGTGAGGTCGATGGCAAGCTGCTGAGCGCGACGCAGGGCGCGGTTGACAAGGCTGCCGCGAAGGGCGTTATCCATAAGAACGCTGCCAATCGGAAAAAGGCCCGTTTGGCCAAGGCCGCTGCAAAGGCCTGAAAATACCGCGAAAACAGGAAAGCGCAAGGAATTGCGCTTTTTCTGCGTTTTGGTATAATAAAAGAAGCAGAGTTTGCGCCGCGACGGTGGCGACGGAGGTTGCATCATGGACGATCTTTTTTCTGCGGGCATGGAGAAACTCGCGCCCCTGGCGGACAGGATGCGCCCGCGCACGCTTTCGGAATTCATCGGCCAGGAGCAGATTGTGGGGAAGGGCAAGCTGCTGCGCCGCGCCATTGAGGCCGACCGGCTGACCAGTTCCATTTTCTGGGGCCCTCCGGGCACGGGCAAAACGACGCTGGCCTCGATCATCGCCGAAACGACGAGATCGGCCTTTGTCAAACTCAACGCCGTCACCAGCGGCGTCGCCGATGTGCGCGAGGTCCTCAAGGATGCGGAAAACCGCCTGAAATTATATGGGCAGGCGACCTATCTGCTGCTGGACGAGTGCCACCGCTGGTCCAAGGCGCAATCGGATTCCATCCTGCCCGCCATCGAGCGCGGCGTGATCCGCTTTATCGGCTCGACCACGGAAAATCCCATGATCGCCATGACCCCGGCCATCGTCAGCCGGTGCCGCCTTTTCCGGTTTGAACAACTGTCTTTGGAGGACGTCAAGCGCGCTGTGCGCGCGGCCATCGCCGATCGGGAGCGCGGCTACGGGGACATGGACGTGCGCATCGACGACGACGCCCTGGAGCACATCGCCCGCGTGGCCAACGGGGACGCGCGCTCGGCGCTCAACGCCCTGGAACTTGCAGTGCTGACCACGCCCATGGACGCCGACGGTTCCACGCACATCACCCTGGCCATCGCCGAGGAATCCATCCAGAGCCGCGTGATGCAGATGGACGAAAGTCTGCTGTACGACATGCTTTCCGCCTTTTGCAAATCCCTGCGCGGGTCGGACAGCGATGCGGCGCTGGCGTGGTTTGCGCGCATGAATTACGCGGGCATGGATCCGCGCATCATCGTGCGGCGCGTCATCGCCCACGCCAGCGAGGACGTCGGCCTTGCCAACCCCATGGCCATGCTGCAGGCCGTTGCCGCCTATCACGCTCTGGAGGCCATCGGCATGCCCGAGGCGCGGCTTTCGATTACGCAGGCGATTGTGGCCGTATGCGAAAGCCCCAAATCCAACGCCGTGGTCATGGCCGTCGATCGCGCCTTTGCCGACGCGGAAAAGGGCGGGTTCCAGCCCGTTCCACAGCACCTGCGCGATACGCACTATCGCGGCGCGCAGACGCTCGGCTCGGGCCAGGGGTATCGGTATGTGCACGACTATCCCGGCCACTTCGTTTTACAGCAATATCGCCCTTTGGAGGCGGGCGGTTTTCCGTACTATGTGCCATCGCAGCAGGGCTTTGAAAACGAGATCCGCTCGATCCGCGCCGCGCGCGGCTTTGCAGATCCGCCCGATGCGCCCGCCGGCGAATGAGAATGACAAACTTTTTTTACACAGCGTTTTCGACAAAAAAATGACAAATCGCTCCGCTTCGGGTATAATATGGAATTAAGGTAAAAAGCGCGCCCTGGGCGCGGTCGGGAGCGATGCCAATGAGCGAAAAGGAAACCAGGCGCGTGCGCAAAGGCGCTTATGCGAACGGCAGCGGTTCGCGCGCCCAGCGGCGGGCGGCAGCGCAGCGCGGCAGACTGCACATCGAATGGATTCGCGCCGAGGAGAAAGACGAAAGCTCCAGCGCGAAGCAACGCGCGCCGCGTTCGCGCGCGCAACAGCGCGCCGAAGAGCGCAGAAAGCGGCAGGGAAAGGTCGTTCTCGCCCTGGCGGCGGCGATCGTTGTCCTTTTGGCGCTGTGCGGCTGGCAATTTGCGGAATACAAGGGCTTTCAGAGCATGCGCGCCGCCGTGGAAATAGACACCTTCTTTGACGGCACGACCGTGGAGGGCATCGACGTTTCGCAAATGACGCTTGAACAGGCGCTTGCGCATTGGCAGCAGAACGTCGAAAGCGCCTATTCCGGCCGGTATGTGACGCTCTCGGACGGCACGCGCGTCACCGCGGCGGAGGTGGGCTATTCCAGCAACTACGCCGACGTGCTCAAGGCGGCCTATGAAGCCGGCCGGCAGGGCGGTTTTGGCGACCGCGTCGATACGATGAGCACCATGGAAAACGGCGTGGAGTTCGTCGTTTCGCGCACATTGTATACGCCGGAGGGCATTGCCGAGTACGTCGATGCCCGCGGCGATGAGATCGACTGCCTGCCGGTCGATCCGGAAATGACCGGTTTCGACGCGGAGAATTACGAGTTTATCTTTTCAGAAGGCTCCGCCGGCCGCAAGCTCGACCGCGAGGCCCTGCGCGCGGATTTGACCTCCGCCTTTGAAAACGGCGGCGGTGGGGAAGTGGAGATGCATGTGGAGGTCACCCCCTGCGTGGCGCCCACCGGCAAATACGGCATTATCGCTACCTATTCCACCGACGCGGATTCCTCTACCGGTTCGCGCATTCACAACATTCGCCTGGCGATGCAGACCATCAACGGCACCTGCCTGCAGCCGGGAGAAATGTTCTCCTTCAACGGCGTGGTTGGCGAGCGCACCGACGAACGCGGCTACCGCCAGGCCAAGGCCTACTACGGCATGCAGGATATCCTTGAATATGGCGGCGGCATCTGCCAGGTCTCCTCGACGCTGTATGCGGCCGTGCAGGACGCCCACCTCGAGGTCAACGAGCGCCACGAGCATTCGCGCCGCGTTTACTACATTCCCGACGGGCGCGACGCGACGGTGGACTGGGGCCATCTCGATCTCAAATTCACCAACAACCGCGACGAGCCGATCTACATCGGATGTTTTGTGGACGACGAATGGCAGTGCCACGTCGCGATCTTCGGCAAACTCGAGGAGGGCGATTACGGCAAGTCCAGCATCGGTTCGTTGACCTGATTTTCACGGCGCGATGGCAAAAATCCATCGCGCTGGCTTTTTTTACCCAAATCTAACCGCCAAATTCCGTCGGTTTGGCGGAATTTTACGTTGACGCCTTGCAAAAAGCAAACAATTCTGATATACTTTACCATTGCCAATATAGGATAGTAGCGTCTAAACAGGAGGAAGGAACATGGCTACCACGTTTGAAAAGCTCTCGTCCAACAAGGTAAAGCTGGGCTTTGTCGTAGACAGCGCGAAGTTCGATGAGGGCATTCGCAGCGCCTATCTGAAGAACGTCAAGAAGTTCAACATTCCCGGGTTCCGCCGCGGTAAGGCCCCGATGAAGATCATCGAGAATTACTATGGCCCCGGCGTGTTTTACGAGGACGCTTTTGATATTATCTTTCCCGACATTTATCGCGCCGCGCTCGAGGAGCACGACGTCAAGCCCGTCGATCGCCCCGAACTGGAAGTAGAGCAGATCGAAAAGGGCAAGGACCTCAAGTTCACCGTGGAAGTGTTCGTGCGCCCGGACGTGGAGCTTGGCCAGTACACCCACCTGGGCATTGAAAAGAAGGTCGAGGAAGTCACCGACGAGGATGTGATGGCCGACATCGAGCGCGCCCGCGACCGCGCCGCCCGCTATGTCGAGGTGACCGACCGCGCGGCCAAGTTGGACGACCAGGCCAATATCGACTATCAGGGCCTGCTCGACGGCGTTGCCTTCGAGGGCGGCACTGCGCAGGGCCATGAACTGGTGCTCGGCTCCGGCGCTTTTATCCCCGGGTTTGAGGATCAGGTCGTGGGCATGACCATTGGCGAGGAGAAGGAGATCAACGTGACCTTCCCCGAAAACTACCACGCCGAACAACTGGCCGGCAAGCCGGTGGTGTTCAACGTCAAGCTCAACAGCCTGCGCGAAAAGGAAATGCCGGCGCTGGACGACGAGTTTGTCAAGGATGTTTCAGAAACCGCCAATACGGTTGAAGAATACAAAAAGGAAATTCGCGAAAAGCTGGAAAAGCAGGCCGAGGAGCGCGCCGACGCCGCGTTTGAATCGGAGATCATTGAAACCGTATCCGACAACGCCAAGATCGACATTCCCAAGGCCATGGTCGAAGAACAGATCGACAACATGTTGCGCGATATGGAATTGCGCATGATGTATCAGGGCCTGCGCATGGAGGATTTCCTCAAGTATTCCGGACAGACCATGGAACAGATGCGCGAGACCTACCGCCAGCAGGCTGAGGACCGCGTCAAGACGCAATTGACGCTGGAAGCCATCACCAAGGCGGAGGGCATCGAGCCCACCGACGAGGAGATCGACAAGGAGCTTGCCCGCTTTGCCGAGCAGGGGAAAAAGACCCTCGAGGAGTTCAAAAAGGATATGCCCGAGGGCGATATGGAGTACTTCCGCGAGGTCGCCACGATCAACAAGACCGTGAAATTCCTCAAGGACAACGCCGGCAAGGAATAGGGATAGGTTTTGCGTTCATACTAAAATTACGACGATTTGGGAGGTGCGCCCATGAACCTGGTGCCGTATGTTATTGAACAGACCAACCGCGGAGAGCGTTCGTACGATATCTTCTCCCGGCTTTTGAAGGATCGCATTGTGTTTTTGGGCGGCGAGATCGACGACGTCTCCGCCAACCTCGTCGTGGCGCAGATGCTCTTTTTGGAGATGGAGGACCCGGATCAGGACATCATGCTCTACATCAACAGCCCGGGCGGCTCCATCTCCGCGGGCATGGCCATTTACGACACCATGCACTATGTAAAGTGCGAAGTCTCCACCGTCTGCGTCGGTATGGCCGCCTCGATGGGCGCGTTTTTGCTCGCCTCCGGCGCCAAGGGCAAGCGCAAGGCGCTGCCCAACGCCGAGATTATGATCCATCAGCCGCTCGGCGGCGCGCGCGGCCAGGCGACGGACATCGCCATCCAGGCGGAACAGATCCTGCGCATCAAGCGCAAAATGAACGAACTGCTTTCCAAGCACACCGGCCAGACGATCAAAACCATTGAAAAGGACGTGGAGCGCGACCACTATATGACCGCCGAGGAAGCCCTCAAGTATGGCATCATCGACGAGATCATCGCGCCGAGGAGATAGGGGACCATGCCAAACAACAAGGACGATTTCACCAAGGCCCGCTGTTCCTTCTGCGGCAAGACGCAGGATCAGGTTCGCAAAATGGTGGCCGGGCCGAACGCCTACATCTGCAACGAATGTCTGCTTTTGTGCCAGGAGATCGTGTCTGACGACGTGGAGTCCGTCGGCACGCACGGGCAGCTGGAGATCAAGACCCCGCGCGAGATCAAGGAAGTGCTGGATCAGTATGTCGTCGGCCAGGAAAGCGCCAAAAAGGCGCTGTCTGTTGCGGTATACAACCACTATAAGCGCATCCAGTACCAGACCGGCGCCAACAGCCGCAAGGCCGACGTCGAACTGCAGAAATCCAACATCGTCATGCTTGGCCCCACGGGCTGCGGCAAGACCTATCTGGCGCAAACGCTGGCAAAGATTCTCAACGTGCCCTTCGCCATCGGCGACGCCACCAGCCTTACCGAGGCCGGCTATGTGGGCGAGGATGTCGAAAACATCCTTCTGCGCCTGATTCAGAACGCCGACTACGATATCGAACTTGCCCAGCGCGGCATCATCTATATCGACGAGATCGACAAAATCGCCCGCAAGAGCGAGAATCCCTCCATCACCCGCGACGTCAGCGGCGAGGGCGTGCAGCAGGCGCTTTTGAAGATTCTTGAAGGTACGATCGCCAGCGTGCCGCCGCAGGGCGGGCGCAAGCATCCGCATCAGGACTTTATCCAGATCGACACCACAAACATCCTCTTTATCTGCGGCGGCGCTTTCGACGGCATCGACAAGATCATCGAAAGCCGCATCGGCAAAAAGGTGATGGGCTTCGGCGCGGAGGTACGCGGCAAAAACGAACGCACCAGCGACGAAGTCATGGCGCAGCTTCAGCCCGAAGATCTGCTCAAATTCGGCCTTATTCCCGAGTTTATCGGCCGCCTGCCGATGATCGTCACGCTTTCTCCTCTGGACGAGGAAGCGCTGATCAAAATCCTTACCGAGCCGAAAAACGCCCTTTGCCGCCAGTACGCCAAGCTGCTCAGTTTTGACGATGTGGAACTGGAATTCACGCCGGAGGCGCTGCGCGCCATCGCGAAAAAAGCGCTGGAGCGCAAGAGCGGCGCGCGCGGTCTGCGCGCCATCATCGAAAGCGTGATGACCGACACCATGTACGAACTGCCCAGCATGGAGGGCGTGAAGAAGTGCATCATCACCGAAGGCGCGGTGCTCAGGGCTGAAAAGCCCATCCTTATTCGCGCGCAGATCGCTGAAAAGCGAAGGCAGGAAAAACTTCCGGAGGCCAAACCGGAGGGCGCGTAAACAGAAGCGGAACGGTCGCAGGGCCGTTCCGCTGTGCTTTTGGCGCGGCGCGCCCGGCGTTCGCACGTTCAGGTGGATTTCCAGGGGACGAGCGCCGAAAACCGAGCGCCCTGCCGCGTACTGCCTCGCAGTCGCCCCTATGCTTCGCCGATGGCCTGTTGCCGCATGCGCGTTTTGGCACTCCACGGCCCGGGAAAGGCGCATGGCGAAGCGCAAGCCGCCGCGCAGCGGGCAAGATCGCCAAAACGCCCCGAGAGGCCTTCTCTCGGAAAGGCGGACAAATGGCCGCTGCCAAAACCGATCGCCCTGCCGCGTACCGCCTCGCAGTCGCCCCAATGCTTCGCCGATGGCCTGTTGCCCCATGCGCGTTTTGGCACTCCACGGCCTGGGAAAGGCGCATGGCGAAGCGCAAGTCGCCGCGCAGCGGGCAAGATCGCCAAAGCGCCCTGAGCGGCCTTCTCTCGGAAAGGCGGACAAATGGCCGCTGCCAAAACCGAGCGCCCTGGCGCGTACCGCCTCGCAGTCGCCCCAATGCTTCGCCGATGGCCTGTTGCCTCCCGGCACGTCAGCGCGCGCTGCGCGGCGATACGGCAGCCTCCGTCCGCCGGACAGGTGCGCCAAGCCTTCGATATATACCCATCCAACGCCGCTGAGCGCCCGCGTCCAGGTGTCGCTCCGCGCCTCCCGCCTTGCATACATGCCGGAGCGGCCGGGCATGGGGCGGAGGAACGCCCTTCTTCTGCGAAACGCTGCGCGCGGGCTGTCCTTCCATGACGCCATTCCATATCCGACTGTCAGAGTCCATTCAGCGGATGACGTCGCCACAGGCGCGCAGTCAGGGGATGCGCTGTCGAATCTTCGCCGTCACCCGACGCCGTGCGCTCAAAGCGCCGTCTGCCTTTTCCGCCTCTGGCGCGGCGGGCTCTTTCCGGCCGCGAAGCTAATGCCGCCGGCAAATCCGCCGCGCATACCCGGTGCCGCCGGCGGCGACGGTCCCGCTATCGCCCGGAAGGCGCTCCGTGGCCGCGTCGTCCATCGGCGGCTGTGAAGGATCTGGGCCGACGGATCTCGACGTGGTCGCCCGCGCGCTGGCCGCCGCTCGGCGACGGCAGCAAACGACAGGGCCAAGATTGAACAAGCGCGTCAACGCGACGGCCTTCGGCATCCTGCCCATGTCATGCGCATGGGAAATATTGAACGCCAAGAAAAGCGCACGAAAAAGGCCGGCCGCGCAGCGGCCAGCCTTGCCTGGCAAGAACGTCAATTTCCCGCGTAGAGAAGCCCCAGCAGCCAGGAGATCAGACGAATGGGAAGAACGCGCGAAAGCAACACGAAAAACTTATAGGAAAGGCCGATGGCGTAAAAGGGCTTGACGCGCCTTTTCAACGCCACGCGCGCGAGGAATTGGCCCGCAACCTCAGGGGCCATGCCGTTTTCCTCGTCTTTTTCCATTTTGGATACGGAACGGGCGATGCGGCCCTGGTAGACGTCGTCGCCAGCGCAGCTTTTTTCGCGCGCCCGGGTAAAGCCGGTACGGATATCGCCGGGCATGACCGCGCAGACGCTGACGCCAAAGGGCCTGACTTCATTGCAAAGCGCCAGCGTATAGGCGTTGACCGCCGCCTTGGAAACGGAATACCATGCCTGAAAGGGGATGGCCAGCGGCGCGGCGACGGAACTTATGTTGACGATGCGCCCGCCGCCCTGCGCGCGCATCAACGGCAGCGCCGCTTTCGTGGCGTTGACCATGCCGAAGAGGTTGACGTCCAAAAGGCGCTTCGCGTCGGCGTTTTCGGTAAATTCCGCCGCGCCGGAAATGCCAAAACCGGCGTTGTTGACAAGCACATCCAGCCGGCCCTCGCGCGCGTAAATTTCGCCGATGGCCGCGGCGAGGGCTTTTTCGTCGGCGACGTCGGCGGCGATGTGCAAAAGCCCGGGAAGTTCGGCGGCATGCCGGCTGAGGACATAGACGGTGAGGCCCGCCGCCTTGAGCGCGTTGGCCGTGGCCAGGCCGATTCCGCTGGTTCCTCCGGTGACGATGGCGACGCGGTTCATGCGACCACCTCCGCAAGATGCGCGGCGATCACCTCGATGGCTTCGTCCAGCAGGCTTTCGGTCAACGTCGCCATATAGCTGGTGCGCAGAAGGCACTTGTCCGGCGGCGTTGCCGGCGGCAAGACGGGGTTGACGTATACGCCGTCGTCGTAGAGGCTGCGCGCCTTATATAGCGTGTTCTCCGCCGTGTGCGTGTATATGGGAATGATCGGCGTGGTGGATTCGAGAATGGGCACGCCGCGCAGTTTGAGGCCGCGCCGCATGTAGGCCGACAGTTCGCCAAGCCGCGAGACGATTTCGGGATGGCTGCGAATGTAGCGCAGCGAAGCGAGCGCCACCGCCGCGTTGGCCGGGGGAATGGAGGCGGAGAAAATAAAGGGACGGGAATTGTGGCGGATGAAGTCGATCACCGTTTCGCTGGCTACGGCGTAACCGCCCAGGCTCGCCAGCGACTTGGAGAATGTGCCCATGATAACGTCCACTTCGTTCTCCAGGCCGAAATGGCTGGCCGTGCCGCGGCCGCCGTCGCCAATGACGCCCAGGCCGTGCGCGTCGTCCACCATCACGCGCGCGCCATATTTGCGCGCCAGGCGGACGATCTCCGGCAAGCGGGCAATGTCGCCGCCCATGCTGAACACGCCGTCGGTGACGATCAGGCAGCCGGCGCTTTCAGGAACCTTTTGCAGTTGCACTTCCAATTCTTCCATGTTGCTGTGCGCGTAGGTGAGCATGCGGCCGTAGGAAAGCTTGCAGCCATCGTAGATGCTGGCATGGTTTTCCTTGTCGCAGATCACATAGTCGCCATGGCCGACGAGGGCGGAAATGATGCCGAGATTGGACTGGAAGCCCGTGGAAAACGTGCAGCAGGCGCCTTTGTGGAGGAAATCCGCCAGTTCCGCCTCCAACTGCAGGTGCAATTTCAGGGTGCCGTTGAGAAACCGCGAACCGGAGCAACCGGTCCCGTATTGCGAGAGCGCCTGCATCCCGGCATCGAGCACTTCGGGGCAGGTGGTCAGCCCCAGGTAGTTGTTCGAGCCGAGCATGATGCGGCGCTTTCCTTCCATGACGACTTCGGCGTCCTGCCGCGTTTCCAGCGCGTGAAAGTATGGATAAATGCCGCGCGAGCGCAATTCATTGGCCAGCGAATATGAGAAGCATTTGCCGAAAAGATCCATGCCATGCCTCCTTCTTTTGTCAGATTTGCTGGCATTATAGCACATTTTGCTCTAAAAGGGAACCTTTCCGCGCCGCGGCCGCATTTTCTAATCTTTCCGCGCGGCGGACGGCAAAACGTCGCGCGGCCTTTTCCGCGCGCTCAGGCCATTTTTTCCATCTCTGTGCGCAGCTTGCCGATGATGCGCTTTTCCAGACGCGATATGTAGCTTTGTGAAATGCCCAGCATGTCCGCGACCTCCTTTTGCGTGTGCTCGCGGCCGCCGCCGAGCCCGTAGCGCATATGAACGATGCGGCGTTCCCGCTCGTTCAGCGTGCGCACCGCCTGCGCCAGCATCTGCTTTTCCACATCCTGATCCAGCGCGCGGGAGACCAGATCCGGCTCGGTGCCGAGTATGTCCGAGAGCAGCAGTTCGTTGCCGTCCCAATCGGTGTTGAGCGGCTCGTCGAACGATACTTCGAGCTTGAGACGGCTGGTGCGGCGAAGCACCATGAGGATTTCGTTTTCAATGCAGCGCGAGGCATAGGTCGCCAGTTTGATGTTCTTGTCCGGATCAAAGGAATTGACCGCCTTGATCAGCCCAATGGCGCCGATGGAGATCAGATCCTCGATGCCGATGCCCGTGTTTTCGAATTTTCGGGCGATATAGACCACCAGCCGCAGGTTGCGCTCGATGAGCGTCGAGCGCGCGGCGGGGTCGTTTTCCGCCATTTTGCGCATGTAGGCAAGTTCCTCCTCTCTTGTAAGCGGCGGGGGAAGCGTTTCGCTGCCGCCTATGTAACAGATTCCTCCCCGCCGCAGTTGCACGACCAGCCCAAAGATCGAGCGCCGGACCGCCGCGAATGCCATATGCATGCTCCTTTCACACCACCGTTCTGTCTGCGCGCCGCGTCTGCGCGCCCTCCGCCGCCCCGACGATGGGCGGGGCCAGCGCCCGCACGCCGCCGGGCATCTTTCCCGGATAGACCGCGACCCACATGTCCGGCGACTTGAGAAAGCCGTTTCCATAATCCACCAGGCACAGTTCCGGCCGGAAACAGTTCAGACGGCCCCGTCCGCCCAGCGCCCCGTAGCCCACCTGACGAAAGCCGGGGGGCGCGTCGCCGGGGGGCAGGGCGTCGTAACCGGCGGGCAGCACGTCGGAAAGCACGCCGCGCTCGCAGATGAGCACCGGCAGGCCGCTGAGCGGCTCGCGCAGGCGGTTCCCAGTGTCGATCAGCGCCAGAAAGCGCGCTTCGCCGCCGCCGGCGCTGAGGAATACGCGCACTTCCCAGGTGACCAGCCGCCGCCGGCGGTAAGCGGTCGTCGCCGTCAGCGCCGCCGCGCCGCAGAGCGCCCCCAACGCGAACGCGGGCGTGCCCGGAACGGAAAACAGGCGCATGGCCATGAACTGCATACCGCCCAGGAACACGCCGCCGGCCAGGATCGCCAGCCCGCCCGATACCGCCGCGCGCGGCGAATCCACGCGCAAAGCGACGGCTGCCAGAAGCGTACATACGATCGGCAGCATCCACACCGCGCCCAGGAAACGCAGGCGCGGCAATTGGGCCAGTACCGCGTAAAGCGCGCCCAGCGCCGAGGCCACGCATACGCGGCGCCAACGCACCCGGCCAAGGCTGCGCGCCACGATGGCTGCGGCGAGAAAGTCCATGCAGAAGTTGGTGAGAAAGAAGCCCTCCACGCTCACGGCCATGCGATCACCTCTCCGGCATTATACAGGGATGGGGCGGACAATGCCTGTGAAAAATGTCGCGCCTTACCGTGAATCATTCGACGCATCTGCATCCAATCGCGCCGGTTCGCGCAAAAAAGCGACAAACCTCGCCGTTTGCAGTTGCCGCTTGGGCGGCGATCGCGTCGGTTTTTGCGGCCGACGCCCCGCCCACAGGCGCGCCGGAAGCATACAAAGCAGAGAGGTAAAGCGGAAAAGAGGGCGACGACCCGGAGTTTGGATGGAAGCCGGAGAAGCGTCCGCTTCGTCGCAAAATTGCGGCCGTGGCGTGACCATGGTCGAAGAAATGCGATTTTTTAGCACGAGTTTTGGCGGCGGCGCATAGCATGCAGGGGGAGGGATGCGCGTGACTTTCGGCGAACTCAAACAAAAAGACGTGATCAATATCTGCGACGGCCGCAGGCTCGGCAAGCCCATTGACCTGGCGCTGAACAACGAAGCGTGCGTTTCGGCGCTGATCGTTCCCGGCCCGGGCGGCTTTCTCAACTGCCTGCGCCCCGAACGCGAGGGCGTTTCCATCCCCTGGGAACGCATTCGCCGCATCGGAGACGACGTGATCCTTGTGGAATTGGACGCGAATTTTGCGCAATAGGCAAAAAAATGTCTGCGCGCTTAACAATTTTTCGGATAGGACTAGACGAAACGTTATTTTTTGTGTATAATATTAACGTATGAGGTGAACGAGCGGATGAAGTGCGTCTTTTGCAACTGCATGCAAAGCCGCGTCATTGATTCGCGCCAGAGCGAGGATGGCCTCACCATCCGTCGCCGGCGCGAATGCGAGAGATGCGGCCGCCGCTTTACGACCTACGAGCGCATTGATATGATTCCGCTCATGGTCGTAAAGAAGGATCAGACGCGCGAACCTTTTCAGGCGGACAAGCTGCGCCACGGCATCATCAAAGCCTGTGAAAAGCGCCCCGTGCCCCTGAGCGCTATCGACAACCTGGTGCGCGACGTAGAACGGCGCGCCTATTCGCAGGGCGAGGCGGAGATCACCAGCCAGGCCGTTGGCGAAATGGTGATGGACGGCTTGAAAAAACTCGACGAAGTCGCCTATGTGCGCTTTGCCTCCGTCTACCGTCAGTTCCGAGACATACAGACGTTCATGGATGAGCTTGGAAAGCTCCTCCGGGACAGCGAATGATTTTTCCGGGTACCTCCGGCGCCGGCCGGTTGATATACCAAGTACGAAAAAGAAAGAGGAAACGCGCATGGCAAACGAACTTATTTTGGCCGTTGACGACGAGGCTCACATCCTTGAACTGCTCTCGTTCAATCTCGAAGCGGGTGGATACAGGGTCGTGACAGCCACGACGGGCGAAGACGCGCTGGTGGTCTGTGCGCATGAGCGTCCCGCGATGGTCTTGCTGGATATCATGCTTCCGGGCATTGACGGTATGGAAGTGTGCAGGCGCCTGAAGGGGTCTCCCACCACTTCGGACATTCCCATCATCATGCTTACCGCCAAGGGCGACGAGGTCGATAAAATCCTCGGCCTGGAACTGGGCGCGGACGACTATATCACCAAGCCGTTCTCCGTGCGTGAACTGATCGCCCGCGTAAAGGCGCTTCTGCGCCGCGCCGCGCCGCAAAACGAAGAAGAAGGCATCCTGCACGTCGGCGGGCTGACCATTGACGTGGGCAATTACGAGGCCTTCCGCAATGGCGAGAAGCTTTCCCTTACGCTTAAGGAGTTCGAACTGCTTAAGCTGCTTGTGCTCTCGCGCGGCAAGGTGCTCACGCGCGACTTCCTGCTCGACCGCATCTGGGGTTACGAGTTCTACGGCGAGACGCGCACCGTGGATGTGCATATTCGCCATATCCGCCAGAAACTTGGCGACGACGCGCACTACATTGAAACCATCCGCGGCGTCGGCTACAAGTTCAACGACAGGCAGGAGAACCGTCTGTGAGTCTGCGGGTCGCTTTCAAAGCGGCCCTTCTCACGCTCGCCCTGATGGTAGCGCTGTTGGGGTTTAGCGCCTATTCGCTCTCGGTCGATCGCAATGCGGATCTGACCGAGAGCCTTGCCTTTGGTTGCCGGGTCGCCGCCGGGCTGATGGACGATGCGGACGGCGACGAGGCGCGTTTGGCGATTCTTTCGGAACTGCCGGAGGATATCGGCGTGAGTCTCGCCTATTTTGACGGGAACGGCACGCGGCTATACGCCAACGATGGCGACGAGGCGGCGCTTACGAAGCAGGAAAACGCGCTGCGCGATCGCGCGCAGGGCGGGATCGCCCGTTACGAGCGCGATGTTTCGGGCGAGGGAAGGGTGCTCAACGCTTTGTTTGTCTTTAGCGACGGCGCGTGCCTGCGCCTGTCGCGCCCGGGCGTGTCGGCGTTCACGGTATTTGGCGAACGCCTGTTTATTTATGCCGCGCTGGCCCTGGGAGCGTGCGCGATTGTTTTTACATTGGTGTATTTCTACGACGCGCATCGCCGTTCCATCATCCACCAGATCAACGACGTGCTGGTGGACTTTTCCGAGGGCCGCTACGACGCGCGCGTGGGCTTGCTGCGCGGCGATCTTCGCGAGGAGATCGACCGGCTGAACACCTCCATTGAGCACATTGAAAAGCGCGTATTCCGCCAGCGCAGCCGCGACCACGCCATTTCGGTGATTATGAACCAGATGCAAAGCGGCATTATCGTTGTGGACGCGCGGCTGCACATACTGCTTGCCACGCCCGTGGCGCGCAAATTGCTGGGCATCGCCCCGAATTCCGAGGGCGTAGCCATCGCCGATGCATCCAAGGACGTCAACCTCAACGGCGTCTTTGCCGAGGCCATGCGCCGCGAGGGCGTGTATACCAACGAGGTCGCCGCGCGAACGGCCGTGGGGCGTGGGCATCGGCCGCTGCGGCTGTATGTGTCGCCTATGCGCCAGGACGGCAAGGTGGTTGGCGCGCTCGCCATGGTGGAAGATATCACCGAATTGCGCCGCTTGGAGCAGGTGCGCACGGACTTTGTGGCCAATGTTTCCCACGAGTTAAAGACGCCGTTGACCTCCATCAAGGGCTTTGTGGAAACGCTGCTGGACGGCGCGATCAGCAACCCGCAGATGGCGGAAAAATTCCTCAAGATCATCATGCTCGAAGCCGAACGCCTTACGCGGCTGATCAACGACATACTTTCCATCAGCAAGTTGGAAAGCGGCATGACCGAAACCGCCACCGAGCGCATCCAGCTGGACAAAATGGCTTTTGAGGTGGCGGATATGCTTCGCATCCACGCCGAGGAAAAGCAGGTTTCCATCAACGCGCACCGAAACAAGAAGCCCGTATACATCCTTGGCAACCCGGATCACGTCGAGCAGATGCTGATCAACCTGATCGAAAATGCCATCAAGTACAATAAACCCGGCGGCTCTGTAACGGTGCATGTGTTTGGCAACGAGCGCGAAGCCAACCTCACCATCTCCGATACCGGCATTGGCATCGCAGAAGAACACCTGCCGCGCCTGTTCGAGCGCTTCTACCGCGTGGACAAGGGTCGTTCCCGCTCCATGGGCGGCACCGGCCTGGGCCTTGCAATCGTCAAGCACATCGTGCGCGGCATGAGCGGCGAAATCGAGGTCCATTCCAAGCTGGGCGAGGGCACGGAATTTCTGGTGACGTTGCCCATTGCGCCGGCGGAGGATCGCGCCGGCGACGAAGTCGTGGACATTACCGACGAGGAACGCGCCGCCGAACAGCGCGAACGCGACCGGGAAGCCCATCGCTCCCGCGCGACGCGCGAAGGCGGGAACGAGGCGGAGCAAACGGAAACGCCGCCGCAATAGCAAACCGAAAGCGCCGCCGCGGAACAAGCGGTCGGCGCTTTGCACTGTGGCGCCCTGCGCGCGCCCTTCGGCTTTTGCAAAGGACGGTGTTTTCATCGGCGGGAACGCTTCGGGGCGCTTTGCGGCCGCCGCGCCCACGCTTTGCAGCCGCCGCGTCTGTGTTTTGTAGCCGCCGCGTCCGTGCTTTGCGGCCGTTGTATCCGCGTTTTGCGGGCGCCGGGATCGCGCTTGCGGCTGGCTTTTCAAACGCCTGCCGCATGCGCCCTGGAGGCGCGGTTTGCCGTTGCCCGGCAGGCCCGCGCAAATCGCGCAGGCTTCCTGATTTTGCAGAAAGGAAAGGTGCTTATGCAATATCGTCAATTTCCCCGCGATGGGCAGAAGGTCAGCGCCCTGGGTATGGGCTGCATGCGTTTGCCGGAAAAGGACGGGGCAGTGGACGTCCCCAATGCGGTGGCGCTGATCCGCCGCGCCGTAGACGGCGGCGTGAATTACCTGGACACGGCGTATCCCTACCACAATCAGCAGAGCGAGCGCGTCGTCGGCGAGGCGCTCAAGGGCGGATATCGCCAGCGCGTGTTGCTTGCCACCAAGCTGCCCGTGTGGAAGGTTGAAACGTCGCAGGACCTTGAAACTGTGTTTGCGGAACAACTGGACAAGCTGGGCGTGGACTATGTGGACGTTTACCTTTTGCACGCGCTGGATCGCAAGCGCTTTGAAAAGGTGCGCGCTTTGGGCGCGTTCGATTTCCTGCGCCGCCTTCGCAAAGAGGGCCGCGCGCGCAGGGTGGGTTTTTCCTTTCACGATGAGGCGGACGTTTTTCGCGAGATTCTCTCCGCCTTTGATTGGGACGTCTGCCAGGTGCAGATGAACCTGCTCGACGAACACCGCCAAGCGACGATGGACGGCGTGCGCCTGGCGGCCGAACGCGGCGTTGGCGTGATCGTGATGGAACCCCTGCGCGGCGGCGCGCTGACCAAGACCGCGCCTGCGGAAGTGGACGCGCTTTACGAAGCCTGCGCGCCCGGCCGCAGCCGCGCCGACTGGGCGTTCCGTTACCTCCTCGACCGGCCGGAGATCACGACGATCCTTTCGGGCATGAGTACGCCGGGACAACTGGAGGAAAACCTGCGCATCTTCGACGCGGCCGGGGTCGGTTGCCTGAGCGCCGAAGAGCATGAAACGCTCGCGCGCGTGCGCGAGGCCTATGAAAAGCGCATCCCCATTGGCTGCACGGGCTGCGGTTATTGCCAACCCTGCCCGCAGGGCGTGAAAATCCCGGAAATTTTCCAGGCCTACGATCGCGCCGCCATGTTTGACGATCAGGCCGCGTTCAGCGCCTTCTATGCGAAGGAAGAACGACCCGACTGCGTCGGTTGCCTGGCCTGCGAGGCGGCCTGTCCGCAGCATTTTGCCACGCCGATTCACCAGCGCATCCAGGCCATTGCCAGGGAAATGCGCGGGTAGGGCAGAACCGCCGGCATTTGCGCGACGGTTTTTGCCCGGGCGCGGCGTCGAAGGGGCGCAGGCACGGCCGCGAAAGCGGCGCAAAATGCAGGATCGCCTTTACAGACGCTTGTAAAGACGATCCTGCGATACAACTTTGGCGCAGAGCGCTGCTGCGGCGCATTATGGCTGCGGCGCTTCCGCGTCGGCGAGGATCTGACGCGCGCGCCGCAGGATGTCGCGATCCTGTTCGTGCGTCAGCAGGCGCACGGCGATTTCGTAGGGGTAGTAATCTCCATCGAGAAACCCCTGCTCAAAGGCGATGCGGTAGCGGCGGTCGCTGGCGCGCATGGCGTACCACTGGATGCGGTTGGAAACGCTTTTGCGGCGCGACTGCGAGAAAAAATCGTAGCTCGTGCGGCCGACGGGCGCAACAATTTCAGCGCGGATGCCGGCCTCGGCCTCCACGCGATAGAGCGCCACGTCCCGCGCGCTGTTGCGGTCGCGAATGACGCCTTTGGGCATGATCCACTCGCCCTTGTCGTTCTTCAACAGGAAAACCTCGTCGCCGGCAAATACGACGCCGCCGGCACAGTTGCGAATGTGCTCCGCCATCCTCTATGCACCTCCCGTCCCGCGTCATTATACCATATAACGCGCGTTTCTTCAAGACTTAACCGGAGGAATACGTCTATGGATACATTGCAAACGCTGCAAGCCTGGGTGCGCGAAAGCAGCAGGATCGTCTTTTTCGGCGGCGCCGGCGTTTCGACCGAAAGCGGCATTCCCGACTTTCGCGGCGTGGACGGCCTTTACCGCCAGAAATACGCCTATCCGCCGGAAACGATCCTCAGCGCCGACTTTTTTGCGCGCGAAACGGAAGAATTTTACCGCTTTTATCGGGAAAAGATGCTCGTCACCGGCGCGCGGCCCAACGCCGCGCACGAAACGCTGGCCCGGTGGGAACGGGAGGGGAAACTGCTCGCCGTCGTTACGCAGAACATCGACGGGCTGCATCAGAAGGCGGGCAGCAAAAACGTGTTTGAACTGCACGGCAGCATTTACCGCAACCATTGTCTGCGCTGCGGGCGCGCCTGGAGCGTGGAACGCGTGCAGGGCTGCGATGGCGTGCCCAAATGCGAATGCGGCGGTACCATCAAGCCGGACGTGGTGCTCTATGGCGAATCGCTCGATGGAGATGTGTTGCGCGGCGCGCTCGAGGCCATCGCGGCGGCGGATCTGCTGATCGTGGGCGGCACGTCTTTGACGGTCTATCCCGCGGCGGGCCTGATCGACGCCTATCGCGGGCGGCGCCTGGCGCTGGTGAACAAGACCGCCACAGGGCGCGACGATCGCGCCGATCTGATCCTTCGCACGCCGATCGCGCAGACGTTTGGCAAACTGTGAGGGACGCAGGGCAAGGGCCGCCGTTTCGCCGCGCGCGGGTTCGCGGGGCGAAGCGCGGCGCCTAGGGTTCCTGGAACCAGCGTTGCAACAGCGGTTCGCCCGGGTTTTGCAAAATCCATGTGCGGTCAAAGACCAGGCCGGTATCGCGCATGCTTACCGCCTGATGATCGGCGACAATGATGTGATCCAGCAGCGGGACGCCCAGCGGCTGCAGCGCCGAGATCAGGTTCAGCGTGCAGTTGATGTCGCTTTGCGAGGGCAGAAGCGTGTTGTTGGGATGGTTGTGGCTGATGACGATGGCGTGCGCGCGCGTGCGCACCACTTCGCTGAGGACATGGCGGACGTAGAAGGGCGCGCTGTCGGTCGTGCCCCGTTGCAAAAATACGCAGGAAAGCAGGCGCCCGGACGGGTCGAGCGCGAGCATGTAAAAATGCTCGAAAACGCGCCCGAGGAAGAGCGCTTTGAGGTATTCGCCCGCCTTGGCAAAGCGATCCAGGCGCGGCGCGCGCCCGAAACGCTCCAACAGCATGCAGCGGGCGATGCCGGGAACGAGCGTCAGAAGCAGCGCGTCGGCGCGCGGGATATCCATGTTCTGCAAAATGTGCGCGCTGGATTCAAAGATCGCCGCGGGCGCGATGAAACGGCGGCGGAGACGGCCGGCCCACGCTTCGCCCTCGCCGGGATGAATGGCGTCGATCAGATCGCGCGTGGCGGCATAGACGCGCCGCACGCGGGTGTCCGAGGCGCTCACGGCAGCGCGCCGGCTTCGGTAAGGGCGCGGCGTACCTGTTCCGGCGCGGCGACGGCCTCGCAGATGTAATAGCCTTCCATACCTTCGTCGTAGGCCAGCAGGCAGGCGCCGTCTATGCGCACGCCATGTTCGCAAAACACCAGGTCCAGGGACATCGGCGCTTCCAGGTCGTAAAGGTCGGCCACATACTCGCTTTCAGAAAGGGCTTCGCAGTCCGCGTTGCCGTCAAGAAAAGCGCGCAGCGCCGCCAGTTCCTGTTTGTTGAGGGAAAGCATCATCGAAAATCATCCTTTCGAGGTGGACGATGGGCGTTGTAATACGGGTATGCAAGCACGCAAGAACGCTGGAGGCGTTTCGGGATGGAGTATGCGTTCTGCGCTGCGTCGTCAGTCTGGGGTCCGGCGCAAACGACGGCCCCAAAAGGCGCGAAGGCGACGGCCGCACGCCGGAGGGGCGCTATCGCGTTTGTACGAAGAACGTCTCCTCGCGGTTTTTTCGCGCCCTGGGCCTTTCCTATCCAAACGCGCGGGACGCCAGAGCCGCCCTTGCGCGCGGGGAAATCGACGAGGCGACCTGCCTGCGCCTTGTGCGCGCCGAGGAAGAGGGCCGCAGGCCGGATTGGAACACGCCGCTGGGCGGGTTCATCATGCTGCACGGCGAGCACCCGCAGGGGCGGGAAGGCGATTGGACGGCGGGCTGCGTGGCGCTGGCAAACGCCGATATGGCGCGCCTGTTTGCGCTCTGCGCGCTGGGCGATTGCGTGGAAATCGCTCCCTGAAAAGGCTGGGGCGGACGTTCGCCGGCCCTTTGCGCGCGCTGCGATCGAAGCGATGGCTTCTGCCTTTATTATACAACTGGGAGGCGCAAAAGGCAAGCAAAGCGGGAGACGTGATTCCATTTGTTGTGAAAAATGTGCAAGCCAGGGCGCGCGCCGCCGCGAAATATTAAGAAATATTAAGGTTGTGCGAAGTTCATGCGCTTTGATTGATTCTTTCATAGGTTGCTGTTAGAATGGATATAGTCGGGTGAAAACTCGAACGATCTGCAATTCTATTCGCGTTGGGAGGATTCTTATGGCAGTTGCGGTAATCATGCCCCGACAGGGAAACACCGTCGAGAGCTGTATCATCACCAAGTGGGCCAAGCAGAAGGGCGACGCGGTGAAAGTCGGCGATATCCTGTTCTCTTACGAGACGGACAAGGCCGCTTTCGATGAAGAGGCCAAGGTCGAAGGCACTTTGCTGGACGTGTTCTTCCAGGAGGGCGACGACGTGCCCTGCCTGACGAACGTCTGCGTTATCGGCGCGCCGGGCGAAAGCACGGCGGAATTCAATCCCAACGGAGCCGCCCCGGCCGCCGAGGAAAAGAAAGAGGCGGCGCCTGTGGAGGCCGCCGCGCCCGCGGCTCCCGCGCCTGCGGAAGTGGCCGCCGCGCCGGTGGCGATCTCGGGCGATCTGAAAATTTCTCCCCGCGCCAAGGCCCTGGCCGAGCGCACGGGCGCGGATCTGTCCTTTGTGCGCCCCACCGGCCCGGACGGCCGCGTAATTGAGCGCGATGTGCAGGCGCTTTTGGACGCGGGCCGCGTGGTCAGCGCCGCGGCGCGCGATGCGTATGCCGGCGGCGTAGAGGGCACGGGCCTGGGCGGCCGCGTGACGCTTTCCGACCTCGCCGCCAAGCCCGCCGAGGTTGCCGCGAGCGCCGTTGCCGCTTCCACGGTGGAGGTTGGCACGCCCAACGACGACAGCTATACCGAGCCGATGCCCAACATCCGCAAGGTCATCGCCCGCACCATGCACTCCTCGCTTTCCAGCATGGCGCAGCTTACCCACAATATCACCTTCGACTGCACCCAGATCCAGGCCCTGCGCAAGCTCTTCAAGGAAAAGGGCGAGGAAATGGGCATGAGCAAGGTTTCCCTCAACGACATCGTCATGTACGCCGTGGCGCGCACGCTGATGAAGCCCGAACACCGCGCCCTCAACGCCAATCTCATCGACGATGGCAAGACCATGAAGTACTACAACTGCGTCAACCTCGGCATGGCCTGCGATACCGATCGCGGCCTGATGGTGCCCACCATCTTCGGCGCAGACAAAATGAGCCTCAAACAGCTTTCCGACACCGCCAAGAAGCTGGCCAAGGATTGCCGCGAAGGGCACATCAATCCGGATTACCTCCAGGGCGGCTCCTTCACCGTTTCCAACGTCGGTTCCTACGGCATCGAGAGCTTCACGCCGGTCATCAACCCGCCGCAGACGGGCATTCTCGGCGTGTGCGGCATCGTTACCCGCGTGCGCGAGGTCAACGGCCAGATTGAGGCCTATCCGGCCATGGGCCTGTCGCTGACTTACGACCACCGCGCGCTGGACGGCAGCCCCGCCTCCCGCTTCCTCAAGGACCTCAAGTACAACCTGGAAAACTTCACCCTGCTTCTGGCGCGGGGCTGATGAACGGAGGAACCAGTTATGTATGATCTGATCATCATCGGCGGCGGTCCCGCCGGCTATGACGCCGCAGAGCGCGCCGGCCACGCGGGCCTGAAGGTCTGCCTGTTTGAGAAGCGAGCGCTGGGCGGCGTCTGCCTCAACGAGGGCTGCATTCCCTCGAAGGCGCTTTTGAATTCTGCAAAGATCTATGAACATGCGCTGGCGGGCGCCAAGTACGGCGTCAGCGTCGAAGGCGCGAAGCTCGACCAGAAGGCCGTCGTCGCCCGCCGCGGCAAGGTGGTGCGCATGCTGGTCTCCGGCGTCGGCGCGAAGATGAAAAAGGCCGGCGTTACGGTGGTCAACGAGATGGCGGTCATCAAGGGCCGCGTCGCGGGCGGCTTTGCCGTTACCGCCGGCGGGCAGGACTACGAAGCGGCCAAGTTGCTGATTTGCGCCGGTTCCGAGGCGGTTGTGCCGCCCATCCCCGGCGTGAAGGAGAATTTGGGCGATTTCGTGCTGACCAACCGCGAAGTGCTGGAATTGCCGGAAGTGCCGAAGAATTTCGTCATCATCGGCGGCGGCGTCATCGGTTTGGAAATGGCGGCTTACTACTGCGTTGCCGGCTCCCACGTTACGGTTGTGGAGATGCTCGATCACATCGCCGGCCCCACGGATCGCGAGATTTCCACGATGCTGCAGAAGGAATACGCCAAGAAGGGCGTGGACTTCAAGCTTTCCACCAAGTGCCTGGCTGTGGAAAAGGGCAAGGTCGTCTGCGAAGCCGACGGCAAGCAGTTCGACGTGCCGGCGGATAAGGTGCTGCTTTCCATCGGCCGCCGCGCCAGCACCAAGGGCATCGGCCTTGAAAACATCGGCGTGGAAATGAACCGCGGCGTCATTGTTGTGGACGAACAGGGCCGCACCAACGTTGAGGGCGTGTTCGCCGCCGGCGATTGCATCGGCAAGGTGATGCTGGCGCATACCGCCTATCGCGAGGCGGAAGTGGCCGTCAACACCATCCTCGGCAAGAAGGATAAGATGCGCTACAACGCCAATCCCTCGGTCATCTACACCCACCCCGAGGTCGCCAGCGTCGGCATGACCGAGGAGGAGGCCAAGGCGCAGGGCGTGAACTACGAGGTCAAGAAACTCTCCATGCGCTATGCGGGCCGCTTCGTGGCCGAAAACGAGGGCGAGGACGGCATCTGCAAGATTCTCATCGGCAAGGAGCACCGAAACATTCTCGGCGTGCACATGCTTGGCAATTCCTCGTCCGAGGCCATCTGGGGCGCGGCGCTGATGATCGAGCAGGAACTGCGCGTCAAGGACGTCAAGGAGATCATCTTCCCGCATCCCACGGTCAGCGAAATCATTCGCGAGACCATCTGGGAGTTCAACGATTAGCCTTTGCGGGCGCGGACGGCGTTTCGCTCGCGCCCGTAGCATGGATTTTGCCCGCGACAGCTATTTTTAGAAGGAGCGTGTTTTCCCCATGTCCAAGCAACTGTTTGTCGATCCGAATGTGGTCCGCAAGCCCGGTCAGGTTACGTTCGAGCCCATCCCCTGCAACCAGTACCAGAAGAAGGTCAAGGATGAGCTGGGCAACTTCACCAAGGAACAGTTCCTCAACATTTATCGCGATATGCTGATGCTGCGTGAGTTTGAAATGATGATTCAGACCATCAAGACCACCAGCGAATACCGCGGCGTTTCCTATACCCATCCCGGCCCGGCCCACCTGGGCATCGGCCAGGAGGCGGCGGCCGTCGGCGAGGCCTTCCACCTCGACGTCAACGACTTTATCTTTGGTTCGCACCGCTCCCACTGCGATATCCTCGCCAAGGGCCTGTCCGCCATTGAAAAGCTCTCCGACGAAGAACTGATGGACATCATGAAGAACTTCCTGGGCGGCAAGACCCTCGCCGTCGTGGAAAAGGGCGAGCACGCCACGGTGAAAGATCTGGCGATCGACTTCCTGCTCTACGGCGCCATGAGTGAGATCTTCGCCCGCGAAACCGGCTTCAACCGCGGCCTGGGCGGCTCGATGCATACCTTCTTTACGCCCTTTGGCATCTATCCGAACAACGCCATCGTCGGCGGCAGCGGCACCATCGCCATGGGCGCGGCGCTGTACAAGCGCGTCAATCGCAAGCCCGGCATCGTCATTGCCAACATCGGCGACGGTTCGCTTGGCCGCGGCCCCGTGCTCGAGGCGCTGAACATGTCCGGTATGGGCCAGCTCAACACGCTCTGGGAGGACGACATGAAGGGCGGCCTGCCGGTGCTGTTCAACATCTTCAACAACCAGTACGGCATGGGCGGCCAGACCAACGGCGAGACCATGGCCTACGACGTCCTGGCGCGCCTGGGCGCGGGCTTCAACCCCAACCAGATGCATGCCGAGCGCGTGGACGGCTTCAACCCCTTGGCGGTGATCGAGGCCTACGGCCGCAAGAAGAAGCTCCTGCTCGAAGGCAAGGGCCCGGTGCTGCTGGATGTGGTTACCTATCGCTTCTCCGGCCACAGCCCGTCGGACAGCTCTTCTTACCGCACCAAGGAAGAAGTGGCCGCCTGGGAGGCGCAGGATCCGATCATCGAGTACCGCAAGCAGCTGATCGAGGCCGGTTTGGCCACGGAAGCGGATTGCGACGCCATCATCAAGGATGTGGACGACGCGATCTTCCGCAACTTCAAACTGGCCATCGACGAGGAGATTTCCCCGCGCATGGACCTTGGCAAGAACCCCGACGAAATTGCCGACCTCATGTTCACCAACGGCCATGTGGAGTCCTTCTCCGACGCCAAGCCGGACGTCAATATGCCCCTGGAGGAGAACCCGCGCGTGCAGGCCATCGCCCGCAAGGAGCGCTGGGGCTTCGACGCCAATGGCAAGCCCGTTTCCAAGAACAAGGTATTCCAGCTGCGCGACGGCCTGTTTGAGGCCATCATCGACCGCTTCTACAAGGACGCTTCGCTCGTCGCTTACGGCGAGGACGTGCGCGACTGGGGCGGCGCGTATGCGGTGTACCGTGGCCTGACCGAGGCGCTGCCGTATCATCGCCTGTTCAACTCGCCGATCTCTGAAAGCGCCATCGTCGGCTCCGCCGTCGGCTACGCCATGGCGGGCGGTCGCGCGCTGATCGAGCTGATGTACTGCGACTTCCTTGCCTGCGCGGGCGACGAAGTGTTCAACCAGATGTCCAAGTGGCAGGCCATGTCCGCCGACATCATCAAGATGCCCGTGGTCCTGCGCGTGTCCGTCGGCTCCAAGTACGGCGCGCAGCACTCCCAGGATTGGTCGGCGCTGGCCGCCCATATTCCGGGCCTGAAGCTGGCCTTCCCGGCCTCGCCCTACGACGCCAAGGGCCTGATGGCCTCCGCGCTGGTGGGCACCGATCCGGTGATCTTCTTCGAATCGCAGCGCATTTACGATGTGGGCGAGCAGTTCCACGAGGGCGGCGTGCCCAAGGATTACTACGAGATTCCCTTCGGCAAGGCCGACATCAAGCGCGCCGGCAAGGATGTCACCATTCTCACCTTCGGCGCGGTGCTCTATCGCGCCCTCAAGGCTGCCGACGAACTCAAGGAGAAGTACGGCATGGAGGCCGAGATCATCGACGCGCGCACGCTGGTGCCGTTCGATTACGACACAGTGCTTGAGTCCGTGAAAAAGACTGGCCGCCTGGTGATCGTCACCGACGCCTGCGAGCGCGGCTCCTTTGCCTCCGAGGTCGCCCGTCAGATCACCGAAATGGCCTTCGACGAATTGGACGCCCCGCCGGTTGTGGTGGCCTCCAAGAACTGGATCACCCCGGCGCACGAACTGGAAGAGGCCTTCTTCCCGCAGCCGTCCTGGATCCTCGACGCCATCGACGCCAAGATCGTGCCGCTGAAGGGCCATGTCCGCACCACCAACCAGACCCTGGGCAACAAGCTCAAGAGCGAGCGCAAGGGCGTGTAGCCTGCGCAAACCACATGCGGGGACGGGCGTTTTGCCCGCCCCCATTTCCTGTCTTGAGGGAGCGGCGCGCCGGCGCGCAGCCCGCTTGAAGGAGGAGAAAAATGCTTTACTGTGAACGCTGCAAGCGCCTCGTCAGGGGCGAAACTTGTCCTGCTTGCAAAAAGGCGCGTTTTCTGCGCGCGCCGGAAGCGGGCGATCCCGTGCTTCTGTGCACGCTGCGGTATGCCATGGCCGCTATGGTCGAACCGCTTTTGGAGGAGGAGGCTGTGCCGTATTCCAAAGTCGCCCTGGGCGCAGGCGCGCTTCTTGGCGGCAGCACCATACTGGAAAACTATTCCTTCTATGTGCCTTACGGCGCCTATGAGGGGACGGTTGAGATGCTCGGCGGCATTTTCGCTCAGGACGAAGAAATTTGCCGCGCCCTGCGCGAAGCGGCCGATGAAACAAACGCCTGAATGCGCAGTCTGCGCCGCCCTTTGAGCGCTGCCTCTCTTCGCTCCGTGACTGCATTGGGCGACACGGCTCGCACGGTGCGCTTCTCAGGCGATCCTGCGCGCGCTGGCGTAGCGAACGGGCATGGACGGCGCGCGCTCGCTGTCCGGGCGCGCGCTTGGCGCGTCTTGCGCTGCGCGCGCCGGAAGGACGGTCTGCCGGACTGTGACGCCAGTCCGTCGGCAGGCGCCTTGAGGCGCCTTCGCCACGCACGGCGGCGAGAATGCGCCCGGATCTTCGCGCCGGCAGACGGCGGAGCCATGCGGCGCGACGGAATCGAGGCATGCGCGCCGCGCACTGTAGAAGTCAGGGTTGTGGCGCGCAGGAGGGGGGGATGGATAAGGGGCGCGATGGTTGCCCTCTTCAAGCCGGCCCTGGGCTGTGCAGGAGGGTATGGATAAGAGCGCGATGGTCGCCTTTTTCAAGCCGGCCCTGAGACGCGCAGGCGGGGAGTATGGATAAGGGGCGCGATGGTTGCCTTCTTCAAGCCGGCCCTGGGCTGTGCAGGAGGGTATGGATAAGAGCGCGATGGTTGCCCTCTTCAGGCCAGCCCTGAGATGCGCAGGCGGGGAGTATGGATAAGGGGCGCGATGGTTGCCCTCTTCAAGCCGCTCCTGGAATGCGCAGGTGGGGAGTATGATCTGCCCGACAATGCGGTTTGCACAATGGGAAAGGAGCAAAGCATGAAGGCATGGATGGAGACGCTCAAGGAGCGCATGCGCGCGGCCTTTGGCGAGCGCGTGCTGTTTATCGGCCTGCAGGGCAGTCGCGCTCGGGGCGAGGCGACGATCGACAGCGACATCGACGTGGTCGTAGTGCTCGATACGCTCGGCGCGGACGATATCCGTCTTTGCCGCGCCGTGCTGGGCGCCATGCCGGAAGGGGATAAGATCTGCGGCTTCTTTTCCGGGCGCGCGGAACTGGCGGCATGGGAACGCGGCGACCTTTTTCAGTTCGTGCGCGATACGACGGCTTTTTACGGCGACCTTGCCGATATCGTGGCGCTTCCCGGCCGCGAAGAGGCCCGGCGCGCCGCCCTGAGCGGCGCCTGCAACATTTACCATGGGTGCGTGCATAACCTGCTTTTTGACCGCGATGCGGGTATTTTGCGCGAACTTTACAAGGCCGCGGGCTTTGCTCTGCGCGCAAAGCATTTTTGGCGCACGGGCGCGTACTGTTCCCGAAGCGAAGAACTTGCCGCGGCGCTGCCGGCGGCGGAGGCGGCTGTGCTTGCCGGGCGGGAAACTGCGCGCGCGCTGCGCGGCGACGGCGAGAGTTTTGAGCGAGCCTCCAATCTCCTGCTGGATTGGGCGGGGCAAACCATCCGGGAGATGGGAGAGGCTAACCAAAACAATACAGAAACGCGCTTGCGCCTTAACCCGTAGCGCGCTATACTGACCATGACAACTGAACAGGTACGTCTTCAGGGCAGGGTGCAATTCCCGATTGGCGGTACAGTCCGCGAGCGCAGAGCGCAGATCCGGTGAAACTCCGGAACCAACAGTGAAAGTCTGGATGAAAGAAGATGTGTCTTGGTCAAGGATGCTTCGCGCGAAGCGATACAGCCTCCGGCACACCAGTAAGACACCTGCAAGACGCTCCGTCTTCAGGCGTCTATTTTGATTTCGGAGGGAAAGAATATGCATTTCAAAACCAAGAAAATCGCCATGCTGGGCGTGCTGGCGGCGCTTGCCTACCTGTCGGTCGTGCTGATCAATATCCCCGTCGTTTCGGTAGACTTCCTCAAATACGAGCCAAAGGACGTCATCATCGCCCTGGGCGGTTTCATGTTCGGCCCGGTTTCGGCGGCGCTTTTGAGCGTGGTCGTCTCTCTGGTGGAAATGGTCACCATCAGTTCCACAGGCCCCATTGGATGCGTAATGAATATCCTTTCCACCTGGGGCTTCGCCTGCGTGGCGGCGATGGTCTATAAGCGCGTGCATACGCTCAAAGGCGCGGTCGTCGGGCTGGCTGCGGGCTGCGTGGCGACCACGGCGCTGATGCTTTTGTGGAACTATCTGATAACGCCTTTGTACATGGGCCTGACGCGCGAAGCGGTTGCGGCCATGCTCGTGCCCGTTTTTCTGCCTTACAACCTGCTCAAGTGCGCGATGAACGCGGCCCTGACAATGCTGATCTATAAGCCGCTGGTCAACGCCTTGCGGCGCGCGAACCTGCTGGAAAGCTCCGGAACCGGCGCGGCGGGAACGCGAAATATGGGCATCATTTTGACGTCTTTGCTGGTGGTGGCCACCTGCGTGCTGGCGGTGCTGGCGCTGCGCGGCGTGATCTGACAAACGCACAAACAGGCCGGGGGAACAAGCCCCGGCCTGCGTTTATGCTTCCGGCTGTACCATGCCGGAATTGATATAGAAGGCGAGTATATCCACGATGCGGGCGTTTTTGCCGCCACGGGCGACGATGAGGTCCGCATATTCCACATAGTTGCGTATGTAGCGCTCGAACATCGGCTTGACCGTTTCCAGATACTGCCGGGCGACGCTGTCCACATGGCGGGCGCGCTCGACGATGTCGCGCTGCACGCGCCGCAGAAGGCAAATGTCCGGATCGACCTGGATGAATATTTTGAAATCCATCAAATCGCGCACGGCGGGATCGTAGAACACATGAATGCCCTCGAGCAACACAACGTCGGTGGGGTAGATCAATTCCTCGGAATCGCACCGGCGGTGCAGTTTGTAATCGTAGCCCTTGCGCGTAATCGGCCGGCCGGCGCGCAACGCTTCAAGGTCGGCGCGCAGGGCTTCGTGCTCAAAGGCCTGCGGTTCGTCGTAGTTGATGCGCTCGCGCTGTGCAAAGTCCATATCCGGATGGTCTCTGTAGTAGGAGTCCTGCTTAAGCAGCACGCAGGGGTTGCGCAATCTGCGCGCCAGTTCGTCTGCAAGCGTAGATTTTCCGCTGCCGCTCGCCCCGCATATTCCGATGATCAGCATTTGCACCCCGCCTTTCCTGTGCACTATGATAGCACAGGCCGGCGCGGATTTCAAGCGGAAAGGACCCCGTGGCCTTCGCTTTCTTCGCGCAGGCGTTGCAGCGCCCGGGCAAGGAACTGACGATTGCTCAGCGCGGCAGCCCCGTCGCCGTCGGCAGATCGCGCGCGGCGGATGGCGGTGCGTATGTTGCGCTCCACGCTTTCCGGCGTGGTGGAAAGTGCCTGCGCGATTTGCGGATAGAGATTGCGGCGCATGTTGCGCAAAAGGCGCTCGTTTTCGCTCAGGCGGTAGAGCGCTTCGGCCAGGCAGGCAAAGCCGAACAGGCGCGGCACGATGCCTTCGCGCATGAGGGTCTGGCGGATGCGCGCCGTCGGCGAGGGCGCGCCTTCGCCCGCCTCCAGGGCGCGCTGCTCCTCCAGCATGCGCCGTTTGACGCGCGTGGTGCCCACTACGCATTCGTGGAGATGCTCCAGCGGCACCGGTTTGGAAAGGAACATGTCCGCGCCGACGTCCCTGCTCAGGCGCAGGGCCGCTTCGCTCAAAAACGACGTGCAGACGATCAGGGCCTGCTGCGTGGAAATGGCGCGCAATGTTCGCAAAAGCGTCAACGCATAGCAGCTTCGCTGCGCCAGGCTCAAAACGATGCAATCGGGCCGTGTTCGCGCGATTTGCGGCAACGCCTGCGCGGCGTCGGCAACATATCCGACAACTTCCACGTCGCGCGTGGCGGACAGGTATTCCGCCGTGCGTTCCAGGTAGCAAAGATCAATGTCGATGAGAAACAGTCGAACCTTTTTCATGTGCGCCATTCCTTTCCTATACTGCATTCGCTTCTAATGTAGCACATTTAAGCGCTCAATGCGTGTATAATTATACCATGGCGCGGAGTGTAGTCAAGATGCAAAGATGAAAACGGCGTGATGATTTCCATATATATTTTGGAATACAAAGCGCAAAAGAAGATAAATTCTGCCTAAATGGGCGCATTATGCTTCTTGTGCGATCAAAATTCCGGAAATGGCTTCGGCAAGGGGTTGCATGGCGTTGAGCGCTTCCACCAGCGTATTTCGGTTGTTGCCAACTTCGACCAGGATGGCATAGACGCCGACATGCTGGTTGTAGCGGTTGGTCTTGACCAGCACGTCTCGGCAGATGCCGGGCGTCGCGGCGTTGAGGGCGTCGGTCAGGGCGCATGCGAAGGCATAGTTCTCGGCAAAATGGGGCTTGACGTCGAAGTTTTCGCCTTCGCCAATGAGCATCATCAGTTTTGCATAGTCCACGCCGTCGGCGCGCAGCACATTCTCGCCCATGCCCTCCACATAGGCGTCGCGGTGCAGGTCGATGTAAAGATCGAAGGGCTCGTCGTAGGAAAGCAGCGTCTGTTCCGAGCGCGCATAGGCGGTGGAGAGATCGTCCAGCTCATGGTCGGTCGTGTCGTGAACGACTTCGCAGCCGCGCTCGCGCAAAAGCTGCGCCAGCTCTGCGCCGACGCGCACCACGCTATGCTGCGCGTCGGCGGTGCGCCATGCCTCGAGGGCGACGTAGGGGTCGTCCGCCGCCTGTTCGTAGGCCTCATGCGTGTGCGTGTGATAGATCAGCACGCGCGGCGCGCTGCTGGCGGCGATATCCACTTCGCCGGCCGGATCCAGTTGAAGCGGCGGAACGGTCTGATCCGTGTGCTCGTTTTCGGGCGCAGGGGTGGCTTGTCCACGCTCGTCAGCTTTTTCGTCCTCGTCCACCACACTGATTTCGATTCCGCCAGAAAGCGGAGCGGCAAGGACCGCCAACGCGGCCCTCGCCTCCTCTTCCTGCGCCTCGCTTTTGACCAGATCGCCGCCGACGGGGGTTGTGGCAGCGTCGCCTGATGCAAAAAACCGAAGCGCCAGCAGACATACCACCAGCGCCAGCGCTACAACCGCCGCGCCCAGCAAAAGCCGCGAACCTTTGATGACCCGAAAGCGTACCATGCGCATTCCTCCTCCGCATAACTCTATTCGCATGGAGGAGCGTTTATGAAACCAGGGCCGCGCGCAGAAGAGGGGGAGCAGGCCGCCGGTTGCGCGCGGTCTATGGATATGAACATCTCCGCGCGCTCGAATCAAGGCGGACGCGGCAGGAACGGCGGGGAATGCGGTTCTCGGCTGAATGCGCGCGCCGGAAATGGCGCATGACGCGCCGGAGTGAATATGGCGCCGCATCGGCGCGCGGCCGTCGCTTGCGCAGATCGCCCTTTTGCAAAAGCGACGCGGAAGCGCGCCGCGAATCGCCACCGCAGAGAAACGCTTTAGACGCGCGAAAACAAAAATGGCGACGCCGGGCGTCGCCAGGAACGGCAAGCGTCACCCGCGCGCCAGCGGACGCAGAAACAGTCCGGCGCGATAAACCTCGTTGCGCGCAAAGCCGCGCGCGCGGGCCGCCTCGGCGGCTTTTTCCAAACTTTCGCCAGCGTACAGGCGTTCCGCCATCCACGCCACTGCGCTGATGGCGGCGCTTTCGGGCGTTTCAGAAGCGGGCACGGCGGAGAGGTCTACCGCCAGGCAATATTCGCCCTTCTCGACGTTGGGGTTGGCAACCAGGCGCTTGAGGACCTCCTGCGGCGCGCCGCGCAGAAGCCACTCAAACTTCTTGGAGAGGTCGGCGCAAATCGCCAGCGTGCACTGCGGCCAGAGCGCAGCGATGGCCTCGACCAACGACGCGACGCGATGGGGCGATTCGTAAAACACCGCCACGGGAATGCCTGTGGCGCGCACCGCGTCGAGCTTTTCATGCAACGCCTTCTTTTCGCGCGGCAAAAAGCCGTAAAAGGCGAATTCGCGCGCATCGAATCCGGACGCCGACAGCGCCGTCGTCACCGCCGACGGCCCGCATATGGGCGTTACGGGAATGCCGGCTTCCCACGCCTCCCGCACGAGGATATGCCCCGGGTCGGAAATGGCCGGCGTGCCGGCGTCGCAGGTAAGCGCCACGGTGAGATCCTCTGCGAGCATGCGCTCGACGATGTGTGGGGCGCGAGCGCCCTCGTTGTGGCGGTGGCAGGAGACCAGCGGCTTTTTCAATTCCATGCGGTTGAGAAGCTTCATGGTCACGCGCGTATCCTCCGCGGCGATGAGATCGGCGCTTTCCAGCGCTTCGCGCATGCGCGGCGTGAGGTCGTTGAGATTTCCGATCGGGGTCGCCACGACAAACAGACGGGCCATATCAGCGCTCCTTCAAGACGTAGATCAGTTCCCTGCCGGCGACGAAACGACCGACGACGGCGTATTTCTCCGGGCAATTCTCTTCAAAATCCTGCGAATAGTGGCGCTCCATGCCCACGGCGCGTCCGGAGAGCGTGCGCGTGGGAAAAGATACGGCCACCCATGCGGCGTGCACGCGCCCGAGCAGGTCGTACCCGTCCGCGCCCAGCAGCGGCACAAGTTTGAAGATCAGCGCCAGATCGAACCGGCCGTCGGGCATCGCGCATGCGCGCAGGTCGGCGCCCGCAGCCCGGGCGTCCAATCCATTGCGCGTCGCAAAGGCGTTGACCAGCGCCACCGCGCCCAGATGCGCGTCCAGCCCCAATACGCTCGTCCCGCGCGCGGCAAGATAGATGGGGTTCAGGCCGCAGGCAAGATCCAGCACGCGCTCGGGCCTTCCGGTAATTTCGAACAGCTGTTTGTAGAGCGCATCCGTCTCCGGGAGCGGCAGGCGCTCGCGCGTGGAGGCGTGCAGGGAAAGAATGCGCGAAAGCGCTTCGTCGCCGCCATCGGGCCAGGCGTCAAGCAGTTTTTCGGCGCGCCGGGCCTCCTCGCGGCTGAAAAATGCGCCGGCCACGCGGTGCAGTTCCCGCCGCGCGGCGCGGTCTGCATCCCTGGGGCGGGAATAGCGGGCCCTTGCCTCGGCATAGGCGCGCTCCACCAGCGCGTCGCAAAGGTGGCTATGCTTCTCCATCGCGCAAAATCTCCATCAGTCGGCCGTAAAAACGCAGGTTGTGGGCGGTCATCAGGCGCAGGGCGTGGGGATCGCCCATTTTGAGAAGGTGGTTGAGATATGCGCGGGAATGACTGCGGCAGAGGACGCAGTCGCAAGTCTCGTCCACGCTGCGCGCGTCGCGGCAAAGCTCGGCGTCCATGGGGTAGAGATAGCGATAAAAGGCCCGCCCGGAACGCACGCCGTCGGCCGTATCCATGCCGGGCAAAAAGACGTACAGGCGGTTGTGGCGCGCCTCGCGGGTGGGAATGACGCAGTCAAAGAGACGGTAGCCCATCTCAACGCACTGCACGATCTCCTCCGGCCGGCCCAGGCCCATGGCGTATTTGAGCTTGCCGTCAGGCATGGCGTCAGCGGCCATTTTGAGAACGTCCAGGCGCAGTTTTCCCTCCGAATCGAGCGGCCAGCCGCCAAAGCCATAGCCGTCAAAGCCGATTTTTTCCAGCCGTTCGCCGCATTCGGCGCGCAATTCCGGATCGCTTCCGCCCTGCACGATGCCCAGCAGCAGCGGCCGCTTTTCGCGCCTGGCCGTCAGACGGTCGAATTCAGCGCGACAGCGCGCCCCCCAGCGCACCGTCAATTCCACGCTGCGGCGCTGCGTGGCCGCGTCGTCGTCCGGATGCGTGCACATGTCCAGCGCCATCAGAACATCCGAACCGAACTGAAGCTGGGCCGTGACGCACTTTTCCGGCGTATAGACCATGCGCTCTTTGCGGTCGGGGCGGAAGATGATCTCGTTTTCGCGAATCTCGCCGTATTCGGGGTTTTCCCGGATCAGGGAATACAATTGAAATCCGCCGGAATCGGTGAGGATCGCGCCATTGTATCCGGAAAAGCCGTGCAGCCCGCCGAGGCTCTTGATCAGCCGCGCGCCGGGCTTGGTCATGAGGTGATAGGTGTTCATTTCCAATCCGAACAGGCCCGCCGCCGTCACATCTGCAAACGAGGCGGCGCGCACGGCGGCGTAGGTGGCGTCGGGGAAAAAAGCGGGCAGCGGCACGCGGCCGGAGGGAAGATGCAGATATTTCATGGCAATTTCTCCACGATGCGCAAGGTGGCGCTGCGGGCACGCGGGTTGCTTTCGAGTTCCTCAGCGCCGGCGACGATGGGCTTGCGGGTGACTATGCGCACCGTCGGCCGCTTGCCGCAGACGCACACGGGAATGTTTTTGGGACAGGTGCATGGGTCGGCCAGCGTGCGAAACGTATTTTTGACGATGCGGTCCTCCAGGGAATGGAAGGCGATCACACACAGCCGCCCGCCGGGATTGAGGAGCCCCGTCAGCATTTCCAGAGCGGCGCGCAAGGGCTCCAATTCGTCGTTGACGGCGATGCGCAGGGCCTGGAAAACGCGCCGGGCGGGGTGCGCGCCATCCCGAGCGCGCACCTTTTTGGGAATGGCTGCGTCAATGGCGGCGACGAGTTGCAAGGTGGTCTGCATCGGCCGGCGATCGACGACCACGCGGGCGATCTGCCGCGCCCAGTTTTCCTCTCCATATTCGCGGAAGATGCGCGTAAGTTCGTCCTCGGAAGCGGTGTTGACGAGGTCCGCCGCCGTTTTTGGCTGCGAAGCATCCATGCGCATGTCCAAGGGCGCGTCATCGTGATAGGAAAAGCCGCGCTCGCGGCAGTCGAGTTGAAACGAGGAGACGCCCAGATCGGCAAGAATGCCGTCGAAACGCGCAGGGGCCGTCAGTTCCGCGGCGTCGTGAAAATTGCCGCGAATGGCGCGAAAATCGCCGGCGTCGCGCCCGGATTGCCGCAAAAAGGCCTCGAGGCGCGCAGTGGCGGCGGCGATGGCGTCGGCATCGCGGTCGATGCCGATCACGCGCCCGCCCCGGCGCAATATTTCCAGCGTGTGTCCGCCGCCGCCCAGCGTGCAATCGAGATACGCGCCGCCGGGAGCGACGCGCAAACCGTCCATGCACTCCGTCAGGAGCACCGGGAGGTGGTGAAATTCCATACGCTTTCCCCCTTCAACAGCGCGCGCGCCGCGCCGACAAGATAGAGCGAACCGGCGACCACGCGCGCGCCGGAAACGGCCCGAAGCGCCTCCTCGACGGACTCCGCCGTGCGCGTTTCGCAGCCAAAGGCGGCGTAGGCGGCGGCTACGCGCTCCGGCTCGGCGGCGCGCGGCTCGTTCACGCGCGTAGCAACCACGCGGGGAAACAGCGGCGCAAGAATGGCGGCGCATTCGTCGATCTGCTTGTCGCGCATCATGCCGGTGATCAGCGTCATGTCCGCATTTGCAAAGTGTTCGCAGAGATAGTCGCGCAGCGTGCGCGCGCCCTGCGGGTTGTGCGCGCCGTCCAGCAGCGTTTCGCCCAGCCACTCCAGGCGTCCGGGCCATTCGGCAGAACGCAGTCCTTCCTCCAAATTCGCAAGCCGCAGGCCCGAGGCGCGCAGGCCGTAGAGCGCCAGGGAAGCGTTGCGCATCTGATGCCGCCCGGGCAGACGGATGGAAAATTCGCCGAAGGGCAGACGGAAGCGGCTGCCGTAGGGGGTAATTTCCAGCGGCTGCGGATCCTCGGCGACGATGATTTCGCCCTTTTCGCGGAATATGCCGAGGATTTCCTCGCTCTGGCGCATCACCACCGCGGGAACGCCCGGCTTGATGATGCCCGCTTTTTCGCGGGCGATGGCGCCGAGCGTATCGCCCAGCTGCGCCATGTGGTCCATGCCGATGGCGGCGATCATGGAAACGACGGGCGTTACGACGTTCGTGCAGTCCAGCCGTCCGCCAAGGCCGCATTCGACCACCGCCACCTGTACGCCCGCCTCGCGGAAATGCCAGAAGGCCAGCGCAGTGCCGATCTCGAAGGTGGTCGGAAAGACGCCCGAGCGCTCCAGAGTTGCGCAGGCGGCCATGATCTCGCGCACGCCGCGCACGAGATCGGCCTCGGGAATGCACTGACCTGCGACGCGGATGCGCTCGCGGTAGTTTTCCAGATACGGCGAGGTGTAAAGCCCGGTACGGTAGCCGCTTTTTTGCAGACACGCGGCGCACATGGCCGCAGTCGAGCCCTTGCCGTTTGTGCCGGCGATGTGCAGGGAAAGAAAACCCCTTTCGGGGTTTCCCAGTGCCGCGAGCAGCGCGCGCGTGTTCTCCAGTCCATGCTTGTGGCCGGTATAGCGCCGGCTGTGGATCCATTCTATGGCTTGGTTTGCGTTCATTCTGATTGCTTACAGTTTCGTCGGGGCCAGGCCGACTTTCTTGTGTACCTTGCGCAGCGTGCGCGCGGCAAGGGCGGAAGCGCGCTCCGCGCCGGTTTGCATCACCGATTCGAGGTATGCTTTGTCCGCGCTGAGCTTTTCGTAATTCTGCTGGATGGGCGAAAGCGTCGCGATCACCGCGTCGGCCACGGCGTCCTTGAAAACGCCGTAACCCTTGCCGTCGAAATCCGCGGCGATGCTCTCCAGGCTCTGCCCGGTCAGGGCGGAGAGGATGCTCATCAGGTTGGAAACGCCGGGCTTGTTTTCCGGATCAAAGCGCACCTGCGCGTCGCAATCGGTCACGGCGCGGCGCAGTTTCCTGCGAATTGCGTCCGCCGGATCGAGGATGGCGATGTAGGTATCCTCCGGATCGGATTTGGACATCTTGCGCGTGGGCTCCTGCAGGCTCATCACCCGCGCGCCCACCTTGGGGAAATAGCCGTCCGGCACCACAAACGTGTCCGAATACAGGGCGTTGAAGCGCTCTGCGATGTTGCGCGCCAGTTCCAGGTGCTGCTTCTGATCGGTGCCAATGGGCACAAGATCGGCCTGATAAAGCAGGATATCCGCCGCCATCAGCACAGGATAGGCGAACAGGCCGCAGTTGATGTTGTCGGCGTGCTTGCGCGATTTGTCCTTAAACTGCGTCATGCGCGAAAGCTCGCCCATGTAGGTATAGCAGTCGAGAATCCAGGCAAGCTCCGCGTGCTGATGGACGTGGGACTGGAAAAAGATGATGTTCTTTTCCGGATCCAATCCGCTGGCGAGGAAAATGGCCAGCGTGCGCAGGCAGGCCTTGCGCAGCTGCGCGGGATCCTGGCGAATGGTGATGGCGTGCAGATCGACGATGGAATAAAGACAGTCGTATTCGTCCTCAAACATCTTAAAATTGCGCAGCGCGCCGATATAATTGCCCAACGTGAGGTTGCCGGTGGGCTGTATGCCGGAGAAGATGCGTTTTTTTGCTTCCATAGAGACCCTCCTGATCGTGGAAAGCTGTTTAACTATGCAATATCATAACACGCGGTCAAATTTTCGTCAAGGTTGGCTTGAAAAAATCGGCGAAATCTGTTAGAATGGGTATACTGGCATGATAGGGGGAGAATGGTTTGGCTATGTATACGATCGCGTTGGACGCCATGGGGGGAGACAACGCCCCGCAGGCCGTCGTCGAGGGCGCCAAACTGGCGGTCGCCGAATTTGACGATATTACCGTGCGCCTCTACGGCCCGGAGGAGGTTCTCCGGCCGCTGGTCGATGGCTGCGAGCGCGTGGAGATCGTTCACGCCCCGGACGTCATCGGCATGCACGATTCGCCCATGCTGGCCGTGCGCCAAAAGACAGAATCGTCCATGGTCAAGGCGGTCATGGCCGTGCGCGAAGGCGAGGCGGACGCAGTGGTCTCCGCCGGTTCCACAGGCGCGCTTCTGGCCGGGGGCATGCTGCGCATCGGCCGTATTCGCGGCGTGGAGCGCCCGGCCCTGGCGCCGGTGATTCCGGGCCGCAAAAAGCCGTTCCTGCTCATCGACTGCGGCGCGAACGTCGATTGTCAGGCCCGGTATTTGCAGCAGTTCGGGCTGATGGGCTCTGTGTACATGCAGAGCGTGCTGGGCGTCGAGCGGCCTGAGGTCGGCCTTGCCAACATCGGCGCCGAGGCGGAAAAGGGCGACCGGCTCGCCCGCGAAGCCTATGAACTGATGTCCAGGCAGACGGCGTACGTCTTTAAAGGCAACGCCGAGGTGCGCGACGTGCCCTCCGGCGATTTTGATGTGGTGGTGGCCGACGGTTTCGTCGGCAACGTCATCCTAAAGACCATCGAAGGCGTCACAGGCCTGATCATGAGCATGCTCAAGGACGGCATGCGCTCCTCCCGCCGGGCGAAGATGGGCGCGCTGATGCTGCGCACGCCGCTGCGGGAGATGAAAAACCGCATGGATTACAAAAGCCACGGCGGCGCGCCGCTTCTGGGCGTGAACGGCGCCGTGGTCAAGGCGCACGGCAGTTCCGACGCCCGGGCGATCAAGAACGCCGTGCGGCAGGCGCGCTCCATGCTGGAAGGTTGCGTGGTCGAAAAAATACGCGACGGCCTGGAAGGGCTGTCTATGGAAAAATAAGGAGGAACGTTCCATGGTTTACGAAAAAGTCGTTGAATACATCACCCAGCAGCTTCCGGTCAAGGCGTCCGACGTCAAGCCTGAAAGCCGCCTGATCGAAGACTTGGGCGCGGACAGCGCCAATATGATGATGCTCATCATGGATCTGGAGGCCGAGTACGACATGACCGTCGAGGACGATATGCTCAGCCAGATCAAAACGGTGGACGACATCGTCAAATACATTGAAAAGCGGGTCGGATAAACGTTGGAACGCTTACAGGAAAAGCTGGGCTATCGCTTTGCGGATCGCACGCTGCTTGCCACTGCGCTGACGCACCCGTCCTTTGGCAGCGACCACCGTGTCGCCCACTATCAGCGGCTGGAATTTCTCGGCGACGCGGTATTGGAACTGGTGGTAAGCGAGTACCTATACCGCGCGCTTCCCGATGTGCCTGAAGGAACGCTTACGCGCATGCGCGCCCACACGGTGCGTGAAGAGGCGCTGTTTCAGGCGGCCCAGCGCCTGGAATTGGGGCGGCTTGTGCGCCTGTCGGTGGGCGAGGAACGCACCGGCGGGCGGGAAAAGCCCTCCATTCTTGCGGATGTGGCGGAGGCCGTATTCGCGGCGGTATACCTGGACGGCGGTATGGAGGCTGCGCGGCGCGTCATTCTTGCCTCGCTGGGGAATCTTTTGAACATACGCTCCCTTTCCGATTGTCTGGACGAGAAATCTCGCCTGCAGGAGGAATTGCAGAAGCGGGGAGCGATGCCCAGGTATGTCTTTTTGTCCTGTGAAGGCCCGGCGCACGCGCCGAAGTTCCGCTATCGCGTGCTGGAGGGCGAGACGCTGCTGGGCGAAGGCGAGGGCGCAAGCAAGCAGCTGGCGCAGCAGGCGGCGGCGAAAAACGCATTGCAGAAGTTGGGAGCAAACCATTGCGGCTGAAAAAACTGGTTATCCACGGGTTCAAGTCGTTCGCGGACCGCGTGGAGGTTACATTTGAAAACGGCATCACCGGCGTCGTCGGCCCGAACGGCTGCGGCAAGAGCAACATCGCCGATGCCGTGCGCTGGGTGCTGGGCGAACAGAGCGCCAAGACGCTTCGCGGCTCCAAAATGGAGGACGTGATTTTTAATGGCACCGAAAAGCGCCGCCGTCTGGCGTTTTGCGAAGTTACGTTGACGTTTGACAACGAGGACAAGGCCTTGCCGGTGGACTACACCGAAGTCGAAGTTTCCCGCCGCGTTTATCGCAGCGGCGAAGGCGAATACAAACTCAACGGCACGCCCTGCCGTCTGCGCGATATTGTGGATCTGTTCCGCGATACGGGCATCGGCAAGGAGGGGTATTCCCTCATCGGCCAGGGCCGCATCGACGACATCCTCTCCGTCCGTTCCGAGGACCGGCGCAAGATTTTCGAAGAGGCGGCGGGCATCGTCAAGTACAAGGCCCGCAAGGTGGACGCCCAGCGCCGCATGGAAAACACGCGCCAGAACCTCACGCGCGTAGAAGATATCCTTTCGGAACTGGAAACGCGCGTGGAACCGCTGCGCGAGCAGAGCGAGACTGCGCGGGAATACCTGGCGCTGCGCGACGAACTGAAGGTTTTGGACGTCAACGTCTATCTGGTTCGCACGGAGCGCTATCAGGCGCGCCTTGCGGAATTGCGCGAAACGCTGCAGGCGCTTTCGCAGGCCGTATCGCAGGCGGAGGAGGAACTTAAAACCGTGTCCGCCGGCCGCGAGGAGGGCCTGCTCAATTTGGAAGAACTCGAGCGCGAGGCGGCTTCTCAGCGCGAGATCGTGCAAAAGTGGATCCGCGAAGTCGAGGCCCGCGAGGGCGCCGCGCAGGTAATGCGCGAGCGCATTCTCGCCGGCGAGCGCGAGCGCGACCGCCTTCTTGCCGAACGCGATGCGGCCCGCGACGGCGGCGGCGGCGTCCGGCGCCATGTGGAGGAACTGCGCGGAAAGATCGCCGCGCAGAGCGAAGAGATCTCCGCCCTCGAGGCCGAACAGGCCGCCCGGGAGGAGGAACTCTCCCGCTTTGAGGCTGAACTGGACGCCCTTGAGGCGCAGGCCGAGGCCGAAAAGGAGCAGATCATACAATCCATGAACCGCCTGGGCGACGTGCGCAACCAGCAGGCGCGCCTGGAAGCGCTGCGCACGGCGCTGGAGGGCCAGCTTTCCGGCATGGGCGAGGATGCGGCGCGCGCCGAGGCGGGCGCGCAGTCGCTCGACGAGCAGGTCGCCGCCGCGCAGGCGCTTTTGCAGGAGGAGAGCGAGCGCAAGGCTCGTTTTGAAAGCGAAGTCGCCGCTTCGGTGGAACAGGTGCGCCTTTCCACAGAGCAGAGCCGCCAGCTTTCCGAGCGCGTCAGCGCCATTACGGCCGAGCGCCAGCGCGCCGATTCGCGGCTGAAACTGCTGGTGGAAATGCAAAACGATTACGAAGGCTATCAGCATTCGGTCAAGCAGGTGCTGCTCTACGCGCGCAAAAACGGCGCATCTGGCGTACATGGCGTGGTAGCGGAACTGATCGAGGTTCCCGAAAAACTCGAGCGCGCCATCGACATGGTTTTGGGCGGCGCGCTGCAGAACATCGTCGTCGAGCGCGACGAGGACGCCAAGCGCATGATCGAATACCTGCGCAACAACCGCTTTGGCCGGGCCACCTTCCTTCCGGTGGGTTCGGTACGGCCGCGCGTCCTGGACGCGCGCGAACGCGAGGTGCTGAAGTTGCCCGGCTGCCTGGGCGTGGCTTCAGAACTGATCCGGTTTGACGAAAAGTACCGCGGCGTTGTCGATAATCTCCTCGGCCGCACTGTTGTGGCGGAGAATCTGGAGGCCGGCATCCGCATCCAGCGCGCCGGGTGCTATGCTTTCCGCCTGGTAACGCTGGAGGGCGACGTCATGCATTCCGGCGGTTCGATGACCGGCGGCAGCGTGCAGTCCCGGGTGACGAACCTGCTCTCCCGCGGCCGCGAAATCGAGGAATTGCGCAAGGCGTTGGGCAGACTGGATGACGAGGCGATCGCCGCCCGCAACGAGCTGGTGCGCCAGGAAGCCGAGCGCACGCGCCTGAAACAGGAGCGCGGCGAATTGTACGATGAACTGCACCGGCAGGAGGTCGCCTGCGCCCGCGCCGAAGCGCAACTCAAGGCCGTCGAGGACGAGCGCGCCGCGCACGAACAGAGCGTTTCCCGCGCGCGCGCCGAGCGCGAACGCCTTGCGGCGCAGTTGGAGGATGTAAAGCAGTCCCTCTCCGCCATCGAGGCGCATCAGCAGTCGGCGCAGGAAAACACCGAAGGCCGCCAGGAGCGCGTCAAAGCGCTTATGGAGGACATATACGCCCGCCGGGAACAGGGCGAAAAACTGCGCGCGCTCACAAGCGACGGCCGCGTGCGCCTGGCGACGCGCCAGCGCGACCTTGCATCCGCGCGCGCCGATTGCGAGCGCCTCAGCCGGCAGGCGGAGGATATGGAAAAGCTGCTTTCCGACAGCGAGAGGCTGCTGGCAGCCTGCCAGGAAACGCTGGCGGAGAACGCGGCGCTGCTGGAAAACGACAATGCGCAGCTTGCCGTGGGCAAGGCGGAACTCAACCGCGCGCGCGATCAGTTCAACGATACCGACGCTCGCCGCACAGCGGCCCAGCGCAAGCTGCAGGAGCAGTCGGAGACCATCGACGCCCTGCGCGCACGAGTGGACGAGCACACCGACAAGCGCCATCGCTGCGAACTGCAATTGCAGCGCGTGGAGACGGAGTTTAAGCAGATCGAAGAGCGCATCTGGGAGGACTATGAACTGACCTACGCCCTGGCCGAACCCTTTCGCCAGGCGGATTTCCGCCTCGGCGAATCGGAAAAGCGCGTCGCCGCCATCCGCGCCCGCATTCGCGAAATGGGCGTGGTGAATGTGTCGGCGTTGGACGAGTATCGCCAGACGGTCAAGCGCCTGGAGGAAATGACCGCCCAGCGGGACGATCTGCAGCGGGCGGAATTGGACCTTCAGAACATCGTCGAAGAATTGGAACGCAAAATGGAAAGCCAGTTCAAGCGCGAATTTGCCATATTGAACCAGAATTTCCAAAAGACGTTCATCAAACTCTTCGGCGGCGGCCGCGCGGAGTTGACGCTTTCCGACCCCAACGACGCGCTCAACTGCGATATCGATGTCGTAGCCCAGCCTCCGGGCAAGAAATTGCAGCTTTTGACGCTGCTTTCGGGCGGCGAGCGAGCGCTGACGGCCATTGCCATCCTCTTTGCCATGCTCGACCTCAAACCCACGCCCTTCTGCATCCTCGACGAGATCGAGGCCGCGCTGGACGACGCCAATATTGACAATTACGCCGACTATCTGCGCGCCTATTCTGAAGATACGCAGTTCGTGGTCATTACGCATCGCAAGGGCACCATGGAGCGCTGCAACGCCCTTTACGGCGTGGTGATGGAGGAAAAGGGCGTTTCCAAGCTGGTATCGGTATCCCTGAATGAAGCGAGTTAGGGGTGAAGCCAATGGGATTGTTTGACCGCATCAAGGCGGGCCTGCAAAAGACCCGCGCCGCCTTTTCCGGCCGCATGGACGAACTGGTGGAGAATTACAAGGATCTGGACGACGATTTTTTTGAGGACCTGACCGATGTGCTCATCATGGCCGACGTGGGCGTCAAAACCACGGAACTGGCCGTGAACCGTCTGCGCGAAAAGTGCAAGGCGGAAAACATCGGCTCGCCGGAAAAGGCGCGCGAGGCTCTCAAGGAAATCCTCGTGGACATCATGCGCACGGAGCCGATGCGCCTGGAAAGCCCCATGGTGCTGCTCGTCATCGGCGTCAACGGCGTGGGCAAGACCACCACCATCGGAAAACTGGCCACGCGTTTTAAAACCGTTGGCCGGCGCGTCATCATCTGCGCCGCCGACACCTTCCGCGCCGCCGCGGCAGAGCAACTCACCGTCTGGGCGCAGCGCGCCGATGTGCCCATCATCAAGCAGAAAGAGGGCGCGGATCCCGCCGCGGTGGTTTTCGACGGCATCCAGGCCGCCCGGGGCCGTCACGCGGACGTGCTCATCGTGGATACGGCGGGCCGGCTGCACAACAAGACGCACCTGATGGAGGAACTGAAAAAGATCGGCCGCGTGGCCGCGCGCGAGTACCCCGAAGCCAAGATCAAGGCGCTTCTGGTGATCGACGCCACCACCGGCCAGAACGGGCTTCAGCAGGCCATGCTCTTCAAGGAGGTCGCCGATATCGAAGGCATCGTCCTTACCAAATTGGACGGCACGGCCAAGGGCGGCATCGCCATCGCCATTCGCAGCGAATTGGGCCTTCCGGTGTATTACATTGGCTTTGGGGAGCAATTGGACGACTTGCAGCCCTTCGACGCCCGCGAATTTGTAGACGCCATTTTCGGCTAGGCTTCTTGCCGCCGTCCGCTGGACGGTTATGGAGAAAACAATGAAAGCGATTGTCAATGGAAAAATCGTCCTTCCAGACCATGTCGAGGAAGGCCGTTGCCTGTTGTTTGACGAGACGATTCGTGAAGTGTGCGACCGCCCCGGCGAAAACGTCGAGACGCTCGACGCGCGGGGCATGTATGTGATTCCCGGCCTGTTCGATATCCACATTCACGGCTATATGGGCCAGGACGCCTCCGACGGAAGCTACGAAGGCCTGAAAACCATGGCCGAGGGCGTGGCGCGCAACGGCGTCACCGCTTTTCTGCCCACGACGATGACCGTTTCCCGCCCGGAACTGGAGACGGCTTTTGCGCAGATCGCGCGCCTGATGCGCGAAAGCGAGGGCCCCCTCTGGCGCGGCGCGCGCGCCCTGGGCGTCAACGCCGAAGGGCCGTTCATCAACCCGAAGAAGAAAGGCGCGCAGGCGGGGGAAAACATCCTCCCCGGCGAGGCGGAGTTCTTCCTGCGCTATCCTCAAATCGTTCAGACCACCATCGCTCCGGAAATGCCGGGAAATCTGGAGTGCGTGCGCGCTTTGGCGAAAAAGGGCGTGCTGGTCTCGGTTGGCCACACAGCGGCGACGTTTGAAGAAGCAGCCGCGGCGTTCGATGCCGGCGCGCGCCATGCCACACACCTGTTCAACGCCATGACGCCTTTGATGCACCGCGAACCCGGCGTGGTCGGCGCGGCGCTGTCAGACGAGCGCGTCAGTTGCGAACTGATCGCCGATACCTTCCACGTTCATCGCGGCCTGTTCAAATTGCTGCGCAAAGTCAAGGGCGGTAAGCTCGTTCTCATTACGGACTGTACGCGCGCCGGCGGCCTGGCAGACGGTGAGTATACGCTGGGCGGCCAGCCGATTTTCGTGCAGGGCATCGAATGCCGCCTGGCCGACGGCACCATTGCCGGCAGCGTCCTCAAGCTCAACCAGGCTGTGGCCAACATGGTGCGCTATGGCGGCGCCGAGGTATGGGAGGCGGTCAACATGGCCAGCCTTCACCCTGCGAAGCTGCACGGCCGCGACGATATCGGCGCCCTGTTGCCCGGCCGTCGTGCAGATATTGCCATCGCCGACGCGGAATTCACCGTGCACCGCACGCTTTTGGGCGGCAGGACCATCTACGAAAGGGGAGAAGAACAATGAATTTGCAAGTGCGGCCGCCGCTGGAAGCGGGATTTGCGCCCCTGTGCGTCGCCCTGCGCGACTACGCCGCTGAGGTCCGCCAGAAGGGCGGCCGGAGCGTGAGCGTTTCCGTCGTGCGCGATGCTGAACGCGTCAAAACCTATTCCTTCGACGTATTGGCCGACGATGCCGGCGATGCGCGCAGTTTGCGCCTGGCCGAGCGCGTCGCCAAGACGTTGCTGTGGATCTACGGCGGCGCGAAGCTGGTAATCTCCGGTTCCCGCGCCGTGTATGAGCACATCCGCGACGCCTATCGCCCGGGCGGCGCGCGCGATTTCGACGTCGATTTCATGTCCACCGTATTTGAAAAGCCCTTTGAGGTCTGCTGGTCGGACGAGCCGCTGCCCACGCATTGGCAATCGCGGCCGGTAGGGCGGCACCTGGACGGCTGCCGCATCGGCTTTGACGCGGGCGGCAGCGATCGCAAGGTATCGGCGGTCATCGACGGCGAAACCGTGTACTCCGAAGAGGTGATTTGGCATCCGAAGCTCTCTGCGGATCCCGCCTATCAGCGCGCTGGCATTCTCGAATCCATGCGCACGGCTGCATCGAAGATGCCGCGCGTGGACGCCATTGGCGTGAGCACCGCGGGCGTGACCATCGACAACCACATGACCATCTCGTCGCTGTTTATCAAGGTGCCGCGGGAGATGCATGCGCAGCATGTGCGCAATGTCTATATTGATTGCGCGCGGGAGATTGGCGCGGATATCCCCCTGGAGGTCGCCAACGACGGCGATGTGACCGCTCTGGCGGGTTCCATGGATTTGGGCGATGGCGGCGTTCTGGGTATCGCCATGGGTACCAGCGAAGCCGGCGGCTATGTGGACGCCGAGGGAAATCTCACCGGCTGGCTGAGCGAACTGGCCTTTGTGCCCATCGACCTCAATCCCGATGCAATGCGGGATGAATGGTCGGGCGATTGCGGTTGCGGCGTAAAGTATTTCTCGCAGGATGGCGTCATCAAATTGGCGCCGGAGGCGGGCATCGAACTGGATCCCGCCGCCACGCCGGCGGAAAAACTCAAGGCCGTACAGGAACTCATGGCCCAGGGCGATCCGCGTCCCCGCAAGATTTATGAAACGCTGGGCGTGAACTTCGGCTACGCCATCGCATATTACGCCATGTTTTACGATATTCGCCATGTGCTGGTGATGGGGCGCGTCACGTCCGGAAAAGGCGGCGAACTGCTGCTGGAAAAGGCGCGCGAAGTGCTGGCGAAGGAATTCCCCGAACTGGCTGAAAAAACCGCGCTGCGCATTCCCGACGAAAAAAGCCGCCGGGTGGGCCAGTCCGTGGCGGCCGCCAGCCTGGCGCAGAGGGCTTAGGCGACTCCGTTTTTTGCGTCCCGTTGCGTTTTCCGACGGGACGCATTTTTTGCAGCCCCCGCTTGGAGCAGCGCTTCAGAAGGAGGCCTTAGCTGCGCGCAGAATCCCAAACCCTTGAGACGTACAGGGAAACCTGACGCGGAGAAGGAAGGGCCGGTTGAACCGCGCCAGAGGGATGGACGCATGCCTCGCCGATTCAGATGCGTGTGCGCTGCCGTTCCTATCCCTATGTGCCCACAATCTCCGTTCAAGCTGGTCGCGTCAAAGCGATCATATAAAACAGACTGAAGTTTTAAAAATGAGATGCGCATTGCGTAGTTTGTCGGGTGTCCGAGTTTACAAAAAAGACCGAGGTCTTAAATTATACGCGAGGATCGGTGGTTTCGCTGAGGAGGAATGCCGCTGTGAACAAAAAGGACTTTGGTTTGATTTGCGCGATCCAAAAACGAAGCCGGCGGAGTTTCCGCCGGCTTCGCGCGCTACATTCAACGCGGGGAGCAATCAGATATTCTTCGCGTGGGCCAACAGGTATTCCTCGGCCTCGCCGCTCCACAGGCCCTGGTGACGGTCGCAGATTTCGGCCAGTTTGGCAAACACCGGATCGGTCTTGCCCTTTTCGGCAAAATCGGCGATGGCGGTCAGCGGCATGTCGATCTGCGTATAGATCAGCTTTTTGCCGCCCCTGATTTTGGGCAGATTCAGGGTCGTATCCACCACGGCGTTCAGACCGCCGATGTGCGTGATCATCGCCGCGGGATTGATCTTTCCAGAGGTCATCATCGCGATGGCTTCGCGCATATCGCTCGTGTTGCCGCCGGAGGTGCCTACAAGATGCGTGTAGAGGTAATGCACGTTATAGAAATTGAATTCGGCCTTGAACTGCGTGTCGGTCGGGCCGGCGAAGAAGTTGAGGCAGCCGTCAAAGCCAAGAATCGCGTCCGCCTGTTCCACGACGCTCTTTACCGGCGCAAAGCAGATCACGTCGTTGTAGCCCGTACCCCCGGTCAGCGAACGCAGATAATCCGTGCCGCAATCCGGCTTGGAGGTGTTGACATAGTGGAGTTCGACGCCCATGGATTTTGCGTGTTCCACGGAATAGATTTTTTCCGCGCGCGCCAGGCGTTCATCGTCAATGTCGGTGACCACCAGCAGCCCGGGGCGACGATCGCAGTGCAGCGCATAGTCGATCGCGCCAAGCCCCATCGGGCCAACGGAGGCCAGCAGGGCCATTTTGCCGCCTTCGACGATGCCCATTTCGTGTTCATAGGAACCGGGCTTGGTGTGATACATGGCGTGGAAGGTGCCGATAATGCAGCTCATCGGCTCCGAAAGCGAACCATAGAAATATGTGTTCGAATCATAGGTCAGAAGGTTGTCGGTCAACAGCGTCTCGATCGGCACCAGCCCGTACTGCGCGTCGCCGCCGCAATAGTGGTAGGAATAGCCCGGCGCCATCTGCGAGCCTTTGTAAAAGTGCGCCGGCTGGATGGCAAAGCCCTGACCGACTTTGTATTTGTGCTGCCAGTTTTTGCCTACCGCGTCGATCACGCCGCAGAACTCGTGGCCCACGATGGTGGGATGCTCCGCCACGTCGTTGGGAACGCGTTTGTGTTCCGGGCCTTCGACGGCAGCCTTATAGGTGCTCATGCAAATCGAATCAGAAATGACCTTGATTCGCACATCGTCGTCCCCGACTTCGGGAAGTTCGATCTCGTCCAAGCGCAGATCCATTTTTCCATGGATGCGTACCGCTTTGGTCAACATAGCTGTATTCCTCCTTCAAGTTGCGCTGTGCTTGCATAAAAACGCGGTTTTCGCGTCAGGGTTGCATCTGCTGGCCGCCGGTGACATTGATGGCCTGGCCGGTCATGTAACTGGATTCTTCGCTGAGCAAAAAGACCATGACATTGGCGATGTCGTCATACTGGCAGCCGCGACGCATGGGCACCTGGTTGATGTACTTTTCGCGGATCTTCTCTTTCGTGGTGCCCTGATTGCGCGCATACTGCTCGTAAAGCGAATTGACCCACAGCGGAGAATCGAGCAGATTGCCGGGGCAGATGGAGTTGACGCGAATGTTTTCCTGCGCAAGTTCGAGGGCGAGGGACTCGGTCAGGCCAATGCCGCCGAACTTGCTGGCCGCGTAGGCGCAGTTCTTTGCAGAACCCTTTTTGCCGGATTTGGAGTTGATCTGTACGATCACGCCGCCGCCGCCCTGCTTGCGGAACTGTGCAACAGCCGCTTTTGCGGTGTTGAAGTAGCCGTTGAGGTTGATGTTGACCACAAAGGAGAACTCCTCATAGGTCATGTCCTCAATGGCGTCGGAACGCACCACGCCCGCGTTGGCCACGACCATGTCCAAACGGCCATAGGCGTCCACGGCGGTCTGCACGGCGCTTTCACAGGAAGCATAGTCGCAGACGTTGAGGTTGACGGCGACGCCGTGCTCCAACTGTGCGGCCACGTTCTTCGCGCCTTCGAAGTTCATATCGCCCACGACGACTTTGGCGCCTTCTTCGCTCAGGCGGATGGCCAGCGCCTCGCCGAGGCCCTGCGCCGCGCCGGTAATGAGAACCACCTTGTTTTCCAGACGGGGAAATGCACGCTTTTGCATGGAACAGACTCTCCTTCCGCAAAATTCCTGAATCTATTATAACACATTTGGCGCAGGGTGTGAACAGGATTTACAAAAATCCGCCGCACCCAGCGCCAAAAAGCAACATTGCAACTATCGTCCGCGCGATCCGCCGCCGCCACGGGAACCGCCGCCCCCGCCGCGCGAGCCGCCGCCAAAACCGCCGCTTCTGCGGCCACCGCCAAAGCTGCCGCGGAAACTGCCGCCGCTGCTTCGGGAACCGCCGCCGCCGCGCGAAGCGCCGCCGCCGCCAAAGAGGCCGCCGCCAAAGAAGCCGCCGCTGCGGGGCGGACGGGAAGCGCGCGGGGGGCGCGCAGGCCGCGGCGCGCTGCCAGGACGCGGGCCGCCCCAGAACCAGCCGCGCGCTCGCGGGGGACGAGGATGTACCGGCGGATGATAGCGCCGGTAGCGGCGGTAGCCAAAGCCGCCGCCCACGCCGACAAAGAGCAGAAGAACGACGAGCAGCAAAAGGCCAAGGCCTCCGCAACTGCAGCCCAGGCAATCAAGCCCCAACATTGCGCATCCACCTCCCGCACAGCCATCGGCGGGCGCGTTCGCTTCCGGGCGGATATACGAATCCGCAGACTCGGACGCGCCGTCCGCCGTCTCCAACCAGGCTTCAAAGCGCGCGTCCCCGTCCGCAAGCGAAACATCTGCGCCGCATGCCTCGGCGATGCGAACAAAAAGCGCGTCGAAGAATTTGCGCACGCCTGCGTCGTAATCGCGGTCGGCAAAGTCCGGCTCCAGATACTCGTCGGCCAACGCATGGACGACGCCGGAACTCAGTTCAAGGTCCAGCCCTGTGCCCGGCATCCAGCCGTAATTGTCGTCGTCGATGGCGAGGACCACCACAAAACCGTTCTGCTTGCGCGCGTCGCCCACGCCCCAATCGTTGATGAGGGCGAGGCAGTAGTCCTCCATTGTCTCGTTGCCCACCGTATCCACGGTGACAAAGACGATCTGCGCGCCGCAGGCGTCGTAAAGGGCCTGGTTGCAAAAGACGATGTGCCCTTCGGTTTCATAGTCGATCACATCGGCGCCGTCGTAGACGTAAAAGTCCGGCGTGGGTTCGGGAATTTCCGCGGCCAGCGCCGAAAGGCAAAGCAGGGAAAGCGCCGCCAGCAGCGCGCACAAGCGTTTCATCTTCGTTCACCACCCGAACGTATTGAGCGGTTTGACGCCGAACAGACCGGCGAGGAGACTGGCGGGGAAGTTTTCGAGCTTGTCGTTGAAGGCGCTGGCCATGACGGGATACTGGTCGTTCTGGATCAGGTTCACCGCGCCTTTGAAGTCGTTGTAGGCGAGGCGCGCGTCCACAAGCTCGGTAGTGTCATAGCCCTGCAGAAGGTTTGTATACAGCGTTTCCACCGCCGGCACCAGCTGCTGATAGGCGGCATGCCGGGCGTCGAGGTCGTCGCCGCCCTCGCGGACGGCGGCGGCAGCCTCGCGCGCGTTTTCGATCAGCGCCGCGTCGGCGTTAAGAAGCGCGCCCTGCTCCGCCAGCGCGTCTGCGCGCTCCGCGCAGCGCAGCAGGTAGGCCTCCATGCTGTGACGCACGGAAAGCGAAGTGTCCGTTCCGTCGGAAAATACCTGCAGGATATCATAGCGCTCATTGCGCAGCGCGCCGCCGCCAAAGAGGACGACGCTCGCCAGCGCGCAGACGATCAGCACGATCAGCGCCAGCTTGCGGTTTTCCGAAAGACGCATGCGATCTCCTCCTGTTTACTTGCGAATCTCCAGCAGCTTCTGGCGCAGTTCGCCCTCGATGGTGCGCAACTGGCCTTCGGCGGCCTGACGCTTCTGGCGGCCTTCCTGCTGGATGGTGAGCACTTCGTCCATGGTGTCGATGAGCATCTGGTTGGTGGCCTCCAGCGTTTCGATATCGACGATGCCGCGCTCGGCCTCCTTGGCGCTTTCGGTGGTGGCCACCTTGAGCTTTTCTGCGTTCTTGCGCAGCAATTCGTTGGTCAGGTCGCTCACGGCGCGCTGGGCCTCCATGGCGCTCTGCGTATGCGCCAGGCCAAGGGTCAGCACCATCTGGCTCTTCCACAGGGGAATGGTGTTGTTCAGGGAAGTCTGAATCTTTTCCGCCATCAGCTGGTTGCTGGACTGAATCAGGCGAATCTGCGGCGCCATCTGAATGGAAACATTGCGCGTCAGTTCCAGATCGTACAGCTTCTTTTCAAAGCGTTCGCACTTTTCGTTCAGGTCCTTGGCCGCCTGCGCGTCCTCGGGCAGCCCGCTCTTTTCCGCCTTGTCATAGGCGGCCTTGAGATCGGTGGCGCGCACATCCTCCAGGCGCTGTTTGCCGGCGGCGATGTACATGGAAAGCTCCTTGAAATAGGTCAGGTTCTGCTCGTAGAGGCGATCGAGCATGGCGATGTCCTTGAGAAGCTGCACCTGATGATTTTCCAGCCCTTCGCAAATTTTGTTGACGTTGGCCTCGGCCGCGTCATAGCGGGTCTTGAGCAGTTCGACCTTATCGACCTGGTGCTTGAACCAGCCGAAAATGCCCTTCTTTTCTTCTTCGTCGGAGGAAAAACCCTTCAACTCGCCCACGAGGCTGGCGATCATATCGCCGACTTCGTCCAGGTCCTTGGTTTTGACGTTCTGCAGCGCCGTATCGGAAAACTCGGCGATGCCCTGCTGGGCATTGGCGCCGTAGGAAAAGACGAGGTTCGTATCCGTGACGTCGATCTGCTTGGCAAATTCGTCGATCTGCGCCTGCTCTTCGGGGGTGAACTGCGGCTCCTGGATCGCTTCAGGGGCGGCGGGCGCTTCCTGCGCGACGGGGGCGACGGCGGTCGAGTCGGCGGAAACAGCGGGAGCGGCAGGGGTGGGGTTGAGCGTGAGCTTGATTTCAGACATGGGCGTTTTTCTCCTCATTGTTCTTTCTGGCATCGGCGCGGATGCCGTCTGCGGCCAGCATGGTTTCCAGAACGTCTATATCGGTCTCGATATCCATGGCTTCGTGGCGATAGAGACTGTCCAACTGTTTTTCAAAGGCGGTCGCGATCATTTCCAGGCTGTTTTCCACGCTGTGCATCGCGCCCTGGATATTTTCGCCCTGCGAGCCGGTGCCCATCAGGGCCCGATACTGCGTCAGCAGCTTGTCCGCCGTAGGCAGATAGTAATTCATAAACTTGCGCACTTCTCCGGCGCGAGAGGCGTCCTTTTCCAGCGCGTCGAAGATCTTTGCGCCGGCGTCTGTCATGCGCTTGAGCCGCGCGGAAATGGCGGCGTCCTCGATGGCGGCGTCCGCTTCGCGCAGGTTTTTCAACGCCGCGCGGCCCTCGGCGATCTGGCGGTTGACCTCGTCGTCGCCGCTGTCGGGCGCGGCGTCTACTTCAATGGTGCGGCCGGGCAGGAACACGCTGGCCACCAGATAGACCGCCAGGGACACGCAGGCGGCGATGACGATGAAGAGCAGTTCGTAAATCGGCGAAAACAGGCCGAAGAGAATCCACGTCAGCGCCGCCAGGTAGATGGGAATGGCGGATTTGATTTTTATGGTCCTCATGGAAGCACCTCCACAGTCATTGTAGCGCATGCGCGCCGCATTTGCAAGGGAAATTGCGCGCATACGGCCCGTCGCGCGCTGGAAACGCCTACTGAAGCACCAGTTCCACCGGGCAATGGTCGCTGCCCAGGATCTGATCGTGGATGGAGGCGGAGACAAGGCGGCTCTTGAGCCGTTCGCTGACGAGAAAATAGTCGATGCGCCATCCGGCGTTGCGGCTGCGCGCGCCGCCGATGTAGCTCCACCAGCTGTACGCGCCGGTCTTATCCGGGTAGAAATAGCGGAAGGTGTCGATAAACCCGGCGTCGAGCAGCGCGGAGAACTTGCCGCGCTCCTGATCGGTAAAACCGGCGTTGAAATGGTTTGTCTTGGGGTTTTTCAGGTCGATCTCCTCGTGCGCGACGTTGAGGTCGCCGCAAAGCACCACGGGCTTTTTCCTGTCCAGGCCGATCAGATAGGCGCGGAAATCGTCCTCCCATTTTTCACGGTAGGCCAGGCGGCGCAGTTCGTTTTGCGAATTGGGCGTGTAGCAGCATACGAGGAAAAAATCCTCGAATTCGCAGGTGATGACGCGTCCCTCATGGTCGTGCTCATCGACGCCAATGCCAAAGGCGCTGGAAAGCACCGGCACGCGCGAGAGCACCGCCGTGCCGGAATAGCCCTTTTTCTCGGCAGAATTGATCAGCGCCTCGTAGCCCGGCAGATTCGCGTCATAGTGCTCGGGGCTCATTTTGATCTCCTGCAGGCAGATGACGTCAGCGTCCAGCGCGGTCATGCTTTGGACGAAACCCTTTTTCATGCAGGCGCGCAGGCCGTTGACGTTCCAGGATACCAGCTTCATGTGATTCCCTCCATTGCCGTTATATTGTAACAGAAGTTTGTGAAGTTTGCTAGAGGAAAGTCGCATTTTTGCCGCATTGAACGGAAAATTCGCTTGACGAAGGCGCGCGCGCGGCGTATAATAACCACAACGATGATGACCGGGAAGAGAAGCGGTAAACGCGCCCAAGAGACCGGCGGCCAAAGGCTGCGAACCGCCGGGGCGCCGGCCGCGTCGCGTGCGCCCGCGAGTCGCCGCGCTGAAGGAAGTAGGCGCGGCCGTTTGCCACGTTACGGCCAGGAAGTAAAATGCAGAGTGGAACCGCGGCCACGCCTCTGTCGAAGGGGCGGGCCGCGGTTTGTGAAAACGGAGGGAACGGCATGCAGATTTTCAACACCATGACGCGCAAAAAAGAGGAATTTGTCCCCGTGCATGAGGGCAAGGTGGGCATCTACGCCTGCGGCCCCACGGTGTACAACTACTTTCACATCGGCAACGCGCGTCCATTTATCATTTTTGATACCCTGCGGCGCTTTCTCAAGCACATGGGTTACGACGTAACCTTTGTGCAGAATTTTACCGACATCGACGACAAAATGATCCGCCGCGCCAACGAGGAACATACCACGGTGGACGCCATCGCAGAAAAATACATCGCCGAATACTTCAAGGACGCCGAGGCCCTGGGCGTGCTGAAGGCGGACGTGCACCCCCGCGCCACCAAGCACATCGGCGAAATCATCGCCCTGATCAGGAAACTCGAAGCCAAGGGCCTTGCCTACGAAGTCGATGGCGACGTGTATTTCGATACGCAGGCCTATCGCTCCAGCTACGGCAAGCTCTCCGGCCAGAACCTCGACGATCTCGAAAGCGGCGCGCGCGTGGAAGTGGGGGACATCAAACGCCATCCCATGGATTTCGCCCTCTGGAAAGCGCAGAAACCCGGCGAGCCGGCGTGGAAAAGCCCCTGGGGCATGGGCAGGCCCGGCTGGCACATCGAGTGTTCGGCCATGAGCATGAAATACCTTGGCGAAACCTTCGACATCCACTGCGGCGGCGTGGATCTCATTTTCCCGCACCATGAAAACGAGATCGCCCAGTCCGAGGGCGCCACAGGCAAGCCCTTCGCCAGATACTGGATGCATAACGGCCACATCAACGTGGACAACAAGAAGATGTCCAAGTCTGCGGGCAACTTTTTCACCGTGCGCGATATCCTTCAGCAGTTCGATCCCGAGGCCGTGCGCCTGTTCATGCTTTCGGCGCACTACCGCAGCCCCATCAATTTCTCGCGCGACCTGATCGTGCAGGCGAGCAATTCGCTGGAGCGGCTTTACACGGCACGCAACACTGCCCTGTTCAACCGCGACCACGCCCCGCGGCGCGCGCTTACCGCGGAGGAATCCGCTTTTGCACAGCGCTGCAAGGCGGCCGTGGAAGCCTTCGACGCCGCCATGTCGGACGACCTCAACACCGCCGACGCGCTGGCCGCCATCTTTGAGCATGTGCGCGATATGAATACCACGCTCAGCGCCGACAGCGCCGTGGAGGCCATTGACGCCGGCCTTGAGGCCCTCAAGACGATGACGGACGTGCTCGGCATCCTCCGCAGGGACTACGACGACACCCCTGCCGAGGTCAAGGAACTGGTGGAAAGGCGCGCCGCCGCCAAAAAGGCAAGGGACTTCGCCGAAGCGGACCGCCTGCGCGACGAAGTGCTGCAAATGGGTTACGTCATCGAGGACACGCCCAAGGGCCCCAAGGTCAAAAAGGCGTAAAATATGAAAACAAACGGCGCGGCCAATGTCGGTCGCGCCGTTTTTCAAACATTCGTTTCCACGAAATGGACGGCGGAAGCATCCCAGTACTTTTTATAGACCCTCGCCCCGTTCCCGTCCAGATTCAACTGGTACATGCGGAACGTGACCAGCGCATTTTTCGGCTGCCATTGTTCCTCATAAGAATACTGGTATCGCATCCCGAGCTTTTCCATCACGCCGCCGCTGCGGGGATTGTCGCGGTCGTGGGTGGCCGTGATATAGGGGAGGCCGTCCTTTCGCACCTGTGCGACCACAGCGGCCGCGGCCTCCGAGATGATGCCCCGATGCCAGAACTCTGTGCGCAGCCCATACCCGAGGTCGTGCGCGTCGCCCATGTCCACGTTGACGTATCCGATGGGTACATCATCGCTTTTCAGGCAGACTGCGTAGGCATAGGCGCGAGGCTGGGCGTATTTTGCCGCGTACCGCTCCTCGAAGAAGCGACGCGCTTGCGCAGCGCTTCGCAAGGGGAACCAGGGCAAAAAGCGATTGGCCTCCGCATCGCTGAAGATGCGGTAGAAAGCGTCCATGTCGCCGTCTGTGAATTTTCTCAGCATCAGGCGCGCTGTTTGCAAAGGTGGCGTGTTTGCATGCATTCCGAAAATATCCTTTCCGGCTTCGTCACAGCGCGTAGTAAAACAGCACGATGTCCGCGTAGTGCCCGTCCTTCATCAAAAACCCTCCCGGCACCTCGCCGATGCGCTGAAAGCCCAGCTTTTCATAAAGATGCAGGGCGCGGTGGTTCTCCTTGACCACGGCGTTGAACTGCATCAGCCGAAAGCCGAGCGCCGCCGCCGTTTTCAGACAGTGCCCGACCAGCGCTTCACCCGCGCCCCTGTCCCGCGCGCCGCGCTCGACGGCGTAACTGGCGTTGGCGATGTGCCCGCAGCGGCCCTCGTTGTTGGGGTGGAGGATATACAGGCCGATCACTTCGCCGCTTTCCTCGGCGACGGCGGAAAAGCTCTGGGCGCGAAAGAATTCGCGCGCCGTTTCCAGGGTGAGGGGAGTCAACTGGGGGAAGGCCACGCCGTCCTCAACGACCTGGTTCCAGATAAGCGTCATGCGCGGAAGATCCGCCTCCGCATAGGCGCGCACGTTCATCCGTCCTCTTCCTCCTCGTCTGTATAGAGCTTGTACAGGTCGTAATATGCGCCGCGCCGCGCCATCAGTTCCTCGTGCGAGCCCTGTTCGACGATGCCCTTTTCGGTGAGCACGAGAATGACCTGCGCGTTGCGAATGGTGGTCAGGCGATGGGCGATGGTGAAGGTCGTGCGCCCGCGCATCAGTTCCTCCAGCGATTTTTGCACGATGCGCTCGCTTTCATTGTCCAGCGCGCTGGTGGCTTCGTCGAGAATGAGCACCGGCGGGTCCTTCAAAAACACGCGCGCAATGGAAATGCGCTGCTTCTGTCCGCCGGAAAGCTTGAAACCATGCTCGCCGACATAGGTGTTGTAGCCGTTTTCCAGCCCCATGATGAACTCGTGCGCGCCGGCGCGCCTGGCGGCTTCGACGACCTCCTCGTCCGTAGCCGAGGGGCGGCCGTAGCGAATGTTGTCGATCACCGAGCCGGAGAAAAGGTGCACGTCCTGCTGCACGACGCCGATGCGGCTGCGCAGGGAATGCAGCGTGTATTTGCGAATATCCTCGCCGTCGAGCAAAATGCGCCCGGAGGTGACCTCATAAAAGCGGGGAATGAGGTTGCAAAGCGTGCTTTTGCCGCCGCCCGAAGGCCCGACCAACGCCACGCTTTCCCCGGCGGGCACATGCAGGTTGATGTCCGTAAGCACGTTCTCCAGGCCCTCTTCATAGGTAAAGCTGACGTGGTCGAAGGTGATGTCGCCATGGACGTCCTCCACGTCCACCGCGTCCGCAGCATCGTCGATCTCCACCGGCGTTTCCATGATCTCCTCAAAGCGCTCGATGCCGGTCAGGCCGCGCATGAACTGCTCGGAAAACTCGATCAGGCGGCGGATGGACGTCAAAAGCGTCTGCACAAACAGTATGTAGGCGATATAATCGGCGGCGGTGATGCCGCCTTCGCCGCGGATGAGGAACAGCGCGCCGAGAATCACCACCACGATGAACATCAGCCCGTCGAACAGGCGCGTCACCGAATGGAATCCCGCCATGTTGTGGTACATCAGGCGCTTGATGCGCAGGAAGCCGCGGTTGCCTTCTGCGAATTTTTCCTGTTCCAGCGCTTCGTTGGCAAACGATTTGACCACGCGGATACCGGAAAGCGTATCCTCCACCTGCGCGTTGAGTTCGCCCAACTGGTGGCGCGTATCCTTGTAAGTCGAACGCATGCGGCTGGAAAAGCGGATGGAAAAATAGACCATGAAGGGGAAAATGGCGAAAATGATCAGCGTCAGGGGAACGTTGATGGTCAGAAGAATGACAAAGGCCGCCAGCACCTTCACGGTGGTGATGAACACTTCCTCCGGCGTGTGGTGGGCAAACTCGGTCACATCAAACAGGTCGGTGGTGATGCGCGACATGATCTGGCCGATCTTCGTGTTGTCATAAAAGGAGTTGGAAAGCCGCTCCAGGTGCGCGAACATATCGCGGCGCATATCGGTTTCGATGCGCGAGCCCATGATATGGCCGATGGACTGCATATAATAGTTTGCGGCGGCGTCGATCACGCGCAGCAGGATATAAAGCCCGCCCAGAAAAAGCACCGGCCGCAGGGTCAGCGCGTCGGCGGATCCGGTAAAATAGCGTACGATCAGCGGCAATGCCAGATCGCACAGCGTGGTCAGCGCCGCAAAAAACAGATCCAGCGCCAACGTGGCCCGATAGGGGCGGAAATAGGGCAGAAAACGCCGCAAAAGCGCCGCGTTGTCGCGCAGGCGGCGGCGCGGGACGGCCGTATCCTTCGACATGCAAATCTCCCTCCCAATATACTGCTTACTATCATAGAAACCCGGTCGCGGAAAGTCAAGTTAAGGCTTTGAGCGCCGGACAAAATTCTTGCTCCGGCGCAAATGCAGGTTGACAGGGGTTGCAAAAAACATTACAATATGAGGGAAAAGACGTTATGCTGCCAAGGAGGACTTTCCATGTATAAGAAGGCTATCCAAAGCGCCGGAGAAAAGATGGACAAGACCATCGCCATCATCGAAAAGGATCTTTCCACCCTGCGCGCCGGCCGCGCCAACCCCCAGATTCTCGACAAGATCACCGTGGATTACTACGGAACGCCCACGCAGCTGAATCAGGTGGGCAACATCTCCTCGCCCGAACCGCGCATGCTGGTCATCGCGCCCTGGGAACCGAAGATGATCGCGGAGATCGAAAAGGCCATCCAGAAGTCCGATCTGGGCATCAACCCCTCCAACGACGGCAAGGTGATCCGCCTGGTGGTGCCGGAACTGAACGAGGAGCGCCGCAAGGAACTGTGCAAGCAGGTCAAAAAGCAGGTGGAGGAGGGCAAGGTCGCCATCCGCAACACCCGTCGCGACACGATGGACCAGATCAAGAAAATGAAGAAGGATTCCGTCATCACCGAGGACGACCTCAAACTGGCGGAGACCGAGATGCAGAAAGTCACCGACGCGCACATCAAGACCCTGGATAAGGTGGGCGCGGACAAGGAAAAGGAGATCATGTCGATCTGATGCTGCAAAAGCTGACAACGCTTCTGCGCGGGAAGCCCCGCAGCGCGAACGTCGCGCCCCGGGACGACGGGGCGCGCCTTGCGCTGCCTGCAAAACTGCCGCGGCATGTGGGCATCATCATGGACGGCAACGGCCGCTGGGCGCAAAACCGCGGCCTGCCCCGTTCGGCGGGCCACGCCGCCGGAACCGAGGCCCTGCGCGACATCATTCAGGCCTGCGACGACTGGGGGATATACGCCCTGTCCATTTACGCGTTTTCCACCGAGAACTGGGCTCGGCCCATGGACGAGGTGGGCGCGCTGATGGGCCTTATTTTGCGCTACTTTCAATCCGAGATCGACGAACTGGACGAAAAGGGTGCGGTCATTCGCATCATCGGCGATGTGGACGGCCTGCCGGACAAGCAGCGCGAGGTCGTTTTGCGCGCCATGGAGCGGACAAAGGACAACGACGGCCTGCGCCTCAACATCGCCCTGAACTATGGCGGCCACGCCGAATTGACCCGCGCGGCCCGGCGCCTGGCTGCGCGTTGCCTGCGGGGCGAACTTGCGCCCGAGGATATTTCCGAGGCGGATGTCGAGGGCGAATTGTACACCGCCGGGCTTCCGCCGGTGGATCTGCTCATCCGCACCAGCGGCGAGGTGCGCACTTCAAACTTCCTGCCCTGGCAGGCGGCTTATGCGGAGATGGTCTTTAACCCCATCCTCTGGCCGGATTATACCCGCGAGGTGTTTCTGCGCGACCTGCACGAATATGCCTCCCGAGATCGGCGATTCGGCGCTGTGAAGAAGGGGGACAAGCGATGAAAACGCGCGTGATCACGGGAATCGTTCTCATCGCCCTCGTTTCCGCGGCGATCATGCTTGGCGGATGGTGGCTGCGCGGCGTGGTGCTGCTGCTTATGCTGCTGAGCATGCACGAGATGTACGCTGCGCTCCGCCGCAAGGGGACGCGCCCCCTGCCCGTCGGGATGGGCCTTGCGCCGCTGCTTCTATTGTGCGCGCTGTTGCTTCCGCAAGGCGAATTGATGGAGGCGGCGGTGGCGGGAACGGCGTTTCTGGCGGCTGTGGGCGTGGGCGCGATCGTTTTGCGCGGCGCGGTCGATGGGCCGCGCATGCAGGCGACGCTTCTGCCGCTGATCTATCCCGGCGTGTTCTATATTTTGATGTTTGATCTTACCTATGCGGGCGAGGGAATGCCGCGGACGCTGCTGTTCGTGCTGCTCTTTCTCGTGCCCTCGATGAACGACTGTTTCGCGCTGTTTACCGGCATGGCCTGTGGGCGGCACAAGCTTTCGGCGCAGATCAGCCCCAAAAAGACCGTCGAAGGCAGCGTTGGCGGACTGGCGGCGGCGGTGGCGTTCGCCGTCGGGCTTCCGTTTCTGGTTCGCGCCCTTTACGGCGCGGACGCCGCGGCGCTCGCGCCGGCATGGTACTATGCGCTGTTCGGGCTGCTGGCGGGGGCGCTGTCGCAGATCGGCGATCTGGCCGCCTCGCTGGTCAAGCGCGATTGCGGCATAAAGGACTTTGGAAAAATATTTCCCGGACACGGCGGCGTCATGGATCGGCTGGACGGTATCCTCTTTGCCACCCTGGCCTGCCATGTGTTTTTTCGGATGATGGGATGATCGCTTTGCAACGAAAGATTGCCATACTCGGCGCGACCGGCTCCATCGGAACGCAGGCGTTGGACATTGCGCGCCGCTATCCCGAGCGCTTTGAGGTCGTCTGTTTGACGGCCCATTCCTCGGCGGACAAACTGTTTGAACTGGTTCGCGAATTTCGCCCGCGCGTGGCGGCGCTGGAAACGGAGCCCGCCTGGATTCCCGAGGACGTGCGCTTTTGCGAGTGGGTTTTTGGCAGGGACAGTTCCGCGCGCGCATTGGAGTTTTCGGGCGCGGACGACGCCCTGTGCGCGGTGGTGGGCATAGCCGGTTTGCGCAACGTATGGACGGCGCTTGCCTGCTGCGAGCGCGTGCTGCTGGCAAACAAGGAGGCGCTGGTGACGGGCGGCGAACTGGTCATGGCGCGGGCGCGGGAGATGCGTCGCACGCTTTTGCCCGTGGACAGCGAACATTCGGCCATTTTCCAGTGCCTGCGGGCGCGCGAGGGCAATCCCGTGCGCCGGCTGGTCCTCACGGCCTCGGGTGGGGCGCTGCGCGACCGCACGGCGAAGGAGATCGAAAACGCCAGCGTCGAGGACGTTTTGCGCCATCCGACCTGGCGCATGGGCGCGAAGATCACCGTGGACTGCGCCACCATGCTCAACAAGGGGCTGGAGGTGATCGAGGCGCACCACCTTTTCGGCATGGACGCGGAAAATATCCGCGTGGTGGTGCATCCCGAAAGCGTCGTGCATTCCATGGTGGAGTTTCAAGACGGCGCGATACTGGCTCAGTTGGGCAGGGCGGACATGCGCGGGCCGATCGGTTACGCCATGGGCTTTCCGGAAAGACTGCCTTACGGGGGAGAACCGCTTTCCCTGACGGAAGTTGGCAGCCTGACCTTCCGCGCCCCGGACGACGCGCGCTTTCCCTGCCTGTCCATGGCCTACGAGGCCCTGCGCGCGGGCGCGAACGCGCCGGTGGTTTTCAATGGCGCCAACGAGGCGGCCGTCGGGGAATTTTTGGGCGGAAGGGTGCGCTTTGGCGAAATCGCCCGCTGCGTGCGCGCTGCGCTCGACGGCGTTGCGCGCCGCGAGATCCGATCGCTGGACGATGTGTTCGCCTGCGATCTGGAGGCGCGTGCGTTTGCGCGAAAATTCCTTGGAGGACGGAAATGATCGTCAATCTGCTTTTTATATTGTTGGCCATCGTGATTCTGGGCGTGCTGGTGATGGTGCACGAGTTTGGGCATTACATCGTCGGCAGGCTCACGGGCATGACGGTGCTGGAATTTTCCATCGGTTTCGGCCCCAAGCTGCTGGGCTGGCGGCGCAAGGAGATCGACTATTCCCTGCGCCTGATCCCGCTGGGCGGCTATTGCAGTTTTTTGGGCGAGGATGAAAACAACGACGATCCGCGCGCCATGAACAATTTGCCCGTGTGGCGCCGTTTTTTGACGGTGTTCGCCGGCCCGGCGATGAACTTTGTGTTCGCCCTTGCCGTCTGTGTGGTTTCGATGATGCTCTACGAAGGCGTGCGCACGCAGCCGCTGATCCAGGAGGTGGTTCCCGCTTCGCCGGCTGCGCAGGCGGGCATCGAGGCGGGCGATACCATTGTGGCCGTCAACGGCCGCGAGATCAGCGATGGAAACAGCCTGACGCTTTCGCTCTCCATTGCCACTGCGGGCGAGGGCGAAGCGGTAGAGATCACCGTTTTGCGCGATGGCGAGCGGGAGACGCTTTCCATGGTTCCCAGCGCAGTGGTGCTGGAGGATGGCACGAGCGTCAAACAGATCGGCATCGTCTATACCACGCAGGTCGTGGAGCGCTATTCTCTGGGCGCGGCTTTGCGCGCGGCGCCGCAGCGGCTTTGGGAGATCGTCGAAACAATGATCGACGCCCTGAAGGGGCTGGTGTTCCACGGCGAGGGCGCCACGGAAATGGCCGGGCCGGTGGGCATCGTCGGTATGATCTCTGAAGAGACGCGCACAGGCGGCTTTTATATGGTTTTGTACCTTATGTACATTATCTCGCTCAATCTGGGGCTGATGAACCTTTTGCCCCTGCCGGCGCTGGATGGCGGAAGGCTGGTGTTCCTCATCGTCGAGGCCATCCGCAGAAAGCCCGTGCCGCCGGAGAAAGAGGGAATGGTGCATGGGGTCGGCATGCTGCTTCTGCTGGGTCTTATTGTCGTGATTACCTATCAGGACATTGTGCGCCTGATTGCGAGGTAAAGCCTATGGCTACAAAAGCGGTTTACGCCCAAAATGTGCAGATCGGCGGCGGCGCGCCCGTCACCGTGCAATCCATGACCAATACTGATACGCGGAACCTTGCGGCAACCATCGCCCAGATTCGCGCGCTGGCAGACGCCGGGGCGGAGATCGTGCGCGTTTCGGTCTACGATGAACTTTGCGCGGGGAATGTGCGCGCGCTGGCGGAGGCAAGCCCCGTGCCGCTGGTGGCGGACATCCACTTTGACCACCGCCTCGCCATTCGCGCGGTGGAAAACGGCGTCGCCAAGGTGCGCATCAACCCTGGAAATATTGGCGGGGAGAACAATGTGCGCGCGTTGGCGGATTGTCTGCGCGCCCACGACGTTCCGGTGCGCATCGGCGTCAACGCCGGCTCTCTGGAGCGCGACATCCTGCAAAAATACGGCGGCGTCACCGCCGAGGGCATGGTGGAAAGCGGCCTTGCGCACGCGCGTATGCTCGAACGCGCCGGCTGGGACAAGATCGTCCTTTCCTTCAAAGCCTCCAGCGTGCGCCTGACTGTGGACGCCTGCCGCCTGGCGGCAAGGCGCACGGACTATCCGCAGCATATCGGCGTCACCGAGGCGGGCACCTACGAAGGCTCCATCGTCAAAAGCGCCATGGGCATCGGAGCGCTGCTTCTGGAGGGCATTGGCGACACCATTCGCGTCTCCATCACCGGCGACCCCGTTCGCGAGGTCGAGGCCGGGCTGGACATCTTGCGCGCCGCCGGGCTGCGCAAGGACTATGTCGAAGTCGTCTCCTGCCCGACCTGCGGCCGCACGGCCATCGAGGTCGAAGCGCTGGCGCGCAGGGTGCGCGAAGCCACCAGGCACATTCGCAAGCCGTTGCGCGTGGCGGTGATGGGCTGCGTGGTCAACGGCCCCGGCGAGGCGCGCGAGGCAGACGTGGGCATCGCCGGCGGCAAGGACGGCGGCGCGCTGTTTGTCAAGGGCCAGGCGCCGCGCGCCGTGCATGGCGATCTGGCGGAAATCCTCCTTGCGGAGATACGAAGGATATTGCAATGAGCGAACTGTGGCGGGAATTGATCGAGCGCCAGAGCCCGGAACTTGCCGGCGCTCTGGCGCTTCGGCGCGTTTCCATTTCCAGGAAAACAGGCGAAATGTGCGTGCAACTGTGCGCCGATCGCCTCTTTACGCGCGCGGAATACAAGCGCGTGCATCAGGCGCTTGCGGCGGCCTTTCCGTCGGTGGGTGTGCGTCTGAAGATCTCCTATCCGGCCCTGAAGGCGCGCGCGGAGGCGGACATCGCCTCTGTAGCGCCGCTTCTGATCGAACTGGTGCGCCACGAAAGCCCTGGTTCGGCGCCGTTTTTGCTCAATAGCGATACGGATTTTTCCCTGAGCAACGGCGTTTTCACCATCCATGCCACCGGCGAGGAGGGCGTTGCGTACATGCGCGCGCGCGGCGTCGATCGGCTTTTTTCCGCGCTTTTGAAAGATCTTTTTTCCATTGACGCCGCGACGAACATCGAGGTGGCCGGCAGCGAACAGAAGCGCCTGGAACGCATCCGCGCCCAACGTCTCGCCGAGGAAGCGCGCATGGCCGAGGAGACGGCGCGCGGCGTGCGCGAGGAGGACGCGGGCAGAAAAAAGCCGACCCCGCAGGAGGCCGTCTACGGCCGCGCCATCCACGACGAAGCGACACCCATGAACGAGATCACCGAGGACATCGGCCGCGTGACCGTCGTGGGCGAGGTGGCGGCGCTGGAGATGCGCGACGCCAAAAACGGCCAGTCGAAGATAATCACCTTCTCCATGACCGATCACAGAGGTTCGGTCAACTGCAAGCTCTTCCTCGGCGGCCGCCGCCAGAGCGAGGGTGCCGGCGTGGAGGAGCAGGCGGAAAAGCTGCGCGCCGCCCTCAAGGACGGCCTTTGGGTCAAGGTCCGCGGCGGCTACCGCTACGACGATTTCAAGCGCGAGATGGTTTTGATGGTTTCGGACGTGATGTCCGTACCCAAGCCTGTGCGCGAGGACAACGCCCCGAGAAAGCGCGTGGAACTGCACCTGCACACGCAGATGAGCACGATGGACGCCTGCGCTTCGGCCAAGGATCTGATCGCGCAGGCCGCCGCCTGGGGCCACAGCGCCATCGCCGTCACCGACCACGGCGTGGTGCAGGCGTTTCCGGAGGCTTTTGGCGCCGTCCGCGGCAAGGATATCAAGTTCATTCCCGGCTGCGAGGGCTATCTCATCGAGGACGCGCCGGAGATCGTCTCCGGCGGCGACGACCGGCCTTTGGAGGATACGGCCTTTGTCGTGCTCGATTTTGAGACAACGGGCCTCAACCCCAATCAGGACGAGATCATCGAGATCGGCGCGGTGCGTCTGGAACACGGCAAGGAGGTGGGGGAGTTTTCGCAACTGATCGACCCCGGCCGCGCTATCCCGGAAAAGGTGGTGGAGTTGACCGGCATCAACGCCGCCATGCTCGCCGGACAGCCGAATCTGGCTGAAGTCTTTCCCAAATTTGAAAAATTCCTCGAAGGCGCGGTGCTCGTGGCGCACAACGCCTCCTTTGACATGGCTTTTTTGCGCCGCGCCTTCCAGCGCTTCGGCAGGGAACTGGACGCCCCCATCCTCGACACACTGGCCCTCGCCCGCAACGCCTACAAAGAGTTGCGCAACCACAAACTGGGCACGGTCTGCAAGCATCTGGACATATCGCTGAAAAACGCCCACCGCGCCGTGCACGACGCCCGCGCCACCGGGCAGGTGCTTTCCAGGACGCTTTCGCGCATGGGCGTATCGCGCCTGAGCGACGTCAATCGCGCCTTCCAGACCGACGCCGGCGCGCAGGCCTATCACATCATCCTGCTGGCGAAGAACCAGACGGGCATGACCAACCTCTACCGTCTCGTCAGCGAAGGGCACCTCAATTACTTCCACCGCACGCCGCGCATGCCGCGCAAATTGATCGAGAAATACCGCGAGGGCCTCATCATCGGCAGCGCCTGCGAGTCGGGCGAACTGTTCCGCGCCGTGCTGGCGGGCAAGGACGCAAGAACCCTGGAACGCATTGCGCGCTTCTATGATTATCTGGAGATACAGCCCATCGGCAACAACGCTTTCCTCGTGCGCGAGGGCGCGGTGAAGGACGAGGAGGCTCTGCGCGATCTGAACCGCAGGGTTCTCGCCCTTGGCGACAAACTGGGCATTCCCGTGGTGGCCACCGGGGACGTGCATTTCATGAACCCCGAGGACGCCGTATACCGCTCCATCCTCATGGCCACCAAGGGCTTTGAGGACGCCGACCACCAGCCGCCCCTTTATTTCCGCACCACAGAGGAGATGCTGGAGGAATTTGCTTATCTCGGCCGCGAGACCGCCGAGCGCGTGGTCATCGACGAACCGAACCGCATCGCCGGGCAGATCGGCGACGTCCGCCTCTTCATCCCGCACCCGGAGGGCAAGGAGACCTTCCAGCCCTTCTGGCCCGAGGCCGAGCACGACCTGCGACGCATCACCCTTGAGCGCGCCCGCGAAATTTACGGCGATCCGCTGCCGGAGATCGTGCAAAAGCGCATCGACAAGGAACTGGGCGCCATCATCGGCTACGGCTTTTCCACGCTGTACATGATCGCCGTGAAGTTGGTGGCCAAATCGCTTTCCGACGGCTATATTGTCGGTTCGCGCGGCTCGGTCGGCTCTTCCTTGGTGGCGTTTCTTTCCGGCATCACCGAGGTCAACTCTTTGCCGCCGCATTACGTCTGCCCCCAGTGCAAGTTTTCCGATTTTGACGTGCAGCAGCTGGGGAAAACGGGCCTGGACCTGCCCGCGCGCGACTGCCCCAGGTGCGGCGCGCGCATGAACAAGGACGGTTTCAACATCCCCTTCGAGGTCTTTCTCGGCTTCAAGGGCAACAAGGTGCCGGATATCGACCTCAACTTCTCCGGCGTCTACCAGCCCGTTGCCCACAACTATATCAAGGAATTGTTCGGCGCGGAAAACGTCTTTCGCGCTGGCACCATCGGCACCATCGCCGAAAAAACGGCTTACGGCTATGTGCTCAAATACATGGAGGAGCGCGATCTGCACTTTTCCAACGCCGAAAAGGAGCGGCTGGCGCGCGGCATCACCGGCGTCAAGCGCACCACCGGCCAGCATCCCGCCGGCATGGTCGTTTTGCCCAAGGACTATGAGATCTATCAGTTCACCGCCATCCAGCACCCGGCGGACGATATGACCTCAGAGACCATCACAACGCACTTCGACTTTGGCTCCATGCACGACGTGCTGGTAAAGCTGGACGTGCTCGGCCACGATGATCCCACCATGCTGCGCCGTTTGCAGGATCTCACCGGCATCGCCCCGCGCGAGGTCCCGCTCAACGACCCGGAGGTGTTTAAAAACATCCTCTCCCTGTTCTCCACGCCCGAGGCGCTGGGGCTGACGGCGGAAGAACTGGGCGTGCCGACCGGCACCCTCGGCATTCCTGAGTTCGGCACGCGCTTTGTGCGCGGCATGCTGGTGGAAACCAGGCCCAGCACCATGGAGGAATTGATTCGTATTTCCGGCCTCTCTCACGGCACGGACGTGTGGGTAGGCAATACGCAGGATCTGGTGCATGCGGGCGTTCCCCTCAGCGAGTGCATTTGTACCCGCGACGACATTATGAACGCCCTCATTGATTTCGGCGTCGATTCCGAGGTCGCCTTCAAAACCATGGAATCCGTGCGCAAGGGCAAGGGGCTGCAGCCGTTTATGGAGGAGGCCATTGAGGCCGTGGATGCGCCGGACTGGTATATCGGCAGCTGCAAAAAGATCAAGTATATGTTCCCCAAGGCGCACGCCGTGGCCTATGTCACCATGGCGCTGCGCATCGCCTACTTTAAAATCTACTATCCCGCTGCCTATTACGCCTGCTACCTGATGCGCAACGCCGACGCCTTCGACGGCGCGCGCATGGTCACCGCCAATGTGGACGTGCTGCGCTCGATGATCGAGGAGATCAACGGCCTCGAACGCGCCGAGCGCGAGCGCAAGGACGACGAGGTTTCCATTCTGGAAATCCTCATTGAGATGAACCTGCGCGGCGTCCACCTGCGGCCCGTGGACCTCTACCGCTCGGCGGCGATGGATTTCCTCCTCGAAGCCGATGGAACGATTCTGCCGCCGCTGACGTCCCTGCCCGGCGTCGGCCAGCTGGCGGCCGAGGCCTTTGTCGCCGCGCGCGAGGGCGCGCCCTTCATTTCGCAGGACGACATGCTGCGCCGCAAGGCGCCCAAGACCGTCATTGAGGCTTTGCGCGCCGCCGGCTGTTTGCAGGGCATTCCCGAAACCAGCCAGGTCTCTCTGTTCGAATTTGGCATATAGCCGCTTTGGCGGCGCGCCGCGCATCGCGCGACGGCTTTGCCGAAGCAGGATATTTTCGCAAAACATGGAACTCTTTGCCAAATTGTTCGTCTATAAGTATAAGTGGTCTGCGGCACGGGCAAAGCGATCGGTCTCGCGCCGCCCGGCAGCCGCTTTTGGCGCAGGCGCGCGTCGAAGCGCCGGTATGGCGCAAGCAGCCAAAACGATGAGGGAGTCGTGGGGAATGGGATGGGTGGCGCGCCCGCAAGGGCGCGCTTTTGCTGGCTTTGAGGAAGCTGCGCGCATCCGGCGGCAGTTCGCGCCCTGCGCCTGCGCGCGTCGCCTCCTGCACCCGCGCTTTTTCGTCTGCGCGCGACCACGGCCTTTGCAAATGCGCGCATCCGGCGGCGCGGCGAGAAATTTCCGGATTTCTGAACGCAGCCGGGTTGACAGGCACGCTTTGCGGGAATATACTGGAGATGGACGCTTATCGCAACATAATGAATGGGGGATGTGAAATGCGCATCAAGCGTTGCTTCGCTCTTTTTCTGGTGTTCGCGCTGCTGGCGGGGCTGGCCTGCGCCGAAACGCCGGTCAAGCCGCGCCGGATAACGGTCGAGACCGCGTCGCCTGAGGCGGCGCAGCTGGCGCAGACGCCCGAACCCCGGATCGAAGCCGAGCCGGATTCGCCCATCCCGGCGGAAACGCCCGCGGGCCCGGATGACGCGGCCGGGCCAGTTCCGGAGACAGAAGCCGCAGCGCCTGCAGAGGCGGAGCGTGACGCCGTTCGGCCCCGCCATGGGGAACATGGCCATGGGCATGCGCATCCTCCGCTGCTTACTGAGGAAACGGCCGGATCCGCGCGGACGTTTGCCGGCTCGATCTGCTATGACCGCAATGGCGCGCAGACGCGCTACGATCTGCGCGTGACGCTGGAAAGCAGGCCTGCCGGGAACGGTGCGGTTGAGATCAGCGCGTCGCCCTCGACCGGAGAGGGAACGACCGTGCTTTTGTCCTTTGAGGCGTCGCCGTTTTCCTTTCTGGAGATGACAGACGCCGCCGCTTCGGACGCCGCTGCCGAAACGCCGCGGAAAGTCCTCTGGGGAACGCTGGACATTGCCGACGCCGCCAGCGGAGCGATGTTTTCCCGCCATACCTTCGCCCTGCGCGCGGACGGTGTTTTGTCGATTTGCGATGTTTTTGGCAATACACAGCTTGAAACGCGTCTTTTCCAACAGCCGAGCCTCCTCCGCGAGGCAGACGACGCATTGCCCTGCATCCTGCGCCTGGGAAACGCTTACGCGCTGCTGTTTGAGCGGATCGCAGAGCAAAAGCCGGGAGAAACGCTGACTTTGAGCCTGCGCGAATGTGCGCTGCCGCTGGCGCAGGCGATGTGTTCCCCGCGCGCGGACGCGTTCGTCGAGGGCATCGGCCTGGATCGCGCTGCATTTGCGCGCGCGCTGATGAACCTGCCGGGAACGATTGCCATTACGCCCGGGAAGGACGATCTGCGTTTCGTCTACCGCACGGACGCCAATCCGCAAAACGCCTCCTGGCAGTACGATTTTCTTCTGGACGACTCCGGCCTCCACGGCGTCGTTTACGAGGCGGCGGGCGGAGACGCCGAACCTGTCGCCATAGGCCGCGTCGAAGCGACGCTGCAAAACGGCCTTTGCGTGCGTGTGGACGACGACAGAAGCGGCGGTTACCTTTACTTCGACGCCCACTGCGATGACTGCGACGTTTTAGGCATGAACGCCGGCGCGCAGTTCAGCTGCTACGCCGCGCTTGCCTTCGACCTTGCCGGCGGCGGGGAAAGCCGGCATGTGCTCTTTGATTGCGCGAAAACGCCGCTTACTTCTGAGGCAAACGCCATGGAATACGAAGCTTCGCTGCGCTTTGTGGACGGCGAGGATATGACGAGCTGGTCGTTGAATCTGACGGAAACCCTTTCGTAAAGCCCGCTGTCGGCGTCTGGTGAGGCGGAACGGCCAAGGCCGTTCCGCTCTTTTTTGTGTCAGAAACGCGTCCCGGGTTGACAGGGGCCCCAAAATGTTTTATGATCATAAGCATAAGAACGCAATTTTTGAAAAAAGTTGCGAAAAGGAGGCGAAAGGCCCGCCGTCAGGCGGGGAAGCGAGAAGGGAGGGCGTTTTATGCGAACGACGAAGAACCTGCAACGCGTGGTGGACAAGCGGCATCTGAAAAGTCTTATGTACGAAAACATGCGGCGTTTTCCGCGCTGGGAGACCAACTGCATCTTTGAGCCCGGAGAGGTGGACCGCCTTTTGCGGCGGGGGAGCCTCTATGTGGATACCTGCCACGACGGCTTCTGCCTGCTCGACGACGAAGGCGATTATTACCGCGTGCACTTCTTTTTTTCCGTGGATGCGGCGGTAGACTTTCCGCCCATGGACAAGCCGGTGCTGGTGGAATTTCTCGTCACCCATGGGGCGCGCGGCCCCGTTATCGCCGAAATGGAGCGCAAGTGGCTGGCGGCAGGCTTCCGCGAGCATGTGCGGGATTTGAAGATGCATCTTTCCCTCAAAGGCCTCGCCCTGCGCCCCGCGGTGGTGGAAAACGCCGCCGGCCGCTTTGTCGCGCGCCTTGCGCGCGAAGAGGACGCAACGCAGATCCTGCCCATCTGGGAGGCCTCGCTCGACCGCCTCAACTCTGCCATTCCCTCCATGGAGGAGCTGCTCTACGAGATCGGCCAGGGCAATATTTTCGTCGTCGATCGGGAAGGGGAAATCTGCGCCGCCAACAAAATGGTGATTCGCGGCGGAATGGTTTCTACCTGGCTCGGCGCGGTCAAGCGCGAATACCGGCGCATGGGCCTTTCCACGGCCATGAAGCATCAGATCTACAAAACGGCCATGGAGCGCGGCGTTTTTCACTGTTACACCTGGGTGGATGAAAACAACGCCGCTTCGCGCGCCGCGCTTGCAAAGCTGGGCTTTGTCCATCGCGGCGAATGGACGGAAGGCTTCCTTCTGGACGCGGCCGGCCCCTAGCGCATCGCATGAGCGCAACCGAAGTTTAACCGGCGCGGTATTGAAATTTCCATGCTGCGAGTGCTATCATAGCTCCATTGTTTTTTCAGGGAGCGTGAGCGCATGGACACACGATATATCTTTGTGACCGGCGGCGTGACCTCGTCGCTCGGGAAGGGCATCACCGCCGCCTCGCTGGGCCGGCTTTTGAAGGCGCGCGGCTACACGGTGGCCATCCAGAAATTCGATCCCTATCTCAACGTCGATCCCGGCACCATGAACCCCTACCAGCACGGAGAAGTTTTCGTCACCGAAGACGGCGCCGAGACCGACCTCGATCTTGGTCACTACGAGCGCTTTGTCGATGAAAATCTCACCCGCTATTCCTCCGTCACCTCCGGCCAGGTGTTTTTCAGCGTTTTGAAGCGCGAGCGCGAGGGCGGCTATCACGGCGGCACCGTGCAGGTCATTCCGCATATTACGGATGAAATCAAGGAAAAAATCTATCGCGTCGGCGAAAAGGCCGACGTCGTCATTACGGAAATCGGCGGAACGGTCGGCGATATCGAGGGGCAACCCTTCATCGAGGCCATCCGCCAATTTCAATGGGAAGTGCCGCCGGAGCGCACGCTGTTTATTCATGTGACCCTCATTCCGTATCTTAAGACTTCGCAGGAATTAAAGACCAAGCCCACGCAGCACTCCGTGAAGGAATTGCAGGGCATGGGCATCCACCCCGGAATGCTCGTCTGCCGCAGCGACTATCCCATTCCGCCGGAGATGCGCAGCAAGCTTTCGCTGTTTTGCAACGTCCCCGCCAAGTATATCATTCAGAACCTCGACGCCGAATCGCTCTATCAGGTGCCTCTGATGCTGGAGCGGGAAAGGTTCGCTGACAAGGTTTGCGAAGCGCTGCAACTGCCCGTTCGCACGCCGGAATTGCAGGATTGGGAGGAAATGGTCGATCGCTTCCAATACCCGGAGCGGGAAGTGACCATCGCGCTGGTGGGCAAGTACATACAATTGCACGACGCCTATCTTTCTGTGGTCGAGGCTTTGCAACATGGCGGCATCGCGCACCGCGCCCGCGTGCGCATCAAATGGGTGCAGGCCGACGGCCTCACCGGCCCGGAAGTGGACGTGGACGCCGTTTTCCAGGGCGTGCACGGCATCCTCGTGCCCGGCGGCTTCGGGAGCCGCGGAATCGAAGGCAAAATGGTCGCCGCGCGCTACGCCCGCGAGCACAACATTCCCTATCTGGGCATCTGCCTGGGAATGCAGATTGCGGTGATGGAGTTCGCCCGCCACGTCTGCGGCATGGAGGGCGCGTCCTCGACCGAGTTCGACCCCGAAACGCCTTATCCCGTCATCGACATCATGGCGGAACAGAAAGGCCTGGAGCAGACGGGCGGCACCATGCGCCTGGGCGCGTACCGCTGCCGGCTCGAACCGGGCTCCATACTGCGCAACCTCTATGGCGCCGACGAGGTTTTTGAGCGTCACCGCCACCGCTACGAGTTCAACAACGCCTGCGCGGAGGCGTTCGCCGCCCGCGGCCTGCGCGTTGCCGGCGTCAACCCGGAGCGGAACCTGGTGGAGGCAGTAGAACTGACGAAGCATCCTTGGTTCGTGGGCGTGCAGTTCCATCCGGAGTTCAAGTCCCGGCCGAACCGCCCGCACCCCCTGTTCGTCGGCTTGATAGGCGCGGCCATTCGCCGCGCGGAGGAGGAAGCATGCTAGAAAAGATCGTCATTCTGGACTTTGGCGGCCAGTACAACCAGCTCATCGCGCGCCGCGTGCGCGAAATCGGCGTCTATTGCGAGGTTCTCCCTTACGCTGCGCCCGCAGCCTCATGGGCGGATGAAAGCCTGCGCGGCGTCATCCTCACCGGCGGCCCCAACAGCGTCTACGAGGCGGGCGCGCCGCGGTTGGGCAGGGAGTTGTTTGCGCTTGGCGTGCCGGTTTTGGGCATCTGTTACGGCATGCAGATGATCAACTGCATCCTCGGCGGCACAGTTGAGCGCGCCGACGCCGGCGAATATGGCCATACGATGCTGAACGTTCATGGCGGCAGCCTCTTTGAAGGGGTTTCTCCCGCAACCGCGGTGTTTATGAACCACACCGATCGCGTGGCGAAAATGCCGGACGGCTTTGTTTGCGACGCAAGTACGGCGCATTGTCCCGTCGCCGCGTTTTCCTGCGCGCAAAAGGGGATTTACGGCGTGCAATTTCACCCCGAGGTGCGGCATACCGTGGAGGGGACGACGATCCTGCGCAACTTCGCGCTCGGCATCTGTGGATGCAGGGGCGACTACCGCGCCGAGGACATGATCGAAGGCATGCTGCAGGGCATCCGCCGGCAGGTGGGAAACGGCAGGGTCGTCGCCGGCCTTTCCGGCGGCGTGGATTCGTCCGTGGCCTGCGCGCTGGCGGAAAGAGCGCTTTCCAGGGGCCAGCTTACCTGCGTGTTCGTCAACCACGGCCTGTTGCGCCTCAACGAAGCGGAAAGCGTGCTTGATACCTATCGCGACGCGATGGGGTTGAACGTGGTTTATGTAGATGCCTCCGAGCGCTTTCTCAGCGCGCTCGCCGGCGTGACCGATCCGGAGAAAAAGCGCAAAATCATCGGCGAACTCTTCGTGCGCGTCTTTGAGGAAGAAGCGAAAAAGACCGGCGCGCAGTTCCTTTTGCAGGGCACGATCTATCCCGACCGCATTGAAAGCGGCATGGGCGGTTCGGCCACCATCAAAAGCCATCATAACGTCGGCGGACTTCCCAAAGATTCGCTGTTTCAAAGGGAGAATATCGTCGAGCCGCTGAAATCGCTTTTCAAGGACGAGGTGCGCGCCGTTGGCGAAGCGCTGGGCATCCCTCGCCATATGGTGTGGCGGCAACCGTTCCCCGGCCCCGGTCTCGCGGTGCGCGTGGTGGGGGAAATCACCCGTGAAAAGCTCGATATCCTTCGCAAAAGCGACGCCATTTATCTGGAGGAATTGGACCGGGCCGGCCTCGCGCGGGATATCTGGCAGTCCTTTGCCGTGCTCACCGGTTCCAAAACCGTCGGCGTCATGGGCGACGCGCGCACATACGCCTACTGCGTTGCCCTGCGCGCCGTGACCAGCGACGACGCCATGACCGTTGAAGCCGCAGAACTTCCTTATTCAGTACTAAAAAAGTGCGTCAGTCGCATCATCAATGAAGTCCCCGGCGTCAACCGCGTCGTCTACGACGTCACCGGAAAACCTCCGGGAACGATCGAGTGGGAATGACTTCAACAGGGCAAGAGTGCCTGCATCGCTGGATGTTTGAGGCATGGCGCCTTTGATGTCAGCGGCTTGGCGGCAGTTCTTGTGCTGCATAAACCGGGCGCAATGGTGGGGAGCGGTATCAAAATATCGTTTCCCCTTCTTTGCACGGGGCGCGAAGCCTTGACTTTCAACAATTAAGCCGTATAATATACATATACCTCCAAACAGTATAGGAGCGCCATGATGAAACAATGTATGGATGCTGACAATCTGCATCGCCGATTGCGGAAAATTATCGGACAAGTGCAGGCGATTGACCGAATGATTGACGAAGACGTGCCCTGCGAGGACATCCTTTCGCAGTTGAATGCTGCAAAGTCAGCGCTTCACAAGTGCGGACAGGTGGTGCTTGAAGGACACATCAAGCACTGCGTCAGAAACGGAATCGAGCATGGGGACGCCGACAAAACGATTGAGGACTTCACCAAAGCGGTCGAGCGTTTTGCGAATATGGGTTCATGAAGCAAATCGCCGGAAAGAGCAGTTGCAACAGAACTGCTTTTTTCTTTTGCGACCTTGACAAACCCGTACCCCTTACGGTATTATATACCTATACCCCATATGGTATAAGTGGAGGGTTCTCATGAAAGCGTTTATGGAGAAAATGGAGCGTTTGCTTGAAATCGGAGGAACAAAGAAAGAGATCGCCTTTCTTGTCGTTTCTGGGATCGCGCTTGTTTGCAGTCTGACGGGCATACTGGATTTTCTTCCATTTGACATCGCATGGGTGTCGATTGTTTTGTGCGGCGTGCCGATCATTCTGGAGGCGATCATTGGCCTTGTTACAGCTTTTGATATCAAAGCGGATGTGCTGGTATCCCTCGCGCTGATCGCTTCTGTCTGCATCGGCGAGGATTTTGCGGCGGGAGAGGTTGCGTTTATCATGCAAATCGGAGCGCTGCTTGAGGATTTGACCGTGGCAAAGGCAAGGGCGGGCATTGAAAAACTGGTAAAGCTGACGCCGCAGACGGCAAGGGTCGTCGTGGGGAGCGTGGAGTCGGTGATTCCCGCAAGCGAGGTAAAAATCGGGGATATCCTCCGCGTTCTGCCGGGCGAGGGAATTGCCGTTGACGGCATTATTACTGCAGGGCAGACTTCCATAGACCAGGCCGTGATGACGGGGGAACCCATACCTGTCGATAAAACGGTTGGCGATGCGGTGTCAAGCGGAACGGTAAACCGCTTCGGAGCCTTTGAAATGAAAGCCACAAAGGTTGGCGAGGACAGTTCTATTCAGCGAATGATAAGCCTCGTCCAGTCGGCCGACGCGGGAAAAGCCAAGATCGTCGGCATGGCGGACCGATGGGCGACTTGGATTGTGGCAATCGCCCTGACTGCCGCGGCGCTCACCTGGGCAATAACGGGGGAAATCATTCGCGCGGTAACGATTCTTGTTGTGTTCTGTCCCTGCGCTTTGGTGCTTGCAACGCCCACCGCAATTATGGCGGCGATTGGCAATGCCACAAGGCACGGCTTTCTCGTGCGCGAGGGCGACGCTTTGGAAAGACTGGCCAAGGTTTCGGGCGTGGCCTTTGACAAGACGGGAACATTGACCTACGGAACGCCGAAGGTAGTGGCCGTAAAATCCCTCTCGCAAGGCGAGACACAGCGGCACATCTATGCTCTTGCCGCCGCTGCGGAACAGTTCTCGGAACATCCGCTCGGCAAGGCGATTGTTCGCTGCTATAAGCAGAATGCGCATGCGCCCATCCTCAAAGCGACGGATTTTGAAATGCAGCTTGGCCGCGGCGTATGCGCCGTTGTAGAGGGAAAGCGCATTCTTGCGGGCAATATGGATATGATGAAAGAAAATGGGATCGTTTGCCAGACAAATTCCGAAATTCAGGCGTTCCTGAACAACGGCGGCACGATAACCTACATAGCCGCGGAAGATATGTGCATCGGCTATCTTGTGCTGGCGGATACGCTCCGAACAGAAAGCGCTGAAATGATCGCCGCCATGCAAAACAGCGGCGTTCAGCCGGTGCTTTTGACGGGCGATAACAAAAATGCCGCAAGCAGTATCGCAAAACAACTTGGCATTGAAAACGTATATGCAGGCTGTTTGCCGGAAGATAAGCTGAAGCTGATCGATGCGTACCAGAGAAACCGGCAGGCGGTGTGCATGATTGGCGACGGGATCAACGACGCCCCTGCGCTGAAAAAGGCAATGGTCGGCATCGCCATGGGAGGAATTGGAAGCGATATTGCCGTTGATGCGGCGGATATTGTGCTGGTAAATGATGAAGTAAAGGAGATCCCGCATTTACTATCCCTGTCGAAGCGAATGATGACCACGATAAAACTGAATTTGAGCTTTTCCATGGGCCTGAATTTTCTTGCCATCGCGCTTGCCATAACCGGTATCCTCAATCCCGTTGTGGGCGCGCTGGTCCACAATGCAGGCTCGGTGCTTGTCATTCTCAATTCTGCGTTGCTGCTGAAGTGGCGCAAAGGAAAGCGATGATGGGAGCATCGCCTTAGCGGTTTATGCCATGGCGCCGGCTTACGGCGCCTTATTTTGGCTGCGCGCCGCTTTGCCGGCGGATTGAACGGCGAGGTTCATTCGAACTTTTTCCGCTTGCAACGCCGCTCCGGCGCGCCCGGATTCATGCTTTCCCGCGGCGACGGGATGTGAAAATCCGCGCAGATGCGCGCTTTTAGGCCGGGAACACAGCGATTGCCCGGGCATTTTATGTAACGCTCTTGTTGAAAAACCGCAGAGATTCCTGCGAAACATGTTGCTTTCTGGCGCATTCGCGGTCGTTTTGAGGTCCAACAAACGCGAATTTATTTGATTATTAACACAAACAACACACGAATTTGTACGAATTAGCGTGGAATGCGCCGCGTTTGTGCGGTAATATAGATATGTGTATTGAATATGTAAACTTCGATCGACCGTCTGGCAGAAGGGAGCGGTGGGCCGCTTATGTCCACATCACTTTCCGGTTTTCTGGCAATGATGGGCCAGTATCCGGCGCTGATCCTGACTACGATCCTTACGCTCGCGGTAATTCTCGTCAATGGCTGGACCGATGCGCCAAACGCCATTGCCACCTGCGTTTCCACACGCGCCATGCGCCCCCGGCCGGCGATCATCATGGCGGCGATTTTCAATTTTCTCGGCGTTCTGATCATGACGCTCATCAACAAAAAGGTTGCTGAAACAATTTATAATATGGTCGATTTTGGCGGCGACGCCCATGAGGCGCTGGTCGCTTTGTGCGCGGCGATGTTCGCCATCGTCACATGGGCTACGGCCGCGTGGAAATTCGGCATTCCAACCAGCGAGAGCCATGCGTTGATCGCGGGCCTGTCCGGCGCGGCCATCGCCCTGCACAACGGTTTTTCCGGCATCAACGGCGCGGAATGGCTGAAGGTGATCTATGGCCTGGCGCTCTCGACGCTGCTTGGCTTTGTGCTGGGCTATGTCGTGGCAAAACTGGTGGCGCTTTTGTTCCGGCACGCCGATCGCAGGCGGGCGAACGTCGGTTTCCGCTACGCGCAGATCGGCGGCGCGGCCGCCATGGCTTTCATGCACGGCGCGCAGGACGGCCAGAAATTCATCGGCGTTTTTCTGCTGGGCATGGCGCTTTCGCGCGGCCAGGCGGAAATGGGCGTGGTGGAAATTCCCATGTGGCTGATGGCGCTGTGCGCCATCGTCATGGGCCTTGGCACTTCCATCGGCGGTTTGCGCATCATCAAATCTGTGGGAATGGACATGGTCAAGCTCGACGTACACCAGGGCTTTTCCGCCGATCTTGCCGCCGCCGGATGCCTGCTGCTGTCCTCTGTGACGGGCGTTCCGGTGTCCACTACGCATACCAAAACGACGGCCATCATGGGCGTGGGCGCGGCGCGGCGCATCAAGAGCGTCAACTGGAGCGTCGTGCGCGAAATGGTGCTTACTTGGGTTTTGACCTTCCCGGGCTGCGGGCTGGTCGGTTATCTGATGGCGAAACTATTCATGGCGATTTTTTAAGAGGAGTGGAGCGTTTTGGCCAGGAAAAACGGTTACAGTTACTTCAGCTTCTTCCAGGAGATGATCGATTGCGCCTGCAAGGCGGCTTCGGCGCTGAACGATATGTTCGGCAATTATCAGCCGGCGAACCTGCGGCGCGATGCGGACGTCATCCATGAGATCGAGCATGCCGCGGACCTGAAAAAGCACGACATGATGGGCCGCCTCCTGCGGGAATTTTTGCCGCCCATCGACCGCGAGGACATTGTCAACATCGCGCATGTGCTTGACGAAATCGTCGATCTCATCGACGAAGTCGTGCAGCGCCTCTACATGAACGATATTCAGGCCTGCCGGCCGGACGTAACGCCCGTAGCGGAGTTGATCGCCAAACAGTGCGAGGAACTGCGCAAACTCATGGCCGAGTTTGAAAACTATAAAAAGTCCGACAAGCTGATGGAACACATCATCATCATCAACACGCTCGAGGAGGAAGGCGACCGCCTCTACATGGAGGCCATGCGCAATCTCAAGCGCGGCGGCGCCGATCCCATTGAACTGATCGCCTGGAAAGAGATCTATTCCAGCCTGGAGGATTGCTGCGACGCCTGCGAAAAAGTCGCCGACGCGGTCGAGGAAGTCGTAATGAAGAACACCTGACGCCTTGCGCCGCAGAGGCGCACCGGGCGGCGATCAATGGCGCAGTGTCGCGGTCTGCGCAGGCGCGTTCGCGGGCAACGCTCGCTTTCGGGCGGGAGAGCAGCCTTTTTCGCGCGTCGGGGCGGAGAAACCGCGTCTGGAGCGCTGGGCCCGTGGCTCTATCGAAATTGAACAGCACAGCGGCTGCGAACCTTCGGGTTTGCAGCCGTTTTGCGCATACCTCCGCCGGTTGGGCGCGTTCGCCGAGCGGGGGAATGGAGGAGGTCGCGCGCCCGCGCAGACGCGTTCGCGGGCAACGCTCGCTTTCGGGCGGGAGCGCAGCCTTTTTCGCGCGTCGGGGCGGAGAAACCGCGTCTGGAGCGCCGGGCCCGTGGCTCTATCGAAATTGAACGGCACAGCGGCTGCGAACCTTCGGGTTTGCAGCCGTTTTGCGCATGCCTCCGCCGGCTGGGCGCGCTCGTCGAGCGGGGGAATGGAGGAGGTCGCGCGCCTCAAGAAGCGCTTGCTATTGCCATGGTCTTTTCGGCTCAGCGCGCAAGCGGCGCAAGCCGTTTTTCATTTCTGGATCGTTTGGCGCCGCTGCTCCGACATTGCGCAACGAGCGCATAAATTCTTTTCGTTTGCAAACAATATGCGCGGAGGGATGAACATGCATACGCAGAAAAGCAGCCGACGCAGCCGCTTCGCGCTGGGATTTCTTCTGGTCTGGGCGTTGGCGGTGCTGGCGCTGATGCTGATCAACGCCCTGAAGCCCGAGCCGCGCCCCGCCTACGACGGCGCGACGTTTGTGCGCATGGAAGCGGGGCGGTCCTGTGGCTGACTTTCGACAGAGCGTGCCCATCTTCGCCCTGGAATACAAGCGCAGGCCCGGCGACCGCGAGACGCGCATGTGCGCTCGCCGCGCCGATGTGACGCTGCGCGCGAAGGAGGAACGGCCATGAAGAATGCCAAAACGCCGCGCGACCTTCGCTACGCGCAGCTCGTCGATCGCATGACGCCCAATTCCCGCCACCTGCGCGGATGCGTGCGCGCTTTCTGGGTCGGCGGGCTGATCTGCGCGCTGGGTCAGGCGCTGACCATGCTCGCGCAAAGACTGGAACTGGGCGAGGTGACCGCGCCCATGTTCACAAGCTGCGCGCTGATTTTTCTGGGGACGACGCTCACTGGCCTTGGCGTGTACGACCGCATCGGCAAATATGCCGGCGCGGGTTCGGTGGTGCCCATTACGGGTTTTGCCAATTCCGTAGCTGCGCCGGCCATCGAATTCCGCCGCGAGGGCATGGTGCTGGGCCTGGGCGCGAAGCTGTTTCAGATCGCCGGCCCGGTGCTGACTTACGGCATCAGTTCTTCGATCCTCGTAGGTTTTGTCTACTGGGTGGCAAAGGAGTGGCTGCTGTGAGAAAGGGAAGGCAGACGTTTGTTTACGAACGGCCGCCGCGCGTGCGCGCGCACGCCTCCATCGTGGGGCCCAAAGAAAGCGCGGGCCCGTTGGCGGCATATTTCGACGAAGCTTCGCAGGACGACCTCTTCGGGCAAAAGACCTGGGAGCAGGGCGAGAGCGAGATGTTGCGCCGCTGCGTCGCGCGCGCCATGCGCGCGGGCAGTCTGGAGGCGGAAACAGCGCAGGCGCTTTTCTGCGGCGACCTCAACGATCAGATCATCGCCACCGGCTTTGCCGCGCGCAGGCTGGGGCTGCCGCTCGTGGGGCTGTACGGCGCCTGCTCGACGTTCGTAGAGGGGCTGGTCGTGGCCTCGGCGCTCGTGAGCGCAGGGTTTCTCGAAAACGCGCTCTGCGCCGCCTCCAGCCATTTTTGCACGGCAGAGCGTCAGTTCCGCTTCCCGCTGGAAATGGGCACGCAGCGGCCGCCCTCGGCGCAGTGGACGGCCACGGCGGCCGGTTGCGCGCTGCTTACGGCGGAGAACGGCCCGGGCATTTGCGTGACGGCCGGAACGCTCGGCCGCATCGTCGATTACAGCGTCAAGGACGCCAACCACATGGGCGCGGCCATGGCCCCGGCCGTGCGGGCGACGATCCTGGCGCATATGGAGGATACGGGCGCGACGGCGGAGGATTTCGACATGATCGCCACGGGCGACCTGGGCTGGATCGGCCGTGATATTTTGCTTGAACTGTTTCGCGAAAGCGGACGGCCTCTGCCCGCAGACAAATTGATCGACTGTGGCGCGTCTCTCTATTTTCAGGAGCAGGATACCCATGCCGGCGGCAGCGGTTGCGGCTGCGTAGCCGCGGTAAGCTGCAGCTGGCTGATGAAGCGCATGGAGCGCGGCGAATTGCGGCGCGTGCTCCTCGTCGGCTCGGGCGCGATGCTAAGCCCTACGAGCACCATGCAGGCGGAGACGATCCCGGGCATCGCCTACGCCGCGCGGCTGGAGGTGAGATAGTGGAGATTTTGTGGGATTTTGTCAAAGCCTTCGCGGTCGGCGGGCTGATCTGCGCGCTGGGTCAGGTGCTGATACAAACCACGAAGCTGACCAACGCGCGCATACTGGTGCTGTTTGTAACGGCAGGCGTGTTCCTGACGGCCGTCGGCGTTTACAAGCCGCTGGTGGATTTCGCCGGCGCTGGAGCGACCGTGCCGCTGACCGGATTTGGCTATTCGCTGGCCATGGGGGCGATCGAGGCCGTCAACCGCTACGGGCTTATCGGCGCGCTCTCCGGGGGCGTGACGCGCGCTGCGGCAGGCATCGCCGCCGCGGTGTTTTTCGGGCTGGTCAACGCGCTGATTTTCAAGCCGCACGCCAAGCCCTAGCGGCGATGGACAGGGCCGGGTCGGAGAGGTCTCCGGCCCGTTTTTTATATGCGCCGCGTTTCGCATGGAAGAGCGCGAGCACAGACGGGATTTGCGCTGCACGGGCGCATCCCCTGTGACGCGCGGCTTGTTCGCGCCTGCCGCGGGGCGGGCGGAGACTGCAGCAAGTTTTGAGGGATTTCCGGTTGACGAATCGCCGCAAAAAGTATATGATAGAACAAAGAACAGGATCGGAGGGATGACCGTGCTGCTGGGCGCCCTGGAAGCCGGCGGGACCAAGATGGTCTGCGCCCTTGGCAACGAAAATGGCGATATCTTTGAGCGGGAGAGCTTTCCCACGCGCGAGCCGGAACCGACCATGGCCGATATCATCGCCTATTTCAGCGGTCGCGGCATAGAAGCGCTGGGCGTAAGTTGCTTCGGCCCGCTGGATCTGAACGAAAATTCGCCGACATTTGGAAATATCACCACCACGCCCAAGCCCGGCTGGCAGAACGTGCCCATCCGCGCAATGCTGATGGACGCCCTGAATGTGCCGGTGGGCATCGACACGGACGTCAACGGCGCTGCGCTGGGCGAAGCGCTGCTGGGCGCCGGCCGTGGCTGTGAAAGCCTGGTCTATTATACGGTTGGCACCGGCATCGGCGGCGGCGCTTACTATCATGGCATGCTTCTGCACGGCATGGTGCATCCGGAAATGGGGCATATGATCATGCGGCCGCATCCGGAGGATCCGACTCCGCACGGTTTCTGTCCCTTCCACGACGGTTGTCTGGAGGGCATGGCCTGCGGCAGAGCCATCGAACAGAGATGGGGCGTCAGCGCCCGGGAACTGCCGCCGGAGCACATTGCCTGGAAAATCGAGGCGGAATATCTCGCGCAAATGTGCGTCAACACCATCGTTATGCACTCGCCGGAGAAGATCGTCCTTGGCGGCGGCGTGATGCACCAGGAGCAACTGTTCCCGATGGTGCGCGCGCGCACGCAGGAGATCCTTGGCGGCTATGTCGCGCATCCGGCCGTTCTCAGGCAGATCGACCGCTATATCGTGCCGCCGGCGCTGGGCAACAACAGCGGCGCGGTGGGTTCGCTTCTGCTGGCCGTGCGCGCGTTGGGGTAGCGGCATGGCGAAGAAGGGCAATCTGAGCATCCCCTGGCCGTTTGAAGGCATGCAGGTGCGGCTCAATACCGATACCGGCTTTTTGAAACTCGTGGCCATGGCGACGATGCTGATCGACCATTTTGGAGCGATCCTCTTTCCGCAGTACCGCATCCTGCGCATCATCGGCCGCATTGCCTTCCCGATTTATGCCTACTGCCTTACAGTCGGCTGCGTCTATACGCACGACATGCTGCGCTATGTGAAGCGCATCGTGCTCCTGGCGCTTCTGGCGCAGCCGCTGTATGTGATGGCGATGCACCATACAAACGCCGCCATGTACGCCGTTTCCTTTGCGGAAAACCCCGTCGGCGCGGCGCTGAATTTCTATGTGCACAGTTGGGACGACCCGAGCATACTGCTTTCGCTGGCGCTGGGGCTGATTCTTTTGTGGTCGATTCGCGACCGTCACCTGGTTTTCACGTTGGCGGCGCTGCTCCTGGCGTGGATTCTCCGCGACAGGCTGGACTACGGCTTTAACGGCATTTTGCTGATGCTGCTGTTTTTCCTCTTCTGCCAGACACCGCTGCTTTCGCTTCCCATTGTCGCCGCTTTCATGGTCTGGTGGGGGTTGCAGGGCAGCGCTTACGCGATGTTCGGCGTGCGCTTTTCATCGCAAATGTTTGCGCTGCTGGCATTGCCGCTGATCTACATCCGCACAAATACGCGCGTTCGCATCAACAAATGGGTGTTTTACCTGTTCTATCCGGCCCACCTGGCCTTGATTCTGTTCCTGGATCGGCTGGCGGTGTTCGCGTAGGGGCCGGATACCAAAATCGCCGGCCGCATTTTGCGGCCGGCGTTCCCCAAAAATACTGCGCGCCCGGCAGGGACAACCCGGGCGCTTTAGTGTATTACATCTCTGCGTTCCATTTATGCGGACTTCTTTTCGTAAGCAGACCCGCTGTAACCGTAGGTCATGAATTTGATCAGTCGGCCGGTATCTTCGGCGCAGGTGGTGTGCAACTCGATTTCGGAAATGCCATCGCCCTGCGAAGCAGCTTCCACAACTTCGCGCAGCAGGGTGTTGTTGCGGAAATCTTCGCTGCGGCCATCAGACGCGGCCACCAGAACGGGAGCCTGGCAAGAGTCGATCACCTTGTAGAAGCTCTCGATGTTGTTGATATTGTACAGTTTCATGGAACATCCCTCCTCGGTTCGTTTCCGTCCCTGTGGCTATATCTTACCCGATTTGAGGACGGAAATCTATTCGGATGTCGCCGATAATTATCAATATCCCGACAATGGAAGGGGACAACTATGCAGCAAAAGACATCGCTTACGCTTTCTCCGGACCGCAGAGAGGCCGCTGTGCATGGAAGCCTTGGGTTCCCGTGCGGCGCGTACTTTAATGATATAGCGCTCTATCCCGCCAATACCGTCACCTGGCATTGGCATGAAGAAATCGAGCTGAGCATGGTGGTGGGCGGGGCGGCGCGCGTGCGCTTCAGCACGGGTTCGTTTATCATCAAGGCGGGGGAGGGCATGTTCGTCAACGCCGAAGCCCTGCACGCCATGGACATCGTCGGAAACGAGGGCTGCCGCATCATTTCGCTGGTGCTGGATTACAGCATGCTGGCGGGACGCGAGGACAGCGTCTTTGCCCGACGCTATGTGATGCCTCTGATCCGCTCCGGCGCGGTGAAGATGCTCCGCCTCAGCCCGGAGGTCGAGTGGCAAAAGGCCGTTTTGCAATGTCTGAGAGAGGCGTTTTTGACCTACGACGAGGGCAGATATGGCTTTGAACTGATGGTTCGCGCCCGCCTGACCGAGTGCCTGTGGCACATTGTGCGCAACATGCGCGCCGCCATGCTTTCCTATGAAGGCGCCTCCGAGGCGTCTGAGGAACGCGCCAAGCAGATGCTGGACTTTATTCACATGCAGTATGCGGAACCTATCCAGCTGGCGGACATCGCCGCCGCCGCAAACGTGGGCGAGCGCGAATGCCTGCGCGCCTTTAAAAAGACGCTGGGCGTTACGCCCACGGCCTATCTGTTGCGCTATCGGGCTTCCATGTCGGCGCAGATGCTGCTGGACACGGACAAATCCATCGCCGAGATCTGCTTTGAGGTGGGCTTTAACAGCCAGAGCCATTATGGCCAGATCTTCAAACGCTTTTTCCACATGACGCCGCGCGAGTATCGCGCCCGCTACGGCAAAAACGGCGACGCATAGCGCGGGCGGCGCGCCTTTTTCAAAAACTGCTTGCGAAAGGGCCGCACCCGGGCGGACTTCCCCAAATCCAAGTTCAGATGGAAAAAAGCTGCCTTTGCAGATTTGCGAAGGCAGCTTTGCGCGGCCGCGACAGCGCTTACAGGCTGTGCTTGACGCGATCGTGTTCTTCGGCGCGCTTGGCGTTGTTGAAGCGGTCCAGCGTGCCGACCAGATAGCCGGTGATGCGGCGGATGCGCTCGAAGGGATGATCCTCCTCGGAACGCCCGCAGTTGGGGCAGGTATCGCCGATGATGCCGTTGTAGCCGCACACCGGATCGCGATCGACGGGATGGTTGATCGAACCGTAACCGATACCGCTTTCCTTCATCACGCGCACGATCTTTTCGAAGGCCTCAAGGTTCTGGGTGGTATCTCCATCCAGTTCCACATAGGAAATGTGGCCGGCGTTGGTCAGGGCGTGATAGGGGGCCTCGATTTTGATCTTTTCCACAGCGCTGATGTTGTAGTACACCGGCACATGGAAGCTGTTGGTGTAGTATTCGCGGTCGGTAACGCCGGGAATCTCGCCGAAGAGCTTGCGGTCGATTTTGACAAACCGGCCGGAAAGCCCCTCTGCGGGCGTGGCCAGCAGCGTTACGTTCATGCCGCTTTTCTGGCTGGCTTCGTCGCAGCGGCGGCGCATATAGGTGATGATCTCCAGCCCCAGGTTGCGCGCCAGTTCGCTCTCGCCATGGTGCGCGCCGACCAGCGCCTTGAGCGTTTCGGCAAGGCCGATAAAGCCGATGGAAAGCGTGCCGTGCTTGAGCACCTCGCGCACCTCGTCGTTCCAGTCCAGCTTTTCGCTGTCCAGCCAGACGCCCTGCCCCATGAGGAAGGGGAAGTTGCGCACGCGCTTGCGCGCCTGGATTTCGAAGCGCTCAAAGAGCTGATCCAGACACAGGTCGATCATGCGGTCGAGCCCCTCGAAAAACTGCTCGACATTGTGATTGGCCTTGATGGCCAGGCGCGGCAGGTTGATGGTGGTAAAGCTCAAATTGCCGCGGCCGTTGGAAATCTGCTTGTCCGGATCGTAGTTGTTGGCCATTACGCGCGTGCGGCAGCCCATGTAGGCGATCTCCGTTTCCGGATGGCCTTCCTTATAGTATTGCAGATTGAACGGCGCGTCCTGGAAGGAGAAATTGGGGAACAGGCGTTTGGCCGAGCAACGCATGGCCAGTTTGAACAGATCGTAGTTCGGCTCGCCGGGGTTGTAGTTGATCCCTTCCTTGACGCGGAAAATCTGAATGGGGAAGATGGGCGTTTCGCCGTTGCCCAGGCCGGCCTCCGTGCTCAAAAGCAGGTTTTTCATCACCATGCGCGCTTCAGGGGAGGTGTCCATGCCATAATTGATGGAAGAGAAGGGCACCTGCGCGCCGGCGCGGGAGTTCATGGTGTTGAGGTTGTGAATCAGCGCCTCCATGGCCTGGTAGGTGGCGCGATCGGTTTCCGCAACGGCTTTTTTGTGGGCGAATTCCTGGATCGCCTGCACATCCTCCGGGGAAATGCCGCGCTCGAGCAGCAGGCCGGCCTCGGCCTGGCGGTATTCGTCGTTTTGCACCAGCGTCGGATTCAGGCCGCGCGCATGCAGCGAATCGACGACGGCGCGGCCGTCCTTTTCCGCATCCTCAATGTCCAGCTTCAGTTCCATGGCGCGAATGAGGTTATCGCGATAGCGCTTGCGGAAGGTCTTTTTCACGCCCTCGGCCATGGCGTAGTCAAAATTGACGATGGACTGGCCGCCGTGCTGATCGTTCTGGTTGGCCTGAATGGCGATGCAGGCAAGCGCCGAATAGGAGTAGATGTCGTTGGGCTCGCGCAGATAGCCGTGACCGGTGGAAAAGCCGTTTTCAAACAGCTTGATCAGATCAATCTGGCAGCAGGTCGTGGTCAGGGTAAGGAAGTCCATATCGTGGATATGGATATCCCCGTTGCGGTGCGCCTCGGCGTGCTCGGGCTTGAGGACGAACATGAGGTTGAACTGCTTGGCGCCTTCGGAGCCGTATTTGAGCATCGCGCCCATGGCGGTATCGCCGTTGATGTTGGCGTTTTCGCGCTTGATGTCGGAATCAATGGCGGCCTTGTTGGTGATATCGTCGTAAATGCGCATCAGGCGCGTGTTCATTTCGCGAATACGGCTGCGCTCGGCACGATAGAGGATATAACTTTTGGCCGTGCGGACAAAGCCGTTTTCAATGAGGACGCGCTCGACGGTATCCTGCACTTCTTCCACGCCCGGCTCGCCGATGGACTCGTTCTTTTCAAGCTCCTGAAGCACCTGGCGCGTCAGTTCCTCGGCCGTTTTATAGGTCTTGGCGCTGTTGCTGGCCTGAAACGCCTTCATAATGGCGTCGGAAATCTTCTGGGAATCGAATGGAACTCTGCGTCCATCCCGCTTGATGATCGTGTCAATCATGTTCGGCTGCCTCCGGTATTTTGTTGGGCTCGCAAAAGCGTGCAGACACATTATATTGTGGTTTACAAAGCCTGTCAACACAAAATATTGGTTTTGAAGAGAAATTCACAGTTTTGTCATACTGTGTTCGCCGGGGCAAAGGAGCGTTTTCCGGGGGCGCCGCGGATGATTTTACCATGAACCCCCTTGCTTTTCAAGGCAAAACACGCTATCATGGAAAAAGATTTTCGGGAGGGCGAAACATGAACGCGGGAACGGCAACCATTGTTTTGAAAAATCCGGACGCGCTGCGGCTGGTCGCCTCGGCCGGGCGCATCTCCACCACGGGCGGCACTGCGCTGGAGGTGCTGGAAAAAAGCGACGGCGGCGAAAAGGATCTGCGCCTTGTGGGGAAGGTGCTCTCTTCCGGGCACCATTCCGTGCTCGAGCATCATACGCTTTCCATCGCCTTTGACAACGTATCGGTGCTGGTAGAACAGTTTGCCATCGAATTTCGTCTGGCTTCGTTCACAGTCAAATCCCGCCGCTATGTCGATTTTTCCGGCGCCGGCTATGTTGTTCCGGACGGCGCGCCGGAGGGGTTTTCATCGCGCATGGAGGCGCTGTTCGCCCTTTACGGCCGTCTGCTCGCGCTGGGCGTGCCCCGCGAAGACGCGCGCTTTGTCCTGCCGTACTGCTTTCGCAGCAATTTCTATATGACGCTTGACGCGCGCGAGTTTATCCATTTTGTCCGCGCCATGCTCTACGGACGCGGCGCGCGCTGCAGCGAGATTCGCGAATTGGGCGCGTCGCTCAAGGCGCAGTTCGATCGCCTCTATCCCGGCGTCCTCACCCCGCCGGACGCCACAGAGGCCCTCGCGCCGGTTCCGCAGGCGTTCGAGGAGGGAACGCCCGTTTCCGGAAGCGCGCGCCTCGTTTCGGGCGCGGACGCTTCCGCGCTGCTGGATGCGGCGCGCCGCTTCTCCCGCCGCGAGATGGATGCGCAAGCGCTTCTGACCGACGCGCGGGCGCGGGAAATGGAGCTTGTGAACTATGTCTTTCATGTGCAGAACGTCTCCCTGTCCTGCGTGACGCATTTTGCTCGCCATCGCATGCAGTCGCCGCTGTTTATGCCCACTCTGGACGCCCTTGCGCGCGGCAATTATGTGTTGCCGGAAACGGTGGCCGCCATTCCCGAGGCGCGCGCGGCCTACGAAAGCGCCTTCCGTGAGCAGACCGCCTTTACGCGGGAGATGCTGCGCCGCGGCCTGAAAACGCAGGACGCGGCCTACTGCGCCCTCAGCGGCCATACGGCGGACATGCTTTTTTCCATGAATGCCCGCGAACTGTTGCACTTCTTCCAATTGCGCACCTGCGAACGCGCCCAGTGGGAGATTCGCGCGGTGGCCCGGCAGATGCTCGCTCTGTTGCGCGCGCGCGACGGCGAATTGTTTGATCTGTGCGGGCCGAGTTGCCTGGTCACGGGCCGTTGCCCGGAGGGACGGCTTTCCTGCGGCCATCCGCACAAACGAGGAGAGATGAGATCATGAACAACACCTATGGCATTCCCCGCATCGGCCTGCTGCCCTACAGCCGCGAGGACGGTTCGCAGTATTTCCCGCAGGACTATATCGACGCCATCGAAGCAAACGGCGCCGAGGTCGTGCCTGTGATGCACGATACGCCTCTGGATACGCTCTATCCTCTGGTCGTCAGCCTGGACGCGATGATCTTCAGCGGCGGCTGCGATATTGACCCTGTGCATTACGGCCAGATGCGGGAGGACGGCTGCGGCCGCATCGACCCGCGCCGCGACCAGATCGAACTGGCGCTGGCAGATCTGGTGCTGGGGCGGGATATCCCGGTGCTCGGCGTCTGCCGGGGGGTACAGTTGCTCAATGTGGCGCTGGGCGGCACGCTCCGGCAGGATATTGCGGGCCATCGCGTTGATGAAAATTCGAACGAGGCTGTCTGGCACGGCGTTCGCCTCGCCCCTGGCTCGCGCCTGGCGCAAATCGCCGGGAGCGAAAATGCCCGCGTCAACAGCTATCATCACCAGTGCGTAGACCGCGTGGCCGACGGCCTGGTCGCCGTCGCGTGGGCGGAGGACGGAACCATCGAAGCCGTGGAGATGCCCGGAAAGCGCTTCTTCGTCGGCGTTCAGTGGCACCCGGAAAAATCGCTGCGGGAGGACGAGTTCTCCGCCGGCATTTTCCGGGCGCTACGCGCGGCGATGCATTGATCGCGCGGGGATATTCGCGCGCGGCGCTTTTCGCCGTCGCCCTTCAAACAAATCGGGCGCAGTTTCCGCTTTTGGGCGGACAAAGCGCCTTTGCCGTACAAAAATCGCCCGCCTCCGCAGGGGGGCGGGCGATTTGCCTTTCTGTTTCAAAGGCTCACATGCCGTTTGAGCAGCGCGGCGCTGCCGAACAGGGCCGCCAGCAACACAAGCGCGCTTTCGACGATCGAAGGCGCCAGCGCCTGCGCAAACGATATCGTCACCCCGCCTTCAAACGCAGTTTCCATCCACAACAGGCCCGATATGCGCGTCAGCGCAAAGACGATGAGCGCGAAAAAGAGGAACGAGAGCAGGCCGCGGGCCTTGCGGTTTTGCAAAATGGTGGCGCTCAAAGTGATGGAAAAATAGGCCACGGCGACGATGGAGAGCACCTCCAGGAAAAGCTGCGTCACCGTCAGCGCCACGCCCATGGCGATCTTCGAAAGACTCACGCCACGCTGCAGGAGCAGCTCGTCAAACAGCAGGTAATACCCCGTCCATTCCCCGTAGTATTCCGTCAGTACGGGCATGTCCGCGATCAGGAGGAATGTCGCCAACGCCGCGAACAACAGGCCGACCGCCAGCGTGAACAGCAGCTTCGAGGCAACGATGGCGAGCGTGCTGTGCGGCGTCATGAACACCAGATAGCTCGACTTGCGCTTCAGTTCTCCCGAATAGGCGGAAACGCCGAGGACGAATACGGCCGCGGCAAGGGCGAAAAAGGCGAAAACCATCAGGGTGACGGAAATGATAACGTCGTCGTCAGACCCGGCGCGCACGCTTGCAAGGAAGTAAATCTCGATCGCCGCGAGCACAGCCAGCAAAACAAGGAGCGCCGCGCGATTTTTGCGCAGTTCGTATTTGAGCAGCTTAAACATTGCCGTTTCCCTCGCTTTCCCCGTATATCCGGCGGTACATTTCCACAATGCCCGCGCCGTATTGCTCGCGGATATGCTGCTTCGTGCCCGAAAGCGCCACGGAACCGTCCAGCATAAACACCGCGTCGTCGATCAGATCCTCCAATTCCTCCACCAGATGGCTGGAGACGATCAGCGCGCGCTGCGAGGTGTGGTGGGCGCGAATGAGGGAAATTGTGCGCTCGCGGGCGATGATGTCGATGCCGTTGAGCGGCTCGTCCAGCATGGTCAGGCGGCTATCGCGCGCGAAGGTCAGCGCCAGTTTTACCTTGGCGACCATGCCGGAGGACATGGCGCGTATCTTTGCGCCGGCGTCGAGATGTTCCTCGTCCAGCAGGCGCATGTAGCGTTCCATGGAAAAATCCTCGAAGAAGTCGCGGTAATAGCGGCCCGCGTCGCGGGCGGTCATATAATTGTAGAAGTAGGCCTCCGTAGGCATGTAGGCGACGTGGCGCTTGGTGCCCGTGCCGACGGTCTCGCCGTCAAAGACGATCTCGCCCGACGTCGGGCATGTCAGGCCGGCGATCATTTTCATCAGCGTCGTCTTGCCGCTGCCGTTGGGGCCGAGCAACGCCACCAGACGGCCCGCCTCCACGCGCAGGGAGACGTCGCCAACAGCCGTTTTCATCCCATAGCGCTTGGTCACATGCGTTATTTCCAGCATCGCAAATCCTCCGTCGTCTCTTTTGCGCAAACGCGCTCATTCATCCCAGTCGTCCTCCGCCAAAACGGCGTCTACCGCCTCGCGCACGGCGTCCCAGGCAAAGCCGCGCCGCGCCAGGGCCTGAGAGAGCTTGGCCCGTCCTTCGCGCGCGGGAAGGTCGGCATAACGTCGAACAAGGCCCTGCGCCGCCCTGCGCGCGGCTTCGGCCTGTTGCGCGTCGTCCAGCGCGCCGAGCGCGGCTTCGGCGTCCTCGTCGCTTACGCCCTTGGCGCGCAGCTTGCGACGCACGGCATAGACGCCTACGGCCCGGCCGGCGTTGACCTCCACGGCGCGCTCGGCGTAACGGCGGTCGTCGATGAGGCCGCTCTTGCGCAGGCGATCGAGCGCGGCGTCTACCGCCGGAGCCACATAGCCGCGCGCAAGGAGCGAACGCTCCAATTCCCTGCGCGTGCGCGCGCACAGATCGAGGCTGTTCAAGGCCGCTTCGTAGGCGTCAACGCGCTGCGCGGCGGCCACGCGCTCGACATAGTCGGCGCGATCCACCGCGTCGCCCGGCGCCAGAGGCAGGACGCTGAAATGCTTTTGCCGCACTTTCAGGGCCGGCGCGTCGTCAAAGGCGACGCGCGCCACGCCGCGAAAAACGCGGATTTCCGTCACCGTGGACATGGCATTCCCTCCTAATCGAACAGCGGCCGCCAATTTTCGTCCGCAGCGGCCGACAGGCACATGCGCACCTGGGCTTCGGTCGTTTTGCCTACCGCCAGCGGCGGCAGATCCTGCGGGGAGAAGAAGTCGCTGCGCACAGTTTCGATGTTGTCCCGGAAAGCGCCGCCGATCCGCTCGCAGAGCACAAAGACTTTGACGATACCGATCGCCAGCGTGGGCGTATTGTGCAAGTTATGGTCCTGCAGGGCGATCAGGCGGCGGGGGAGCACCTCCAGCCCGGCCTCCTCCAACGCCTCTTTTGCGGTGTTCTGGGAAATGGTCGTATCCACATCCATCCAGCCGCCGGGCAGCGCCCACAGGCCGGTGTTCTCCTGCACAAGGAGAATGCGCCCGTTTTCGACGATGGCCGCGCGCGTGTCGATCTTTGGCGTCTGATAGCCCTTTTCACACAAAAATACATCGCGAACGGTCTGCATTGGCAGGCCGCTGCCCCGGGAAAGCATGGTTGCGGACAATTCGCGCAGGCGCTCGAAGCGCTCCAGATCGTAGGGGTCCTTCGAGTACGCCAGCCCCGCCTGGGCGATGAACTGCATTTCCATGGCGGTCCGCATCCAGTCAAGGCCGTCGAACGGCTCCTCGCGCCGCGTCAGGAGCGCCGCCAGGTCGTAGGGAACGCGCAGGTAGTATCGGGCGCGGGCATGGCGCGCGCTTTTGCAGCGCCACAGGGCCAACGCGCAGGGAAACCCCGCGGCGTAGGCGGCGTCCACTGCGGCAGGATCCGCGCCGACAAACAGCGCCCCCTCGCGCGCCGCGCCCACTTCACAGGAGACGCCCAGCGCCGCCAGGTCCTCGCGCGGAGCGTCCTCCAGCAGGCCCGCATTTTCAAAGAGGATCGTTTTGTAAAACACGTCTCTCCCTCCCGCGCAGATTATAGCATCCGCGGCGCGCATATGCAAGGCGCAAACGATTAAACCGCGCCGACGCGCGCCTCTTTCGGGAAAACATGGGCGGATTCTTGACGAAGGAATGGAAAATATGGTATGATAAAGTGTATTCAACCAATCATTGGAGGGATTGTCCATGTCGGGACACAATAAATGGTCTACCATCAAGCACAAGAAAGAAAAAACCGACGCGCAACGCGGCAAGATATTCACCAAGATCGGCCGCGAGATCGCCATCGCCGTGCGCGAAGGCGGCCCGGACCCGAGCACCAACAGCAAGCTCAAGGACGTCGTAGCCAAAGCAAAGGCTGCGAATATGCCCAATGAGAACATACAGCGCTCCATCAAAAAGGCCTCCGGCGAAGGCGACGCCGCCCAGTACAAGGAGATCACTTACGAGGGATACGCCCCCGGCGGCGTGGCCGTGATCGTTGAACTGGTAACGGACAACCTCAACCGCACCGCCTCCGAGGTTCGCCATATTTTTGACAAGTGCGGCGGTTCTCTGGGCGCGACCGGCTGCGTCAGCTGGAAATTTGAGCGCAAGGGCGTCATCGAGATCGACAACGCCAAGGGCCTGGACGAGGACGAACTGATGATGCTGGCCCTGGACGCCGGCGCTTCGGATGTGGAAAGCGAAGGCGACGTGGCCGTGATCTACACCGATCCCAACGATTTCTCCACCGTGCGCGACAACCTCGAGGCCGCCGGCTGCACCTTCCTCTCCGCCGAGCGCGAGATGGTGCCTACGACCACCACCGAGGTTTCCGACCCCGAAACGCTTGCCAAAGTGCGCAAGCTCATCGACTGGCTGGAGGACTACGACGATTCTCAGAACGTATTCCACGACGCCGAGCTTCCCGAGGAGGAAGAGGAGGAGTAACATGCGCTCCGCACCCATCGGCGTGTTCGATTCCGGCATGGGCGGTCTGGGCGTCGTGCGCGCCCTACGCGCGGCCATGCCGTGCGAACGGCTGATCTTTTTCGGCGATAATGCCAACGCCCCCTACGGCGAAAAGACTCCGGAAGAGATCCGCGCGCTTTCGCTGCGGGCGGCGCAGACGCTGACAGATCGCGGCGTCAAGGCGCTGGTCGTCGCCTGCAACACGGCGACCTCCGCGGCCGAGGCGGCGCTGCGCCAGCGCCTGGACATTCCGGTGGTGGGCATTGAGCCGGACCTTGCCTCCGCCCGCGCGATCGCGGGCGACAAGCGGGTGATCGTCTTTGCAACGCAGGCGACGCTGTCTTTGCCGCGCTATCTGGAGGCCAAAGGCCGGTTGTGCCCGAACGCGGTTTCCATTCCCGCGCCGGAACTTGTGCAAATGGTCGAGCGCGGCGCGGTTGCGGGCGAGGAGCCGGAAGCGTTTTTCCGCGAAAAACTTGCGCCGTGGCGCGGAGAGATCGGCGCGATCGTGCTGGGTTGTACGCATTTTACGTTCCTGCGCGCCCCGCTGCGCGCCGTGGCGCCGGGCATTGCGCTGTTGGACGGCATCGCGCGTTTGACGCGCAATCTGCGCTCTATGCTGGCCGCCGCGGACGCGCTGGCGGAAACGGGCGAGGGCGGAGTGGAACTGCACACCTCCGCGAGCGATCCCGCGGTGATGGCGCGCATGCGCGCCCTGTACGAAATGCGGGCGCAGTAAAGCCAAGGCATTTTTTCCGCGCGGCGCGCGCATTGCCGTCGGCGGCATGCCCTGCACGCGCCGGGAACGCCGCCGATGGGAGGGCGTTTTGAAACGCGCACGACACGGAAAGACGGCGCCCTGAATCGCAGCGCGCATGATGCGAACGATACAGGAAAAACGCAGCGCCGGCAACCGACATTCTCCTGAGGCGGGCCGGGCGAAAAAACGCGCCGCCGCACGATGGGCGGAAACAAGCGCCGCGCGGCGCGGAATCGCGTCTTTGCGCGGCCGCGCGGCGGGCGTTTTGCGTTACCGGACGCTTCCAATTCAAAAATACGCGCTGCGCGCAAGGCGCGGGCGGCAAACGGAGGGAAAAGCCATGAACGAGCGGAAACTCGACGCGATCCTTGAGCAAAAACTTCCCATTTTCACCGCCGGCGGCTTGAATTGCGCGGAAACTGTGCTTGGCACGATGTGCGCCTATTGGGGCGTTGAATCGCCGCTCATAGCGCGCATCGCCACGCCCTTTGGCGGCGGACTGGCGGCTACGCGCGGCGTTTGCGGCGCGGTCACCGGCGCGTTGATGGCCATCGGCGTGCGCCTTGGCCGCGAGGAGGGCGGCGATCGCACCGCCGCCTACGACGCCGCGCGCAAGTATCTGGACTGGTTTGAAAAAAGCTTCGGCTCGCGCGATTGCGCCGATCTGATCGGCATGCGCCGCGGCGAAGCGGGAGATTCGCGCCATCATGGCGATGCGCACACGCGCGTCTGCAGGCCGATGGTGGTGGCCGTCTGCCGCCATCTGGCGGAGACGCTCCCTTAAAGCGCGCGTTTTTCAGGAAAACAAGCACAGCGGATCGTCAGCTTCCGCCGGAAGAAACGAGGTGTGGGCCTTGAGCGCGTACAAAATCCCCGAACCCGTCGCCGGACGCATGCTGATCGTTGACGACGACGCCATCAACCGCGCCATTCTGGAAAACATCTTCGCCCGTTTTTATGGGATTGAAGAGGCCGAAAACGGCAGAGTGGGGCTGGACAAGCTGCTCCAGAACCCCGACGAGTACTGTGCTGTGCTGCTGGATGTGGTTATGCCGGTCATGGACGGCATGGAAGTGCTTGAATGCTTGCAAGCGCTTTCTCTTCCGGAGCGGATTCCCGTTTTTCTCATCACCGCCGAAGCCAACGACGACACCATGCGCGCCGCTTACCGCATGGGCGTGATGGACGTCATCAGCAAACCCGTGGTGCCGTATGTGGTCGAGCGACGGGTCAATTCCGTGGTCGAACTTTTCCGCGCGCGGCGCCGGCTTGGCAACGTGGTATTGCGCCAGCAGTCGGAACTGCTGCAGCAGGCGCAGACCATCATCAACCTCAACTATGGCATGATCGAAGCGCTTTCCACAGCCATCGAGTTTCGCAGCGAAGAATCCGGCGACCATGTGCGCCGCATCCACGATATTACCAAACACCTGCTTGCATACACTTCCATGGGCGAGGGCATGGACGCGCAGACGATCGAGCACATCGCCCTGGCCTCCATCATGCACGATGTCGGCAAGATCGCCATTCCGGATTCCATTCTCAACAAACCCGGAAAACTTACCCCCGAAGAATTTGAAATCATGAAAAGCCACACGCTGCAGGGGGCGATGCTCCTGGAAAAGATTCCCCAACTGCGCGAAAACGAGGCCTACGCCTATGCATACGACATCGCCCGCCATCATCATGAGCGCTGGGATGGGCGCGGTTATCCCGACGGGCTGCGCGGGGAGGAAATATCCGTCTGGGCGCGCGTGGTTTCGCTGGCGGACGTGTACGACGCGCTGATCAGCAAGCGCGTTTACAAAAACGCCCTTCCGCGCGAGGAGGCGCTTGCCATGATCCGCCGCGGCGACTGCGGCGCCTTCGATCCGCGCATGCTGGAATGCTTCTTTTCCGTGGAAAAGGAACTCTACGCGCTCTACGACCGCTGAAGGAGGACAACGCCATGGACGCACTGAGAAAACAGCGCCTCACCGCAGCCGGTATCGACCTGAATAGCGCTTTGGAACGCTTCATGGGCAACGAAGCGCTGCTGGAACGCTTCCTCAAGCGCTTTTTGCAGGATGAGAATTCCGCGCGCCTCAATCAGGCGCTGACCGCCGGCGATATGGAAACTGCGCTCGCCGCCGCGCATACGCTCAAAGGCGTATGCGGCAACCTTTCCATGTCGGCCCTTTACGACCTGTTCAGCCGTCAGGTCGCCGCGTTTCGCGCTGGCGACGCGGCGCTGGCAATGGGCTTGATGGCAGAAATACAGCCGGCGCTTGAAAAGACGCGCAGGGCGATCGAAGAAATGTAAAACGCCGGCGTTGCAGGAAGGAAGATTGCCGTGAGCAAATTGACAAAACGTACCGTGCGCTTTTTGTGGATCAGCCTGGCCGCCGTCCTGCTCCTGTGCGTTGGGGTATTCGCCTTTATCACCACCTATATGGTGCGCGAGAGCGATCGGGCCATTGGCGAGATCGGCGAGATCTACATGGAAGAGATGAACCGCCAGATGGAAATGCATTTCAGTTCCATCATTGAATTGCGGCTCACGCAGGTGGAGGCCATCGTTTGGAACACGCCGCCCGAGGACGTGCCCGCCTACGGCCCGGAGATGATCGAAAGACTCACCGCCGCCGCGCGCGTGCGGGGGTTTACCTATCTGGCCATCTGTTCCACCGAAGGCGAAGTTGATGTGCTTTACGGCCCGGAAGTGCAGGTGATCGACACCGACGGCTTCCTGGAATCGCTCAACCGCGCCGAACGCAAAGTGGCCGTCGGCGAGGCGGAGGGGGGAAACATTCTTCTGCTGGGCGTTTCGGTGGGCTATCCGGAGTCCGAAGGGTACCCCATGCGCGACGGCGCCCAGTGTACGGCGCTGGTGGCCGGATTGCCGATTGAGTACATCAACGCCACCATGTCGCTTTCGGCGGATGAATCGCTGGTGTTTTCGCACATCGTGCGCAAAAACGGCGATTTCGTACTGGAAAACTCCGATTACCCCAGCGACAACTATTACGAACTGCTGCGAATACGCGCCCACTTTGACGACCGCGAAGTGGAGGACGCCATCGCCGAAATGCGCGCCGCGCTGCAGGACGGGCAGCCGTATTCTCTGCTTTACACCGTCGATGGCGAGCGCCGCCAGGTCTACTGTTCGCCGCTACCGCATTCGGAGTGGTATCTGATCACCGTCATGCCGCGCGGGCTGCTTGACGAAACGGTGATCGGCCTGGGCACGCGCCGCATCTACACGGCGCTGATTGGCTGCGGCATGATTCTCCTGGCGCTTTTGACGGTATTCTTCGTCTATTTCCGCATGTCGCGCCGCCAGCTTGGCACGGTGGAAAGGGCGCAGAAGGAGGCCGAGCGCGCCAACCGGGCCAAGAGCGAGTTTCTTTCCAACATGAGCCACGATATCCGCACGCCGATGAACGCCATCATGGGCATGACGGCGATCGCCGCCGCCAATATGGACAAGCCGGATCAGGTGCGCGACTGTCTGCGCAAGATAGCGCTTTCCAGCAAGCATTTGCTCGGGCTGATCAATGATGTGCTGGACATGTCCAAGATCGAAAGCGGCCGCCTCACGCTCAATCCCGACGCGCTCTCGCTGCGCGAGGCCATGGAGAGCATTGTCAGCATCGTTCAGCCGCAGGTGCGCATCAAGCGTCAGGCCTTCGACGTGTATATTCACGACATCCGCGCCGAGCGCGTTTATTGCGACGGCGTGCGCCTCAACCAGGTGCTGCTCAACCTTCTTTCCAACGCGATCAAATTCACACCCGAAGGCGGCGCGATCAACGTATCGGTATCTCAGGAAGCGTCGCCGCTGGGCGAGGAGTACGCGCGCACGCATTTTTGCGTGCGGGACAACGGCATCGGCATGTCCGAGGAATTCCAAAAACGCATTTTTGATTCCTTCGAGCGCGAGGACAATGCGCGCGTACACAAAATCGAAGGCACGGGTTTGGGCATGGCCATCGTCAAGTACATTGTCGATCAGATGGGCGGAACCATCCAGGTGCACAGCGAAATCGACAAGGGCAGCGAGTTTTGCGTCACCGTCGATTTGCGCATCGTCGATCAGCGCGAGGAGGAGATGCGCCTGCCCGCCTGGGAAACGCTGGTGGTGGATGACGACGAACAGCTTTGCCAGAGCGCCGTCGCCTCCCTGCGGGAAATCGGCGTGCATGCGGATTGGGCGCAAAGCGGAGAACGCGCCGTGGAAATGGCGGCGCAGCGGCATCAGGCCGGGCGCGATTATCAAGTCGTGCTTCTGGATTGGCAGATGCCGGGCATAAACGGCATCGAAACGGCACGCAGGCTGCGTCAGTGCGTCGGCGACGCCGTGCCCATCGTGCTGATTTCCGCTTACGATTGGAGCGATATTGAACAGGAGGCGCGCGCGGCAGGCGTGAACGGCTTTATTCCCAAACCGCTGTTCAAGTCCACGCTTTACCACGGTTTGAGCCAGTTTGCCGGCGAACGCAGGGACGTCGCTCCGGAAAAGAGCGAAGAGGCGGCGGATTTCACAGGACGGCGCCTGTTGCTGGCGGAGGATAACGACCTGAACTGGGAGATCGCCTGCGAACTGCTCTCCACGCTCGGGTTTGAATTGGAGCGCGCGGAAAACGGGAAATTGTGCGTAGAGCGCTTTGAGGCCTCCGCGCCCGGCTTCTTTGACGCAATCCTTATGGATATTCGCATGCCGGTGATGAACGGCTACGACGCGGCGCGCGCCATACGCGCCTCGCAGCGGCCGGATAGCGATCTTCCCATCATTGCCATGACGGCGGACGCTTTTTCCGAGGATATACAGCGCGCCGCGCAAAGCGGCATGAACGCGCATGTGGCCAAACCCATCGACCTGCGCGAACTTACGCGCCAACTGCAAAAATATCTGCGCTGAGATCGGACGCCGCGCGGCAGGAAAACAGCGCTCGGCGGCGAATATGAACATCAGGAAGAATCTTCAGGAAAGGCGGTGCTTTTATGAAACGGGACGTCGTCACCATCAGCCGCGAGTTTGGCAGCGGCGGCCGTACCATCGGCCATCTCCTGGCGGAAAAGCTCGGTTACGCTTTTTACGATCAGGAACTGATCGTAAAAGTCGCCAAGGAGAGCGGGCTTGCGGAAAAAATCGTCGAACAATACGACGAATACGCCACCCATCGCAACAGTCTGCTCTACGCCCTGGCCCTCAGCGCCGGCGCCGGCACGCACGGCGGCCTCTCCTTTGTCAGCAAGGTGCAGATCGCGCAGGGGAAGATCATTACCGAGCTTGCCGACGCGGGCAAGTGCGTGATCGTCGGTCGCGGGGCGGACTACGTTCTGCGCGGCCGCGAAGACTGTCTGCACGCCTTCATCTACGCCGATAAGGACTATCGCGCCGAGCGCGTGCTGCGCCTCTACGGGGAGACCGATCAGAAAATCGAACAGCGCCTGCGCGACAAGGATGAGCGCCGAAAACTGTACTATCGCTCCTTTACCATGCGCGAGTGGGGCGACGTGCACAATTACCACATCGCGCTGGACAGCGGAGCGCTTGGCCAGGAGCGTTGCGTGCAAATCCTCGCCGACCTGATGAACGCCTGACGTTGGCAAAGACGCCGCGCGGCGGCGTCGAAAGCGACCTGCCCGCGCCGCCGTGCGAATGCGTTCCGCCGCGGCGCGGGAAAATGCCTTATGCGTACCTTGACGATTTATTTTACCTCCGACATCCACGGCTATTTCTATCCCACAGATTACGCTACGCCCCAGGAAAAGCCCATGGGGCTTTTTAAGATTGAAAACGCCTTTGCGCGCGATGGGAATACGCTTGTGCTCGACGGCGGCGACGTTTTGCAGGGCTCGCCCTTCACCGCATGGGCCTCGCGCCGGCGCTTGCGGCCGCATCCCTGCGCGCAGGCGATGAATCTGGGCGGATACCAGTACGTCGCGTTGGGCAATCATGATTTTAACTTTGGCCTGGAGGCGCTTGGCGACTATCTGCGCGATTTGAACGCCGTGTGTTTGTGCTGCAATATCCGCGATCGCGCCGGAAAACTGCCCATTCGCCCATGGGCCGTGCATACCCTGGAAAACGGCCTGCGCGTGGGCCTTGTCGGCGCGTGTACGCCCTTTGTGCGCCGCTGGGAAAAGCCGGAGACGGTCGCCCTTCTGGAAATTGAAGAGCCCCTGCCGGCGATCCGCCGCGCTCTGGACGCGATTCGTCCGCGTGCGGACGTCAAGGTGCTGCTCTATCACGGCGGCTTTGAGTGCGACCTGCAAAGCGGCGAAACGATCAGCGCATCCGGGGAAAACCAGGCCTGCGCGATCTGCCGGGCGACGGATTTCGACGTCGCGTTGACCGGCCATCAGCATGTTTCGGTAGCGGGCGTGGACATCTGCGGCACGCGCGCCCTGCAGAGCGGCGGTGGAGCAAAGGAGTTTGCGCGCGTGGACGTGCGCGTTTTCGACGAGGGCAGCGTGCGCGTGGAATCGAGGCTCCTGCCGCCGGCGGCGACGGCCTTGCAGGAGGGCGTTGCTGCGCTCGCGCCGCTGGAGAAACAGGTGCAGGCATGGCTGGATGCGCCTGCCGGGCGGTTGAACGTGCCGCTGCCCTTTGGCGAGCCTCTGCAAAACGCCCTGCACGGCTGTTTGCTGGCGAATTTTATCAACAGCGTGCAACTCGACGCCTCCGGGGCCGATATTTCCGCCTGCTCGCTGCCCAATCGCTGCAAAGGCCTGGCTGTGGACGCTACCGTGCGCGATGTGGTTTCCACCTACGTCTACGCCAATACGCTGCGCGTCGTTTCCATGGATGGGCGCACCCTGCGCCGCTATGTAGAGCGCACGGCGGAGTATTTCAGCGTCGTGGACGGCGATGTGCGCGTCAACGAGCGTTTTCTTCGCCCCAAGGTGGAACATTACAACTATGATTACTTTTCCGGTATGGATTATACGATCGACCTGCGCCGCCCGATGGGGGAACGCGTGACTTCCATGCGGCGCAACGGCCGGGAGATCGCCGCGGACGAGGTTTTGCGCGTGTGCCTGAACAGCTACCGCGCCACTGGAACGGGAGGCTACGATATGCTCTGCGGCCTGCGCGTCGAGCGGGAAATCCTTACCGAGGTTTCCGATCTGATTCTCAACTACATCGAGGCGCGCGGCAACGTAACGGTAGACGATCATCGCTATCTTACGATCATACCGCCCGGCGATGGAGCGCGGGAGAGGGGGCGCGACGATGCGCCTTGATTTGCGCCCTGAGACGGAGGGGGATTTCCGCGCCGTAGAGGAAACGACGCGCGAGGCCTTCTGGAACCTCCATGCGCCCGGCTGCCTGGAACACTATCTGGTCCACGTTCTGCGCGATCACGCGGATTTTCTTCCGGACCTGTCCTTCGTCGCCGCGCACGGCGCGGAGATCGTCGGCAGTATTTTCTACAGCCGTTCCCGTGTGGAGACGACACCGACCGTCACCTTCGGCCCTTTGAGCGTTCTGCCGGTTTATCAGCGCAGGGGCGTGGGAACCGCGCTGGTTGAGCATACGATAGCCCTCTGCCGCGAGAAGGGCCTGCGCGCAGTGCTCATTTACGGCGACCCCGCCTATTATGCGCGCTTCGGCTTCCGCGCCGCGCGCGAATTTCACATCTGCACCGCAGACGGCATGTATGCCGCCGCTTTGCAGGCCTTGGAACTGTACCCGGGCGCGCTGTCCGGCGTAGAGGGGCGTTTTTTCGAAAGCGAAGCCTTTGAGGTGGACGTGCGCGCCGCCGACGCTTTTGATCGCAGTTTTCCGCGCCGCGAAAAACGGGAAACGTCCACGCAGCGCGCTTTTCAGAAGCTTGCCGCCATGCGCGAACCGCGGCGTTAGAGCCGCGCGGGGCAGATGCGGCGTGGAAGAAAAATCCCCCCAAAGCGGAACCAGGGGATTTTTGCCCGCCGCGCGCGCTTTGCGCCGCGCTTAACTCAAATTTCGCCCGTTTGCAGCGCCCGCGAGGCTTGCCCTGCGGGCGCTTTTCCATTATAATAGATTGTGGAATTTTAGCGGGAGGAATGAACATGCCGGATATGTTGCCCGATGGCGCCATTGCGCTGACCGTGCCGGCGGATCGCTCCATGATGCTTGTCATTCGCCTGACGACGGCGGGCGTTCTCGCGCGCGCGCGGCTGACCGTGGATGCGATCGACGATGTGAAAATGGCTATCGAAGAGGCCTGTACGCTGATGATCTCGCAACAGTGTCCGCCCGACGCGCTGTGCGTGGAATTTTTGCGCGGCGAACACGCGCTGGAAATCCATGTGCATGCCACCTCCGGCCGGCCCTGCCTGTGCGGCATGGGACCGGAGGAACTCGAAGTCGTGCGCAGCATTCTCACTTCGCTCACCGACGATGCCCGCATCGAATGCGCCGAGGGCCGGATACGCAACATACTGCTTACCAAAGAACTGTAGTCTGAGGGAGGACAAGCCCATGCGCAACGCCGCGCAGCGCCCTCCCGTAGACGCGGAGGGGCTGCTCAGGGAGTACGCCGCCACTGGAAACGTCGCCATACGCGATCGCGTGGTCGAAGCGCACCTCTATATTGCCTCCATTATCGCCCGACGTTTTTCCGGACGCGGGGTGGATTACGACGACCTGTATCAGGTGGCGTCGCTTTCGCTGCTCAAATCGGTGGAGCGCTACGACCCCGAACGGGGCGTGAAGTTTGCCAGCTTTGTCACTCCGACGATGGTGGGCGAGGTCAAAAACTATTTTCGCGACCGTTCGCGCCTTATCCGTTTGCCCCGGCGCGGCGGCGAACTTCTGCGGGCGATCGAAAGCGCGCGCGACCAGTTGCAAATGGAGCTTCAGCGTCAGCCCACGGCGGAGGAACTGGCCAGGCGATCGGGCGCGTCGCTGGAAGAAGTGCTCGAGGCCCTGGAAATGCGCGGCGCCGCAAGCCCCGTTTCCCTGGACGCAATGCCCGTTGAGGACGACGAAAGCGCGCCGCTGAGCGCCTTTCTCGGCCGGGAGGACGCGGGATTCGCAGAATTTGAAAAGAGCGACATGCTTAACCGGGCGATTTCGAGCCTGGACGAGCGCCAGCGCAAGGTTATTCGAATGCGCTTTTTTGAAAACAAGGGCCAACGCGAGGTGGCGCAGGCCATCGGCGTTTCGCAAATGACGGTATCGCGCGTGGAAAGACAGGCGCTCTCACGGTTGCGCGAGGCGCTCACGGAGGGAGAAAACGCATGAAGATCGGTTTTATCGGCGCCGGCAACATGGGCGGAGCCATCGCCCGCGGCATTATTCGAAGCGGCGTAGTGCAGGCGGAGGACGTGTTTCTTTACGACGTCAATCCAGAGACGTCCGGCGCGCTGGCGCGGGATGCGGGCGCAACGGCCGTTCGGACCGCCGAAGATCTCACCGCGGCGGCGGATCTGTTTGTATTGGCGGTGAAGCCCGTTTACGTCAAGGACGCTTTGCGCGCCTGCTATTCCGGGCTTGCGGGCAAAGCGGTGGTTTCCATCGTCGCCGGCCTGACGGGCGACGCGCTTTCGCGGCAGCTTCCCGAGGGCACGCGCTGTTTGCAGACCATGCCCAATACGCCGGCCATGGTCAACGAAGGCGTGACGGCGCTCTGCGAGGAAAATACGCTCACGGCCGGGGAAATGGCCTTTGTGCGCCGCATGTTCGAGGCCATCGGTCGCGTCTATACGCTGCCGGCGCGTCTGATCGAGGCCGAATCCGCCGTGGCCGGCAGCGGCCCCGCCTATGTCGCCATGTTTATCGAAGCCATGGCCGACGGCGGCGTGCTCCTGGGGTTGCCCCGCGCGCAGGCGATGGAAATGGCGGCGCAGACGCTTATTGGCACGGCGAAGATGATGCTTGCAAGCGGCAAGCATCCGGGGGCCGTCAAGGATATGGTCTGCTCGCCCGGCGGCACGACCATCGAGGCTGTGCGCGCCCTGGAAAAGGGCTCCTTCCGCTCTGATGTGCTCGAAGCGGTGGTCGCCGCAGGCGAACGAGCGCTTGCCATCAAGCGCGAAACCGAGAAGGGGTAGCCGCCATGAAATGGATCGCCAGCGCGGCCTTTGGGCTGGAGGGCATGACGGGCCGCGATCTTAAGCGCCTCGGCGCGCAGAACGTGCGCGTCATGGATGTGGGCGGCGCGATGTTCGAGGGCGGATTTGAGACCGCCTTCCAGGCCAACCTTTGGCTGCGCACGGCCGACCGCATATACCTGTGTATGGGCCAGTTCGAAGCCCGCAGCTACGAGGAACTGTTTCAGGGCGTCCGCGCGCTTTCGTGGGAACAGTTCCTTCCGCGCGATGCGCGCTTTCCCGTGCGCGCCAAATGCGTGCGCTCAACGCTGATGAGCCCCTCCGACGTGCAGAAGATCGTCAAGCGCGCCGTGGTGGAACGCCTCAAGGGCGCCTATGCGGAGGACTGGTTCAGCGAAACGGGCGCGCTTTTCCAGATCGACGTCGGCATTCGCAGCGACGTGGTCACCGTATGCATAGACGCTTCCGGCGAGCCGCTCTCCAAGCGCGGCTATCGCACCTGGAACGGCGAAGCGCCGCTGCGCGAAACGCTGGCTGCGGCGCTGGTGTTGCAAAGCGGCTGGCATCCGTGGCAGCGGCTTTACGACCCCTGTTGCGGCACGGGCACGATTCTCATTGAAGCGGCCTTCATCGCCCTGAACCGCGCCCCCGGGCTTGCCCGCGCCTTTGCCATGGAACAGTGGCCATGCGCGCCGCAGGCGGCGATGCGGCAACTGCGCGACGCGGCAAGGGAACGCTACGAGCAATGTCAGCAGCGGCCCTTGCGCATTGCCGGTTCGGACATCGACCCCGAAGCGGTGGAGCTTGCCCGTCGCCATATCCGCCAGGCGGGCCTGGCCGGACGGATCGACGTGGACGTCAGGGACATGCGCGAGGTGACGCTCACGGGCGAGGCGGGCGTATTGATCGCCAACCCGCCCTATGGCGAGCGCCTGGACAACGTCCGCGCCGCGCATGCCGTCGCCCGCCAGTTGGGCCTTCTGCAGCAGCGCTGCCCGGGATGGACGTTGTGCGCCTTCTCTGCAGATATGGGCTTTGAACGCATGTACGGCCGGCGCGCCACGCGCCGCCGGCGCTATTATAACGGCAGGATCGAATGCGAATACCGCATTTTTGAGGACCGCCACTGACGAGGTGTATTCGATGAAACCCATCTTCAACCGCGCGCCGCTGCTCCCCAACGCCTGCACGCCGCTTTCCCCGGGCGCCGTTCGCCCCGAAGGCTGGCTTGGCGCGCAGATTGCTGCGCTTCACAAAGCCGTTTCCGCCGACATGGACCGCCTTTTCGGCGGCAGGGGCGGCTGGGAGCGCGATATGTACGCCTTGGAGGCGCTGGTCTGCCTGGGCTGGACCATGGACGATGAGACCATGAAGGCCGAGGCGGGACGCCGCGTGGAGGTTCTGCTCGCCTCGCAGGATGCGGAAGGCTGGTTCGGCCCCCAGCGCCTGCGCGATTACTGGCCGCGCATCCTTGCGGTGCGCGCCCTGCGCCTGTATTTCGAGGCCACTGCCGACCGGCGCGTCCTCAAATTTATGGACGCATTTTTCAAGTACCAGTACCGCACCCTGGCTGCGCATCCGCTCAACGACGCGGCCGTAGCGCGCGGCGGGGACAATATGCTGCTGGCGCTGTGGCTGTACAACATTACCGGTCAGTCCTATCTGCTCGAACTGTGCCGCCGCTTGCGCGAGCAGACGCTGGATTGGCCCAACTACTTCCATACCTTTCCCAACACGCAGCCCCTGAGCCGCTCGCTGCGCTGGCCGCGCCTGAAAGAAGCGCTCAATGAGGAAAAGGACGAGCCGCTGGAGGGCGAAGCGCGCCCGTATTTCCGCACGCAGGCGGCTTTGACCGAGGGCGAGAACCTTGCCGTCGGCCTGCGCACGCCCGGCGCCATCAATCTGTTCAAAAGCGGCTTCAAGGAACAGGAAGGCTTCCGCTTCGGCTGGGAGAAGCTGATGAAGTACCACGGGGTGGCCTACGGCATGTATACTGCCGACAACCATCTCAACGGCTCCAACCCCACGCAGGGAACGACGCTGGCCGCGGTTTCGGAAATGCTTACCACGCTGGAAACGCTGGCGGGCATGGGGGAAATGTCCCGAGAGCTTCCCGATATTCTGGAAAAAATCGCCTTCAACGCGCTTGCGGGCGCCTTTTCGGCGGACATGCGGCGCGTGCAGCGCCTTGAGCAGGCCAACCAGGTGCTCATTTCCGAGGAGGAACGGGCCTTTTACAACGCCGAAACAGATGCAACGCTCTACGGCGATCTGTTTTCCTTTGATGCGGTACGCGCGCTAAGCGCATGGCCAAGGCTTGCCGCGCATCTGTGGTATGCGACGTCCGACGGCGGGCTGTGGCCGATGAGCTACGCCCCCTGTTGCGTGCGCGCCCGGCTGGGCGACGTGCCTGTGCGCCTGCGCGTTTCCGGCGGCTATCCCTTTGCCGAAACGGTGCGCCTGGAGGTGGCGGTCAAGCGCCCGGTGGAATTCCCGCTCTATCTGCGCATCCCCGCCTGGGTACGCCAGCCGATGATCTACCTGCCCGACGGCGAGATCATGCAGGTGCGCGCCGGAGAAACAGCATGCGTGCGGCGGCGCTGGCAGACCGGCGACGAAGTCCGCCTGGAATTGAGCGTCGCGCCGCATGTGAGCAGGGGCTGGTATCACCAGTCGGCAGCCGTAGAACTCGGCCCGCTTCTGATGGCGCTGGCCCCGGAAACGCGCGAGGGCGCAAACGGGCGCGTGGATACGCCCGAAGAATGGGGCTGGGCGTTGGTGCGGGACGAGCCAATGAAGGTCGTCCGCACCGAAGGCGATCAGGCCGCTTTCAAGGTTGGCGAGCCGCCGGTGCGCGTGCTGGCCAAGGCGGTGCCTGTGGACTGGAAAGTGGTCGATGGCAGCAGCGCCCCGGTGCCGATTCTGCCGCGCCTGACCGCAAAGGAAACCTATACCATTGAGATGATCCCGTTTGGATGGACCGATCTGCGCATTTCCCAGTTTCCCATCGGTGAATTGCGCCAGGAGTGAGGCCGCGGGAAGAAGGGAGCACCTATGCAGCCGTCTGTTTTGCGTTGGGAATCGGGTTTTACGCGTCAGCTTTTCCGCCTGGCGATTCCCATCGCATTGCAAAGCATGGTTACGGCTTCGATGCAGATCGTCGATAATCTGATGATCGGCGCCTTGGGAGAAATTCAGCTTTCCGGCGTGACGCAGGCCAACCGGGTTTCATTTCTGTTTCAAATCGCCATGTTTGGCGCCATCAGCGGCGCGTCTATCTTTGTAGCGCAGTATTGGGGACGGCGCGATGTGGCCGGCGTGCGCCGAACGCAGGGCATCGCCATTGCCTTTGCGCTGCTGGTGGCGGCGGCGTTGGGTCTGCCGGCCATCCTCATTCCGGAAGCGATCATGCGTCTGCTGCTCAACAGCGAAGCTGGCGTGCGCGCCGGCGCAGAGTATCTGAGCGTCATTGGTTTTGTCTATTTCGTGCAGAGCATGTCGCTGATTGAGGCCGCGGTGCTCAAGTCCACCGAGCAGGTCAAGCTTCCCATGTTCGCGAGCCTGGCGGCGATTTGTACAAACATCGTTTTCAACACGCTGTTGATTTATCCCACTCGCGAAGTAAGCCTGCTGGGCATGACCTTTACCATGCCTGGCGCGGGCATGGGCGTGCGCGGCGGCGCCATCGCCACGCTCATCGGGGCGTTGGTGGAACTGTTTTTGATCCTCTTTTTCTCCTATCGCTACCGCTTTGCCAACGCCGCGCGGCTGCGGGAGCTTTTGCCGGGTTCGGCGCGTGCGGTACGCATGTTTGTGGCCATCGCCCTGCCGGTGTTGATCAACGAGGCGCTGTGGGCGGGCGGCACGGTGGTCTATTCCGCCGTTTATGGCCGCATTGGCGACGGCGTATCGGCAACGGCGGCCGCAGGCGTATTTTCCAATGTCGAACAGCTTGCCGCCATCGCCATGCGCGCGCTCAGCCATGCCTGCGGCGTTATGGTCGGCATGGCGCTGGGCGCTGGAGAAATGGACAAGGCGCGGCTTTATGCCAAGCGTTTTCTGCTGGCGACGCCGGTTCTGACGCTGGTTTTCTGCCTGTGCGTGATTTTGCCGCTTTCCGGCCCGATCGTGGGCATGTTTCCGCTGTCGCAGGATACGGCGGATCTGGCGCGCGGAATGATCTACATACTTTGCGGGGGCATGTGGCTGCACGCCTTCAACAACGTCATTATCGTCGCGCTTCTGCGCACAGGCGGCGATGTTCGTTCTGCGGCGGTCATCGACGTTGCGACGCTCTGGTGCGTCGGCGTGCCGATGACGATTCTTGCCGGGATCGCGCTGCGCATGCCGCTTCCGCTCGTTTATCTGGCCACCTATACGGAGCAGATCATCAAGGCGTTTGTCGGTTTTTGGCGTTACAAACAGGGCAAATGGGTTCGGAATATCGTCAGGGAGGAATCACAATGAGCGAGCGTCATGGTCAATACGTCTGCCCCAAATGCGGTTGCACGCAATTTGAACACGACCAGTTTCAGGCCACGGGCGGCAATTTTGCCAGGATATTCGATATCCAGAACAAGAAGTTCATCACCGTCAGCTGCGCCCAGTGCGGCTATACCGAGCTTTACCGCGCCGACACCTCGGACGGCTGGAATATTCTCGATTTCCTGTTGGGCAACTGAGGAAACGGCATGGACAGAGAGCAATACGAGCGGATAGAGCGCTATATGCGCAAACAGATGCGCATGTGCGACGGCGCGCACGACGCCGAACATGTGCTGCGCGTTCTCGGCGTAGGGCTGGACATTGCCGCCCACGAGCCGGACGCCGATGTGGATGTGGTAATCGCCGCCTGCCTTTTGCATGACGTCGGCCGCCGAGAACAAATGGAGCGGGGGAAGGGTTGTCACGCCCGAATCGGCGCGAAAAAAGCGGAAAAGTTTCTCAAAAAGAGCGGCTTTGGCGGGGATTTCGCCCGACATGTTGCCGATTGCGTGCGCACACATCGCTTTCGCAGCGGCGACGCGCCGGAAACGATCGAGGCGAAGATTCTCTACGATGCGGACAAAGTGGATGTGTGCGGCGCGACAGGCGTCGCCCGTACCCTGTTTTACCAGGGCCGCCTCGGCGGCGCGCTTTACAGCCTCACGGCAGACGGCGCCATCGCCGATCGCGACGACGCGGGCGGCGAGACGTTTTTCGGCGAATACCGCTACAAACTGGAGCGGATTGGCGAGCGCCTGTTGACGCCTCGCGGTCGGGAAATCGCGCTCGAACGGAGAACAGCGGCGCAGGCGTTTTACGAAAGCATGCTCGCGGAAGTGCGCGCTTCCCGCGAAGAGGCCGCCGCTTTATTGGAGCGCGCCCTGGAAGGCGCGCCGTAAGCGCGGCCGACCAGCCTTTGGGAATTCGCGCAACTGTTTTCGGGCGGAGCGAGCGGCGCTTGCCCGGGCGCCTTGCGCCTTTGATCCGGGCGGCGCACGGTTCTCTAGTTTCGCGCGCAAAATGGCGGGCGTTTGCACCGCGCGGCGCTTTCAGCAATTTGCTCCTTGATGCATGCAAGTGCGTCCTGCGCGCGCATCGCAAATTTTGTTTGCAGGGCTTAACAGAATATAACAGAAAGCATCTTGTAAGGTCGGAAAATATTTCATATTCTATAACTGTTGGTTTGCCGGCGCCGATGCCATGGCGCGCTTTGAATGGCGAGGAGGATAAAAGATGGAAAAGCCGATCGTTTACTTTACCGATTTCCGCTGCCCCATGGGCACCAGTCAACTTTCAAAGCTGCGCAAACTCTGCGTGGCCGCCGGTATGTGCGATATCGATATGGAGGGCAAATTCGTCGCCATCAAGATGCACTTTGGCGAATTGGGCAATCTTGCTTTCCTGCGCCCGAATTATGCCAAAGTCATCGCCGACCTTTGCCGCGAAAAGGGCGGTATGCCCTTTTTGACCGACTGCAATACGCTCTATCCCGGCAGCCGCAAAAATGCGCTGGAGCACATGGATTGCGCCAACCTCAACGGCTTCAACACCGTGACCACGGGCTGCCAGATCATCATTGGCGACGGCCTGCGCGGTACCGACGATGTGGAGGTCCCCGTTGTGGGCGGCGAGTACTGCAAGACCGCAAGGATCGGCCGCGCCATTATGGACGCGGATATTATCATCAGCCTGACGCATTTCAAGGGCCACGAGATCACCGGCTTTGGCGGCGCGATCAAGAACATCGGCATGGGCTGCGGCAGCCGCGCCGGCAAGATGGATCAGCACAAGAGCGGCAAGCCCTCCGTGGATGAAAGCCTTTGCCGCGGTTGCCATCGCTGCGCGCGCGAGTGCGGCAGCGAAGCGATCTCCTTCCCGCGCGGCAAAGCCGTCATCGACGAGGAGAAATGCAAGGGCTGCGGGCGCTGCATCGGCGCATGTTCCTTTGACGCCGTATACAACAGCAACGACAGCGCCAACGAGCTGCTCGACCGCAAGATGGCCGAGTACGCGCAGGCGGTATGTCACGGCCGCCCCTGCTTCCATGTGGCGTTGGTGCGCGACATCAGCCCCAATTGCGACTGCCATGGCGACAACGACGCGCCGATTTTGCCCGATATCGGCATGTTCGCCAGTTTTGACCCCGTGGCGCTCGACCAGGCCTGCGCGGACGCCTGCCTGAAGGCCACGCCCATTGCCGACAGCCAGCTTGGCGACAACCTGGCTCGCGCGGACTGGCATTGCCATCACGATCATTTCAAGGATTCCAACCCCAACATCGAGTGGCAGGCGACGTTGGATCAGGGCGAAAAGATCGGACTGGGCAGCCGCAAGTACACCCTGAAGAGGATTTGACCGCGCTTCTGTCGCGCAAAGGCGCCTTCCCATACCGCCGTATCGGCAGGGGAGGGCGCCTTTTGATTGCGACGCGGCAACCAAACCGGACGCTTTTTATCCGCCTCCGCACGTCGCAGCAACGCGAAAGCCGCGAAACGTCCTGGTGCGGCACTCCGCGCTTGCACATGCCGCCATCGCGTACAGAGGCGGATGGTTTTTAAGGGATGAGTGCAAATGGGGCATCCATTATGCCGCCATCGTGCGCAGGGGCGGACGGATCTCCGCGTCGCCCTTGCCGAGGTACTGCTTAATGCCGCCATCGTACACAGGGGCGGACGACCAGCACAAAGCTGCCGATGGCGCCGGCGATGCGCATGCCGTCATCGCGCGCAGGGGCGGACGACCAGCACAAAGCTGCCGATGGCGCCGGCGATGCGCAGTCCGCCATCGTATGCAGGGGCGGATGCGGAAGGCCTCCGCGGCGGATCTACCCGCCGAACTGCGCGTGAAAGCGCCCGCGCACGATCGCGACGCCGCGGCCGATTCGCGCTGCAGGCGGCGGCAATGCTGGCCGCGCCTCTTCGCCATTAAGGCCAAGCGGCGGGTTCTGCTTTCTAGGCCGCGTATCGAACGGCAAGGTCGCGCCTCACGTTGAAAAGCGCCGTGCCTTTTGCTCTGAAGCGTCCCGGAGACGCAGCGTACGCCTTGGCGCATTGCCTGCGGGCAGTTGATCGCCGTCGATCCCGGCGTTTTTCCAGCGCGCGAACACGCTTTCCGCGCTTTGTTCCATGCAAAAAGCGCCGCGCGGCGTTTCAAACCGCGCGGCGCTCTGCGCAATGTGTTTCCCTTAGACCATGCCGTGCGCCAGCATGGCGTTGGCGACCTTCATAAAGCCCGCGATGTTCGCGCCCATGACGTAATTGCCTTCGTGACCATATTGCTTGGCGGTATCGGCAGTGTTGTGGAAGATATTGACCATGATCTGCCGGAGTTTCTGATCGACCTCTTCGAACGTCCAACTCAGGCGCATGCTGTTCTGGGACATCTCCAGCGCGGAGGTCGCCACGCCGCCGGCATTGGCGGCCTTGCCAGGCGCAAAGAGGACGCCGCTCTGCTGGAAGATTTGCGTCGCCTCCAGCGTGGTGGGCATGTTCGCGCCCTCGCCGACGGCGATGACGCCATTTTTGATGAGGGTCTTGGCGTGTTCCGCGTGCAGTTCGTTCTGCGTAGCGCAGGGCAGGGCGACGTCGCAGGGCACGTCCCAGATGGAGCCGTCCTCGTGGTACTCGGCCTTGGGATGCTCATTGATGTACTCCTTGATGCGCTTGCGCTCGACTTCCTTGAGGCGCTTGATGGTCTTGAGATCCACGCCGTCCTCGTCGTAGATCCAGCCGTTGGAATCGCACATGGCGACGACTTTGCCGCCCAGCTGCGTGACTTTTTCGTTGGCATAAATGGCTACGTTGCCCGAACCGGAAACGACAACGCGCTTGCCGGCAAGAGATTCGCCATTGACGGTCTTGAGCATTTCTTCCATCAGATACGCAAGGCCGTAGCCGGTAGCCTCGGTGCGGGCCAGGGAACCGCCGTAGGGCAGGCCCTTGCCGGTGAGCACGCCTTCGTAAAGGCGGGTGATGCGCTTGTACTGGCCGAACAGATAGCCGATCTCGCGGCCGCCCACGCCAATGTCGCCCGCGGGCACGTCCATATCCTTTCCGATGTAGCGGTACAGTTCAGTCATGAAGCTCTGGCAGAAGCTCATGACCTCCTTGTC
>DVIA01000029.1 GCA_018711655.1 Candidatus Pullichristensenella avicola
AACGGAAAAGAAAAAGGTGTTGTTTGTCACGCTCTGCATAATGGTTGCGGAGATAGTTTTGCCGGTACACGGCACACTCTCCGTAAGCGTCAAATAAACCGCCGTGAGATGTAGCAAGGCATTTCGAGGTACTAGCATTAACATCAATGACATTATTACTAGCCAAGACTGCATTTATATGTTGATGGCGTATCTTTATTGCAAGCATTGGAATATGCAATCCGATATTAATACGCTACATACGTATGCTCTGGGACTTTCTTCTAAAGATCCTAATACGTTCGATCCTCTATGGGTTTTTGCATATGAAGCATTGGACGCAACAGAACTGAAAGGCGACTGGGTTGCTTTAAAAAAAGCTAAGATTTCTTTTGTAAAACAGACGTGGTAATAAAGCATGAAAGGAAATAGCCGATGCCCAGCCGTGCCATCACAAAGATACTGCCCCAACGTCTAGCATTCGATTTGCACCGAGTAGTGATTTATTGCAGAACCAGCACACATACGCAGGAACAACTGAATAGCATGACGAATCAAGTTTCTAAGCTCACACAGCTGGTTGCAGAGAATCCGATGTGGACACTGTGCGACATTTACTTGGATTTCCGGAGTGGATCAACAATCGCTGGACGCACAGAGTTCATGCGCCTTCTGGACGATGCAGCCAATCGAAAGTTTGATATTGTTCTCTGCAAAAGCATCAGTCGGTTCGGCCGAAATGTAACCGAAGCACTGCAAATGATAAAACTACTTCATCAGTCTGGCGTGCATGTCATTTTTGAACAGGAAAACCTCGACAGCAGCGATCCAGAGCACACTTTGCTTATTTCGATTATGAGCAGTGTTTCCGAAGCCGAAAATGAGATCCGGCGTCAGAATGTAAATTGGGGTATCCAGCGGCGACTGGAAAATGGTTCCTCGCGTCTGTACTCCCGCCCATGCTATGGATATGAGAACGATGCTGCTGGGGAACTGACCATCAACGAACAGCAGGCGGATGTCGTTCGGTTGATTTTTTCGATGTATCTTTCCGGAAAAAGCGTGGTCGGAATCATTGCATCACTCTATGAGTTGAAAATACCTTCGCCCACGGGGAAAGAAAAATGGTCCAAACGTAGTATCGAAGTCATGCTCAAAAATAAAAAATACACTGGCGACGTGGTCATACTAAAAAAATATGCGGACACAACCAAGCCGGTTGATTCGGTTTCACACATAACATATCTTGCAACGGCATCCCATCCAGCGATTATTACCGGTGAGCAGTTTTCTGAAGTGCAGGCTGAACGTGCCCGGAGAAGTAATATTGTTGTTGATGAAAATGGAAGCCACCGTAAGAACAGCAAATACAGTTCGAAAAAAGCGATGCAAGCGGGCGGTGAATCTTGTGAGGAATTCGTTTTTTCTCAATCGTAAGGACTATAAATTCAGACCATTTACTGATGGCGGTTTGAGCGGCAATAAGCAATTTGCTATACCGAAACAAGGCGATGGTGTGGCTTATGTCATTAAGGGTGGTAGCAGGGAGTGTGCATGCAACGAGTTTATCGGATTGCGCCTTGCAAAGCTTATGGGGGTAAATGTACCGTGGGCTTATCTGGTGTCGCCTAAAGAAGGTGATTATGCCGTAGCAATCGAGTATCTTATCTCTCAACCAAAGCCATGTTTGGAACAGGTGAAAGACTCTGAACAATTGCTGCACGCCTATGTTCACGGAGTGATTGCGCACTGTCTGTTCGAAGACCGAGATAAAACGGATTTTCTGTTTTCGGATGGAACTCTTTTCACATTTGACTTTGCAGAAGGCTTCCGTTCATCAGATTTTACTATTATGGTTATGGAGCACCAGGAGCAACTCTCACATTTGTTTTCCAAAGATTTAGTTGCTCAGCTGGCAACATCGTCCTTAGATTATTACCCCAGCACGCTTGCGGCGTATGAATTGCTTGTTATTGATCAGCAGGTATGTGATAAGGCTTTTTTTGACGCTGCTCTGGATGATATGTGTTCCCGATTTTTGTCTATTCCAAATGAAGAAGTCGAAAGCATGCTAGAAGCGCTGGGGGCACAATATCCTGCGGCTCTCATTGATCACTTCAAGCTTTACATCGATAAAATAAGAGAATTCTGTCAAAAATAAGCATTTTGCACCCAAAACAAAACGAAAGGGCTATTCGCAAAATAAAAGCCCTAATGTCAAAACGAAAGCATGAGCAATCGTTTTGTTATGCACCCTCCAGAGAGTGTGGGTGCATTCTATCTATACAGTTTTTCAGCGGAAATTCATCCCGGGGATGGCGGCGAAGGAAATATGCCGGAATCATTCATATTCCCGGGTGCATTTGCCATTTTGCATTAGGATTCTGCAAGAATATAAAGAAAAGGACTGAAACCTTGTATCAAAGTTTCAGTCCTTTTATGGTGGAGCATACCGGACTCGAACCGGTGATCTCTACACTGCCAGTGTAGCGCGATAGCCAACTTCGCTAATGCCCCAGGTGGTTTTGTTCTCGCGAACATTAGGTATTATACCAGAATGCCACTGGTTTGTAAAGAGGTTTCGAGAACATTTAACTTAAAACTTCTCGGGCGGCAAAGCGGACGGATGCCGGATCACAGTTTCCACAAAAGCGGCCGTCAAAATGCAAATGACGCCATTCCCCGTCGGCCTTGCCGCCGCGCAGGGATCGTACGCAAGGCGCAGGAAGCATCCGGGATGCAGCGACGGCGGCGCTTCTTCTTTATGCGCACACGGATGGAGAGCCCAGAAATCGCGCGAAAGCGACTGGATATCGCCAAAACTGCCAGTCTCCGTCGTCAGAGCCGTGCGGACAAGCATCAGACGCAGGAATGATTTTGACTGCATCGCGGCTTTTCCCACCGCGTTGCGGAAATATGGATGCAGGCACGATCGGCCGGCGCTTTACCTGTGCTCGCCGCTGCAAGCAGATACGCAAACGTCAAACCTCTCCTGCACGCTTTCTTAAAGCCTCATCCCCGCCGCGCTTCCGGACGGTCGGAAACATCCGGCAGGCGGCGAATCCGCGGCAGTTCGCCCGGAGGCGTCCGAATTGACCGCGAAACGCGAACCGCACCACCCTCCCTTTAAAAGTCCCATCCCCACCACGCCTCAAGACGGGGGAACATCCGACAGACGGATAGGCCGCGACAGGTCGCCCGGCGGTGACCAAATTGACCGCGAAGCGTGAACCGACCCTGCACGCTCTCTTAAAAGCCTCATCCCCGCCGCGCTTCTGGACGGTCGGAAGCATCCGGCAGTCGGTAAATCCGCGACAGATCGCCCGGAGGCGATCGAATTGACCGCGAAACGCGAACCGCACCACCCTCCCTTTAAAAGTCCCATCCCCACCACGCCTCAAGACGGGGGAACATCCGGCAGGCGGATAGGCCGCGACAGATCGCCCGACGGCGTCCGAAATGCGGCAGACGAACGCTTTATGCAAAGTAGCCAGGGCGCGGCGCGCATCCCCCATCGTCTCAACCGACGCTTCGCGCCCGCGCGCTCTCGAAGCGCCTTTGTACGATTCGGTCGATGGGCATGCCCGCGGGCTTGCGAAGCGTCGCGTCAATAGGACATGGCGGAGATCAAGGCCTCGCACCTGCGCGCTTGCGCTCGCCGTCATCTGCCCCGGAGGCGTGCCGGGCTTCAGGACAAAGGGAGCGGAAAATGAAAGGCCCGCCCCAGGCAGGGCGGGCCTTTGTCTGGCCGCAATCGCGGTTCAGACGACGGAATTAGTCGTACAGGTTCTGGGCGATTTCCGGATCGTCGATGTTATCGACGGTGTAGAACGCGCAGCCAGTGTCGGTGTTGGCGACTTCCTCGCCCTGGGCAACGGCCAGAAGCAGGTCGATGGTGATGGCGCCGATGGACACGGGAGCCTGGGTGATGGCGCCGTACATAACGCCATTGCGAATGGCGGCCTTCAGGGTCGCGCCGGAGTCGAAGCCGACGGCGATGACGGAATCGTCGCTGGTGCCGCAGACGTAGAGGTTGTCATCAGCGGTCACAACGCCTTCCGCAGAAGTCTGGTTGGAGCCGAAGATGGCGATGGTGTCCTCTTTGTTGAGGATAACGGAAGCCTCGGTGGCGCACAGTTCGACCGTGGTCTGAGAGGGCACGCGGACCTCGATGATGATCTTGGCCTCTTCCTCGGTCGCAGTGGAGCCGGCGCAGTTGTTCACATAGAACTCATTGCCGGTCACGGCCACGCCGTAGCCCGCCTCGGTGGCCAGCTCGATGATGCGGTCGATGAAGCCGAGGCCGCGCTGGGTCACGGATTCACCGGTGGCTTCCTGGTTGACTTCGCCGATACGCACAGCGCCTTCAGCGGCGGCCACGCGATCCTTGATCTTCTCCCACATGCCATCCGCGGCCATGGCGCCGGCAGCGTAGTTGTCGGTGGAAGCGTTGGCATAGACAGCGCCTTCGGGAGCGCCGGGAACGCCGGAGTCGAAGCCGATGATCGGGATGTTCTCATCAACGGCGCGCTGGAGCAGCTCCATGAACGCGGACTGGTCCACGGCGGCGAAGCCGATGGCATCCGGGGCGGCGTTCAGCGCGGAGGTGAACTGCTGCACCTGCTGCGCGATGTCGCTTTCAGAGTCCGGGCCGACGAAGTTGAAGGTGATCATTTCGTAGCCGGCTTCCTCGTTGAGTTCTTCAACGCGGGCCAGACTTCCCTGGTAGACGGCCTGCCAGTAGGTGGACTGGAAGCCCTTCGAGACGATCTCGAAGTGGTAGGTGGGCTGCTCTTCGGCGGTCGCAACCGCAAACATGCCCAGCACGAGAATCAGGGACAGAACCAGGGAGAATACCTTCTTCATAACGAGTTCCTCCTTCGATATTTTATGCACAGCTTGCGCTGCTACATACTCAGGTGCGCTTGCGGTTCCTGCGCATGTCGATGGTAACGGCCACGAGCAGGACGCAGCCAGTGATCACCTGCTGCCAGTTGGCCTGCAGGTTGATAAACGGCAGACCTGTTTTTAGCAGGGAGATCAGAAGCACGCCCAGGAACGTTCCCACCACAGAGCCGGAACCGCCCGACATGGCCGTACCGCCGATGATGGCCGAACCGATCGCGTCCAGTTCAAAGCCGGCGCCCGTGCCGGGGGTGATGTTGGGGAATGTCGCGGCATAGGCCACGGCGGCCAGGCCGACAAAGAAACCGGAAATGACATAGGCGGAAATGTGCCAGCGGGCCACGCTCACGCCGGAGAGCTTGAGGGCTTCCTTGTTGGAGCCGATGGCAATGATGTAGCGGCCCGTGCGGGTATGGTTGAGCACGAAGGACATGATGATGACCAGCACGATCATCAGAATCATGCCCACGGGAATGGGCGTCCTGTCCGGCGTGACGACCTTGAAGATGCTGCGGAACCAGCCCTCCGCCTCAGCGGCCGCCGGCCAAGTACCGGAGTAGTTGTTGGTGAGTATGGAGCCAAGGCCGCGGCAGCACATCATTGTCGCCAATGTGGCGATGAACGGCGGCAGATCCAGACGGGCAATGATGTTTCCGTTGATAAAGCCGACCAGCACGCCCAGGGCGATGGTGAGGATGATGGCCGCCCAAACCGGCCAGCCGTTGATGCGGATCATGTAACTGCCGATGACCGAGTAGCAAATCAGCCCCGTGCCCATCGAAAGATCGACGCCGCCGGTGATCAGCGGGAAGGTGACGCCAATGGCCATGAGCAGTATGTAGTACATGTAGCTGCAGATCTGAATCAGCGTCGTGTACCGGCGGAAGGACGTGCTCATCGCGTAAAAGAACAGATACAGCACAATGACGACAACGAGAACGACCAGTCTCTGCATGAAAGCGTGATTCTTGGTAATCGCTTTGCTTTTCATGTTTATCCTCCTCTCTCGCGCGTCAGTTCCTGCGCCGGCGGCTGAGCGTGTCGGCGATTACGGCGCCCAGCACGATCAGTCCGGTCAGCACATACTGGTAGGAGATGGTAAAGCCCATGGCGAGGATGCCTTCCTGCATCAGGGCGACGATGAACGCGCCGATCACCGTGCCGAGAATGGAGGCAAGGCCGCCGGCCATGCTCGTGCCGCCCATGACACAGGCGGCGATGGCTTCATTGTTGAAGGTATCGCCAAGGCCCGGCTGCACGGTGGAGTAGGCGCCCACATAGAACAGGGCCGCAATGCCCGCCAGCGTGCCGCTGATGATGAACGCCAGCATTTCCCAGCGCCGGGTATCGACGCCGGAGAGGCGCACGGCTTCGCGATTGGCGCCGATGCAGATCATGTACCGCCCCGCGCGGGTCTTGTTGAGAATGATGGCGCAGATGATGGCCATGGCGATCAGCAAAATCAGGCCTGTGGGCACGTCTCCGGCGCGCACCATATAGCGATACCAGCCGTTGGGCGAGTTCAGGTCCGGCCAGGAGACAGCCTGCGTCTTGGTGAAAATGGAGCCCACGCCCTTGGCCACCAGCATCAGCGACATGGAAGTGATGAACGAGGGCAGATGCAGGTAGGAGACAAAGAAGCCGCCAATGGTGCCAAACACCGTGCCGATGAGGATGCACAGGATCATGCTCAGCCACAGCGGCGCGCCGTAACTGTTCATGCAGTAGCCGGCGATCAGCGCCGAGGTATACATTACCGGGCCGATGGAGAAGTCGATATTGCCAGTAGCGATGACAAAGGTCACGCCCAGGCCCATAAAGCCGATGAAATAGCCGTAGTTCAGGGCGCTGAGAACGCGGGCGTAGGAAACGAAGTTCGTGCCTTCGTGCAGGATCGGGCTGAGAATGGCGAAAAGAATGTACATCAGAATGATGACGCCGATGAGCACTACGCGGTTGAAGCCCATCGCCTTAACCAGTCGGAGGTTTTTGAATTCGCTCAATGCCGTTTTCATCGTGCCGCCTCCTGCATATCAATGTCGCGCGTGGCGGAGTCCATGATCTTCTCCTGCGTGGCCTCGGAGATATCGAACTCCGCGGTCTTTTTGCCTTCGCACATAACCAGAATGCGGTCGCTCATGCGCAATATCTCGCTCATTTCCGAGGAGATCATGATAATGGCCTTGCCCTCTTCCTCGGCCAGGCGGCTCATCAGTTCGTAGATTTCCTGCTTGGCGCCCACGTCGATGCCGCGCGTCGGTTCGTCAAAGATCATGATGCGCGAATCGTTGACCAGCCATTTGGCGATGACCACTTTTTGCTGGTTGCCGCCGGAGAGGTTCATGACCAATTGGTCGATGCTGGGCGTCTTGGTTCTGAGCACCTTGACGTAATTGTCCGTCACGTCCTCTTCGCGGCGCTTGTCGATAAAGCCGTTTTTTGTGTAGCTTCTGAGCGTTGCCAGGGTGGAATTTTCGGTAATGCTCTTTTTAAGGACGATGCCGAAGCGCTTTCTGTCCTCGGACAGATAGCTGATGCCCAATTTCACAGCGTCCTTGGGGGAGTTGATCTCGACCTTCTGGCCGTCGATGTAAATATCGCCGCTGTCTTTGGGGTCCGCGCCGAAGAGGGCGCGCACAGTCTCGGTACGCCCCGCGCCGACCAGGCCCGCAAAGCCGAGGATCTCGCCTTTGCGCAGTTCAAAACTGACGTCCTTGACCATGTTGCCGGCGTTAAGATGCTCCACGCGCAACACCACCGGCGCGTCCGGCGGGCAGTGGCTTTGCGTTTTGGGCTCTTCGTAAATTACGCGGCCGACCATCATGTTGATGATATCTTCCTTGGTGCACTCGCCGGAAATCAGGGTGCCGATATACTGGCCGTCGCGCATGACCGAAACGCGGTCGGTGATGCGCTTGATCTCGTCCATGCGGTGCGAGATATAGACGATGCCGTACTGGCGCTGGCGCAGATCGCGAATGATTTTGAACAGCTGCTCGATCTCCGTATCGGTCAACGCCGCCGTCGGCTCGTCGAAGATGATGACCTTGGCCTCGTGCGAAATGGCCTTGGCGATCTCGCACATCTGCTGCTTGGCCACGGTGAGGTGGCTCATGGTTTCGCGCGGGTCGATGTCGATGCTGAGCTGTTCAAAGAGCTTGCGCGCCTCGGCGTTCATGCGCGCGTCGTCAATCCAGATGCCCTTGCGCATCTCGCGGCCCACAAAGATGTTTTGCGCAACTGTCAAATGGCCCATCATGTTCAGTTCCTGGTGAACGATGACGATGCCGGCCTTCTGCGCCTCGCGGGGATTGGAAAATTCCACCTCACGGCCTTCGTAGGTGATCGTGCCCGAATCCTTGGTGTAGATACCGGTCAGAACCTTCATCAGCGTGGATTTTCCGGCGCCATTCTCGCCCATCAGGGCATGGACCTCTCCCTTGCGCACCTCAAAATCTACATGATCCAAGGCGTGTACGCCGGGAAACGACTTGTCAATGCCCTTCATTTGCAGAATGATTTCTCCCATGCAAGCGCCCCCTTTCCATTTTGTGCAAGGCCGCGTGCGGCGCGCCGCTTCCATAGACGCGGAACCGCTTGCGCATTGTTCCTTCACAATAATAGAAATTGTACACTAAATTATTCATTCTGTCAAGGCAAAACCGCCAATTCCTTAACTTTTTATCGCCGTTTATGAAAATGAATTGCTACACAAACTGAAGAAATTCTTTATCGGTAACGGATCAGCGCCTGTGCCTGCGCAAGCGTGCAAAGGCCGGAGGCCGCCATGGCAAACAGCGCCGCGCCGTATGCCGCCTCCTCGCGGTGAACGGGAATCTGTACCGGCATGCCGAACACGCGTTCAAAGGCCAGGCGCAGGGCGGGATTTTTGCAAATGCCGTTTCCGGAACCGATCAGTTCCCGCGCCGGGACGGCGCCGGAGGCGCGCATCATGGCGTAGAGTTCGTGCAGTTCCCCCGCCATGCCCATCAGCGTGCCGGCAATGAGCGCCGGGGCGTTGAAGTTTTCCGGCGAAAGGCCGCGAACGCTGGCGCGCAGATCGCTCTGCCGGCGCGTGCCGCAAAAGCGCGTGTCCACTGCGGGCAGGCCTGTGTTGTCCAGCGCTTCCAGGCCGGCGCGGTTCATGGCCTCGTAGAGAGAGCCGCCGTCGTAGCCGGCCAGGGCGGCAAAGCTGCGGGCAAATTCCTCCAAAAGCGCATAGGCGCGTCCGCCGCACAGCGAGGAACCGACGAGGATACTGTGCCCATCTCCCAGCGGGCGGCGCTCGATATCTTCGCAGGGCGCGCAGCGATCGCAGGCCATGGAAACCTGCCCGCCGGTGCCCATGTTGACCAGCACGCTGCCTTGCATCTCGCGCACGGATCCGATGAAGCTGGCCTGGTTGTCGCCAATGCCGCAGGAAACGGGCGCGCCGTATTTGTCCTCGCCGAGCAGGGCGCAGCGCGGCGTCACCTCGGGCAGCAGCGCGCCGTCCAACCCGGCCCGGCGCAGCGCAGCCAGGTCCCAGGCGCAGGCATCCTGATCGAACGCGCCCAGGCTGGCAGCGCCGGAAACGTGCATCAGCGGCGCTTTGCGGCCGGTAAGGCGCATCCCGGCATAGTCAAAAATCGTACACAGCGCCGCCGCCGTTTCCGGCACGCGTCCGTTTTGCGCGTGCCAGAAATGCGTGGTCAGTCCAAACCCCGTCGCCATGGCGTAGCCCGTGGCGTCGGAAAGCGCGGAGGCGTAGGTGTCGCCCTCAAACGGTTGCTCTCCCCTGCCGTCCTGCCAGGTATAGAGCGGGCTGACGGCCCTGCCCTGCGCGTCCACATAGAGCACGCCGTGCATCTGCCCCGTCAGGCCGACGGCGGCGACGTTGCCGCAGCGCTGCCGAAGCTCGTCCGCCATGGCAAGAAGCTGCTCGACGATGGCGTTCGCATCCTGCGCGCGGGCGTAGGTTTCGCCCGTGTCCACAGCGGCGCGGTTGGGGCGGTTGAGCGTCGCGGCTACCTCGCCCGTGCGCGCATCAACGGCGACGGCGGAAAGCGTCGTAGTCCCGATGTCCAGGCCGATGGTATACATAGTTAGTTGATCCTCCCCTGCGTGCGGCGCGCACCGCGCCGACGGAAAATTGTAACGCAAAACAGGCGTCGTCGCTTACGCGGGCGCGGCGCCGGCGTCAGGCAGCCAAAATGTTCGCGCTCGGCCCGGCCGGGCGCGCTCCACAGACGATGGCAAAACGCTCCCGCGCCGCCGCCCGTGCGCAGCAGGCATGGGCGGCGGCGCGGCGAGCGCGCGAATTTTCTAGCAGGCGATGGAGGTCGAACCGGGATCGAGCCGGCGGATGATGTCCTCCTGAATGGCGGGCGAAAGGTCGAGGAAGTTGACGAACGTGCCGTGGATGCGCATGATGTAGACGCCGCTGGGCGCGTACTTCTTGGGATTGGCGAGCACCTTGCGCAGCATCTCGGGCGTGGTGACGTTCACATAGAGGTAGAACGGCGAAAGATGGTCGGCATACTCATTGAAAAACAGCGGACCGACCACGCGGTTTTTGAAGGCCATGCCCTTTTCCTCAAAGCTGTCCTCCCGGAAATACTTGGGGGCGATGCCAAAGTGGCTGGCATAGCCGCCGCCGAACTTCTCAAAGGGCAGTTTGAGCGTGGAGAGCGTGCGCAGGCCCAGGCCGTTGTTGGCGTCGCCGGCGAAGGGATCAACGCCATAGTTGAGCATATCGCGGCTCTTGCGGCCGTCGGGCATGGCGCCCACCCAGTAGCCGTAAAGCAGGTGCGTGGAGGGCGTGGAGAAATCGACGCGGAAGGGGTTGCCCCAGTTGTTGCGCAGCGCCGAAACCATGTCCGAAACGCGATTGGCGATGACGCGCGCCTCTTCGTCGGGCACGTCCTCGTTGTTGCCGTACTTCGGGCAGGCGACGAGGTAGTCGCGCAGTTCCTCATAGCCCTCGAAATTGGCGCGCAGGGCCTCGATGAGCTTGCCGGCGTCCTGCGGGCGATCGCGCAATAGACAATCCACCGCCACGAACGAATCCGCCATCACCGACAGGCCGTGGATGAGGCAGCCGCTGCCGTTGTAGCGCGTGCCCTGATGGCGGATATCGCGCATGTCGTAGCCGGTTTCCAGGCCGCCCATCATCGTCGAAAGGAAGGGCACCGGCAGGTGGGAAACGGCCTCGGTACAGTTGTTGGCGGCCTTTTCCATCTCTTTGAGGTAGGCTTCAAGGTTCTGATAGAAGCGCTCGCGCAGATTTCGCAGGTTCTCCTCGGCGGAAACCTCGGGCACAAACGAGCCGATTTTTTCGCCCGTGATGAGGGAAACGCCGTTGTTGAGCGTCAATTCGAGAATCTTGGGCAGGTTCAACCAGCTGTTGGTGGTATTGCCGTTGTCCTTGCCCATGATCAGCGGCTCCTGGCAGCCGGCGATGGCGTAGTCCGGCAAATCCTCCTCGCGCACGCCGCCGCGGCGCAGGGCCACAAAGACGCTGTCGTCGTTGAACAGCGAGGGCGTGAGGCAGCCGGGCGTGAAGAAGAAGCGGCCCATTTCACGATAGAGCTTGTCGGGCGTGTTCTTATGCAGCTTCACCGACAGGATGGGCTGCGGCATGTTCATGTCGTAGTAAGCGTCCAGCAGCGCGTAGCTGGTCTCGTTGGTCAAATCGTTGCCTTCCAGGTCCCTGCCGCCGACGATGAGGTCCTGGGAAATGGCCCAGCTGCGGTCGGCCACGTTGTAGAACACCAGCAGGTGCTTGAGCAGCGCCGCCGTCTCGTCGCGGTTGAGGCCGTCGTGGGCGCGGTAGGGCTCAAAAACGCGATCCGCGTTGCCCACAGAGAAGGCGAAGGGGTTGGGCGCCTGCTCGTCGCACATGACCTGCCACATCAGCAGGAAGCTCTGAATGGCCTCGTAAAGCGTCTCCGCGCCGTGCGCCGGCACTTTTTCCAGCGCCGCAACCATGCAGGCAAGCTGCGCTTTGCGCTCGCCCTGCGCCGTTTCCATCTGTGCGCGGGCGATGTCGGCGTAGCGGCCGGCAAGCATCACAACGGCCTCCAGGGCGCGCTTCATGGCGCGCATATTGGACTTCTTTTCCTCGTCCGCCTCCGCGGCGATCTGCGCCTCCAGATCGGCGATGAACTTGTTGACGCCGTATTGGAGCGTGGGCCGGATGTCGGGAATGACGTGGCCGGTCACCTGTTCCATAAAGAAGGCCACTTCGCCCGTATAGCGCTCGGCCTTGGCGTAGGCGTCGGCCAGCACGCGGCCGTACTCGGTATTGCCGTTGTAGGCGCGAACCTTTTCGATGCGCTCGCGGGGGAACTCTTCGTTGGGTTCGATATCGTCAAACACGGCGGTGGGATCGCAGTAGCCGGCGAAGGATTCCACCTTGAAGCTGGGGTTGATCAGCGCATAGGAGCGCGCGAAGGCGTCGCGCTGCGTGCCGGCGAACACGGCGTTTTCGCTGATGGACAGCGGAAGCTCTTCCAGCGCGCGGTAGAGAAGGTTCGCAGCGCGCTCCATGGGGCGCATGTGCGCGTACTCGGGTTCGTGGTTCATGTAGCTTTCCTTGATGAGGAACCAGCCGTCCAGGCGCTTGAGGCTCCTTTCCTCGCGGAACAGTTCCTTGGCCATCTGCGTGATGCGTTCAGGGGTGCCAACCATATTTGCCATTTGCCTCTCCTCCGCTTTTTCAGGTCCTTACAACCGCGATCCCCGCCGCGCGGCAGGCCTGCTCAAATTCCACGGCCCGCTGTTCGGAAACGAACGCGTCGTGCATCGCATATTCCAGTCCCAGTTTTTTCCACTTGTCCTTGCCATATTCGTGATAGCGCAGAAACTCCACCGTCATCTTCGGCCGTTGCAATTCGGCAAAAAACGCCACGAAGCCCTGCAGCGCGCGGTCATCGTCGTTGATGCCGTGGATGAGCGGCACGCGCAACTGCATCGGGATATCGCTCGCGGCGGCGGCGCGCAGATTTGCGCGGATGCGCGAGGCGTCCTCGCCCGTCCAGCGGCGATGGGCCTCGTCGTCGGGATGCTTGAAATCGGCGATCAATGTATCCAGATGCGGCAGAAGTTGCGCAAAGCGCGGGTGCGTGGCGTTGGTTTCCATGCAGGTATTGATCCCCGCTTCCTTCGCGCGGGAGAGCAGTTCAAGCACGGCCTCAAACTGCAGCGTCGCCTCTCCCCCGGTCAGCGTCACGCCGCCGCCTTCAAAGAACATCGCCCGCGCCGAAAGCAGTTCGCGCAGGATCTGGTCCACGGTGGCCGAGCGCGCGTATCCCTCGATGCGGCGCATGCCCTCCGGGTTCGAACACCACGGACAGCGCAGGTTGCAGCCGCACAGGTGGTAGACCAGCCGGTTCCCCGGCCCGTCCTGCGAAAAATTGAAGCCCTTCTGGAAATACCACAGTTCCATCGCCGGCCCTCCGCGCCATCTATTTTGTTATAATCTCGAACTAATAGTATTATACTGCTTTTGGGTTAAAATGTCAAGATTTTTTGCAGCGTTTTCGCAAAAAAGCAGGCGTCGCTGCGAGGCGATCGTTTTGCGCGCGGCGGAAAAGTGTGCTATAATGGAATATCATCGCCCGGAAGGAAGGAACGCGCATGATCCGCGCCGCCGCGCCTGTGAATCCGCTCATCCAGGGAAGCAACCCCGCTTCCATCAAGCAGACCAACCTAGCCACCGCCCTGCGCATCATTCGCCGCGGCGGGGCCTCGCGCGCGGAGATATCGCGCCAGTCCCACCTTTCGCGCGGCGGACTGACGCCCATCGTCAACGAACTGCTCGCCCAGCGGCTGATCGTCGAATGCGAAAGCGTGGAGACCGACAGCGGCCGTCCGCCGGTGCTTTTGCGGCTGAACGGACGTTATGCGAAGGTGATCTGCGTGGTATGGATCCGCGATCAGGCGGCGGTGGCGCTAGTCGGCATCGACGGCAGCGTGCAGTCGCTTTATCAGTATCCCTTCCAGGGCGGAGAGCGCGCGCAGGACGTCATCGACATGATCGTTGCCGAAATTGCCCGCATTCTCGCCCGGGAGCGGGACAGTCTGCTGCTGGGGATCATGGCGCAGGCGCCAGGGCCGCTGGACGCGATGAGCGGCGTGATTCTCAATCCCTCCAACTTCAATGGCTGGCAGAATATCCCCCTTGTGGAAATCCTCTCCGAGCGTTTTCCCCTGCCCGTATTTCTGGAAAACAATCTTGTCGGCGCCGCCGTAGCCGAGCAACACTTCGGCTACGGGCGCGACATCGCGGATTTTATCTACATCGTCGTCGATGAGGGCATCGGCGCGGGCTTTGTTCTCAACGGGCAACTCTACCAGGGAAAATCGCGGCAGATCTCCGAGGTCGGCCATATTTCGCTGGATATCCACGGTGAAAAGTGCAGTTGCGGCAATACCGGATGCGCCGAAATGTACGTCACGGTTCCAGCCCTGTGCCGCCGCGCGCTTCAGATCGGCCCCGCCCAGTCGTGCGACTGGGCAGCCACCCTGCGGGAGGTTTTGCGCCGCGCGGAACAGGGCGACGCCGCCTGCCGCCGCGCGCTTGAACGGGAAGCGGAATATCTTGGCAGCCTCATTGTGACGCTGATCAACATTTTCGATATCGACACCGTCGTGCTTGGCAGTTCCATCACCGCGGCGCGCGAAGCGTTGCAGGCGCCTTTGACGCGCTATGTTGCAGAACGCATTTCCGCCCGTCCGATGCTCGAGCCGCACATTTACTTTTCGCGCCTGCAGCGCTCGTCCATCGTCGGCGGCGCGCTGCGCATGTTCGATTTTTACATCGACGGCCGCCTTGGAACCTACGCGCAGGTCGGCGAGCGCAGCGCAAAGGCCCTGCGCGCCTTTGCGGCGCAGTAAACCCGTCCGCGCTCCCGCCCTTCAACGCAAAGCGCCCTCCGAAACGGAGGGCGCGCGTGTTTTGCGCTGAAACGGCGGTCCCGCGGCCAGGGGCTGCGGCCCGGCCGGGCTTCGGGCATGGCAACCGCCGCGGCGAGCCTTTCGCAGACGGCGAATCTCCGGAGGGCATCCGCACAAGGGCGGTGAACGGCCCGTTTTCGGCGAAATCTCCGTCCCGGCCAGGCGGGCGCATCAACGGCGGCGCAGCGCCAAAACGGCCTCAAAATGCAAGGATTTGGGGATCGACGCCAACCGCCGCCGTTTTTCAGCGGGGAAATCCGCTCCGCGCGCGAAGCGGCGTTTTGAGCGCATCTGCGCGGCGAAGGGCAGCAAATTCGCCGCGCGAGAGCGGCGCCTCCCCCCATTCCCGCAGCGCCTGCATTCCCTGCGCGCGCAAAAACGGCGGCTACAGACGAGCCGCCGCTTGGGAAAGCACAGGCCGTCCCGGCCCTCAGTCGCGCAAATCGAGCCAGGCGCGTTCCGCTTCGCTCAGGGCGATGTCGAGCGCGGCCACATTGGCCTCCATATGCCGGGGCTTGCTGGCGCTCACCGCCGGGAGCAGGCCGAGGGGGTCGGTCAACACATAGGCCAGCGCGATCTGCGCCACGCTGCAGCCGCGGCGGGCGGCCAGTTCCTCGGCGCGGCGCAGGCGCTCGAGATTATCGGCGTGGAAGTAGCCGCGGCGGCCGCCTTCGTCCAGCGAGGCTTCAAGGCGCTCCGGCTCAGCGCTGGGAATCTTGCCTGCGAGAAAGCCGTGCGCCAGCGACGCGTAGGCGATCACGGTCACGCCGCTCTTCGCGCACCAGGCGCGGTCCGCCTCGTGTTCCTCACCCGTCAGGGCCGTGCAGCCGCCCCACGGGTCGCCGAGCTGGCGGGCCAGCGAGTAGTTGGGGCTGATGACGCTGAACGGCTCCAGGCCGTGATTTTGGGCGTATTCGTTGGCTTCGATCAGGCGATTAAGCGTCCAGTTGGAAGCGCCGATGCGCAGCGTTTTGCCGGCGCGCACATACTCGTTGAGCGCCTCCATGATGGGGCCGACGGGCTTCTCCGGATCGTCGCGGTGGAGCATGTACACGTCCACATGGTCCGTGCGCAGGCGCTGGAGGGACTGATCGAAATCGTGGCGCAGATCCTCCGGCGTAACGCGCGGATGGCCGTAGGGATGGCAGCCCTTGGTGATGACGGTAACCCTGTCGCGATTTTTGCGCGAGGCCATCCAGTTGCCGAGGCCGACCTCGCTCAAGCCGTAGTTTTCCGCGGTGTCAAAGGCCGTCATGCCTGCCTTCAAGGCCGCGTCGAGCAGTTCGGAAACGTCCTCGCCGGCGTTCATGGCCGGAAAGGCGCAGCCGAAAACCAGGCGCGAAACCGGGCGGGGGATCTTTTCAAGGTTGACATATTGCATGGGGCATTCTCCTTCCGCGCTTAGCCCTCGAGGCTCCAGGCGTCGTAATGGTACACCGGGTGAAGCGCCTCGATCCAGGCGGCGCACTGATCGACGTAATGTTCTTCGCGCTGCGTGGTGAGCGCTTCCTCGTAAAGCTGATCGCGCACGTCCTCCAGCGGCACTGCGCCGGGCGTCACGTCGCTTTCATAGCGAATGATATGCACGCCGCTCATGCCCAACACCGGATCGGAAACGTCGCCCACCTCGGAAAGCAGCATCGCAGCGTCGCGGAAAGCGGTGTCCCAGGTGGTAGAGGCGGCGGAAACGTAATAGCCGCGCGAGGCGGTGGGCTCGTTCTGCATGCCGGGGTCCTCGCCGTATTCGTCGATCAGCGTCTGGAACGACTCGCCGGCGGCCAGGCGGGCCTCGATCGCATCCACCCGGTCCTGCACGTCGGCCAGGCAGGCCTCGGCCAGCGGCGCAAGTTCCGCCTCCGCCGCCTCAATGTCCGCCTGCATCTGGTCGATCTGCGCCTGCAGTTCGGCCGCGTCCGCGTCTGTTTGCGCGGTCGCATCGTCGTCCGTCGCGGCCAGAAGCTCCTGGTTGAGCGTTTCCAGTTGCGATATCAGCCCGTCCAGTTCCTGTTTTTTCGCCGCATAGGGTTCAAGAACCTCGGCGTCGGGGATGAGCAGTATGTGCTTGACCGTGCGGTAGCCCTCCGGCATCCACGTCACCAGCGTGTCGCCCGTCATAGCGGTCTCAAAATCGCCGGGAGCGTCGGCGTAGTAGTATTCGTCGTCGGCGACGTGCGTGTCGTAGACCTGTTCAAGCGCCTCGTCGGAGACCTCGGTGATCTCCGCGTCGAGCTGCTCGCGCAGTTTTTGGGCGATGGCTTCAGTGGTCTGATAAGCGATCTGCGCCTCGTAATCCTGGCCGGTGGCGAACATTTCCAGTTCGGCCTGCGCGGCGCGCACTTCGTCCGTATCGCCGTTGACCTGCTCCTGATAGGCCTCGAGCGTCGCCTCGTAGGTCGAGCGCACGCTCTGTTCGATTTCCGATATCTCCGCTTCGGTCAGGGCGATGCCGCGCTCCTCAGCCTGCTTGCGCAGGGCGACGCGGTTGAGGGCAAGATAGACGCAGCTTTCCTTGATGCTTTCCTCCGTGCCCTCAGGCATCTGCATGCCGCTGCCGGTATACACCTGTTCGTACATATACCATTGCAGGTTGAAATCGTAGATCATATCGGCCACGGTAATGCTGCCGCCGTCGTATTCGGCCAGAACCGTCTGATACTCGCTTTCCACAGCGGCGCGATCTTCGGCGATCTGCAGCAGGGGATCGACGGCGATCAGATTGCAGCCCGTCAGCGCCAGGCACAGCGCCAGGCACAGCGCCGCCAGCTTCCAGAGTCTCTTGTTCATCCACACGTCCTCCTTCTCATCTGCGCGACGGCCCAAACGTTCCGCCGGACACCTGCGCGATGGCGCGCCCATACCCTGCGGACGCGCGGCGGCGCTGCGTTCGGACGCGGACGCGCCGCCTGCTGTTCATCTTACCACGTTTCGCGTAGGCGCGCAAGCACTTTTGCATCGTTTTCGGCCGCAAGAAAGCCGAAAACCGCCTCAAACAGCGGTCGTTTACAATTTGTCCACAAATCCGCGTAGTCGGCGCCCATATCCACGCGCTTGCGGCGACGCGAACTGACGCCGCGCAGAAGCACGTCGGCGCCTCGGGGCGACATGCGTTTTTCGCCCAGCGGCTGCACGACCAGAAGATCGGCCACCACGCAAAACAGGTTGCGCTCGGCGCGGCGGCGCAATGGCGAACGTCCCCGCGGACGCAGCGGACAGCCCACCACAACAAGCGCCTCTACGGGATAGCGTTCCGCCAACAGCAGCGCCCGCAGCGCGCCCTCCCCCGCGCCGATCAGCGTCAGGCCCCGCGCGCTTTCGCGCGCGCAGAACGTCTCGACGTCCGCCGTCGGCTGCACGCACTCAAACCCCAGGCAGGACAAAGCGGGGGCCAGCGTTTGAAGCCGTCCCCCGCCTTCGTCCAGAAGCAGACATAGCCGCATACGCACTCCTTCCGGGGCGCGCAGGCGTTATGCGTTCCCCAGTTTCGCGATGATGTCGTGCCCGGCCATGACCAGCATGCGGTCGCTCACAGAAAGCACCGTGCCGGGCATGGGCGACGGGTCCACATGGCCGTCGCGGCGGATGGCGATGACGTTGATCCCCAGCCGCTTGCGCAGATCAAGCTGCGCGAGCGTTTTGCCGTTCCACTCCTGCGGCGGCTGGATTTCCACCATCGAATAATCCGGCGAAAGCTCTATAAAATCCAATATGTTGCCGGCCATGAGATTATGCGCCACGCGCTTGCCCATATCGCGCTCGGGGAAGATGACCTTGTCCGCGCCGAGCTTGGTGAGCATGCGGCCGTGAATCTCGTCCTGCGCGCGGGCGGCGACATACTTCACGCCCAGTTCCTTCATCAACATGGTGGTCATGCAGCTGGCGCGCAAATCGCCGGCAATGGTGACCACGGCCACGTCGAAATCGCGAACGCCCAACTGAACCAGCGCTTCGCGGTTCATGCCGTTGGCCTGCACGCAATGGGTCACCTGATCGCGCAGCGCCTCCACGCGCTCGTCGTCCATGTCGATTGCCAGCACCTCGCCGCCGTTTGCGCACAGCGTCTCCGCCAGCGTAGCGCCGAATCGTCCCAGTCCGACAACAACAAATTGCTTTCTAACCATTGTTCTTTTCCCTCCGTTAGCCGACCAGCACGCGCTCTTCCGGATAGCGGAAAGCGTCCTTGGTCTGCGCCTGTTTGTGTCCGAGTGCCAAGGTCAGCGTCAGCGGCCCGACGCGGCCGATGTACATTGCCAGGATCAGAAGCGCCCTGGAAACCGGCCCCAGCGACGTCGTGCCCACTGAGGATACGCCCACCGTGCCCAGCGCCGAAGCGCATTCAAACGCCAGATCGAGGAACTGCGCCTGCGGTTCCAGGATCGTCAAGGCCATGATGTCGATCAGCAGAACCCCCAGGCCGATCATGACGATGGCCAGCGCGCGCTGCATCGTATCGCGATTGATGGTGCGGTGGAAGGCGGCGATTTCCGAACGCCCGCGCGCCACCATGCGCACGTTGAGGCACAGCACGGCCATGGTCGATGTCTTGACGCCGCCGCCCGTAGAGGCGGGAGAAGCGCCGATGAACATGAGGATGACCGAAATCATTTTTGTCGCCGGCATCAGCGACGCCTGGTCAATGGTATTGAACCCCGCTGTGCGCAACGTTACCGACTGAAAAAACGCCGCCTGCAATTTCTGGAAGAAATTCATCGGCCCCAACGTGTTGGGATTGGACCATTCCACCAGCAGCGTAATCAGCGTGCCCGCGCCCAGAAGCACGGCCGTGAAGGTGAGCACCAGCTTGCTGTGGAGGCGCAATTTGCGGAAAGAGCGGTTGTGTTTGATGTCCTGCAAAACGCCGAAACCCAGGCCGCCGACGATGATCAGCAGGCAAATAGTGATATTCACCACCGGATCGTACTGGAAGGGCATCAGGTTCTGATAGTTGCCGATAAGGTCGAAACCCGCGTTGCAGAAGGCGGAAATGGAATGGAACACGCCGTACCACAGGCCCGTTCCCCAGCCGTAAATGGGCACAAAGCGCGTAGATAGAATGATCGCCCCCACCAGTTCGATGCTCAGGGCGCTGAAAATCACCCAGCGCATCATGCGCACCAGGCCGCCGATGCGGTCCTCGTTGAGCGACTCCTGAATGACCAGGCGCGTGCCCAGGGTGACGCGCTTGCCCAGGAGCATGAAGTACAGCATGGCCACCGACATAAAGCCCAGGCCGCCGATCTGGATCAGCAGGATGATGACTACATGACCAAAGGTGGAAAAGGCCGTGCCCGTATCCACCACCACCAGGCCGGTCACGCATACGCTGGAGGTGGAGGTAAACAGCGCGTCGAAAAAGCCCACGCTCACGCCGTTTGCAGAAGAAATGGGCAGCGTCAGAAGCAGCGCGCCCATGAGGATGACAAAGGCGAAGCCCAGCACCACCACGCGCGTGGTGTTCATGCCCAGTTTCACGCCGTGTCCGTCGTGTTTCATGCCAGTTCTAGATCCTTTCCGTATGCACAGTTTGAAGCAGCGCTTCGAAATCGCCGCGGGCCGGGGGCTCGGAGCCGTCGGTCATGCACATGGCCGAGGCCGCGGCCACGCCCATGGAAAACGCCTCGCGCAAGTCCTTTCCGGCGGAAAAGCCGCACACCAGGCCGGCGACCATACAGTCGCCCGCGCCGACGGTGGAGCGCACCGCAATCCTCAGCGGCGGGGCGAAAAACGCCTCGCGCGCGTCGGCAATCAGCGCGCCGTCCGCGCCCAGAGACACCGCCACCACCCCGACGCCGCGGGCAACGATCTCCCGCGCCGCGTCGCGCACGTCCGTTGCGCCTGGCAGCGGACGGCCGACGAGGGCCTCCAGTTCGGCGCGGTTGGGCTTGATCAGCCACGGGCGCGCCTCGATGCCCTCGCGCAGCGGCGCGCCGTCGGCATCCAGCACGCACAGGCACTTCTCCCCCGCTACGGCGCGGATCACGCCCGCATAGTAGTTCGCCGGGCAGGCGGGCGGCATGGAACCGGAAAGCACCAGCACGTCCGCGCGGCGGGCGCGATGCGCGATCAGCTCGCTCATGCGCCCGATCTCCTCCTCGGACACGGCCTCTCCCGGGGCGTTGAATTCCGTCACAACGCCGCAGGAACGGTCGAAAACCTTCAGGTTGGTGCGCGTAGGCGCCTTTCGCCAGATAAAATCGTAACCCGCGCCGCTTTTGCGCAGGCGCGTTTCAAACAGGCGGGCGCTTTCGCGGTCCAGAAAGCCGACGCATTCGGCCTCGCCGCCCAGCGCCGAAACGGCCGCCGCCACATTCAGCCCCTTGCCGCCTGCGTCAAAACGCGAAGCGCGCACGCGGTTGAGCCCGCCGCAGACAAGACCGTCCACAGCGATCATGTGGTCGATGCTCGGGTTGAGACAAACCGTCGTGATCAAAGCGAATCTCTCCATTGCCATGGCTTGCTGGCGACCAGTATACCATGCCGATTGTAAATTTACAAGTCAACGCTTCTTTTCTATATGCGAAATGAATGCCCTGTCCGCAAATTTTTCAAAGCGGCAGGAATTGCGCGGCCGCAGGACGAATTACCCAATATGCGGCGAAAAAGCGCCGTGGCAGGACAGACGACGAACGCATGCGGAGGGAGCCTATGAAGGACATACTGATGATCGCCACCGGCGGCACCATCGCCTCCAAGCCCACCGAGCAGGGCCTCGCGCCGCTTTTGAGCGCGGAGGAACTCATCGCCTGCGCGCCGGGGCTTTCGGACATCTGCCGCGTGGAAAGTCGCCAGCTTCTCGACCTGGATTCGACGAACATGCGCCCGGAACACTGGCTGGAAATCGCCGCCTGTATCGAAGAAAACTACGACCGTTTCGACGGCTTCGTCGTCACGCACGGCACCGATACGCTCGCCTATACCGCCGCGGCGCTGAGCTACCTTGTGCAGCGCTCGATCAAGCCCGTGGTGCTCACCGGGGCGCAGAAATCCATCTACACCCAAGATACCGACGCCCGTCGCAACCTCCTGGACGCCTTTACCTACGCCTCGGACGCGCGTTCGCATGGCGTCAGCGTCGTTTTCGACGGCCGCGTCATCGCCGGCACCCGCGCCCGCAAAATGCGCACCAAGAGCATGAACGCCTTCCAGAGCGTGGATTTTCCCGAACTGGCCGCCGTGCGCGACGGCCGCGTTCTGCGCTATTTTTACGAGCCGGAGATGCAGCCCCGCCCCACCTTTTTTCGAGCCTTGAACGAACGCGTGTTCGATCTAAAGCTGGTGCCGGGCACGTCGGCGGACATTTTCGCCTTTCTTGAGCCGCGCATCGACGCCCTCATCATCGAAAGCTTCGGCGTTGGCGGCGTGCCCTGTTATGGCGACGAGGACTTTCTTACCGCCATCGAGCGCTGGCGCGCGGCGGGCAAGGCGCTGGTAGTCACCACGCAGGTGCCCTTTGAGGGCAGCGACCTTGGCCTCTACCAGGTCGGCGCGCGCGTCAAGGAAAAATTCGATGTGATCGAAGCCTACAACATGACCCTGGAGGCGACCGTCACCAAACTGATGTGGATCCTCGCCCAGACCCACGAGCCGCGACGCGTACGGGAAATGTTTTACACCCCCGTGGCGCACGACCTGCTGCTGTTCTAGGCCCGTTTTCCGCGCGCCGCGGGCCGCATTCCGCGCCTTGCCCGGAACGCAAAACCGTTCCCTTTGCAGCGGGCCGCCCTTGTCCCTTCGGCGCTTCGCGCTTTTTACCGCAAAGCCGCGCCTTTGCGCGCAACGCGCCCCCTGTTCGCAGCCTGCCGCCGGACAGAGGGCGCGTCTGCTTCGCGCTCTCATCCCGAAACCGCGCCTTCAGCGCTTTTGCACAACCGCAATGGTTTCCATTTCCGTAACGATCATATCCACCGGCGCGTCCCAGCGCTCAAACGGCACGGCTTCAAGCAACGCGCGCGCACGGCAGAGGCAGAGCGAGGCGCCCGTCGCGCCTGCAAGAAAGCGGTCGTAATAACCACCGCCATAACCGAGGCGCCAGCCGGCGCGATCGGCGGCGAGGCATGGAGCGAGGATCAGGTCGATCTCCTCCGCCGGCACAAGGCGCTCGCCCTCCGCCGGCTCCAAAAGCCCATGGGCGGCTGGAACAAGTGCGTCCAGCGAGGCGATCTGGCGCGCCTCCATGTGTCCGCCGCCGAGGCAGCGCGGCGCGCAGACGCGCTTGCCCTGCCGGAGCGCCGCGCGAATGAGCGCGTGCGTGTCTACCTCGCAGCCGACGCTGACGTAGGCAAACACCGTCCCCGCCGCGCGCCAGGCCGCCGTTTCCAGCGTCCGGCGGGCGATGGCGGCGTCAGCGCCCTGTCGATATTCTGCTTCCCAGCCCTCGCGCGCGGCCTTCATCCGCCGCCGCAGGGCGGTTTTTTCCTCCATGAGCGCACGACCTCCTTTCCCTGCGCGACGCGTGCGTTGATGCGTTCCTTCCGTTTAGGGGCGCGTCGCACGAAGCGTAGCTTTCCACGGCGGTGCAAATGCCAGCCGCATTGCCAACGCGTCCCTCGCCGTCGGAGAGCCGGCTCATTGCCGTCAAACGCGCGCGAAGCGCCGCGCCGGGCGCCAACGGGCCGCGCGGTAGAATCGCTTTGCGCTCCGCCACGCCGAGTTTTCGCGCTTTGCTGCTTTCAGCGCTCCCTTCGCCCCGCATCGCCTTGAAATTCTCCGTTTCCGGCTTTCCGCAGACGTGAAGCGCCGCGCCGGTCGCTACATGCACAGCTTCCGCCGGGCAATTTGCAGCTTGCCAAGGCCGCGCGTCAGCGCCGTTGAGACCGGCCGGGCCGCCAGAAAGACTGCGTCGCCGCGCTCGTTGCCCATGCGCGTTTCAGTCTGCGTCCTCTCCTCCGGGGAATCGCCTCCATAAGCAAGGCTTGCCGCCCAGAGCTTCTGCATGCCCGCAGCGCTCCGGCGGCAAGCCGGTTCCCGATCGGTCTGTCTACACGTTCTTCTTGGCCTCGGCCTTTTCCAGAAAGCGCGCGCTTTTCACCGCCACGCGCTTGTGGGTGGCGCGGCCGATGAGGCCTGCTTCGTCGAAGGCTTCGATGGTGAAATCGTAGCCGCGCCCCTCGTGGGCGGTCAGCGTGGCTTCAGCCCGGACGCGCATGCCCAGGGGCGTGGCCGAGAGGTGCTCGACGTTGATCTGCGCGCCGACGGTGGAAACGCCCTCCTCCAGCGTATCCGCAATGGCGTTGCAGGCCGCCTGTTCCATCAGCGCCACCAGCGCCGGCGTGGCGAACACGGGAAGCTGGCCGCTGGCCATGGAAGCGGCGGTGTTTTTGTCGTTGACGACCCATTCTGCGGTGCCGACTTGCATTCTTCTATCCTTTCCCGGCGCGGGGAAGCGCCCGCCGCCCCGCGCCGCATGCAGTTACTTGCGAATTTCCGCGCCGAAGTTCGTCTCCAGCGCCTTGAGGATCTTGTCCATGCTGGCCTGTATCTCCGCGTCGGTCAGCGTGCGGTCGCCGGCGCGGAAAGTGAGCGCGTAGGCGACGCTCTTTTTGCCCTCGCCAAGCTTTTCGCCGCGGTAGACGTCGAACAGGTGCGCCTCTTCCAGCGTCTTGCCGCCGGCCTTTTCAATGCAGTCGAGCATATCGCCGGCACGCGCCGCTTCCTTGACGACAATGGCGATGTCGCGGGAGACGGCGGGGAAGCGCGGCAGTTCCTTGACGCCGTAGATGGGCTTGGCCATCGCCATCAGCGCCGTGAGATCGACTTCCAGCACGTACATGCGGCCGTCGATGTCGAAGCGCGCGGCCACGTCGGGGTGAATCTCGCCCAGCGCGGCAAAGCGCTCGTTGTCGTGCGCCAGCACGGCGCGGCGGCCGGGATGGTAGTAGACCTCGCCGCCCTCCTCGGCCTTGCAGTCGACGCCAAACGCCGCCGCCAGCCAGGTGCCGATCTCCTTGACGGTGTAGAAGTCCACGTCCGGGCCGTACATGCCCACGCAGAGCATGGGGTGTTCCTCGGGCAGTTCGCCCTTCGCGCGCGGCTCGAAGGCGTTGGAAAGTTCGAACAGTTTCGCCTCGGCCACGCCGCGGTGCAGGTTGCCCTCGAGCGTGTTGAGCATGGAGGGCACCAGCGTGGTGCGCATCACCGAGGTATCCTCGCCCAGCGGATTGCGCAGCTGCACGGGGTTAAGCCGCCAGTCCGCCGAGGGGATGCCCAGATGCTCCAGCCAGCGCGGGCTGATGAAGGAGTAGTTGAGGATTTCATAAAGCCCCATGCCCACCAGCTCGCGGCGTGCGCGGGAGATGAACTTCTGCTTGTCGGAGCGGAAACCGGCCATCGTCTCCGCGCGCATCAGCGTGGAGGGGATATGCTCGTAGCCGACCATGCGCAGCACTTCCTCGGCGATGTCGGCCTCAGTCTCGATGTCCTGCCGCCAGGCGGGGGGTTCGCAGGTGAGTATGTCCCCGGCCAGCACAGTCTCGATGTTGAGGTCGTTTAAGATATCCTCCATGCGCTCGCCGGGCACGGACACGCCGTTGAGGCCGCAAATGCGCTTGACGCTGGCTTCCACCACGCGCGGCTCGATGGGATGCGGATAGTTGTCATACGCGCCGGGCACGACCTTGCCGCAGCCGAGCATGTTCACCAGCATGCAGGCGCGCTCCAGCGCCTCCATGGAACCGGCGGCGCAGACGCCCTTTTCAAAGCGGCCGCTGGCCTCGGTGCGCATGCCCAGCTTGCGGGCGGTGACGCGGTTGTTGGCGCGGTCAAAGGCCGCGGACTCGAACAGCACGCGCGCCGTCCCTTCGACGATCTCCGATTCTTCGCCGCCCATGATGCCGGCCAGGCCGGTGGCGTTTTCGTGGTCGGCGATGACCAGCATCGTATCGTCCAGCACGTGCTCCTTGCCGTCCAGCGTGGTCAGCGTTTCGCCCTGCCGCGCGCGGCGCACGACGATGGTCTGGTCGCGCACCTTGGAAAGGTCGAAGGCGTGCATGGGCTGGCCCGTTTCCAGCATGACGAAGTTGGTGATGTCCACGATGTTGTTGATGGGCCGCACGCCTGCGCCGTACAGGTATTCGCGCATCCACTTCGGCGAGGGGCCGATCTTTACTTCATCAATGACGCGGGCGCAGTAGCGGGGGCAGTTTTCGCTATCTTCGACGATGACGGTGGCGTAGTCCTCGAACGCGCCCTTGCCGTCCTCCTCGACGGCGATCTCCGGCATCACGCAGTGCTCGCCGAGCACGGCGGCGCTCTCGCGGGCGATGCCCCAGACGCTCAGGCAGTCCGGGCGGTTGGCCAGGATCTCATAGTCCACCACGTCGTCGCCAAGGCCGAACACTTCCTTCACGTCCGTGCCGGGCTTGTACTCCTCCTGAAAGACGAGTATGCCCTTGTCGCCGATGTGCGGATACAGCCCTTCCGGCACGTCCAGTTCCGGGCCGGAGCAGATCATGCCCTGACTCTCCACGCCGCGCAGCTTGCCGCGCTTGATCTTGCCGCCCGGCAGGCGCGCGCCTTCCAGCGCCACCGGCACCAGCTGGCCCGCGGCCACGTTCGGCGCGCCGCAGACGATCTGCAGGGGCGCCTCGCCGCCCACGTCCACCGTGCATACGTGCAGATGGTCGCTGTTGGGGTGGTCTTCGCAGGTAAGCACGCGGCCCACCACCACGCCGTCAAACTGTTCGCCGGTTCTGTCCACGCCTTCCACGGCGGTGCCGGTCATGATCATGCGGGAGGCGTATTCCTGCGGCGCCATGTTGACGTCCACATATTCCCGCAGCCATTTCATGGGAATTTTCATCGCTTCGCCCTCCTTAGCGGAACTGCGCCAGGAAGCGCAGGTCGTTTTCGTACATCAGCCGCAGGTTGGGGATGTTGTACTTGAGCAGCGCGATGCGCTCAAGCCCCATCCCGAAGGCGAAGCCGGTGTATCTCTTCGAGTCGATGCCGCACATGTCAAGCACCCTGGGGTTGACCATACCCGCGCCCAGCACCTCGATCCAGCCCGTGCCCTTGCACATGCGGCAGCCCTTGCCGTGGCAGCTGGCGCAGGTGAGATCGACCTCCGCGGACGGCTCCGTGAAGGGAAAGAACGAGGGGCGGAAGCGCGTGGTCACGCCCTCGCCGAACAGGCGCGCGGCAAAGGCGTCCAGCGTGCCCTTGAGGTCGCCCATGGTCACGCCCTCGTCGATGACCAGGCCTTCCATCTGGTGGAACACCGGCGAATGGGTGGCGTCGGCCTCGTCGGCGCGGTAGACGCGGCCGGGGCAGACGATGCGGATGGGCGGCTTGCGCGTGGTCATGATGCGCGCCTGCACGGGCGAGGTGTGCGTGCGCAAAACGATGTTGTCATCGATATAGAAGGTGTCCTGCGCGTCGCGGGCGGGATGGTTCTTGGGCAGGTTGAGCAGTTCAAAGTTGTAGTGGTCGTACTCGACCTCCGGCCCTTCGACCACTTCATAACCCATGCCAACGAAGATTTCCACCAATTCTTCCTGCACGGTGTACAGGGGGTTGGGCGCGCCGGCGGAACGGGGGCGCACCGGCATGGTCACGTCGATGGCCTCGCGCTTTAAGCGCTCTTCCTTTTCCTTTTCGCGCAGCACGGCCGCGCGCGCCTCCAGCGCCTCCTCGATGGCGGCGCGCGTCTCGTTGACCATCTGGCCCATCTTCGGCCGCTCCTCGGCGGGCAGCTTGCCCATGCCGCGCAGTATGCCGGTCAGTTCGCCCTTTTTGCCGAGCACGCTGACGCGCAACTGCTCCAATGCGGCGGTGTCCTGCGCCTCCGCCAGCTGCGCAAGCGCCTTCTCCCGGATCGTTTGAAGCTGCTGTTCCAAAATAAACACTCCTTTTCTCCGCGACGCGCGGGGTACAAAAAAGCCCCGCCCCGGCAAGGGGCGAAGCCATGCTCCGCGGTACCACCCAATTTTGCGGCAAATTGCCGCCTTTGCATCCCGCTAACGGGGGATGGGGCCGTTTCGCCTACTGCCAGTTCAGCGAAAAGGCTCGGAAGTGAACTTCGCCGCGCGTTCCGCCGCCGCGCTCGCAGCAAATGCGCGGCTCTCTGAGGGGACGCGGCGCGGCTACTCTCTCCGTCATCGCCGTATCTACGCCACCCATTATAGCACGCCGCGCCCGCCCCCGCAAGCGCTTTTACCGAAACTTCATGGCGCTCAGTTGACGAACATCGCCGCGCGCCTGCGGTAGTAG
>DVIA01000030.1 GCA_018711655.1 Candidatus Pullichristensenella avicola
GACGAGCACGGCTGGGACGACAACGGCGTGTTCAACTTCGAGGGCGGCTGCTACGCCAAGGTCATCAACCTCGACAAGGAATCCGAGCCGGACATCTACAACGCCATCAAGCGCAACGCCCTGCTTGAGAACGTCACCCTCGACAAGGACGGCAAGATCGACTTCGCCGACAAGAGCGTGACCGAGAACACCCGCGTTTCCTACCCCATCGACCACATCGAGAAGATCGTTCGCCCCGTGTCGGCTGCGCCCGCGGCGAAGAACGTCATCTTCCTCTCGGCCGACGCCTTCGGCGTGCTGCCGCCGGTCTCCATCCTCACGGCTGACCAGACCGAGTACTACTTCCTCTCTGGCTTCACCGCCAAGCTGGCCGGCACCGAGCGCGGCATCACCGAGCCCACCCCGACCTTCTCCGCCTGCTTCGGCCAGGCCTTCCTGGAGCTGCATCCCACCAAGTACGCTCAGGAACTGGTCAAGCGCATGAAGGCCAGCGGCGCCAAGGCCTACTTGGTCAACACCGGCTGGAACGGCACCGGCAAGCGCATCTCCATCAAGGACACCCGCGGCATCATCGACGCCATCCTCGACGGCTCCATCAAGACCGCGCCCACGAAGATGATCCCCTACTTCAACTTCGAGGTGCCCACCGAGCTGCCCGGCGTCGATTCCAAGATCCTCGACCCGCGCGACACCTACGCCGACGCCTCCGAGTGGGAGACCAAGGCCAAGGACCTCGCTTCCCGCTTCCAGAAGAACTTCGTCAAGTACGAGGACAACGAAGCTGGCAAGGCCCTCGTTCCCGCCGGCCCGCAGCTGTAAGCTGAAGGCAGCGTAGAAACAGACCTCCGCCCCGTTCTGCGATGTGCAGGACGGGGCGGTTTTTGCCTGGAAATGGAGGGCGCGCCGGATGCCTGCATGGGCGGCAGACGCATGGCGCAATGCTCTTCTTCCCCCGCATCGTCTTGGCTTTTGGTTTGACTTTTTCCGCGTGCTTTGTTATAGTAAAAGTGAATTTGCAGGAAAGAAGTGTTATGTCTTGAAGAGATGCCTCGTTATGCTTCTCCTTGCCGCACTGTTGCTTTGTACAACCGCCTGCACCCGCAATGAAGAAAGGGACCCCTCCGCGCTGGAGGAATACACTTCCGGCGAGCTGCGCACGCTTATGGAGGATGCCAGGGAGGTGGCCGACAGCCGCTTTGTCGATATAAGACTTGACCTTGCCGAAGCGCTGGCGGAAAATATGCAAGGGCTTGGTTATCCTCTGGAGATCACCTCCTCTAACGATAATGTCATCTACTTTGCTCTTGCGGATGACCCTTCCGTAGAGTTTATGATGCTTCACAATATGATGTGGCGCTTAAGCATTAGAGGGGAAGTGACGCCCGAATTTTTGATGGCCTGCCTCGGTTCCATGGCCAAAGCGCTTGCGGATGAAGAAGGGTATCCCGACGCGAAGGACGACGTTGAGAGCTACATAAGTATCTTCGAGGAGGCATTGCCCTTCGAGCTTCTTGGCGCAAGGCAATCCTGTGCGTGTTATTATGACGGCTATGTATATTCCGTACTCAGATCCTCCGATTTAGCTGGTTATGCGCTCTCCATAGAGTAAATATGCTCTGCTCCTTCCCGCCGGCTGGCCGAAACTAGCGGCGGGAGTTTTTATGGCCATTGCCATTTATGCCAAAAACTGCCCCGCGCGCACGAGGCAGTTTTTGTATCTTGTCAGTATGCCACCGTTCCCTCGGTATCCACGCGCAGCGGCACGGCGCGCCACTTGTGAGGGAGCGCGGACAGGCGCGCCTCGATCTGCGGGGCGAAGGCCTCGGGGTCGGGGTGCAGCGCCAGCAGCGTCGGCCCCGCGCCGGAGATGACCAGGGCGCGGGCGCCGGCCTCCAGCGCCTGTGCGCGCACGCAGTCGTAATCGTGAATGAGCGCCTTGCGGTAAGGGGTGTGCAGGCGGTCGTCGAGGGCGGCGGAGAGAAGGGCGTAGTCCCCCATTTCCATGCCGCGCATGAGGATGGCGGTGCGGGAGATGTTGAAGACCGCGTCCGCGCGCGGAATGGCCGCCGGCAGCACGCGCCGCGCCTCGGCAGTGGCGAGAGGAAAATCGGGGATCAGCGCCGCGAAGCGCACGGAGGGGGCGACGGGATAGCGCACGCAGAGCACATGGCCGTCCTCGCCGACGACGCTGGCGCACAGGCCGCCATACAGCGCCGGGGCGACATTGTCCGGATGGCCCTCCATTGGGGTAACGACGTCCAGAAGCGCCTCTTGGGAAAGCGGGCTTCCATAAAGCGCGTTGGCCGCGAACGCCCCCGCCGCCAGCAGCGTGGCGCTGGAGCCGAGGCCGCGGGAGACGGGCACATCTGTGTCGATGCGCAGCTTCAGGCCCGCGGGCCGGACGCCGAGGCGCTTTTCCACGGCGCGGAAGGCCTGCACGGCGAGGTTTTCTTCGTTCTGATATTTCGCCTCGCAGCCGGAAATGGCCAGTTGGCCCGTGGGCAGAAGTTCTGCCTCGAAGCGGGCATAGAGCGTGAAGGCGAGGCCCACGGAATCGAAGCCCGGGCCGGTGTTGCCGGTGGTGGCGGGAACGCGCAGCCTCATCGGAGGGCCTCCTTTACATAGGAAAGTATGTCCGCCTTGTCCACCACGTCGGTGTGCAGCGCGGGCAGATCGCGAATGGCGGCGAGGTTTTTCGGCACTGAAACGCCGGTGAGGGCGTTCAGTTCGTCCAGCGCCGCAAAGCCGGGGGCGGGAGCCCTGCCCAGCGCGGTCAGCACGCTGGCCGCGAACTTGTAGGGCGAGGCCGTGGCGAGGACGACCGTTTTTTTGCCGTTGTCAGCTTCTCGGCGGAACTGCTCGCAGACAGCCCAGGCCACGGCCGTGTGCGTGTCGAGCAGATAGCCGCATTCGCGCCAGACGCGGGCGATGGCCTCGAAAGCCGCCGCGTCGTCGGCGCAACCAGCCCAGAAGCGCTCGGCAAGCGCCTTGCGCACGCTTTCGGGGGCGGTGTAGACGCCCTTCTCCGTCAGTTCGCGCATCAGGCGGGCGACGAGCGCCGCGTCGCGGCCGCTTTCCAGATAGAGATAGCGCTCCAGGTTGCTGGAGACGAGGATGTCCATCGAAGGCGAGGCCGTTTTGTGGAAGGCGCGCCGCCGGTCGTAAACGCCGGTGCGGATAAAATCGGTCAGCACATTGTTGGCGTTGGAGGCGCAGACGAGCCGGGCCACCGGCAGGCCCATGCGGCGGGCAAAATCGCCGGCAAGGATGTCGCCAAAGTTGCCCGTGGGCACGACGAAGTTGACCGCTTCGCCCATGGCGATCTCGCCCCGGCGCGCCAGATCCAGGTAGGATTTGAAGTAGTAGGCGACCTGCGGGGCGAGGCGGCCAAGGTTGATGGAATTGGCGCTGGAAAGGCGCGTGTTTTCGCGCGCCGCCCAGCCGTGCGCGCGGTCGTCGGCAAAAACAGCCTTGACGCCGGTTTGCGCGTCGTCGAAATTGCCGCGCACGGCGCATACGCGGACATTTTGCCCCCGTTGGGTGCGCATCTGCGCCTTCTGCACGTCGCTGACGCCGTCCTCGGGATAGAAAACGACGATGCGCGTGTCCGGCACGTCGCAAAATCCCTCCAGCGCCGCCTTGCCGGTGTCGCCGCTGGTGGCGGTGAGCACGGCGATCTCTTCCCGCGCGCCCGCCTTGTCGCGCGATGCGGTCATCAGCCGCGGCAAAAGCGAGAGCGCCACATCCTTGAAGGCGCTGGTCGGCCCGCGAAACAGTTCCAGCACATGGACGTCGCCCGCCTTGACAACCGGCGTGAGGTCCTCGGTTTCAAATTTGCCGGCGTAGCCTTCGCGCACGATGCGCGCCATCTCCGCTTCGGAAAAGCCGTCCAGCAGCGCGGCGAGAACCTGCGTGGAGATTTCCAGCGCGTCCATTTCCCGCAGTTTTTCCATATCCAGGCGGGGAAATTCCTCCGGCGTATACAGCCCGCCGTCCGGCGCAATGCCCTCGAGGATGGCCTCGCAGGCGGCGACGCGCGCTCCGCCCCGCGTGCTTTGATAGAACTTCACACAAACACCCGCTTTCTTCGCTTTACAAGGCGACAAAACTATGATATAGTGTTTTCATAAAAAATACAAGTGTTTTTTCCCGGTAGACAGGTAAAACTATCGTAATTTGAAGGAGACGGTACGCATGCGAATCGGACTGCTGGGCATGGGCACCATCGGCTCGGGCGTTTATGAAATTGTGGCCAGGCGCGCGGATATGGAGATTGCGCGCGTATTGGATCTGCGCCGCATCCCGGGGCTGGGCGACAAATTGACCGCGCGTTTTGAAGATATTCTCGAGGATGAAAGCATCGACACCGTGGTGGAATTGATGGGCGGGCTGGAACCGGCGCATGAATTCGTCGTGCGCGCGCTGCGCGCGGGCAAAAACGTGGTCACCGCCAACAAGCTGATGCTTTCCCACCACTATGCCGAAGTCGCGCAGGCCGCTTGCGAAAGCGGCGCGGGCGTGCGCGTATCCGCCAGCGTCGGCGGGGGCATCCCCTATCTGCACAACCTCCTGCGCGCGCGGCGCGTGGATAACATCCTGTGGGTGGGCGGCATCCTCAACGGCACCACCAACCTCATCCTCGACACCATGCAGTCCTCGGGCGCGGGCTTTGACGAGGTATTGCGCGAGGCGCAGCGTCTGGGCTACGCCGAGGCCGATCCTTCCAGCGACATCGACGGCATCGACGTGCGCTCGAAGATCACCATCGCCATGAACATCGCCTTCGGCGGCGTGGCCGACACGCGCGAAGTGCCCACCGAGGGCATCCGCCGCCTGACCGGGGAGGACGTTCGGCAGTTTGCCCGCATGGGCCGCGTCTGCCGCTTCCTTGCCCGCGCCGAGCGGATGGAGGACGGGGCGGTGTGCGCCTGTGTGGAGCCGGTGCTGCTGGAAAAGGGCGCGATCGAGGCCGCCGTTTGCAAAAACGACAACATCGCCTCCTTCGAGGGCGAATATGTGGGCGTGCAGCATTTCTTCGGCCAGGGCGCAGGCAAGTTCCCCACCGCCTACGCCGTGGTGGAAGATCTGCGCGATCTGGCGGCGCACCCGGGCAAATCGCACCTGCGCGCCGGAGAACCGCCCCTGAAATTGGATGCTCGCCGCCTGAAAAAGCGCTACTACCTGCGCACGGCCGCGCCGGTAGAAGTCGAGGCCGAGGCGCTTTGCGCGGTCGGCGCGGGCACGGCCTACATCACCGCTGCGCTGAATACGGCGGACATGCACGCTCTGGCGGCGCGGCTGAGAAACATCGACGGCGCGACCTTCTTCGCCGCCCTGCGCTGAACTCGGCGGCGCGGCGGGCATATACTGAATCTATGGGATGTGATGCTTTATGAAGCCATACAATGTGGCGATCCTCGGCGCGACGGGCGCGGTGGGCCGCGAAATGTACAAGGTGCTGGTGGAACGCAAATTCCCCATCGGGCAGCTCAAGCTGCTGGCCAGCGCGCGCAGCGCCGGCAAGGCGCTGAACGGGCACACCGTGGAAGAGGCCACGGAGGATTCCTTCCGCGGCATGGACATTGTGCTCGGCGCGGCCTCCAACGACCTGGCCAGGCGCATGGCCCCGCACATCAAGGCCGCGGGCGCGGTGTTTGTGGACAATTCCAGCGCCTTCCGGCTCTGCAACGATGTTCCGCTGGTGGTGCCGGAGATCAACCCCGAGGACGCGAAGAAGCACAACGGCGTCATCGCCAACCCCAACTGCTCGACGATCATCTCCATGGTGGCCGTCAACGCCCTCAGGGAGCTTTCGCCCATCGAGGCCATCACCGCCTCCACCTATCAGGCGGTGTCCGGCGCGGGCGCGGGCGGTCTGGCGGAGTTGGAGGCGCAGGCGCGCGCCTACGCCGCGGGCGAGCCGCTGAACATCGAAACGTTCCCCTACCAGATCCTCTTCAACCTCATCCCCCAGATCGGTTCGCCCTGCGAAAACGGCTACACCACGGAAGAAATGAAAATGCAGAACGAGGGGCGCAAGATACTGCACCTGCCGGAGATGAAGGTGACCTGCACCTGCGTGCGCGTGCCGGTGCTGCGCTCGCACTCCATCAGCCTGAGCGTGCGCACGAAGGAAAAAATTTCCGTAGAGGCGGCGCGCGCGGCCATCGCAAAAGCCAGGGGCTGCAAACTGGTGGACGACCTGGAAAACAAACAGTACCCCATGCCGCTGGACACCAGCGACCAGGACCTGGTTTACGTCGGCCGCATACGCGACGATTTGACGGACGAGCGCGCGCTGGCGCTGTGGTGCGCCGGCGACCAGATCCGCAAGGGCGCGGCCACCAACGCCGTGCAGATCGCGGAATTGTTGCTGTAAGATGGCCGTCGCGCCGTGCCAACGGCGCGGAAAAACGGCGGACGTTGGGCCTGCGCAGGGGCAAAAACGCCCATGGCGCCCTGCCCGGAGGGCGCGGACGCAAGGTCCTCGCGCATATCGTCAGGGCCCGACCGGCAAGGCGCGGGCGGCCCTAATTTTGCATATGGCTCCGGCAACGCAGGCGGAGCATTTTCGCCGCGGCAAAGAAGCGCCTCCTGCTCCGCCGGAAAATGTTCCTCCAGAGAAACGCCGCGGACGGTATTCTCTGCCTGCGCCGCGTGGAGGAATGCCCGCAAAAAGCGCTGAAGTTCTGAAACGGCGCTCTCCGCGCGCATATTTAACCGACTTTGCTTGACATCTCCGCGGCAAATGGTCTATAATCTCACCATAGCGAAGATGGGAAGCAGTAGGCTTTTTTCGCGCCCCCAGAGAGCCGCCGGAAGGTGCGAGGCGGCGGCGCGCAGGGCCGAACTCGTCCCGGAGCGTCGCGGCGAGAGCCGCGCGGCAGCCCCCGTTAGCGGGCGCAGAGCGGGCCGACAGGCCAAAAAAGAGTGGTACCGCGAAAGGCAGCGCCTTCCGTCTCTTTGTGGACGGAGGGCTTCTATTTTGGAAAAAGGAGCGCCGAAGATGAAGAACATACCCGCCTATTCCCCGGACGCCGTGGAAAAAAAGTGGCAAAAGCACTGGGAGGACACCCACGCCTTCGCCGCGGAAAAATCGCATGAAAAGCCCAAGTTCTATCCCCTGATCGAGTTCCCCTATCCCTCGGGCGCGGGCTTGCACGTTGGCCATCCGCGCTCCAACACGGCCATGGACATCATTGCCCGCAAGCGCCGCATGGAGGGCTACAACGTGCTCTTCCCCATCGGCTATGACGCCTTCGGTCTGCCGACGGAGAACTATGCCATCAAAAACAAGATCCACCCCGCCATCGTCACGGAAAAGAACATCGCCCGCTTCCGCGCGCAACTCAAGCGCCTGGGCTTTTCTTTCGATTACGATCGCGAAGTTTCCACCACCGACCCCAAGTACTACAAGTGGACGCAGTGGATTTTCCTAAAGCTTTTTGAGCACGGCCTGGCCTACAAAATGGAAATGCCCATCAACTGGTGCACCTCCTGCAAGGTGGGCCTTGCCAACGAGGAAGTCGTGGGCGGGCGCTGCGAGCGCTGCGGCGGCGAAGTGGTGCGCAGGGTGAAATCCCAGTGGATGCTGCGCATCACCGATTACGCGCAGAAATTGCTCGACGGCCTTAACGACGTGGACTTTATCGAGAAGGTCAAGGTGCAGCAGCGCAACTGGATCGGCCGTTCCGAGGGCGCGGAGGTCGATTTCACCCTCACCACCGGCGACAAACTGCGCATTTTCACCACCAGGCCGGACACGCTTTTCGGCGCGACCTATATGGTCATGTCGCCGGAGCATCCGCTGCTTGAAAAACACCGGGCGCAGATCGAGAATTACGAGGAGATCGCCGCCTATCGCGACGCCGCCGCGCGCAAGAGCGACTTTGAACGCACGGAACTCAACAAGGACAAGACCGGCGTGGAGATCAAGGGCATCCGCGCCGTCAACCCCGTCAACGGGCAGGAAATCCCCGTGTGGGTGTCCGACTATGTGCTCATGGGCTACGGCACGGGCGCGATCATGGCCGTGCCCGCCCACGACGAGCGCGACTGGGAGTTTGCCAAGAAGTTCGGCCTGCCCATCGTCGAGGTCGTGGCCGGCGGCGACGTGCAAAACGCCGCCTATACCGACATTCAGGACGGCGTGATGGTCAATTCCGGCATTTTGAACGGCCTGAAGGTGAAGGACGCCATCAAAACCATCATCGACTATTTGCAGGAAAAGGACCTGGGCGAGCGCAAGGTCAACTACAAATTGCGCGACTGGGTATTCTCCCGCCAGCGCTACTGGGGCGAGCCGATCCCGCTGGTCTACTGCGAGCACTGCGGCTGGGTGCCGCTGCCCTACGAGCAGCTGCCTTTGACGCTTCCCGAGGTGGAAAGCTACATGCCCACCGACAACGGCGAAAGCCCGCTGGCGGCGATGACCGACTGGGTGAACACCACCTGCCCCAACTGCGGCGGCCCCGCCAAGCGCGAGACGGACACCATGCCGCAGTGGGCCGGTTCAAGCTGGTATTTCCTGCGCTACATCGACCCCCACAACGATGACGAGTTGGCCTCGATGGAGGAAATGAAATACTGGCTGCCGGTGGACTGGTACAACGGCGGCATGGAGCACACCACGTTGCACCTGCTCTATTCCCGCTTCTGGCACCGCTTCCTTTACGATATCGGCGTGGTGCCTACGCCCGAACCGTATCAGAAGCGCACCAGCCACGGCATGATCCTCGGCGCGGACGGCGAGAAGATGTCCAAATCCCGCGGCAATGTGGTCAACCCGGACCAGATCGTCGATGAACTGGGCGCGGACGCCTTCCGCATGTACGAGATGTTCATGGGCGCGTTCGATCAGGCCATTCCCTGGTCCACGGAGGGCGCGCGCGGCTGCCGCCGCTTCCTCGACCGCGTGTGGCGGCTGATGGAGATGCTGGTGGATTCCGACAAGGTCTCCTCGGACATGGCCTACGACGTCAACTTCACCATCAAGAAGGTCTCCGAGGACTACGAGCGCATGAAGTACAACACGGCCATCGCCCAGATGATGAGCCTGGTCAACGCCTTCTACGCCAAGGGCCAGGTGACGCGCGGCGAACTGCGCATCCTCTGCCAGCTTCTCAACCCCGTTTCCCCGCACATCACCGAGGAGATCAACGAACTGTGCGGCCTGGGGCCGGAGTTGTTCCGTTCGCCGTGGCCGAAGTGCGATGAAAAGGCGCTTGTCAGGCAGACGGTGGAGATCGCCGTGCAGATCAACGGCAAGGTGCGCGGCCGCGTGGAGATTCCCGCCGACCTTACCCGCGAGGGCGCGGAGGCGTTCTTCGCCAAAAATGAGGACGTGCAGAAGCTGTTGGGCGGCAAAGCCGTGCGCAAGCTGGTGTTCGTGCCTGGCCGGCTGGTGAACATCGTCTGCTGACGGCAAAATCGGCATAATCTTAGCAGAGCGGCGCGCGGCGGGCCATCTCGCCGTCCGCCGCGGCGGGCGCGCATTGCCGCCCGGCCGGGAGGAGGATTCGCTTGAACGCCATACAGGGCTTGGTTCTTGGCATCGTCCAGGGCCTGACGGAATTTTTGCCCATCAGTTCGTCCGGGCACCTGCTGGTGCTGCAGACCATCTTCGGCATCGACACCGACGGACAGCTTCTTTTGAACATCCTGTTGCACCTGGGCACGTTGGTGGCGGTGTTCGCCGTCTACTGGCGGCGCATTTTCGACATGCTTTGCCACCCCATCCAGTCCGACCTCAAGTGGCTGGTGGTGGCGACCATCCCCGCGGTGATCGCCGCGCTGGCGGTGGATTTTGACGCCGCCTTCGAGGGGCAGTTCATCATCTGGTCGTTCTACCTGACCAGCGTGGTGCTTATCGCCGGCGATTTGATTGGCAAGTGGCGGCGGCGCAACCATCTCGTTCATAAGCGCGTGTGCCTGAAGGACGCGTTGACCATGGGCGTGATGCAGGCGGTGGCCATTTTGCCGGGCCTTTCCCGCTCCGGCTCGACCATTTCCGCGGGCGTGGCCAGCGGGCTTACGCGCAAGCGGGCGGCGGACTTTTCCTTCCTGATGTCCATTCCCGCCATTCTCGGCTCCCTGGTGCTGGAACTTAAGGGCGTGGTGCTCGACGGCGAACCCATCGGCGATATTTCGCTCGTGCCCACTTTGCTGGGCGTGGCGGCGGCGGCGGTGTTCGGCTTTCTCGCCATCAAGGGCATGCTCCGGCTCATTCGCCGCGTCAGCATGAAGTGGTTCGCGCTGTATACATTCCTTCTGGGCACATTCCTGCTGCTGGATAAGTACGTTTTCAAAATCTGGATGGCGTAAGGCGCCGACAGCCTGCGCCCGCTCACAGGGCGGCGCGCAGGCGCTGTTTTGGGGCGACGCGCGAAACAAAGGAGGTATTCCCATGGCGGTGATCACAATCGTCGGCTCCGGCATGATGGGTTCAGCCATCGGCATTCCCGCCAGCGAAAACGGCCACGAGGTGCGCCTGGTCGGCACGCCGCTGGATCGGCAGATCATTCAGCACGCCCGCGAGACGGGCTGGCACCTGAACATGCGCCGCAAGCTGCCGGAAAGCTACAAATACTATCAGTTCGAGGAGCTTTCCCAGGCCCTGTCCGGCGCGGACGCGCTGGTGAGCGGCGTTTCCAGCTTTGGCGTGGACTGGTTTTTGCAGACGGTGTTGCCCGTGCTGCCGGAGGATCTGCCCGTATTGGCCGTCACAAAGGGCATGATCGAGGAAAACGGGCGTCTGATCCCCTATCCGCTCTACTACAAGCGTCAACTGGGCAGCCTGCGCCGCAACCTCAACGCCGTGGGCGGGCCGTGCACCAGCTATGAACTGGCCGACCGCGACCAGACCTACGTCGCCTTCTGCGGCGAGGACGCGAAAACGCTCCGTTTTCTCAAGTCGCTGTTTGAAACGGACTACTACCACATCAGCCTCTCCACAGACGTGGTGGGCGTGGAATGCGCCGTGGCGATGAAAAACGCCTACGCGCTGGCGGTGACGCTGGCGGTGGGCATGGCGGAAAAGCGCGACGGCAAAGTACACTACAATTCCCAGGCGGCGCTGTTTGCGCAGAGCGTGCGCGAGATGCGCCGGCTTTTGAACCTCGTAGGCGGCGCAGAGGATAACATCGTCTACGGCGCGGGCGATCTGTATGTAACCGTGTTCGGCGGTCGCACGCGGCTGATCGGCACGCTGCTGGGCAAGGGCATGTCCTTTGACGCCGCCATGCGCGAACTCGAGGGCGTTACCCTGGAATCCATCGTCATTGCCACGCGCACGGCCAAGGCGGTGCGCGCGCTCATCGCCCGCGGCGAGGCCCGCGCCGAGGACTATCCCCTGCTTTTGCATGTGGACGACATCATTGAGCGCGGCGCAAGCGTCAATATTCCCTGGAAAAAGTTTGAACAGGAGAGCCTGTAGGCGCGCGAGCGCCGCGGCAGACGGGGCCGTCCCTTGCAGGGGACGGCCCCGTTTCGTTTGCGGGTTTTGCCGCTCTTTGACGCATTGGCGCGGGTTTTGCTGGAAAAACACGTCCGTGTGTGTTACAATGGATTTGGCAACCTGAACGCACTGCAAGGGAGGGACGAATCATGTCGAAAAAGCGCCGTGGGCTGCGGCAATTTCACCGGGAACTGCTCGGAGAAATTCGCGCGCGCAAGGGTGTAGCCGCCGTATATTTTACGCTGCGCGCCGTCGTGCTGGTCACGCTGGTGCTGCAATTCCTGCGCGGAAACTATGAAAATGTATTTTTGTGTATTTTGACGCTGCTGCTGTTTCTGGTGCCGGCCTTTGTCAACCGCCGTCTGCGCATACAGCTTCCCGACACGCTGCAGATCATCATTCTCTGCTTTATTTTCGCGGCGGAAATCCTCGGCGAGATCAACGCGTATTACATCCGCTTTGAATTCTGGGATACCATGCTGCACACCATGAACGGCTTTCTGGCCGCGGCCATCGGCTTTTCGCTGGTGGATGTGCTCAACCGCTCGGAAAGGACGATGTTCAACCTCTCGCCGCTGTTTGTGGCCATGGTGGCGTTCTGCTTTTCGATGACCATCGGCGTTTTGTGGGAATTCGTCGAATACTTCGCCGACAATGTGCTTCTGCTGGACATGCAGAAGGACACGGTGATACATACCATCCGCTCCGTGGCGCTCGACCCCACCGCCACCAACACGGTGGTGACCATCGAGGGCATCACCGACGTGATGGTCAACGGTCAGCCCCTGGGGCTGGGCGGCTATCTGGACATCGGCCTGCACGACACGATGGAGGACCTGCTGGTCAACTTCATCGGCGCGGTGGTGTTCTGCACGTTCGGCTTTTTCTATCTCAAGGGGCGCGGCAAGGGCAATTTCGTGCGTCGCTTCGTGCCCACTGTGCGCAAGGAACATCCAAAAGACGCGTAAGCGCCGCGTTCAAAAGCGCCCCGACCGCATGGCCGGGGCGCTTTTGGCGTCTCGAACGCCGCCCGTCCCATGGGCGAGCGGCGAGGAAACCGCCGGTCGATCATATGGGCGCAGGAACGCCTTGCGCCCGGGGAAAGCGGCGCGGCGGGGATCGCTCAGGGCGCGCATTTTGCCGCTATCATGCCCTTCAGGGGGCAAACCGCCCCTGAGCCGGCGGCCATGCGTCAAAAGCGCAGGTCCTCCTGCGTAATGGGCGCCTTTCCCCGATCGCATTCGAAAATGACGCTTTCCCCGCGCGCGAGCGCCTCCCGCAGCCGCACGCGGTCGCGCACCGTCCAGGCGGCGAGCCGCGCGCGATACAGCCGGCGTTGCGCGCGCACGGCGCATCCCGTCGCCATGCGCAGATCGTACGCGATAAAATCCGGCCGGGAAAGAAAGTTGGTCAGCAAATGGGAAAGCGCCCACGCGCCGGCGCGCGCTACAGCGCCGAGGTATTCGTCCGGCAGGCTCACCAGTTGTCCGCGCGGCACGCTTGCGGCATGGCGGCGAAAGTAGCGCACAGCCAGGGGATGAAACGATTCCACCGCCCAGACGCCGGCGTAACCGCGCATCTGTTCCAGCGTCCGAGCGCACAGCCGCGCCAGGTTCGCGCCGCTTTTGATCTCCACCAGCAGCGGCGCGCGGCCGTCAATCGCCGCAAGCGCCTCCGCCAGCGTGGGAATGCGGCCGCCGCCGGGCAGCGAAAGCGCGCGCAACTGCGCAAGCGTCAGCGCGTCCACGCGCTCATTGCGCCCGCACAGGCGCGCAAGCGTGTCGTCGTGAAAGACCACCACTTCGCCGTCGGCGCTGAGGCGCACGTCCATCTCGATGCCCACGCCGGCCCGACAGGCGCGCTCAAAGGCGACGAGCGTGTTTTCCGCAACGCCGTTTCCGTGCAGGCCGCGATGGGCGTAAAGGCTCGGCAGCGCAAGCCTGCGTCCCCGCCGCGAAGGCGCCGTGCAAAAGATGAATGCGGCAAAAAGCGCCAAAACCACCGCCGCAAGCCCCCTCCACATCGTCTTTCACCGCCTTCCGGTTCGCAAAACCGTCCGCTTCCAGGCCGTCTCCGGCAGAATCGTCCCCCTGCCGGGCTCGGCTTGCGCGCCATCTGTTCTCCGTACAGTATTGTAGCGCGAAAGGGCGCAAAAGTAAAGGCGGCGCCGGGCCGCCATGCGCCCCGCGCGGCCATTCCGCGTCCGCTTCGCGGCAAAAATCCGGCAAAATCTTGTCGTTTTGGCTGGAAAAAGAACGCTTATTGTGTTATAATGGGTGCGATATGCAAACCATGCGGCGCTGTCGAAAAAATCGCCGCCTACAATGTGGAGGGTTGGGGAAAATCGTTATGAACAATCTTGGCCGTGCAACCGTGGGGCGGAATTGGCGCAAAAAGCTGCCGCTGCTGTTTTCCAGCGCCGCCGTCTCGTTTCTCTTTCTGTCTCCGACGCGCCTGTCGCTGGCGATCGCAGCGGCGATTTTCGCGGTGGCGGCGGTCGGCGTCTGTCTTGAGGACTGGCGCGCTCCCCGCGTTTTCAGCCGCAAAGCGCGCCTGGTCGCCGCGGCGTCGGCGCTGCTGGTCATTTTGGCGGCGGTGGCAATGTTCTACAATGCCTGGACTTCTGCGGATTCGTTTCTCGCGGAGGGCAAAATGCGGCGCTTGCTGCCCACGCCGACGCTGGCCGCCGGCGTTGCGCTGGCATGCGGAATCGGCGGGTTTTACGCCTTGTATGTCTTTTTCTGCCGCCTTTGGGCGTGGGTCAGGCGCATGCTCGCGCCGCGCGAAGGTTCGTTCTTTTCCAACCTGCGGCGCAACTGGTTTTTCCTCGTCTCGGCCGCGGCGTTTTTCTGCCTGAACGCGACGCTGACGCTGCGGTTCCTTCTGAGTCTGCTGTTTGCGCTCGTCGCCGCGGCGGCCGTTGCCGGGCGCGTTCCTTCGATCTTCTCCGCGGCGCGCAAGCATCGCCCGGCGCTGCAGATCGTCTCGCTTTTGACGGCGGCGGGCGTATGCTGGTACGCGCAGACTTCTTTCCAGACCTATCTGCGCGTTGCGCCGACGACGCGGGCGCTGGAGGCGCGTTTGCCTGTCGCGATCGACCTTTCCGTCGCGCTAAGCCTTCTTGGCGCGGTGGTGGGGTTGTTCTTTGTCTACGTTTGCGTGCAGTTCTTCTGGCAAAAGCTGGCGGGATTCCTCGCCGGCAGCGGCGCTTTCAGCGACATATCCGTGGCCGAACGCGTCCTCTACGGCGTGCTCCTCGCCGCAAACCTTGCGCTTATGATCGTTTCCTTTGCAGGCTCGCACGCCTTTTACGGAAGCAACTCCGCGTACGCCATTGATCTCATCTACACCAGCGATTCGCCCTCCCTGGTGTCCTGGGAAAACTGTTACCTGTCCCTGATGCACCCGGAAAACGATCTGCGGCAAATGCTGTTTGCCGTATTCTCCGCGCCGTTTATCGGCATTCCGTACCTGCTGGGCGAGGCGCTGGGGCTGCCGATGTGCGTGCGGGCCATGCTGATGGACGCCGTACAGGTGACGTTGCTCTTTGCCGCAAACCTCCTTCTGGCGCGAACCCTGCGCCTGTCGCCGCTCAAGCGCGCGTGCTTTATGACGCTGCTGAGCTTTACCTACATGCACCTTCTGTTCACGCTCATGATGGAGCAGTACATCATCGCCTATTTCTATCTGATCATCGCCGTATATCAGATCGCCGAGCGAAAGAAGCTGGAGGCGCCTGCTTTCTGGGCGGTCAGCGGCACATTGCTGACCGGCGCGATCCTGTTGCCCTTTGCATCGGAGCATTCGCCGCGAAAGGCGTTTGCAGCATGGTTCAAGGACATGATCAAGCAGGGGATCGCCTTTCTGGCGTTTCTGCTGGCGTGCTGCCGTTTTGACGTGCTGTTCGATCTGGCGATTACGACCTCCGGCCTGGTTCGCTTTACGGGCGCGTCTGTGACCATGGCGGACAAATTCCGGCAATATGCGGGCTTTGTCCACAACTGCCTGCTCGCCCCGAAGGCGGGGCCGACGGCCAGCCGGGCCGGCCGCATTGCCGCGCAATTGGAATCGGTAATTTCCGAAACCTCCTGGCAGCTTCAACCCATCGCCGCCGTAAACTGGGTCGGCGTGGCCATATTCCTGCTCGCCGTTCTCAGCGTTCTTTGCAACCGGCGCAAGCGCAGCACGCTGGTCGCCGCCTTCTGGGTCGGCTATTCTGTGGCGATCCTGCTCCTGGTTGGCTGGGGCGCGTCGGAAAACGGCCTGATCCTCTATTCGCTTTACTTTGGCTGGGCGTTCTTCGTGCTTGTTTTCCAGCTGATCGAAACGCTTGCAGACCGCCTGCACGCGAAATTCCTTCTGCCTGTGCTCGCCGCCGGCGCAACCGCGCTGCTGGCCTGGGTAAACCTGCCCGCCATTGTTGAGATGGTGCGCTTTGCGATCGCCACATTCCCGGCATAAGGAGGCAATTCCATGAAGCGCCTGAAACCCTACCTGAAGCTCATGCGCGTGTCGCATTATGTCAAAAACCTGCTGGTTTTCGTGGCGTTGGCCTGCAGCGGGCGGCTGTTCGTCGTGGAAAAGTTCGTTTCCTGTCTTGCCGCATTCGTCGCCTTTTGCATGCTTTCCTCGGTGGTGTATATCGTCAACGACATTCGCGACCGCGAGAAGGACCGCCTGCACCCGGTCAAATGCAAGCGCCCGATTGCCGCCGGAACGGTGTCCATCGCGGGCGCGTGGGCGCTGGCGGCGGGGTTGCTGGCTGTCGCCGTCGTCTGCCTCCTGCTGACCTTCCATCCGGCCTCTCTGTGGCTGCCGGCGCTGTATCTCGCGCTGAATCTTGCCTACAGCTTCGGTTTGAAGGACCTGCCCATCCTTGACGTCGCCATCCTCGCAGCCGGCTTCTTCCTGCGCGTGTATTACGGCGCGCTGGTGACGGAGATCGCCATCTCCCGCTGGCTCTACCTGACCGTTTTCGTGCTCGCCTTCTACTTTGCCCTGGGCAAACGCCGCAACGAATTGAAACGCCATGGCGGCGAAACGCGGCGGGTGCTCAAAGCCTACACGGAGCGTTTTCTCGACCAGCACATGGGCATGTGCCTGACGCTGGCGAACGTCTTTTACGCGCTGTGGAGTATGGACGAGCGAACCATGGCCCACTACGAAAACCGAAGCCTGTTTTTCACGGTGCCCATTGTGCTGCTGATCACGATGAAATACGGCCTGGACATCGAAAAGGATTCTGAAGGCGACCCTGTGGACGTTCTGCTGCACGACAAGGCGCTGCTCGCGCTGTGCGTTCTTTATCTGGCGTCCATGTTCGCAATTCTCTATCTGTAAGGGGCCGGCAATGAACGTATACGATTTTGACGGAACCATCTACCCGGGCGACAGCACGGTCGATTTCTACCTCTACGCCCTTCGGCGCAGGCCCGCGCTGCTTCGCTTTGCGCCCAGACAGTTGCTGGGCGGGATTCTCTACGCCCTCAAACGCATCGACAAAACGCAGTTCAAGGAGCGGTTTTTCTGCTTCCTTGCCGGCATCGACGCCGAGGCGATGGCCGAGGCCTTCTGGGAAGCGCGCGGAGGGAAGATTGGCGAGTGGTATCTGCGGCAGCGGCGGGCGGACGACGTCGTCATCTCCGCATCGCCGGAGTTTCTCCTCAGCCCCATCTGCCGGCGGCTGGGCGTGCGGCGCCTGATCGCCTCGGACGTCGATGCGCGCTCCGGGGCGTTCCGTGGAACAAACTGCCGCGGGGAGGAAAAGGTGCGCCGCCTGGCGGCGGAATGCCAAACGACCCGCATCGACGAATTTTACTCGGATTCCCGCTCTGATCTGCCGCTGGCAAAAATCGCAGACAGGGCCTTCCGGGTAAAAAAGGGCAACGTGCTACCCTGGCGGGATTTCTGAAGCCGCCCTTCCCCCGAAACCACAAAGCCGCCGAATCCGCGTCAGCGCCGCAGTTTGCATCTCGCGTCAAACTGCGGCGCTGTTTTTTGCGACCCCGCGGCGCTGTTCGTCCATTTCCTCCGCCATGGAGGACGGGAAGCAAAACCCTGCCGGCGCATGGCCTTCGGCGGAACTTGCCGGGCATTGACGCGGCGCGATCGCGGCCGCCGCACCGTGCTGCACTTACAAGAATTTTCAATGCATTTAATAAGCATTCTTTGCGCGCAAAAAACGGCGCCACCGCTTTGCCTTCGCTTCAATCATGACCACCGGCTTAGCCGGCGGTTTGACGAAGCCCTATAAGGGCATGAGACCGGCAGCGCTCACGCGCTCTGAATTGCAGACACATGCACCAGTTCCCCTAGATGCTGCTCAAAGCACCTCTTTACACTCTTTGCCTCAGGTTTTTCTCAACTCGTCGCCTGTTTGTTGGAAAAGGGTTTGACGATTCTGGTCATAGCTATAAGCTCTCCTGAACCCCCGCTCCAAGCGGGGGGCGTTGCACAAAAAAGCATCGCCCCAGCGCGAGGCGATGCTTTGCGCTACGCCTCTGCGTCCGGCGCGCCGAATATCTCCTTCAGGCGCTCGGCGCAGCGCGGGTCGTCGCGCAAAAAGGCGTAATGCGCATCCGTCCAGACGCTCGAGCGCAGTATCTCAGGCATGCTTTGCAGCCAGAGGTTCCCGTCTTTCTTGAAATGCGCGTGGCGATAGAGCGGCTGTTCCCACGGCGTCCATGGCTCGCGCATGACCGCGGCCACCTCCTCCAGCGCCGCCATGGCCGCCCCGGCGTCGCGCCGCCGGATGGCAATCTCCAGCCGTGCGCTCACGGCCGAGCCTTTCCATAGGCTGTAAAGTTCCGCCGTCTGTTCCAGCGTGCGCGCCAGCGTTTCCGCCCAGGCGGCGTCTTTGCGCTCGATGGCCATGTCCAGCAGCATGCTCAGCGCCGCGCACAGGCCGCTGGCCTCGCCAAGGAGGCGGCTTTCCAGCAATCCCGCCGCAGCCTCCAGATCGCCGCGCGCCTTGAGCAGTTGCGCGCGGTAATTCCATTTCTGCGGCGGCTGGTCGGGCAGGGTATCGAGCATGATCTCCGCCGCGTCCAGATCGCCCTTCTGAATGAGCCGCCGGGTGAGGATGCCCCGGGCGGCGTCGCGCACGTCGGTTTTGTCCGAGGCGGCGGCAAAGCGGTACATTTCCTCGATTTCCCGCTGTTTTTCCGTCTCCGCGTCGCCGCGGGCAAGGAGCGCGCCCTCCAGCACAATGGCCAGAGAAAGGCGAAGCTGCGCGCTGGCGGGATACCTGCGCAGAGCGGCGCGCGCCTCGGCAAAGGCGGCCTCCATGCCGTCCGTTTGCACGGCGCTGCGGCTAACGCTCTCAATGAGGGCATGCAATTCCACTTCGTCCGGATCGGTCGCGTAGGCAAACAGCGCGTTCATATCCGTTTCCAACAGCCTCGCCAGCGGCGCCAGCATCTGCACGTCCGGGCAGGCGAGCCCCTTCTCCCATTTGTACACGGCCTGCGGCGTTACGCCGAGGCGCTCGGCCACCTGCTCCTGCGTAAGACCCAGAGCCTTGCGACGCGAAAGAATGTTTTCTGAAAGCTGCATAGGTACGTCTCCCTTGCGATGATCTGCAAAGCGCGCGCTGCTTTACGGTTCTATTGTATCAAAACGCGGCCGGCGCGTAAATGGCGCGTTCGTTGCCAAATCGCCGCCGTTTCTCAACCGGCGGTTGAGTGCGCCGCAGCCAACGCCCAGTACGGCGGGCGGAAGGCGGGCGCGCTGGCAGCGGCAGGGCGGCTGGCGTGGGGCGCGGATTCGCGGGATGGCCGGCTGGCGAATTCCGGCAGCCCGGCGCGACGCGCGGAAGGCGGGTTCGCGGGCAGCAGCGGGTTGGCGGGCGCGGGATGGCCGGATTTGCGGGATGGCCGGTTGGCGAATTCCGGCAGCCCGGCGCGGCGCGCGGAAGGCGGCTTCGCGGGCAGCAGCGGGTTGGCGGGCGCGGGATGGCCGGATTTGCGGGATGGCCGG
>DVIA01000031.1 GCA_018711655.1 Candidatus Pullichristensenella avicola
ACATAGATCAGCAGCCAGAAAACGCCCGGCCAGCCGCCCATATAGGCAAACGTACCCGCCTCGAGCAGCGCCGCCTCTTCCGCGGTCGCCTCCGCGCCCGCCGTATAGACGTTGACCAGCACGATGGCGGCGTTGTGTACGGTATGATAGGCCATGGCGGCGTAAACGCTGTCGAAGGCGAAGGCCACATAGCCGAGCATCAGCCCGGTCAACAATTCTGCGGGAATGCCGGAAAGCGAGCCGTGCCACAGCGTAAACAGCACGGCGGTCAGCCAAACGGCCTTTTTCGTGCCCAGGCGTTCAAACGCGCCCAGCATGGCCCCGCGAAAGAGAAATTCCTCGCATATGCCCGGCAGCACAGCGACGGCGAGCACCATCAGCGTCGTTCCCCGCGTGGTCGTCGGCAAATCGAGCCCGGCGGAGGAATAGGGAATGTGCAGCGCCTCGAGCAGCATCATCCACAAAACGCTGACATACTGCGCAAGCAGCAGCCCCGCCAACGCCAGCCCCACCACGCCAAACATGGCCAGCGGCCGCACGCCGCCCAGCCGCGCCGCCGCCGCGCTGCCGGAAAAACGGGCCGTCAGAACCGCGGGCAGGAGCACGCAGGGCAGGTAGTAAACGGCCGTGGCCACCAGCGAAAGCCCCTGCGCGTCCAGCCCGGGGAAGATCCGCCGGCAAAGCGCCCCCACCTGCGGCGCAAACGCGCTGAAAGCGATCAGCGACGCCACCGCCCACAGATACAGCCCCGCGCCCTGCGCAAGCGACGGCCGCCGCGCGGGCGCGTCCGGAGCAACGGCGTTCTCCGGCCGGGGCATCTCGCTATACATTGAAGCGGAACAGCGTCACATCGCCGTCCTTCATCACATAGTCCTTGCCTTCAGAGCGCACCAGGCCCTTTTCCTTGCAGGCGTTCATGCTGCCCTCGCGCACCAGGTCGTCGTAGGCGACAATCTCGGCGCGGATAAAGCCGCGTTCGAAATCCGAATGGATCTTGCCGGCGGCCTGCGGGGCGCGCGTGCCCTCGGGAATGGTCCAGGCGCGCACCTCTTTCGGCCCGGCGGTGAGAAAGCTGATCAGGCCCAGAAGATGGTAGCCCAGCTTCACCAGCCGGTCAAGGCCGCTTTTGGCAAGGCCCATATCCTCGAGGAACATCTGCTTGTCCTCGGGGTCGAGCTGGGCGATCTCCTCCTCGGCCCGGGCGCAGATGACCAGCACCTCCGAGCCCTCGGCCTCGGCGATGTTGCGCACCTTCTGCACAAGCGGCAGTTCGCTTTCGTCCCTGCCCACATCCTCCTCGGCGATGTTGGCGGCGTAGACCACCTTTTTCATCGTCAGAAGGAACCAGCCCTCGGCCACTTCGCGCAGTTCCCTGGAAAGCGCGGCGGTGCGCGCGGGCTTGCCCCCGTTCATATGCTCCAACAGAATGTCGGCGCACTCCAGTTCGTCCTGAAACTTCTTTTCGCCGTTGCGCACCAGATGCGCGGCCTTTTCGCGGCGACGGGAAACGGTTTCGATATCGGCGAGGATCAGTTCTGTCTGAATGGTGTCGATATCGCGCACGGGATCGACGCTGCCGTCTACATGCACGACGTTCTCATCCTCAAAGCAGCGCACCACATGGACGATGGCATCCACCTCGCGAATGTGGGAAAGGAACTTGTTGCCCAGGCCCTCGCCATGGCTCGCGCCCTTGACCAGACCGGCGATATCGACAAATTCCAGCGTCGCCGGAGTGTACTTTTCGGGATGGTACATTTCAGAAAGCACATCCAGCCGCTCGTCCGGCACGGCGACCACGCCGGTGTTCGGCTCAATGGTGCAAAACGGATAGTTCGCCGCCTGCGCGCCGGCGCAGGTGATGGCGTTGAACAGCGTGCTCTTGCCCACGTTCGGCAATCCCACAACGCCCAGTTTCATGCTGTGTTGACCTCCATTCGCCACCAACGGGCGCGGCAAACCCACCGCGCCCCAATGCTGGCAACGTATTTGTATGAGAAAGCGCGGGAAAGCCCCGCCGCGGCGAACGCGAAATCTCCGCGCCGCGCGACGGCCCCGCGGCTTTCCCGGCGCTTTGCCAAAGATGCGGCAAACGGCCGCCCGCGCCGCTTGTCTGCCCGGCCGGGCGCGGCAAACCCGCCGGGCGCGGCCCGTTTTCGTTGCGCGCACCCGCCCCGGGCGCCATGCGGCGCACACGGTCCCGCGCTTGAAACGCGGCGTTTCAGGCGGCAAACGGCCTCAACAATACCGGCAGACGCGCCCGGCGGTTGGCCCGCGCGCTCAGTCCACGCCCATGGCTTTGCGCATGCTCGCCACATAGGCCTCCAGCAGCGCGTCGGTCTGTTCGTGGCTGTCGCTGACCGCGCCGGCGTAGATCTTGATCTTCGGCTCGGTGCCCGAGGGGCGCACGCAGGCCCAGCCCTGCTCGAGCGTGTAATAGAGCACGTCGCTCTTGGGCTGGCTCATCAGATAGTCGCGCGTGCGCATCACCCGCGAGGGGCCCACCTGCGTAAGCGGCGCTTCGCGCAGGGCGCGCATGATCTTCTGCATCTTCTCCACGCCGTCCTTGCCCGGCAGCGTGATGGAAACGGTGCGCTCGCCAAAGACGCCGTATTGCTTATAAAGCGCTTCAATGGCGTCCACCAGCGTCATGCCCTGCTTTTTATAGAAGCAGGCGGCCTCGGCGATGAGCATCACGGCGTTGACGCCGTCCTTGTCGCGCACGTCGGTGCCGGAGAGGAAGCCGTAGCTTTCCTCGAAGCCGAACTCGAAGGTGTTGGAGCCGGTTTCTTCGAACTGCTGGATCTTTTCGGCGATGAACTTAAAGCCGGTGAGCACGTCGAAAAGCTCGGTGTCAAAGTCCTGGCAGATGGCGCGCGCCATTTCCGTGGAAACGATGGACTTGACCGCCGCGGCGTTCCCGGGAAGCGTGCCCAGAGCCTTTTTCTGCGAGAGGATGTAGTGAAGCAGGACGCAGCCGATCTGGTTGCCGGTAAGCAGGCGCACCTCGCCCGATTCGGTCAGGCAGGCCACGCCCACGCGATCGCAGTCCGGATCGGTGCCCACGCACAGGTCGGCGCCGAGCTTTTTCTGCATGGCCACGGCCAGGTTGAAGGCGTCCTTTTCCTCGGGATTGGGCACGCGCACGGTGGGGAAGTTGCCGTCGGGCAATTCCTGCTCGGGCACGACAAAGACGTTCTCCACGCCGATCTCCCTGAGAACGCGGCGCACGGGAAGGTTGCCCGAGCCGTGCAGCGGGGTATAGACGATCTTCAGCGTCCTGCCCATTTCGCGGGTCAGTTCAGGGTTGACGGCCAGTTTTTTCACGGCGGCGATGTAGGCGTCGTCCACCTCCGGCGGGATGGTGACAAGCAGGCCCTTTTCGCGGGCTTCCGCCTCGTCCATGGGCCTGGCGTCGCCGTAGCCGATGCCGGAAAGGCGGCCGGTGATGACGGCGGCGCGGTCCGGCGGCAGCTGGCCGCCGTCCTCCCAGTAGACCTTGTAGCCGTTGTACTTGCTGGGGTTGTGGCTGGCGGTGATGACCACGCCGGCCAGACAGTGAAGGTGGCGCACGGTGAAGGAAAGCACCGGCACGGGGCGCAGCGAATCGAACAGGTAGGCCTTCACGCCCTGCGAGGCGAGGATCAGCGCCGTTTCGCGGGCGAATTCCTGGGAGAAATTGCGCGAATCGTAGCCGATGGCCACGCCGCGCCCGGCGCCGCCCTCGTGCTCCTTGACCAGCGCCGCCAGCGCCAGCGTCACGCGGCCGACGGTGTAGCGGTTCATGCGGTTGGAGCCAAGGCCCAGCACGCCGCGCATGCCGGCCGTGCCAAAGGACAGTTCGCGGTAGAAGCGGTCCTCAAGTTCTGCGGGGTCGCTTTCAAGGGCGCGCAGTTCCTCCTGTTCCTGCGCGTTGCCCGCGGTCAGCGCGAGCCAGTTCTGGTATTCCTGCATGCTTGTATTCATAATTCAGCCCTCTGGCGGCACAGCCTGCGCATGTGCCCGCGCTCCTGTTCTGCAATTTCGAGAAAGACCTTGCGCGCGGATTCGTCGCCGCTCAGGCGCGCAAGCTCCAGGTAGAAGAGAATGGAATCCTTTTCAGAGGAAATGGCGTAGTCCAAAACCGCGCGCATATCGTCAAAGCCCTCTTCGCGCAGGGCCATCAGCCCGCCGGGAAAGACGATATCCGCAGCCACGGCGCTCAGGTAGGCGCTGGCCTCCTCGCCGTAGGAGGCGGCGTGCGCGCGCCGGGCAAGCGCCTGGTTGTAAAGGCGCGTAAACCCGGCGGCGTGGGCGACTTCGTCCTCGGCGAGGGCGGAAAGCATGTCCACGACCTCGCGCTTTTTGCTCACCCGCGCGGCCCTGCGGTACAGAGCCTCGCCGCGCTTCTCCATTTCAATGGCGATGCGCAGGCCCTCCAGGTCGTTAAAATCGTGCATGCGGCGCCTCCTGAAAGGTCACTTGTCCTTGAAATACTCGTTGAGGGCCTTGACCAGGGCGTCGGCGTCCACGCCGTGCACCATGCTGGCCATCTCGATGGATTCGCCCACGGACATGGGGCAGGTGAGACAGTGCATGCCGTGCGCCATGAAAACGGGCGCGCAGCCGCGGTCCTTGGAGAGCACTTCGCCGATGGTCATGGTCTTATCAATGGTCATGGAAGGATCCTCCTTGCGGCAAATTCGCGTGCGCGGACGGGGCGCAATGGCCCGGGCCGGAAATTTGACCTTGTCCGCCCATCACTTCATTTTACAGCAAATTGCGCAGGAAAGCAAGGGCTCCCGCGCGAAAAAGGCGCGGCGAACGCTACAATCCGCCTTGTACAGAAGGCGGATCCAACGGCGCGAAACGCGCGCGATCGCCGGCGGGCGCAGCCTGTTTTAAAGGCGCGGGCAGCCGCGTCCTCGCGCCCGAAGCGACAAAAACGCGCCGGAGGCGTTCCGGCGCGGACGTTCAGCGCTCAAAGGCGCTCTTTTGCGGCAGGATTTTTTCAAACGCCTCGTTGAGACGGCGGCGTTCCTGCGCAAAATCGCACTGGGTAAAATCGTCGTTGATGCAGATCATGCGGTAGCGCCGCTCGGCCACGGCCTCGGCCGCGGGGCCGACGCCCGTGGTAGGCGAGGGGAAAAAGGCCCGGCCCAGGGGTTTGGCGGGAACAAACTCGCCCCGCGCCAGGCGCCAGGCGCGCACCGCCAGCTGGCTCAGATCCGCAATGGAGCGAAAGCGCCGGCGGCAGGTGGCGTCCATGTGCTGCGGTTCCGCCGCCCAGACCTGTTCAAAGGAACGCTTTTCAAACGGCACCGCCAGATGCGTGCAGGAAAAGCCCGTAAAATACGGCCAGAGCGACAAAAGCAACGTAGGGGCCACGTTTTTCAGGCCGTTGCGCGGGCTGAGCCATTTGCGCATGGCCTCGCGCGGGCAGCCGCGCCGGCCGATATAGCGGTTGATCAGCCCCGTGCCGTTGAGCGTCACATGGGCGAACACGTCGTCCACAACGCGCGCGCGCGTCACGGTAAAGCGGCAGGTGTCGCAGGGCAGGCCGCCCCGGAAAAAATCCTCTTCGCGCACGGGCCCGGTAAGGAAAATGTCGTCGTTGAAATAGACGAAGCGCTCTGCCAGGCCCTCGATGCGGTGTATGTTCAACTCAATGGGATGGGAACTGAACGTGGGCAGGTATTCGCCGGGAATATAGTCCTCGTGGCGCACGACGTGCAGCCGCGGCTCCTCCGTATTCAGCCAGGCGGGCAGGTGCCCCCAGGTGATAAAGTGTACGCGCCGCACCCAGGGCGCGAACGCCTCCACGCCGCGAAACCAGTAGCGGAGCGTTCCCCAGTCGCGATAGCGCACCTCGCGCGCGTCCTGGGCAAGATCGGGCGTGTAGCGGCGCTTCTGTTGCTGCCAGGCGGGGTCTGCGCCATCCACCCAGGGCAGTACGAAATCAATCTCCATGCGCGCCTCCTTGTCCGTCGTCCGCGCGTCCCGCCGGAGGCGGAGCGCCCCTGAAGCCCCGATGCGCGGGCGTCCATGGCCAGTATACCATTTTTCCCGAAAACAATCAAGCGGGACGGCGGCGGCGCGGCGCGCATACCATGCAGGGGAGGGCGGGCGCTGCCCACGCCGGCCCCAAATCCCGCCGAAAGGAGAAATCTTCGTGTATATGCAACGAACCAACCGGAACCAGAGCTATGGCCTTCTGCGCTCCGTTCCCTACGCCGCCTCCAGCGGCGTGTTCTACCAAGGCCCCTGCCCGGCCAAGAATGCCGTCCGCGGCGGCGTGTGCGTGTGCGGCTGCGGCTGTGAAACGCCGCTCGACCCCTGTCCGCGCTACGCCGGCGTCTGCGCCGACGCCGATTGCCTGGCCGAAGTGACCGCCAGCGCCAACACCGAATGCGATTGCGGCTGCGGCTGCAATTCGTGCGGCTGCGGCGATTGCGGCTGCAACTCGTGCAGCTGCGGCGATTGCAACCCGTGCAGCTGCGCGCCGGCCTGCGCGCCGGCCTGCGCGGACTACTATGCCGTTCTTACCGCACAGGGCCCGGCCACGCTGCAGGACGGCGGCAGCGTCCCCTTCACGCTCGTTGCCGGCGGGGGCGCGGGCTTCCAGCCCTGCCCGGGCGGCGTGCAGTTTTTGCAAGGCGGTACCTATTTCGTCTCTTATACCATCAACGCGCCCGCGGGCTCGCAGGCCAGCGCGGTCATGGGGCTGCGCCTCAACGGCGCGCGCCTGCCCCAGAGCGAGGTTCCCGTACAGATCGCCGCCGGCGCAAGCGCGTCTGCCTTTTCCGGCCAGACGGTCGTGCAGGCCGCCGCAGGCGACTGCCTGAGCCTGGTCAGCAACGGCGCGGCGAACTTCCCCCAGGGCGCGCTCGGCGCGCCGCTTTTCACCATGACGGCGGTGCGCATATCGCCGTAGAGCGAAAGCGCCGGCACGGGAAACACGCCCCCGCCATATCGACGCCCCTGAACAAACGGGCGTCCTTCCCCCATGCGAAGGAACGTTTCCCTGCCGGCGCGCAGCGTCCGGGCGCCGCCGGCAGAGGCGTTCCCCTTTCGCGGATAAGCCGCCCCTTCGCGCCGCGCGCAATGGCGAACGGCCCGCGGTCGGGCGCTGTTTGCAGGCAGATCTCGTCCGGCAATACCCTCTTCGCGGGCAAGCCGCCCCTTCGCGGGCAAGCCGCCCCTTCGCGCCGCGCGCAATGGCAAACGGCCCGCGGGCGGGCGCTGTTTGCGGGCCGATCTCATCCGGCGGCACCCCTTTCGCGGATAAGCCGCCCCTTCGCGCCGCGCGCAATGGCGAACGGCCCGCGGTCGGGCGCTGTTTGCGAGCCGATCTCATCCGGCGGCACCCCTTTCGCGGATAAGCCGCCCCTTCGCGCCGCGCGCAATGGCGAACGGCCCCGCGGTCGGGCGCTGTTTGCAGGCAGATCTCATCCGGCGGCACCCCTTTCGCGGGCAAGCCGCCCCCTTCGCGCCGCGCGGGAAGCGTTCCTTGCGCGACGCGCCGAAATTGCGCTTCCCGTCGCCCTCTTCCCGCCGCGCGGGAAGCGCCTCCGTCGGAGCGGGGCGGAAAAGCGCCTTCTCCACAGAGCGCAGATAGCTTGCCCCCGGCGGCAGCCCGGCCTCAAGCGCAAACCATCCCGTCCGAAGCCGGTCGCTCGCCGGGCGCGAACCGCCGCGGCCCTGCGCGCGGCCCGAACGCGGGGCGGACGTTTTCTGCAAATCTTCCCGGACGCAAAAGCGGAGCCGCCTTCGCATTGCGGGAAGGCGGCTCTGTTCTCAACGCGCTTTTCGCGCAGGTTTAGCGGCGCGCTTCGGCTTTAAGGGCCTCGATGGCGGCGGAATCGTCCGTCAGTTCCATGGCAAAGCCGGCGCGATAGACCTGGCCGGGCTCAAGGGTGACGAGCAGACCGCTTTCGCGCGCCTCGGGGCGGGAGAGCACGCCGGAGGTCGTCGGTTCCATGCCCAGCGCGTAATCGCCGGCGCGCATGCACTTCCACTCGCACAGAAGCGGCATCGCCTTGGCGTCGAAGCGCAGCGCGGCGGCCATGCCCAGTTTTTCGTTGTGCACCACGGCCAGGCCGTTCTGCGGGAAGCCGGTGTGGAAATAGCACTGCTCCTCGCGGCCGACGCCGGGAGCCTCCATGCGGTCGTAGATATCGAGGCCCTGGCGGGCGAAGTCGTCGCGCGGCTCGACCTTGGCGGCGTTGACGTAGATGCGCGTGCCCTCGTCGAGCATGGGATAGCCAAAGTTGATGTGGTAGATCATCATCAGCGGCGCGGCAAGCTGGCCCTGATTTTCAACGCTGTCGATCACCTCATAGGCGTTCTTTTCCGTGTGCAGGCGAATCTCGCGGCTGAGCACGAGGTTGTCGCCAAAGACGCAGGCTTCGCGCACCTCGCCGCGCAGGCGCAGAACGATCTCATCATCCTCGACGACGCTGTCGCAGTTGACGTGCGCCGCGGGGGTGTTGCTGTAGGGGCCGTGCAGGCCCAGCTTCACGCCGCCGTCCTCGCAGCTGGAGCCGGCGTAGGTCAGCCCGCAGGTGGTGAGCATGCCGGCGTAGAACTGGCGCAAAAAGCCGCGGCCGGCGTCCTCGGTATAAAGATGCGGCCCGCGCAGGCCCACTTTGGCGCCGAAGCCGACGTTCACGCCCTTGAAGCGCAGAAAGGGAATGTCCAGCCCGCGATCGGCCAGCACCGTCATGGTAATCCCCCGGCCGTTGTCCAGGTCGAAGGCGCGCATACCACGCGCGGGGCCGTCGTTGTAAGTATAGTCCTTGGCGCCAAAGATCGTTTCGGGGTTGCCCGCGTATTTGCGCAGGTTGGTCAGTTCGCTTTTTTTCATAATATACGGCCTTCCTTTCATTGTAAAATCTGCCGCTTACAGTATAGCGCGTTTGCGCCGCGCGCACAAGCCCCGCGCCGGCGCGATTTATAAAATTCTTCACACATTTGTTATGCGGGTATGCTATAATAGCTGCTGAAAAGGGGGTGGCCCCATGCGGCGAAACTGGCGTTTTTCCCCGCGCGACGCGGGCGTGACGCTGCTTGCGCTTGTGGCCGCGGCGGCGCTGAGCGCGCTGTTTACGCGGCTGGACCCGGCGGGCAAAAGTTACGCGCCGATGCTCTTCCTCTTCGCCGTAGCCCTCGTCAGCCGCCTTACCAGCGGGTACTTTTACGGCGTGGCGGCGGCGGTCATCAGCGTGTTTGCCATCAACTTTGCCTTTACCGCGCCGTACATGGCCTTCAATTTCAGCCTGGCGGGCTATCCGCTGACGTTTCTGACCCTGTTGGTGATGGCCCTGCTCATCAGCGCCATGACTACGCAGCTCAAGCGCCAGGAGGAACGCAACTACCGCGCCCGGGTGGAGGAGATGCGCGCCAACCTGCTGCGCGCGGTTTCGCACGATCTGCGCACGCCGCTGACCTCCATTTCCGCCGCGGCCTCGCTGCTGGCCGAGGACGACGGAACCCTGGGCGCGCCTCGTCGCCGCGAAATGCTTCTGCAAATTTCCGACGACGCCCAGTGGCTGATCCGCATGGTGGAAAACCTGCTTTCGATCACGCGCGTGAGCGACGGCCCTTCCGGCGTGCGCAAGACGCCCGAGGCGGCGGAGGAAGTCGTTTCCGAGGCGGTGCGCAAATACCGCGCCCGCTTTGCGCGCCCCGCGGCGCAGATCGACCTGCCAAACGAACTGGTCATGGTGCCGATGGACGCCATTCTCATCGGCCAGGTGCTCTCCAACCTTCTGGAAAACGCCGCCCTGCACGCCCAGGGCGCAACCCGGGTGCGCGTGCGCCTGCGGGTGGAAGGCGCCTGGGCGGTATTTGAAGTGACCGACGACGGCGCGGGCATTCCGCCTGCGCGGCTGGCGACGCTGTTTGATCCCTCCGCCGCCCAGCCCAGCGACAGCGCCGCGCACCCGCGCAACAATATGGGCATCGGCCTGAGCGTGTGCCGCACCATCGTCATGGCCCACGGCGGCGCGCTGGAGGCGGAGAACCTGCCCGACGGCGCCTGTTTCCGCTTCCGCCTGCCCATGGAAAAGGAGGAAAAGCATGCGTAACGCGACGACCATCCTCATCGTTGAAGACGACGAACGCATTCGCGGCCTGATGCGCACCGTTCTTTCCGGCGGCGGCTACGCCACCCTGGAAACCGGCAACGCCGCCACGGCGCTTTCGATGCTGGCCTCGCACAGCCCGGATCTGATGCTTCTGGATCTGGGGCTGCCCGATCGCGACGGCCAGGAGCTTCTGCGCGAAATTCGCGCCTGGTCGAACGTGCCGGTGGTGGTGGTTTCCGCGCGCGGACAGGAACGCGACAAGGTGCGCGCCCTGGACGGCGGCGCCGACGATTATATCACCAAGCCCTTCGGCACCGAGGAACTCCTGGCCCGCATCCGCGCCGCGCTGCGCCACGGCCAGCGCATGGCCGAAGGCGAAAAAAGCATCTACAATATCGGCGGGCTGCAGGTGGATACCGAGCGCCGCATCGTGCGCGTGGACGGCCGGGAAGTGCACCTGACGCAGATCGAATACAAGATCGTCACCCTGCTGTGCCGCAACGCCGGCAAAGTGCTCACCCACGACGCTCTGATCCGCGAGGTCTGGGGGCCGTTTTCCAACTGCGATACGCAGCTTCTGCGCGTCAACATGGCCAACATCCGCCGCAAAATCGAAAAAGACCCCGCCATGCCCGAATACATCCTCACCGAAATCGGCGTGGGCTACCGCATGGCTGAAAGCCAGCCCTGATCCGGCGCGGCGGGATCGGTTCCAAATCTGCCGCAGTCCCGGCGCGAGGGGCCCTCACTCAGATGGCGCGGCCCCTTTCGGGCGCTTGGCCGCCCCGGCGCAGATGATTCTTTCCCCTTGCGTTCGCGTTCTGCCCCTTTCGGGCCCTTGTTCGTCCCGTCCGACCCTTCTGCCAACGCGCACCCCGTCCTTTTCGGGGCTTGCCCCGGCGCGGCCGGTTCCCTTTCCGCTGCGCCCCGCCCCCTTTCGGGCGCTTGTTCGTCCCGACGCAACCGGCTCTTCTCCTGCGGCAGCGCGCGTCTCCTTCCCCGGAACCCCGGCGCGGCCGGTTCCCTTTCCACTGCGCCCCGCCCCCTTTCGGGCGCTTGTTCGCCACAGTCGGATATTTTCAAAACGCGCCGGCGCGCAAAAAAGCTCTCCCGCAAGGGGAGAGCCTGAAAGACCGGCAAAACGGGGGCGGACCGCCTCTCAGCCGCCCATGCCCGGCGTGTAGACCGGGGGCTGGCATTTTTCGCAGGGGCCGTAGCCGGAATAGTAGGCGACCGGCAAGGTGTATTTCTTGCTGTACCACTGGACGTATTCGCAGTCCAGGCGATGATAAAACTGGCCGTTGTCGTTGGCGTAAACGTAGGTCGGCTCCGCGATCTCCTCTTCGGTGAACACCGGCCCATTGGAAATGGATACCGTCCCGTAGCCGATGTAATTCGTATCCAGCGCCTCGGGCAATTCCGGGCCGAACACTTCCACATCGCGCTCCGCGTTCACCATATGCACGCCGCCGGGCAGGCGGTCGGGCGGAGAGGTCAACGGCAGCAGCACGGCCAGCGTCAGCGCGACAAAGCAGGCGGTCACCAGGCCCTTGACCGCCAGATGCCACCGCGTCGTCCGCCACATGAGAAACAGGCCGTATGGAAAACAAATCAGAAGGCATACATATACCTTCCAATTCGAGGCCTTCCGCCGCCGCGCGGGCGTCTTTTGCATTGTTCGCGTCCTCTTTTCCCCAGAATTCGACAACCTTCCCGCTTCTATTGTAGTCCCCGCGGCGGCCGGAGTAAACAAAACGGCGCGGAGTTCAAAAAATCGTACGATAGCGATAATATTTGCAATACTTTCGTAATATACTACTGCTGGTGGCGAAATTTCGCTCTGCCCACAACATCTTGTATCCGCAAACCGGCGCTTGACATACGGCGGGGCGCGGTGGTATACTGTCTGATATCTGTTCAGGCTTGAAAGCGACCTGCGGAAAGGCGGTGCGGCATGACGAGCGACTATGAGATATTGGGCGTTTCGCCCTGCGCGACCAGGGAAGAACTGCGCGCGGCCTATCGCGCCCTGGCGCGGCGCTGGCATCCCGACCGCTTTCTGGCGGGGCCGGAACGCGAATGGGCAGGCGCGCGCATGGCGGAGATCACTCGCGCCTACCGCGCCTGTTTGAAAGGTTCGCGCCGCGCGCGCACGGACGACGATGAACGCCTGCGGACCGCGCGCCGCCTCATCGACGACGGTCAGTTCGTCAACGCCCGCGCCGTGCTGATGGAGGTGTCCACCCGCCGCGCGGAGTGGAACTACCTTTTCGGGCTGATGCTTTTGCACCGCCAGGAGTATGAAAAAGCGTTGGTGTACCTCTCTGTGGCCGCGCACCAGCAGCCGGAAAACAAAAAATATGCGCGCATGGAGAGCGTAGCCCGCGGCATCCACGAAAGCGCGCGCCCCAGGTTTCGCCCCTTCCGCTAAGCCGGGCCGGGCCGGCAGGGCCGGCAGCCAGTGCCTTCGGCTCCGCGCTGACGCACGCCCACCCCATGCGCAGGGGGTGGGCGTGCTGCGTTTCATCTCTGATGGATCGGCGGTACGGGCAGACGGCGGCAGGCCCACGCGCAGGGGCCGGCCGCCTACGGCTTTTTGGGGAGACGACGGGAACCGGAAAGCCGGGCCGGCAGGGCCGGCAGCCAATCCCTTCGGCTCCGCGCTGACGCACGCCCACCCCATGCGCAGGGGGCGGGCGTGCTGCGTTTCGGCTCTGATGGGTCGGCAGTACGGGCAGACAGCGGCAGGGCCGTGGGGGGGGGCGGACGAGGAAACCGACGCCGCCTGCCCCGCGGGCGTGCCTGCGGACGGCAAGGGCGCCGTGTTGAGGAGGGGGAGGACGGGAACGGTCGCCCGACGCGTCGGGAAACGAGTTCGCCCCCTGCTTCGGTGGCCCCCGGCGCACCGGGGAACGGCGACGAGGGCGTCGCGCGCCGGGTGGCGGCTGCTTTCCGCCGCGGGAACGCCGGGCTCTGTCCGCGCCCATGCAGGAGCCCACCCGAACACGCGACCGATGGCGCCCTCACGCGGTGGCTCTGTCTGCGCCTGCGCAGGAGCCCGCAGATTCACCACCGCCAATAGCACCCGCCGCCGGGCTCTGTCCGCGCCCATGCAGGAGCCCACCCGAACACGCGACCGATCGCGCCCTCACGCGGCGGGCTCTATCCGCGCCCGCGCAGGAGCCCACCCGAACACACAACCGATCGCGCCCTCACGCAGCGGGCTCTGTCCACGCCCGCGCAGGAGCCCACCCGAACACGCGACCGATGGCGCCCTCACGCAGCGGGCTCTGTCCGCGCCCATGCAGGAGCCCACCCGAACACGCGACCGATGGCGCCCTCGCGCGGCGGCTCTGCCCGCGCCCGCGCAGGAACCCACCCGAACACGCGACCGATCGCGCCCTCACGCAGCGGGCTCTGCCCGCGCCCGCGCAGGAGCCCAGGCTTTACAAATCCCATTTTTAACGCGCTTGCCCCTTTACAAACGCCGCCATCCCGCTATAATAGTGGTAGAAACGCCTTGAAGGGGACTGCCTTCGCAAGCGTCCTTCCCAAGCGAGCCGGGGCCGGTGCAAGCCCGGCGAAGGAGCGCGAAGGGGATCGCCCCGGAGCGGCGAGCCGAACGCCTCTGGCCAGTAAGCGCAGCCGGGCGCGCCCGTTACAGCGCAGGCGCGTTTTTGCGCGCCGCGAGCGGGCGCTTTGCGCCAATTTGGGTGGTACCGCGATGACCTCGTCCCATACAGGGGCGAGGCGTATTTTTTGGAGGAGTGGTCGCATGTTTGAAAAGGTTTCCCCGAACCTCGATTTTGTCAAGCGCGAAGTCGAAACCGTGCAGTTCTGGAAAGACAACGGCATTTTTGAAAAGTCCATCAAAAACCGCGAGGGCGGCGAGGAATTCTCCTTCTTCGACGGCCCGCCCACGGCCAACGGCAAGCCCCACATCGGCCATATTGAAACCCGCGCCATCAAGGACCTCATCCCCCGCTACCAGACCATGAAGGGCAAGCACGTTCTGCGCAAGGCCGGCTGGGACACCCACGGCCTGCCCGTGGAGCTGGAAGTGGAAAAGCTGCTCGGCCTGGACGGCAAGGAGCAGATCGAGGGCTACGGCATCGAGCCGTTCATCCAGGAATGCAAAAAGTCCGTCTGGAAATACAAGAGCGAGTGGGAAAAGATGTCCGACCGCGTCGGCTTCTGGGCGGATATGGACAACCCCTATATCACCTACGACAACAACTACATCGAATCCGTCTGGTGGTCCTTAAAGCAGGTGGCCGACAGGGGGCTGCTCTACAAGGGCCACAAGGTGGTGCCCTACTGCCCGCGCTGCGGCACGGCGCTTTCCTCGCACGAAGTCTCGCAGGGTTACAAGACGGTGACGGAAAAGTCCGCCTTCGTGCGTTTCAAGGTCAAGGGCGAAGAAAACGCCTGGCTCTACGCCTGGACGACCACGCCCTGGACGCTGCCCAGCAACGTCGCCCTCTGCGTCAATCCCGACGAGACCTATGCCCGCTTTGATTTTGACGGCCGCACCGTCATCATGGCGCAGGCGCTCATCCCCGCCGTGCTCGGCGAGGACGCCGCCGTGGAAAACCTGACGACCATGCCCGGCCGCGAACTGGTGGGCATGGAATACGAGCCGCTGTTCGACTTCCAGAAGCCGCTGGTCAACAAGCCCGCCTGGCGCGTGGTGGCCGATTCCTACGTCACCATGACCGACGGCACCGGCATCGTCCATCAGGCCCCGGCCTTCGGCGAGGACGACGCCCGCGTCGGCCGCGAAAACGACCTGCCCTTCCTCCAGCTGGTGGACACCCGCGGCCGCATGGCCAAGGAGACCCCCTGGGCGGGCACATTTGTCAAGGACGCCGACCCGCTCATCCTCCAGGACCTTGAACAGCGCGGATTGCTGGTCAAGGCGGAGGAGTTCACCCACGATTACCCCTTCTGCTGGCGCTGCGATACGCCGCTGATCTACTACGCCCGCGCCACCTGGTTCATCCGCATGACGGCGGTCAAGGAGCAACTGCTCGCCTCCAACCGCTCCGTCAACTGGATGCCGGACAACATCCAGGAAGGCCGCATGGGCAACTTCCTGGAAAACGTCATCGACTGGGGCCTCTCGCGCGAGCGCTACTGGGGCACGCCGCTGCCCGTGTGGGTGTGCGAGTGCGGCCACACGCACGTCATCGGCTCGCGCAAGGAACTGGAAGAACTGGGCCACGACGTGCCGCACGACCTCGAACTGCACCGCCCCTACATCGACAAAGTGACCATCACCTGCGAAAAGTGCGGCAAGGAAATGCACAGAACGCCCGAGGTCATCGACTGCTGGTACGATTCCGGCTCCATGCCCTTTGCGCAGTACCACTATCCCTTTGAACACGAGGACCTGTTCAAGGAGACGTTCCCGGCCAACTTCATCTCCGAGGCCATCGACCAGACCCGCGGCTGGTTCTATACGCTGCTTGCCATTTCCACGCTGCTGTTTGAGCGCGCGCCGTTTGAAAACTGCGTGGTGCTCGGCCATGTGCAGGACGAAAACGGCCAGAAAATGTCCAAGCACAAGGGCAACGTCGTCGATCCGTGGGAGGTGCTGGACAAGCAGGGCGCGGACGCGGTGCGCTGGTACTTCTACGCCTCCGCTTCGCCGTGGCTGCCCAAGCGCTTCTCCGGCGCGCTGGTGGGCGAAATGCAGCGCAAGTTCATGGGCACCCTCTGGAACACCTACGCCTTCTTCACCCTCTACGCCTCCATCGACGGCTATGACCCGGCGAAGCAGAAGGCGAAGGCCGAGGACTTCTCGCTGATGGACAAGTGGGTGCTTTCCAAGCTGCAGTCGCTGGTCAAGTTCGTAGACGAGGGCCTCGCCGATTACAGGATCACCGAAACGGCCCGCGTCATCGCCGCGTTTGTGGACGAACTTTCCAACTGGTATGTGCGCCGCTGCCGCGAGCGCTTCTGGGGCAAGGGCCTGGAGGGCGACAAGCTGGCCGCGTTTGAGACGCTCTACACCGTGCTGACCACGCTCTGCGGCCTCTGCGCGCCCTATATCCCCTTCATGACGGAGAACATGTACCAGAATCTCGTCGTCAACAACATTCCCGGCGCCAGGGAGTCCGTCCACCTGACCGACTTCCCCAAAGCCGACATGGCGCTGGTGGACAAGGCGCTCGAGGACGACATGGAGGCCGTCATCGCCATTGTGCAGTTGGGTCGCGCCTGCCGCAGCGCCGCCAACATGAAGGTGCGCCAGCCCGCGCGCGTCCTCTACGTCAAGGGCGCGAACCTGCCCGAGGCCATGGCCGCGCTCATCGCCGACGAGTTGAACGTCAAGCGCGTGGAGTTTGTAAGCGATGCCCGCGCCTTCACCAGCTACAAGATCAAGCCCCAGTTGCGCACGCTCGGCCCGCGCTACGGGAAATTGCTGGGCAAGATCGGCGCGTATCTTGCCCAGGCCGACGGCAACGACGTGGTGGACGCCTTCGAGCGCGGCGAGAAGCTGGCCTTTGACATCGACGGCGCGGCCGTGGAGCTTTCCCGCGAGGATACGCTCATCGAGCCGATGCAGAAGCCGGGCTTCATGGCCGAGAGCGAGGGCGATCTGACCGTGGTTCTGGACACCAACCTCACCCCGGAACTGATCGAGGAGGGCTTCGTACGCGAGGTCGTCTCCAAAGTGCAGACCATGCGCAAGGAGGCGGGCTACGAGGTCACCGACCGCATTTTCGTCACCTGCGAGGCGGGCGAGAAGCTTTCCGCCATCGTCGCCCGCGGCGAAGCGGACATCCGCCGCGCCGTGCTGGCCGAGGCGCTCGAGCTTTCCGCCCCCGCGGACGACGCTTACGTCAAGGAGTGGAACATCAACGGCGAAAAGGCCGTGCTTTCCACGCGAAAAGTCACCGCGTGATCACGCCCCGACGCCGCGCCCCGCGTCTTTTCCGGCGCGGGGCGTGCGTTTGCCCCGACGGGCGTTCGCAGGCGGAAAACGCAGCCCGTCCCGCCACCTGGAATCCCTTCCCGCAATCCGCCGCCTGATCCTCCGCGGCGCGGGCGGGGCGCTCTGCGTCCGGAATCCCTTCCCGCAATCCGCTGCCCGATCCTTCGCGGCGCGGGCGGGGATGCCGGCGGGGGCGCTCTGCGTCCGGAATCCCTTCCCGCAGTCCGCCTCCGATCCTTCGCGGCGCGGGCGGGGACGCCGGCGGGGGCCTTCCGCCCGGAATCCCTTCCCGA
>DVIA01000032.1 GCA_018711655.1 Candidatus Pullichristensenella avicola
CGATAGAGCACGTTGCCCGCCTCGTCCCGCAGCGTGGACTGCATGGGGCGCTCCGCCAGGTCGTACTCCGTCTGCAGGCTGCGGTGCAGGCAGTTGTCGCGCACCACCGCCGCCTGCCCGTTCGCGCCGTACTCGTAGGCATAGCGCGGGGCGGTTCCCGGGTCATCTCCGTCGTAGGCCACGCCGGTGAGGCGGTCGAAATCGTCGTGCGCGTAACGCACTTTGCCGCCGTTGCCGTACTGCACTTCCTGGAGCAGACCGCTGCGGTCGCCCTTGTAGACGTTCGTGGAGAGCGTCTGCGCGCCCACCTTTACCGTCGTCTTGCGGCCGAGGGCATCGTAGTCGAAGGTATAGGTGACGTCCGTGGCCGTGTCGTCCGTGGTATTGTGGCTGACCGTCCGGATGCGGTCGTTTTCGTAGGTGTACGCGTTTTTGTACGTCTTGCCGTCGGCGGCGGTCTCTACGCCGGTAACGCGCTTGGCGGCGTCGTAGGCGTATTCCACGCTCTGGCCGGTGGGGTCGGTGACGCGCTTGAGGGTATAGTCCCCGTTCAGTTCGCGGGTGACGGCGTTGCCGCGGGCGTCCTGCGATCTTACGAGGTAGTTGCCGCCGTTGTCCAGCGCATTGCCCTCCGCGTCCGCGCCGCTGGGGGCGTTGTACTCCGCCTCGGTACGGATGAGCGGGGCGTTTGCCGACTTCTGGTTCACCGTGGCGGTGGCATTGCCGTAGGCGTCGTAGGCGTAGGACGTCCTCATGCCCATGGGCGTGGTGGACGTGCGCACGAGGTGCTTTTTCTTCTCTTCCTCCGTGTCGCCGTAGGTCATGGCGTACTTGTCCGCCGCCTCCGCGCCGGGGCGCACATAGGTGAGCAGGTTGTCGCAATCGTCATAGGTCATGGACGATTTCTTCTCCGCCAGGTTGGTGGTGCTGATCAGGTTCTTGTCGTCGTCATAGGCGAAGCTCTGCCCGAACTGCTCGCGGTGGCAGAACACATTGGAAAACATGGCCGTCTGCGCATTGCAGGAGTAATCGAGCGCCACCTCCAGCCTGGTATACGCGCCCGGCGCGGCGATGGCCCAGCAGCCGAACTGCCAGCCCACATGCTCGCGCCCAAAGTCGCAGTGCTGGACTTCGCCCCAGGAAGCGCCGTTGTGGAAGCGGCAGGAGATCCTGGGCAGGCTGGAATCGCGACCTGCTGAAACCGAGAGGCTGTTGACCCAGCCGCCGAGTACGAACACATCGCCCTGCGCACCGGAGACAGGGATTTCCTGGCTGAAGCCAACGTTCTCTGTGGCGGGGAAGCTGCGCAGGCGCACGGCGTTGCCTCCAAGCGCCGCGGGCAAATCGTGCCCTTCGGTCACGACGCCGTTGAGCGCGCTTGCATCCACGCCGGGGCGGGCGCTCCAGCCCACGGGGAACCGCCGCCCGTCACCGGCGGCGCTTGTCTCCGTGCGTGAGAAATCGCCGTTTGTCAGCAGGTTGACGCGGCTGGCGACGCTCCCGCGCTCCAGTTGCGGGCAGGCAAACCAGGCCGTGCCGCCGCCGGCGTTGACCAGTTCCAGGCGCGCCGTTGCGCTCGCGCCGGCGACGTCGATGCAGGCGCTTACCTGCACGCGCTCCCAACCCTCGGCGTTCGGCCCGCAGGAGGACTCGGCCGTGGAACCGGTCACACAAACGCTCTCATAGACGGCCTCGCCCACCTTCAGGCGCGCAAACGCTCCGCCGCCAGTAAGGCCTTCCCCCTTGATATAGGCGGAAAACGTATAATCGCCCGACTGGAACACCGGCGCTTCCTGCCAGTAAAGCGTTTCAGAACGCTCCGGCGCGCCTCCTTCCCGCGCATTTTCCGCCTGCGCCGTGCGGGCGATTTTTACCGAGGGCATGTTCAGGCACTTTGTCGCCGTATCGCGCTGCGCGGCGTCCGTTCCATCCCCCGTCTGCGCCGTCCACTCCGCCGAAAAATCCACATTGGTAACAAAGTTGACAATGGCGCGCTGCAGCTTCGAGGCCTGTTCCGGCGTGTTGGGCAGCGCGGCGGAGAACTTCGTGCTCTGCGCGTATCCCAGTTCGTCGAACATGCTCACCACATTGCCCGAAGCGTTGAACTGATAGACGATCGCCTTGCCCGCGTCGCTGTCTGCGCCCGTCGCCGCCGTGACCTTTGTGGTCATTCCCAGGTATTCCATGCGCTTTTTCGCGCCCGGCGCATTGCCCGCGCCGGTTTTCTCCATGGAAACCACGCGCCGTGCCTGCGGCGCGAAATCGTCTATCGCCGCGGCGTCAAAAAGCGCCTCCATCTCGTATGCCAGCGCGATTTTGAGCCCGTCGTAGTTCTGCGCCGAAACCAGCAGGTTCGTGTCGCCCTCATAGGCAAAAACCGACTTCTGCTCCTGCGCCAGGTCGGAATACCCCACGCTTGTCAGGCGCTTGTTTGCGTCGTAGGCAAAGGTCACATACCGGCCGTCCGGGTTGTCAATGCGCGAAAGCAGGTTCTGGCTGTCGTAGGCAAATACCGTCTCGCGCCCCACGCCGTCAACCACCTTGTCCACGCGGCCGGGATATTCCGCGGCGTAGACATATGTCATCGTATTGCCGCAGGCGTCGCGCGCGGAGGCGATGTAGGCCTTGCTCCCGTCCGTCCCCGGCACACCAAACACCATGGCCGTGTCGCCCTTGTCGCGGATGGTTACCTCCGTGGCCGTAACGGTCATCTTCAATTCCATGCCCTCTTCGTCCTTGAAGGGCTGCGCGCCGGAAATGTCAAAATAGTGCTCGGTGCCGTCGCCGTCCGTCCACACGCAGCAATCCACCGCATTGCCCTGGTAATTGACCAGCGTTTCCCGGTGCAGGCTCTGGTTGGCCGTCGTGCGCCAGCCCATGCCGCAGAAGCAGTCGTTGGCGGCGGAAAGGCAACTGTTGTAATAGTGCGTCACCGATACCGGCATGCGCTTCCCGCCCATGGCCACGTCCGCGTGCGCATGCACCAGGTTGCCGTTGAAAATGTCCACCTGCGCTATGCCCGCGCGCCCTGCCGCCATGCTTTCATACTGCCACCAGCCCTCCACGCCCGCGTGGCTGACGTAGTTGACGTACAACCTGGGCGGATAGCTCGTTGCCTGCGCCGTCTTCCATTCCACATAGCGGTCCGCCCCATACACGCCCTGCGGATAGCGAATGGCCACGCCGAAGTTCTGGCTTGCTCCGTTTGCGTCCTTCTTATACCACTCCCGGCAGAGGCGGGTCACGTCGAAGTAGTTGTACAGATAGGCCGTGGAGGTAATGAAGCTGACCACCTCGTCGCTGATATGGTCCGCATTGTCGGGGGTCATGCTGTCCCAGGTGGCCTCGCCTTCCAGCCAGTCAGTCTTGACGCGGTAGCAGGCCATATACTCGTCCTCGCTCTGGTATTCCTCCGGACAGAGGGCCAGTTGCGCGTTGATGATCGTGTCCGACGCGCTTTGCCTGGGCAGCCTGGAAAATTTGATCAGGGAAATGCTCTCGCCGCCTTTGCCCTGGCCGGAACGCATCAGGTGAACGTCGCCAAAGTTCGTGCTGCGATAGCCGTCGCAGTTCCAGATGTAAGTGTCGTGCACGGCGGCGTTGTCAGACGCCGCCTGTACCACCGGGTCAATGGTCACCGGATAGGCCGCATCCGCAAGGAAACCGTCGCTGAGGCGATAGGTCATGCGCGTATGGCCGTCTGCGCTCTCCAGTTGCACCTGCGCGATCTCTTCCCTGCCCTGCGCATCGTACACGCGCGGCGGCGCAAACGCAAACAGCGCCGCTTTGCTTTCCCTGTCCAACGCGCGCACGCTCTGGTCGGCCGCCACCGCGTAGTCGCAGTCCCCGCTCAGGCGCAGAACCACGCTTGCCAGCGCCGCCGCGCTGTCGGCGACAATGTCCTCCTTGACCCGCACGCTTTCCAGATGATAGCGCGCCGTCACGCCGGGCAGTATGTTCGCGTAGACGATTTCCGCCGCCTTTTCCAGCGTGCTGCCGCGCCGCTCGGCGTTTGTGCGCAGCGCCCGGTCCATCTGCGCGGTGGTCAATGTCTGCAAGTCCTCCGCCTGCGCCAGCGCCGTTGCCGCCTGCGCGTCCAGCCCCAGCCGGCTCAGCGCCTGCGCAAGGCGCGCGGCAGAGATGGTTGCCGCTTCAGGGGCAATGGCCGAAGCGCCGATCTCCGCCTGCGCAACGCCCTGGCCGCCCTTTTCCTGCCGGCCGTTCCCGTCTGAGGAAACCCGCGGCGTACCTGCGGCGCCCGCTTCCAACGATTCCCCTGCGGACGCGCCGCCTGTCTGCTCCGCCTCCGCTTGCGCCGTTTCTTCCGCGAGGAGCGCCCGCAGGGCCCGCCTCCGCATGCTGCCGGCGCGCTCCAGAAGTTGCGCCCGCACAAGCTGCTCCCCGTCTGCGACCTGCGCCGCCACTGCCACGGAGGCGTTCTCAAACCCCCATGCCAGCGTCCGCCCGTCCTTGGTCAGCTTTACCAGCGCTCCGCCGTCCGTCTCGGCCGGAAACTCGGCGCGCAGCGCGTTCGCGCGATTGCGGAAAAGGGTTCTGCCGCCCTCCTGCACGTTCTCCAGCGTGTTGTCTATATCCACAAAAGCGCCGTCCCCGGCGCGGTAATGAATCGGATCGGCGAACACCACCGCCTGCCGTCTCCCCGCGCCGAGGTCAAAGTGCTTGACGTATTCCTCGCGCCGCGATACCATCTCCCGGCCGGCAAGCGCGTCGTAGCGTCCCTCCAGCCTTGCCCGCGCAGCCTCCCGCCGCGCGCGCTCTCTGTTCTTCTCACACATTTTTCTTCTCCTCCCGTGAATCCAAAACCGCCCCGGGCCCCGACCCCTTCTGCGATCTTCCCCCGCGCGCAACCTCCCTGTCCGCGCCCAATCCTGGCCGCCCTGGCTCCCCCACTTTTGCGCGCCTTCCTGACAGCCAGGTCTGCTTTTCGCTCGCACCTTTCCCCTCTGCGGCGATATGCAAACCGATTCAGGCGCCGCCTGTGCGTATTGCCCCCCATCCCTCCCCAGGCCTTGCGCCAATTTCCTTTTGCATCTCCCCTGCAAAAGCGTCTCCGTGCGCTCCTGGCCGCGGTTCTCCCCTCCGGAAAGGCGAGCGTTGCCGCCGTCAGGCGACGCAGCCGTCTCCGCTGCGTTCCGCTCCGTTCCCTTCCGCAGCCGCCGCTTCTGTCTCTTCTCCTGCGCGCTTGCGCTCCGTCCCGGATTTTCCCGCCTCGCTGTTTTTGCCGTTCCTCTGCCCCATTCCTTTTGTACGCATCTCTTCCAATCTTCCGACCTTTCGAGCCGGCAATATCTCCTCAGCTGTCACTTCTACATATATCGTCCCGTTTTCCCCTCTGTGCTGCGTCAGGTATCCCTTTATCCCCACCAATTCTCCCTGTGCCAGCGCCTTCCCGCCCCACTGCGCCACGCCGTTCCATGCGTTCACTGTATAGATCTCCTGTTTTACCAATCCCTTCGCCGTCCGGTGCCGCACGCTTACTCCAAAGATCAGGTGCTCCGTTCCGTTCTCTACCTCCACCAGCCGGGGCCTGTCCGCTATCATTCCGGAAATGTATACCTGGTTCATGCTTTTTCCCTCCATTTTTCCGCTTTGTCGCCTTCCGCGTTGTCTTTTGCGGCTTTGTTTTTCGCTCTGCGCAATTTGCGCTTCCAGTTTCGCGCCGTCTCTCGTTTGCCCTTCGCCCGCCGCCCCTTCGGACGCACTGCTTTCGCACCCCCCTCATCAGCGGGCCGCCCCTTACTGTGACGTTAGACAGACGGGTGTTTTCCTGCCGCTTTCTTCCGAAGGTATCGCTCGCACCTTGGACTTGCTCCTCCGCTTCGTCGTTCACGCGCCTGCGCAGGCGGTCCTCGCCAATTTCCTTCGCTTCTCTCCGCGACAGCCTGTGTGCGGACTCCAGGCTATGCAGTTTTCAAGGTGCGCTTGAAGAGCCGTCCCCTCCTGGCGTCAGGGGCTTCGCGCATCTGCCGACTGCACGCTCCTTCCCCCGCCCTCCGCATTCTCTCCCCTCCTCTCCGTATTTTCCGTATCAAAGAAACGAAAAACAGGCTATGCATTCCGCATGAATCCTGGTTCTACCACCAGGGCACGCATCTACAGTCCTCGCTTCTACAGACCTCGCCTCTGCAACCTGCCCGCTGAATCTCAGGTGGGATTTGCTTGCGCCGCCAGGGTGGCCCCATGCAAGGATGTTCTTTTCCATTACAGGGAGATTGCCACAATTTTTGCAGGTTTGTGGGAACACTCCTGTGGATCATCCAAAATCAAAAAATCACCGTCAAAGCAGCCGCTTGAACCCAGGCTGAAGTTTTTCACATGCTGTAGAAAAAAACAGGCCTTGCGTTCCGCATAGCCTGCATGAATCTTTGCCTCACCACCAGGGCGCGCATCTACAATCCCAACTTCTACAGTTCTCGTATCTGCAATCGCCCATTGAATCCCCATTGAATCCGCTTACGCCGTTAGAGCGCCCCTGAAGGGGCGTCCTGCCCTCTCCCTTACAGGAAGATTGCTTACAGAGGGATTGCCGGCAATTTTTGCGGGTTCGTGGAGTTTGTAGAAAAAACAGGCCTTGCGTTCCGCATAGCCTGCATGAATCCTGGCTTCACCACCAGGGCGCGCATCTACAGTCCTCGTATCTACAATCTGCCCGTTGAATCTCCGGTTGAACCGCGGTATCGCCATCAGAACCTCCCTGCACAGGCGTTCCCAGTCCCGACCGGGCAAAAAACAAAGGATTAAATGGAATTATAAAGGATAAAATGGGATAAAAAAACCCCTGCCAGGATCGTTTCCTCTCCTTGCAGGGGTGTTGGCTCCTCAGGTAAGACTCGAACTTACAACCCTTCGGTTAA
>DVIA01000033.1 GCA_018711655.1 Candidatus Pullichristensenella avicola
CTTTGACGATAAGCGCAAGGTGGTTGATATACTCATATCACAAATTGACGCTACCAGTGAGAGTGTTACAATCCACTGGAAAATCTAAAACCTTTTCACTTGGCATTATGCCCTTGTAAAAAATAGTTTCCCAAAGCTGATAATCCGTCTCCCCGGCCAGAAAGCGCAGCCATTCCCGCTTTTCATCGTATTGGCTCTTCAGGCGCATCAATCCGGCGAGGTTGTGGGAAATTTCCAAAACGGTGCTCGCATCGCCCGCCGCGGCAATGCGCAAAAGCCGCAGGCGGCAGGATACCCACGTCGCGCCATCCCTGGAAACGCGGCAGAAGCTTTCCTTCTGTCCGCCGCGGCGCGCCACTTCCAGCACGTCCCGTTCGTACGCTTCGCAATCTGCCGGATGTATCCGCACCTGATCCGGCGAGGCCGTCTGCGCATTCAGGCCCAGGCGGCGGTAATAGCCGGGGCTGACGTAAACCGCCCGCGCGGCGTCCCGAACCTCGAGCAGGCGCACACCCTCGTCGATGTAATTGAGCAGCGTGTGCGTGGCGGAAGGATCGGGCGCCTGGCGAAACGAATCTGCGAACGCCCCCGGCATGGCGTGGATATAAAAGCGGCGGTTGGCCTGTTTCTGCGCCATTTCCAAGGCGTATTCCGCCTTGCGAAAACAGGCCTCGAAGGCCTCCTCGCCGGCATGAAAAACATACACGCCCACATAGCCGCGCAGGCGCTTCTCCGGTGCGTTCTCCGCCGTCATCCACAGCGCTTCGCTCAGCGTCGCCGCCTTTTCCCAAACGACGCCGGGCGTTCAGTTTCCCGGTGAGAAACGCCAAAAAGCGGTTCCCGCCCAAATAGCCCACAATATCTGTTTCGCGGAAAAAGCGCGACAACAGGCTGGCGGCACGCTCCGCGGCCGCATCAAGGTTCGGCGCTTCCCCGCTCTCTTTTTCGACAGACAACAAAAAAGGGCGCACATGTCCAACGAACCCAGCGCCTTCATGCATTCCTGGATGCTCTGAACCGCTCGATCGCGATCCAGCATAGAAAGCCACCCCCGCAAAATTCGGGGGTCTCCGGGGCGTGCGCCCCGTATGTATCCGACGTTCCGCCGCAGCGGAGCCACGGAAGTTTTCCTGCCGCCGCGCGCGCGACGGCGCCGTTTTCCGGCCGTTTGCAGCGCGTCGCCTTCGGCGTGAACGCCGTCGAATCCGCACGCATTTGTGGAAAACGTTATCCATATATTATAGCACCGGCGCGCACCGCTTGCAAGCGACGCGCGCCCATTCGCGAAATTTTTCTTGTTTTGCGCAAGAGAGTTCCAGATGTTCCGGTGAAAAAAGCGCCCAAAAGTCCATAAACGCAGTTTCAAATGCACTGCATCCACAGCATGCCGTCGCGCGCCTCGCCGCGGATATGAAACCCCATGCGGATATAGAAACCAATGGCGCGGACGTTTCCCGCAAACACCCGCAGCCAGATCGCATCGTTGGCCCTTGCCTGGCAATCGCGCAGCATGCGCGTGCCTACGCCCTGGCTCCGATGCGGCTCGAACACATAAAAATCCTCCAACTCCACGCGGCCGTTGGCGGAATGCAGATAGTAGCACCCCACCGCCGCGCCGTCCCGCTCGGCGACGGTATAATTGAAAATCTGCTTTTGCACCCTGCGGCGCACGAGGGAAAGCGCCTCGGACTCGTCCACGCGGGTCGGATCCGCGTAGCGCCTGACATTTTCAAAGCACAGGGCGAGAATTTGCGGAAGTTCCAGAATCTGCGCCCGGCGATAGGATAACTCCATTCCAACCTCCTGCCATGGATTTGTGCAGACGCGCCGGCGGCGAAAAGGCCCGCGGCAACGTCCGCGCCTCGGGGAAGCGCTAGTCCAGCAGTTCCTCGGCGGTAACGTGGTAGATCTGCTCCTTTTCCGCGGCGGTCAGCGGCAGGGCTTCGAAGCGCTCTACCTCTTCCTCCGGCGTCCACATGGGGTAATCGCTGCCAAACATCACCCGCTTGACGCCAAAGGCGCGGATAAGTTCGGCCGCGTGATCGGGCTTGAGGGCGTAAAGCGCGCTGGAGGTGTCCACATAGAGGTTGGGCCGGCCGGCCAGCAGCCTGCGCGCTTCGTCGTATACGCTCCAACCGCCCAGATGCGCGCCGATGGCCACGAGGTTGGGCACCTCGTCGAGCAGGTGCGCCATGCGCGGCGGGTTGGAGTAATCGTAGCGGTAATCGCCGGTGTGAATGAGCACGGGGAGCTTTGCATCGGCAATGAGGGAGAACATGCGCATAGCCCGCGGTTCGTCAAGCTGGAACTCCTGAAAGTCCGGGTGCAGCTTGACGCCCTTGAAGCCCGCCTCCACAATTTCCCTGAGCACGTTTTCCATGTCCGGCGTGTCCGGATGCAGGGCGGCGAAGGGAATGATGCGGTCCGGATACTCGGCGTGCGCAGAGAGGATAAACTCGTTGATGTGCGCCACCTGCGTGGGCGTGGTGGCGACGGAATGGGCGATCATGCGCGCCACGCCGGCCCGATCCTCCTCGGCGATCATCTGCGTTATGCTGCCGTCGTGGTGGATGGTGATGTCGTAAAACCTGCCGATGCCCTTTGCGGCTTTTGCGGCGATCTTGTCCGGGTAAATATGTACATGCGAATCGATCTTCACCATGGTATTTCCGACCTTTTCTCAGGATGTACCCCGGGCGGCCCGGGAACGCAGACCATTATACCACGCCTGCGCGCCCCTGTCCACGCAGTTTGTGTTATGCCGGGTCCGGACAGGCGAGCAGGCGGCGCACGGGCTTGACGGCGCCCAGCTTTTCCACGGCCAGCAGCAGCCGCGAAAGCGCCTCCACCGCCCGGGAAAGCCATGTCCGCCTCGCCGGAACGGGCCAGCCCGCGGCGTTGAAGGCATACGCGTCCGGCGAGTGGGCGTTGGTTCCGGGGTTCTGGCGGACGTAGAAGCGCGTCTCCGGATGGTACAAAAGCGCGCCGACGATATCCCCCGCCACCACATAGTTGACCGCGCCCGCGCGCAGGCGGCGCTTTTGCGTCCTGTCCAGTTCACAGCGCGCAAAGCCCTGCGCGTTGAACACCGCCGCGCGGGCAAGCGGATTGCGCGCGACGCTTTGCGCGTAGAGCGCCACGTTGCCGCCCTTGGAATGCCCGGTCAGCAGCACAGAGCCGTCCGCGTAGCGATCGGCAAAGGCGGTGGCGGCGGCGTACTGCACCGAGCCCGCCACCGGCGCGCAGAAATTGTCGCGCCAGTCCACGTTCGTAGGCACGCACCCGCTTCGCGACTCCGATCCGCGCACGGAAACGATGGTCTCCCCGCGCCCGCCAAAGGCGTAGGCGACAAAACCCGTGTCGTCGTTGTCGTTTTCGTAGGCCAGTATGCGCAGACGCGAACGCTCCAGCGCCGAGAGCGCTTCGCCCGCGTTCTCCAGATACGCGCCGCAAGAAAGCGCGCCCAGTTCGAGCAACCTGCGCAAAGCGCGCGCGGCCTCGGCGAGCGGAACCGTTTCCCCGCGCGCAAGGCGGCGGATATAGCCCTCCGGCAGATCCAGATATGTAAACGAGCACAACCGCAAAAGCGTTTCCGGATTCATAATTCTTCCCTCCCCGGCATACTATGCGCCCGGGGCGAGCGCGTCACGGGGCAACCGCGGCGAAAAAACGCGGGCAACGGCGCGCCTTTCCAGCGGCGGCGCTTCCCCCGGGCAAACCGCAAACAGCGCGCACAGGCGCAACATGGCGCGCAGGCGCGACGCGGTTTCCCGGTCCTGCGCGGCGATCAGTAAAGGTTGGAGAGCGTCAGCGCCTCCATGTCCTCGATGTGCCGCAGCGCTTCGCCAAGCTGCGCCAGGGCGCGCAGACAGTCGTCCATATCGCCGTTTTCCAGACAGACCTGCGCATCGACAAGCTGCGCGGCCACCTCGTGCAGATCGTCGTGGGAGGTGAGCATCTCCAGAAGCGGCGTGGACTTCTGCCAGCGCATGGCAAAGTCCGTCAGGCATTCCATCGCGCGCGCGTCGTCTCCCGCGCGCACAAGTTCGGCGGCGCGCACGCGCAGCAGGTCCATTTCTTCGGCGGTTTTGCGCACCTGCGCCTGCGAAAAGGCGCACAGCGTCACCGCGACGGCGACCACCGCGATCAGCGCGATCAGCGTTCTGCGCATTACCAGCACACCCTTTCCGGCGCGATGGCGTTAAGGCGCATGCGCTCCCCGGCGCGCGTCTGCACGGCAAGGCAGCCGCGCGTATCCAGGCAGGCGAGATAGACCTCGCCGACGCGCAGGCCCCGCCGGGCCAGCAGGGCCGTCAGCCAGCCTTCGCTTTCGCCGACCCGTTTGAGGTTGTTTTCCTGCACGCGTCCATCCATAATCAGCGGCAGGGGAAGGCCTTCATAATCGGTTTGCACGCCCAGTTCCGCCGTAGTGGGCGCGCGCCGGGCGGCGTCGGGAAAAGCGCTGAGCTTGCCGTTGGCTTCGACCACGGCGGTTCCGACCTCGCTGGGGTCGAGAATGCCGATATTGCGCAGCCCTTCGAGCAGATCGGACAGGCTCAGGCAAAGGCGCTTGAGTTCCCGCTCGTTGATGACGCCCCGGGAAATGATCACCGAGGGCTTGCCGGAAACGAAGGCGCGCACCCGATCCGATTTGAGCGACAGCAGCGTGATCAGGCTGTGCACGGCAAACAGCGCCATCACCGGCAAAATGCCGTACAAAAGCGGCGTGGAAACCGATTCCATGGGCGTGGAGATCAAATCCGCCAGCAGAATGGCCATGGCGAACTCGTAGGGTTGAAATTGGCCGAGCTGCCGCTTGCCCAGGCCGCGCATGGTGACGATCATCACCGTGTAGAGAATCAGCGCGCGCAGAAAAAGCGTAAACATGCGATCACCCCTCTTAACCTTCCCCGCGCGCGGCAAATTCCATGCGCCCCTGCAGAATTTACTTGCATTTGACGGGAAATGGTATTATGATAGAGGGGGATTTGTTCCAAATTTGATGTTTTCGGACAGAAAGGAGAGTTTTTCAATGGCTTCTTTTTTCAGCGACCTCGGCAAGACTTTCCAGAGCGCCGCGAAGACGATACAAAAGAAAACGGCGGAGGGCATGGAAGCGACCCGCCGCAACGGGGAACTGCGCTCTTTGCGCGATGATCAGCGCAAGCTGTTCGCCACGCTGGGCGAGGCCTACTATGCTTCCAGAAACGATGAGGACGCCGACGAGCGCCTGGCATTGCTGGTGCGCCGCATCGACGAAGTACAGGAGCGCATCAAGGCCGTGACCGCGGAACTGGACGCGCTCAACGACAAGCGGCGCTGCCCCGCCTGCGAAGCGGTGGTGGATATCAACGCCAAGTTCTGCCCGGCCTGCGGCGCGAAGATGCCCGAGGCGGAACCTGCGCAGGAGGCTGATCCGGATCAGCCCCAGGAAGCGCGCTGCGAAAACTGCGGCGCGCCGCGGCAGGGAGAGGCGCGCTTCTGCGCCGTATGCGGTCAGCCCTTTGAGGCTGAAGCCCCAAAGCCGACCGTGGAAATCAACTGGCCGGAGGCCGGCGCAGAGCCTTCGGCCGCCGAGGAACCGCCTCGCGACGAAAACAGCGAAATTTGACCCAAACGCCCCCGCTTTTGCAAAAGCGGGGGCGTCGTCGTATGGCAAGTTTTCAATGAAATCGTGCGCCGCGCCGGACGAACGCGGCTCGCGCGCAGGCGCATGTCCAGGGCCGAGCCGGCGCAACCAATTCCACCCTTCGCCCGGAGCCGCATCTCCGCCCGCGCAGGGTGGGCCGCAAGCGTCCCATTCCTCCTGATGTGCATGGCCGCATCTCCGCCCGCGCAGGGTGGGCCGCAAGCGTCCCATTCCTCTTGATGTGCATGCAGGGAGGGTCTTCGCCGCAAAGTTTTCCGCCGCCCGCGGGCTTTTCCGAGCCTTTGCAAACCCCGGACAATTGGCCCCGGCGCCGTTGGGGCGATATGCGCTCCGCCGGCATGGGACCCCGTCTTTGACAGGTGTTTGGCGAACCGCCCGCATTCCCGCCGCGCAAAGCGGGACATGGGCGGCGCAAACAGCGCCGCCGCGGAGAAGCAGAACGCCCGCTTCGTCTGCGCGCCGGAAACCCTCCCGCCGCAACGGTCGCCTCGCGGCGCGGTTGTGCGCCTCTCCGCCGGGGCGGAGCGCGCGTTCCTCCTGCCGGCGCCCTCACGGGCGAGCGCGAGAAGCGCAACCGCAAGCAGGACGCCGATCGCCACGACCAGCTTCAGCGCATCGCTTTCTTCGCTCTGTCTGCAACGGCCTGCGCCGTGCGATCGCGGGTCATGCAAATCCCGCAAAGTATCGCTTTTTCGCCAGCGTTGAAGCGCGCCTTACCGCATGCGCCCCGGCCCGTCCGCGCCGCCATCGCGCCCAGGGGCGGTCTCTGCCAGTTCGATCCAGTAGCGCATCAGCCACACGCCGTCGCGATCGTTGTACACGGTCGATTCGTAGACGCCTCCATTTTTGAGAATCGTGCGGCGGCTGCCCTCGTTGTCCGGCGCGCAGGTGATGAGCGCGCGCGTCAGGCCCGCTTCCCGCGCCCGCGGCAGAGCCATGGCCAGCATGCGCGCGGCATAGCCCTTGCGCCGCTCGCCGGGGCGAACGCTGTAGCCGATATTGCCGCCGAACTTGCGCAGAAAATCGTTAAAGCGCGTGCGCAGTTGCAGCATGCCCACCAGGCGGCCGTCTGAAGCGCGCAGGCAGACGAACTGCAGGGACGGCACCCAGCCGATGGGCGACGCGCCCTCCTCGGTTTCCACGCGGCGCGTGAAGGCCAGCCAAGCCGCCGGATCCGCAAAGCCGGCAAGCGCGCCGCTGCCCTCGATGACGTTTGCCGTGGCGAGAAAATCGCGCCGATAGCCGGCGATTTCCTCCTCCATGCTCTCATCCGGCCGCACGAGCAGCAATCGCTCCATTTCTTTTCCCCCCGCGTCGTTTGGGCAAAATCCGCCCCGGCTCAGATGCGTTTTCGCGTTGCTCCAGGCGGCAACGCGCCCGCCTGCGCCTTTTCCGAGCCCCTGTCCGGCGTCCCCGCGCCGGCGGGAAGGCGCCTTTGCTAACAGGTCCAGGTAAACAGCGCCCCGGGCGTTTCCCCGGCGGCGCGCAGCGCCTCGGCAGCGGTGCGGAAAACGCCGAACACCGCCGAACCGCTGCCGCTCATGCGCACAACGCGCGCGCCCCGGGCGCGCAGAGCCGCCATCGCCGCGCCGATCTCCGGCATCAAGGCGATGGACGGCGCTTCCAGCGCGTTGCCGGCAAGGCGATCCATCCGCGCAAAATCGCGCTCGCGGATGGCGGCGGCCAGCGCGTCGTTGTCCAGACGCAGGCTTTTCCCCATGTGATCGAACTTGGAAAACACCGCGGCCGTAGAAAGGCCGCGCCCCACATGCAAAATGACGACGGGAAAGCGCTCGCCTTCGCCCAGGGCGCTGATTTTCTCGCCCATACCGCGCACGCGGGCGAAACCGCCGGCGATGCAATAGGGCACGTCCGCGCCGAGGCTGCGGCCGATCTCCAAAAGCGTGTCCACCGGCAGGCGAAGCTGCCAGAGGCGGTTAAGGGCGATCAGCGTGGCGGCGCAGTCGGCGCTGCCTCCGCCCAGGCCGGCGCGGACGGGGATATTCTTGGCAAGCGATATTTTCGCGCCAAAGCGCTTGCCCATGTATTCGTTCAGCGCCTGCGCCGCCTGCAGAACCAGATTGCGCCCGCCCACGGGCAGGGCGCGGCCGTCCACCGTCAGCGTCAGCCACCGCGCGCGCTCGAACGTCAATATGTCGCACAGTTCGATGCGCTGCATGAGCATGTCCAGTTCGTGATAGCCGTCGTCGCGGCCGGCGCACACATCCAGCGACCAGTTGATCTTCGCCTGCGCCCGCGCGGTGATCCTCATGCCCTCTCCCCCACAGCTTTGGTATACGGCCGTCCAGACCGGCCTTTATTATAGCACGCTTTCGCCCGCCGCGTGTTAAAAATCGGCTCCGGCCTTGCATATTTTCAAAAACGGTTTATAATGGTGATATCGCAAAGAAGGGAACAGTCGTGCAGTCGCGCGCAAAGAGAGCCGGCGGCGGGTGCGAGCCGGCGGCGCAAAGTTCGATTTCCATTCCCCGAGCGTCTCCGCGAAAGCGGGGCGGGTGCGCCCGATAGCGCGCAAACGAGGAGCTTCAGCTTGAAAACGGGTGGCACCACGGCGCGCGCGCCGTCCCTGTTGATCGGGCGGGGCGTATTTTTTTAGGAGGGATACCATGCTGGACCTGAACCTCATCCGTTCCAATCCCGAATATGTC
>DVIA01000034.1 GCA_018711655.1 Candidatus Pullichristensenella avicola
CCCCACATGCGTGGGGCAGATGGAAAAAAATAGGAGGAATAGATCATGGCCAATACGGTTCATCCCCACATGCGTGGGGCAGATGCCATCGATCAACTCCACGGCGATACCCTCGGGCGGTTCATCCCCACATGCGTGGGGCAGATGGTTTATGTGCACATTTTGCGGAAATTGGGTAACGGTTCATCCCCACATGCGTGGGGCAGATGCTCTCGAATAGGCTCAATAGAAACCCATGTCGCCGGTTCATCCCCACATGCGTGGGGCAGATGTTTCTGTTAATCCGCAAATCTGCAAATTTCAACGGTTCATCCCCACATGCGTGGGGCAGATGCCCTCCAGCCCATATTCGCGCACCGCCCAGTCCGGTTCATCCCCACATGCGTGGGGCAGATCCTGCGCGGTGCCGCCTGTGCCGGGGTTGACTGAGGTTCATCCCCACATGCGTGGGGCAGATTAGGAGGGGCAATGGATATCTATTTCGAGTATCGGTTCATCCCCACATGCGTGGGGCAGATGATTTCCACCATCAATCTCAGCTTATCTTTCAGCGGTTCATCCCCACATGCGTGGGGCAGATGCTGCTCTTCACTCATTTTCGCCAGTTTTTCGGCGGTTCATCCCCACATGCGTGGGGCAGATGCTCTGTTGCCAGATGTACTGGCCATCCGAATCCGGTTCATCCCCACATGCGTGGGGCAGATGCCTACAACGCCGCCAAACGCGAACTGGGCATCGCGGTTCATCCCCACATGCGTGGGGCAGATGGACGTGATAGCGCTCCACCTCGTCCGCCCCGGTCGGTTCATCCCCACATGCGTGGGGCAGATGGTTTGCAATGTCCCGCTGGGCCTGCTGCAACGCGGTTCATCCCCACATGCGTGGGGCAGATGGCGAAACTCGAATACAGCGCGGAGGACGGCTGCGGTTCATCCCCACATGCGTGGGGCAGATGGCCACAGCCGCCGCCTGCTTCTGCCCCTCTGCGGTTCATCCCCACATGCGTGGGGCAGATACTTCCCAAAACAAAGCTATTGCTTGATTTTTATCAGCTGAAGGCCGTCGAAGTCTACGACGGTTCTGCGCGGGTCGCCGTGGACTTCCATGCAAAATCCCTGCTCGTTGTTGGCGGCGTAGGCGATCATGCAGCTGCCCCCTTCGGCGCGCGCTTTTACCATCTCCCATAAGCGCTCGCGGACGGCGGCGCTGATCGTTCCCAAAAACACACCTGCCTTGACCTCCAGCAACCAGCGCGTACATTCGCCGCGCAGGGAGGGAGAGACGTTTTCCAAGACGAGCACTGTCATTCGTCCACTTCCTCCGCATAGTTGCGTCCGCCCTGAAGCTGTTCTCCGCCGTCGTCCCACAAAGCGCCGACTTCGCGCGCATTTTCCTGATCGCCCATGGAGGACGCATCCAGAATCCAGGCGATGTCCTCGGGGATGCGCTTGAGGACGCGCGCGGCGCGTATCCACCGGCGACAGGCGGCGCGGACCTCTCTTTCCAGGTCGGCATAACTGCCGCCGATGACGGAGAACGCCGCCGGCACGGACGCTTCCAGCTTGTAGAGATCGGCAATGTCATAGACGAACGACAGCATTTTCCCGGTATGGATAAAGCCAAGCCCCGGCGAGAACCCCAGGGAGACGATGGCGGCCTGGCAGATGCCGTAAAGCACGGCATTCGCCACCGACAGGGCGCGATTGATGGGATCGGCTTCGTCCCAGTCCTCCTGCTTGTAGCTGCGCTTTTTCCACGGCACGCCATATTGGCTGGCAAACTGGCGATAGGCCTCGCGCACGCGGATGCCCTCCAGCCCGCGGATCTGCCGCAGCGTCAGCCCTGAACAATCCATGTCCGGAAAGCGCCGCACATACATGCGCCGCACGACCTCCATGTGCGCTTTTTCGTCCATGCACAGTTTGGCCTGCAAAAGCAGGTTGGCGGCGCTGCGCGTCTCTCCCATGCCCACCGCGTAAAAGCGCGAGCCGAACTCGCCGCACCAGATCACCGTGCAGCCGTTATCGCAGATCGCCTTGATCGCCGCGTGAGTGACGCGCACGCCCGGCCCAAGCAGCAGCACCGTCATGGCAGCGATGGGCACGGGCACGCGCTCTCCTTCCCGCAGGGCGACGATGGAAAGCGCATCCTGCTCGATGACCGCGTGCTCGATGTAGAGAAAACTCAGGCTGTCGCGCAGCTTCGGCAACTGGTTGAGATCCTTCGGCAAGCGCGTCACACCTTTCGCAGCATCAGCATTCCAAGTCCGTACGCCTTTTCCGGGCCGACGCCGCGGAGATAGCCGTCGCGGAACCGCTCCGCGTCCGTGATCTCCAAAACGCCGGAAAAGCGCACGGCGCGGATCTGTACAAGGCCCGTTTTGCGCTTGCCGCGCATGTCCGCTGGTTCGTCCTCGCGCAGGGCGCGCAGGGCAAAGCCGTTCTTTTCCCCCTGCCGGACGAGCCAGGCGCGCCGCTCTTCCGCCGTCGTCAAAAAGGCGCGCACGCTGTTGGTTCGGCCGACGTCCACCTTCTTGCAGGGGTAGGCGAGCAGGTCGAAGCCAAAGGCAAGCCCCGTGCGAAACCGTTCCAGCAGCGGCGAAAGGTCCCTCTGCCGGGCGTCCCGCCCGCAAAACAGCCACGCGGCGCGGGAGAGGTCGGGCGGCGTCGCGCTCGTCAGATAGAGGCGCGCAACCCTCCCCTCCTCCAGCACGCGGAAGAGCACGCACGCCCCGGCGCGCATGTTGTCCTCGGGCGCGAACAGGCGCATCACATTGCGGTGCATGTCGCAGCAATCGCCGAGCGCCTGGCGGGCGCTGGGATGCCTGCGGTCGATGTCCGCGCAGGTCAGGAACATGGATATCCCCCCGTTTCATACAGCAGGCGGACGCGGCGCGGAACGTAGCGGTCGCGGGAGGCGTCCAGCGGCTGGTCGCTGCGCGTCCGCGTTCCGAGCGCGTCTTCGATCTCGCAATACAGGTCCTTTTCCGTGCGGGCGCTTCCCATATCCTTCCAGCGGAAACGGCGCGCCGCGTCCTCCAGCGAGTCGTAGGCCTCCGTCAAATATGGCAACAGCGGACTGGCGGGCGGGCAACTCCTGCGCCCCAAGCAGGGCACCCATACGGGGCTGCGCAGCGCGTCCGCGCAGGCAAGCAGCACGTCCTCCGGGCCGGAGAGGAACGCCGTGAAGCAGGCGTCCTCCAGGTATTCCCGCGGGGTAACGATGGTATCGCCGCGCGGCTTTCCCTGCGTGTTCAAAAACTTGCCGCGACGGCTCTGCACGGTATGATAATCCGTCGTCACCGTGCCGCGGCGGTCGGCGCGCACGGCAAAGGCAAGCGCATCCGCGAGCTTGGCAAGGCGCGCGTCGCCGCGTTCCAGCCCCAGCGCGCATCCCAACAGGCCGACGACGCCGGATTTGGTCGGGAACGCCGCCGTATCGCGGTGATCCCAATGCGAGCGCTCGCCCCAGCTTTGCAGCGCGCCCTCGAGCCGCAAGATCAGCACTTTCATGGCCGTCACTCCCTGGCCCAGGCCGCGCAGGCGTCGAGAAGCTGCGCAAAACTGCCGAAGCGCTCGCAGGCACGCGGCGCGCTCTCCGAGCGAAGCGCCATCCAGGCGCGATGCGCGACGGGCAGCGCGTAAAAGCCGTCCATCAGATCGACCTCCTGCGCCAGCCGGTCGGTGCTGTCCTTGACGATCTGCGTGGAATAGCGGGAGACGGGCTTGGCGAAGGCGTTGACGTAGCTGAGGGGGATCTTGTCCGGCTTGAACTCCACCAGCATCGCGTCGGGGGCGACGTGGCCGGCGAAGCTGTTCTGCTTGCCGCCGGGGTTGCTCAGCGCCATCACCCTGAGCAGTACCGGGAGCAATTCGTCCACGCGGGCGAGCGCCTCGGGCGAATCCTTGAGGTTCTCGCGCAGCTTGTCCATGTCCAGCGAGGCATACTGATAGTAGCAGCAACTGTCAAAGTCGATATCGCCGATCATGCCCGCGCCCGTCTCATCCTGCCCGGTGAGCAGATCGTCCACGGCGGTAAAGTAGTCGCTCTCCAGATCGAGCGCGTGCGTGGAAACGGCGTGCGCGACCTGCATGGAGGCCTCCACGTTGATAAACGCGGCCGAGGTAACCATGCGGCCAAAGAGGGCGATGTCCAGCGTGATGGCGCGCGCCTGCGCCTTTTTGACCGCCTCGGCAATGTCTCCGGGCTTCAATTTGAGGAACTTTTTGATCTCTCCGCCCGCCCCGTCGTTCCAGAGGGCGCGCACGGCTTCCGCGAGGAAATGCACTTCCTCGGGCGAGAAGAAGATCAGTTGTCCCGTGATGAGATCCTTTTCATCCATTTTGCCGTCCTTGTTGGCGATGCCGGTGAGCATCTTGCGGGCATGGGCGACGGCCTCCTCCGGCAGATCGCTCAACTGCGCGGCGACCAGATCGGGCAGATTGCGGGAGCGCCAGCCCTTACTTTTCAGGGCGTCGAACAGCGGCGATGTGCGCCAACTGCGCTTCAGGCACTGGCTGGAGATGCGGCCCCTCTGCGCGCCGCCAAAGAAGCAGGTCTTGGGCGCGCCCGTCTCGTCGCGGTTGAGGTTGGTGGCGGGGTAGTTTTTGAGCATGTGTATCTCAATCAGCATCCGGTTTTTCCTCCTTCTCGCTCAGGTAGTACTCATTGGCCCAGCGCAGCTGGACGCCGCGCGAATCCTGGTTCCATTTCTTCAAATCGTCGAGCAGGGCGTCCATGTCCGGCATGGCCAGCCGGTCGCTGGCGCGCAACATGCGCGCGAGGCGCGCGAGCTTTCCGGAGAGATAGCCGCCCTCGTCCCAGCGGGCGTCCAGCACGGCGCGCAGGCGGCTGTCCATGCCCCCGGACTCCGCAGCCTGCGCGTAAGCGCGCAGCATGCGCGGCATGCCCGCCTTTACATGGGCTTCCTCGACATCCCACAGGCAGGCGATGGAGAGCGCCGCGAACCACTTGCCCTGTTCCCGGGGCGCGACGTCCGCCGGCATGGCCCGGAACAATGCCTGCAAAGCCCGCGCGTCCGCCGCGGACAGGGGCTGGCCCGCGCACCTGCGCAACGCGGCGCGCTCGCCGCTGGAGAGCGGCCGCAATCGTTCGAGGATACGTTCATTTCCACTCATCTTCGCGCTTCTTCCTTTCCGCATAGTATCTCATCAGGATGCTTTTGCGCATCCGCGCCTGTATCTGAAGATTCCGGGCGTCGTCGCCAAGGCGGAGTTTTTCCTTGTCGAGCGTTCGCAGCAGCATGCGCAATACCTCTTCATGGACGTCCCCGCGCTGGCGAAGATAGTCCTCCTCGCTTTCGCAGCCGGTCAACGCTTCCAGATAGGGGCCGAGAATGTAGTTGTGCGCCATTTGAAAAAACGTGTTTTGCAGAATCGGCGCGAGAAAGCTCTTCTGATCGGATCTTCCGCCCTCTCCGGCAGAATCGGCCGCTCTGCGCAGCGCCGCCGCGCAGTTTTCCAGGAATTGCAGATCCTCCCGAAGAATGTCGCCCCGCTCTCCATCTTCGAGCACATCGCGCGGGAGCAGCATTTCTTCTTCGACCATATCCACCAGCGCGGCATTGTCCGTGATCAGCCCCGTCAGGAAAAGATCGTAGTTGGGCAGGCCCCTGGGCGTGTTGGCGACAACGAGCGGCGGCCTGCCGTACCTGTCCTCGCGCGAGGCGGCCAGGGAGCCCATGTCGCGCCAGAACGCGCGCCCCCGCTGCGGTTTGATGGAAGCATACTCGCCGCTCTTCTGGCAGCGATAGGGAACGTGCGGGTCGCGCCAGAGCGCGTTCCCCTTAAAGTTCTGGCCCTGCTGCAAATAGAGTTCCGAAACGGCTCCATCCTCCCCGCAGATCAGCGTCACGCGGCGCGGCCGCCACGTCAGCGCCTGCAGCATATCCACGTTGGCAAATTCCTCCTTGGGCGTCACCTGCGCCTCCGCTCGCCACGCCGGCCTGCCGTAGGCGATGTTGCCGCACTCCGCCACAGACAGCATGTTCAGCACCAGTGTGGCAAACAACGTCTTGCCGCGGTGCAACACATACACGCAGGGCGTATTGTTCACCGAGGAAGGATAGCCCTGCGCAGCCGCCGTGCAGAACAGATAAGCGCTCAAAAGGTGACAGAGCGCATCGCCCGGGCGCAGTATGGGGCTGGGCTGGTGATCGAAAAAGACATGGTTGTTGCCGCTGGGCACATCAAGAACGATCTCCGCAGCGGCGCGCCTCTTTTCCTCCCCATCCACCTGCGCGTCATACGCCGACTGCATGAAGGGCCGCCGCGCGTCGAAAAGGTCGAAAGACGCGCCTTCGCCCTCGCAGCGCTCGATGTATTCGCGAAACGGGCGCATGTCGAACGCGCCGCGCTTCAGCAGCGCCGCGCGCTCGTCGCGGTTTTGCAGCTGAAGGGCGTCCATCGCGAAGGCGATCATCAGGCGATAGACGGCGCAGGTCTCCAGCGGCGAGGCGCACAGGACGCCCGGCAGCGCCGCGGCGTTTTCCAGCGCCGAGAGAAGCGAGCGCCTTTCCCCATTGGCCATGGGGATCCAGGGTTCATGGAGCACGTTGAATGTCAATCGCATCGCACCCTTTCGGTAAGCGCGCCGAGCGCGCCGTCATAGTCGAGCTTCGTTCTGCCCAGCCGCACCGGCAGCCGTTCTTCGGGAACGAGCCACAGGCCCCGGCACAGGCCTTCGCCCTCCCGCGCAAGCTCCTGCGCTTCGCCTGCGGGCAGGGATTCGCGGATGGTAAAGCTGTTTTCAAACGCCAGACGCGCCAGCGCGTGATTAAGCGGCGCGGCGAGCAGCTTCTTGATCGTCTCCGCGGGCAGCAGCGCCACGCGCGCCGAACAGTCGCCCAACCGCGTTCTGGCGGCGGTCCCCTCCTCCGGTTCCTCCATGGAAAAGCGCTCGCCGGGAGCGTCCCAGCCGAAAAAGCGGCGCGGATCGGGCCGGGGCAGCATATTGCCGCCCGCCTGCGCCTGCATGCGCTGCTCGGAGAACATCATCTCCGCCCACGCCTGGGGGATATCGTCCGGCTGGCGATAGACGGTTTCGAGCACGCAGCGCACGTCCTGCGGGATGCGAACGGTCTTTGGCAGGATCTGCTGCGTCTGCGCAAGCAGCCACGGGGCATAGATCATCCCCGTCTCGGCGTAGTCTCCATTTTCCGGAACGACGACCTCTACGAGCGCTTCCTCCATGCCCGCAGGGCGGGGCCGTTCATGGCGATGCACGCGGCCGGCGCGCTGCAGCAAAAGGTCGATGGGCGCGATCTGCGTGATCATGCCGTCGAAGTCGAGGTCCAGCGACTGCTCCACCACCTGCGTGCAGACGAGAATGGCCTTTTGCGGGCGATGCGCGCCGTCCTTGCCGAAGAGGCGGACGCATTCCTTTTCCAGCCGGTCGCGCTCACGGGCCTTGAAGCGGGCGTGAAAGAGCATGACCGCCGTGTCCGGCGTCGCCAGGGCGCGAATGGCCCTCCATGCGGACTGCGCCTGCGCCACCGTGTTCATCAGAACGCACAGGCAGCCGCCCCGCGCGACGCGCGCGACGGCGCGTTCGGCCAGCGCATGATCGTCTTTCCACGCGCGCAGAAGTTCAAATCGGAACGCGCCCCGCTTTACGCAGCCGTCCACGGGGATCTCCATCGCCTTCCCGTTGCGCACCTGCGTGATCAGCGGATACGCGTCTCCGGCCGTTTCCATCTCGCCGCCGTAGGCCTCCACCAGGCGTTTGCGCTTCTGCGCGGTGAGCGTGGCCGAAAGCAGCACGACGGGGACGCGCAGGGCCCGGCACCACTCCAGCAATCGCTCGATGATCTCGCTCATGTAGGCGTCGTAGGCGTGAATTTCGTCAATGACGAGCGCCTTCCCCATCAGCCCCAGCAGGCGCAGACAGCCGTAGCGGACGGGCATGACCGCCATCATCGCCTGATCGACGGTGCCGACCGCGCTTTCGGCGAGCATGGCGCGCCGCAGGGGGCGCAGCCAGTCGCAAAGATCCTGTTTGTCCTCCAGGTCCGCGCGCGCCTGCCCTTCGTCCTCGCCGGCGAGCCATGCCATGCCGTGCATCAAGCGCGCGCCGCCCAGATGCAGCGTGGAAAGCATATCGTTGATGCGCGCGAACATCTGGTTGCTGGTCGCCGCCGTGGGAAGCGCGAAGTATACGCCCTGTTTCCCCCACAAAGAGCAACTGCGCGCGGCCTGAAACGCCCCGGCCTCCGTTTTGCCCTCGCCCATGGGCGCTTCGATGATGGTCAGCCCCGCCGCAGGGTCGGCAAGGCGCAGCATGGCCGCCTGCACGGGGCGCAGCGCGGACGCGGAAAATGCCGGCCACATCTGCCGGTATTCGTCGATCTGTGGAAATTTCTGCGGGGAGGACAGGCCGTAGCGGCGGATCGCCTCTCGGGCGACCTCTGCCGAGGCAGAAATATAGGCGGCGTCGTCCAGCGCCTCATCCAGATGGGAAAACGGCTCTGAGGACGCGATCCAGTCCGCGAGGACGATCATGGGCAAAAGCGCCATCACTGCGGCGTCGCAATGCGCGCAATCGTTCAAACGTTCCAGAGGCGGGAAAAAGACATCCATGATCGCCCGATGCAGTTCGTCGCCCATCGCCTGCCAACGCTCTTTTTCCCGCTTGGGCGCGTTGGCGTGGCCGTGTTTGCCCTGATGGTGCAGGCGAATTGCGCTGGCGAAGATGCGCGCCGCCAGGGGCGGAATGCAAAAGCCGTCTGCGCGCGCCTCATAGCAGTCCGCGCCGTAGCGCTCGTGGCGAAATTCCTGCGCCTTATCCAGCATGGAGATCATGCCCTCTTGTGCAAAAGGGGCGGCCAGCGCCGCGTCTTTTTTCTGGAACGCGGGCGCCGCCTTTCCGTAACCGTCGTGGAGGGCGCACAGATAGGCAATCAAGGAAACCGTTTCTTGCCGGGTAAGCGCAAAAAGCTCTGCCGCGCGCGCTATGGCCCCGGAAAAGCGGCAGTCCTCCGCAAGCTGTACGGCGCACAAGCCGCTATCCAGCATATGATGCCATAAACTCTTCGGCGGATCTGACTTCGCCCAAAGAGCGCGGGTCAAGCGAGACAGTTTTTCCATGCGTTCTCCAGCAAAAGCAAGAATTGTATGAACATTATATATTACGGTTTTGTTGATGTCAATATAATATTCAGTTGATTCTGTTTTATCTACAATTGCATGCAGCGAGACGTTTCCCGCAGGAAAATGTATCGCCATACCTTCGTATTGGAGATTCCGGCCGGGTACGGCAAATTCCGCATCGCAATCCGCGAAAGACAGAGAACGGTTGAAACGCGGTCGCGCCGGGCGCGCGGGCTGCCGTTGAAATCGCCAGCGTCGATCCAACGACCACATTATGACCTGCCTGGGCATGAGATCCCCCAATGAGGTGCTTGGCCTGTATCAGGGGATCCTGTAGCAGACAAGGCCAGTATGCTTTCCTTGCCACAGTCAAGGTCGGGTAGTATTTGCTTTGCAAATCTCCACCCTTCCCCTGACTGTTCCCGCTCGGTTCCGTGTTACCTATGTTTGGCGCTCGTACAGGCCGGGTAGCGGCCCTCCGCGCCCGGGGCTTGACATGAATCGCTCCCTTCGTGTATAATGATGGGTGGACAATTAAACTGCCTTATCCAGAGTGGTTGAGGGACGGGCCCGATGAAACCCGGCAACCGGCCCGCGCGCGGCGCGGCAAGGTGCCAATTCCCGCGGCGGCAGGCGCGCCTGCCCCGAAAGATGAGGCGAGATTTCGGGTTTTCCGCAAGCTCGCCGGCCGGCGGGTTTTTTTGTTCGAAAATCATACGGAGGATACCGCAATGAAGAGACTGTTTACGTCTGAATCCGTCACCGAGGGCCATCCCGATAAGGTCTGCGACCAGATCGCCGACGCCGTGCTCGACGCCATCCTCGCCAAGGACCCCGACGCCCATGTGGCCTGCGAATGCTGCGCCACCACCGGCATGGTGCTGGTGATGGGCGAGATCACCACCTCCGCCTATGTGCCCATTGACCAGATCGCCCGCGATAAGATCGTCGAAATCGGCTACGACCGCGCCAAGTACGGCTTCGACGGCCAGTCCTGCGCGGTGCTGGTCTCCGTGGACGAACAGTCGCCCGACATCGCCATGGGCGTCAGGCGCGGCGATGAGGACATGGGCGCCGGCGATCAGGGCATGATGTTCGGCTACGCCTGCGACGAAACGCCCGAGTACATGCCGCTGGCGATCTCTCTGGCGCACAAATTGACGCGCGCGCTTTCGCAGGCGCGCAAAACCGGCGCCATCCCCTACCTGCGGCCCGACGGCAAGGCGCAGGTGACCGTGGAATACGACGACGACCGTCCCGTGCGCGTCGAAGCCGTCGTCCTTTCCACCCAGCACGCCCCCGAGGCCACGCACGAACAGATCGAGCGCGATATGATCGAAAAGGTCATCCGCCCGACGGTGAGCGCGGATCTGCTCGATGCGAACACCAAGTTCTTCATCAACCCCACCGGCCGCTTCGTAGTCGGCGGGCCGCAGGGCGATTCCGGCCTCACCGGCCGCAAGATCATCGT
>DVIA01000035.1 GCA_018711655.1 Candidatus Pullichristensenella avicola
CGCGCGCAATGAGCCGCAACTCTCGCTGGATTCGCAGGCAAAGTGACCGTATTTCTGCGCTAAGCGTTTTGCAATGCCGCGCCCACCAGGCCGGTGAACAGGGGATGCGGGCGGTTGGGACGGGACTTGAACTCCGGATGGAACTGCACGCCCACGAACCAGGGGTGATCCACTAGCTCCACCGCCTCCACCAGATTGCGCTCCGGATTGACGCCAGCGACGCGCAGGCCGTGGGCGGCGAACGTCTCGATATAGGCGTTGTTGAACTCATAGCGGTGGCGGTGGCGCTCGCAAACTTCGTCTGCGCCGTAGAGCTTATGCAAGCGGCTGTCCGGCGCCAAGCGGCAGCGGTACGCGCCCAGGCGCATGGTGCCGCCGGTCTGTTCCAGGCCCTTCTGTTCCTCCATGATGTCGATGACGGGATAGGGCGTATCCGGGTTAAACTCGGTGGAGGACGCGCCCTCCAGGCCGCAGACGTGGCGGGCGAACTCCATCACCGCGATCTGCATGCCCAGGCAGATGCCCAGATAGGGGATGCCGTGCTCGCGGGCGTAGCGGGCGGCGGCCAGCTTGCCTTCGATGCCGCGATTTCCAAAGCCGCCGGGCACGAGAATGCCCTGCACGCCTTCAAAAACGGCGTCCACGTCCGCCTCCGGGCCGGTGAGGTCGTCCGCCTGTACCCAGCGGATGCGCACGCGGGCGCGGTGGGCGATGCCGCCGTGTTGCAGGGCCTCAACCACGGAGAGATAGGCGTCGTGGAGCTGTATGTACTTGCCCACCAGCGCGATGGTCACTTCGCGTTCCGGGTGCTGGAAACGGTCTACCAGATCCTCCCAGTCCTGCAATTTGGGTGCGCGGATGGGCAGTTGCAGGGCCTCGCAGACCTTGTCGGCAAATTTTTCCCGTTCCAGCATCAGCGGCACCTGATAGAGCGATTCGGCGTCGAGGTTCTGGATGATGAATTTGGCGGGGACGTTGCAAAACAGCGAGAGCTTTTCGCGCATTTCCGGCGGGATGGGATAATCGCTGCGGCAGACGAGCATGCCGGGATGGATGCCCATGCCCTGCAATTCCTTGACAGAGTGCTGCGTGGGCTTGGTTTTGAGCTCCTGCGACGTTTTCAGATACGGGATGAGCGTGACGTGGATAAAGAGCGTGCGCTCCGGGGGCACTTCCCATTGAAATTGGCGGATGGCCTCGATGAAGGGCTGTCCTTCGATATCGCCGACCGTTCCGCCGATCTCGGTGATGACGACGTCGGCCTTTTCACCGATGCGGTGGATCTTTTCCTTGATCTCATCGGTGATGTGGGGGATGACCTGCACCGTGCCGCCGTGGTAGCCGCCCTCGCGCTCGCGCTTCAGGACGCTGAAAAACACCTGCCCGGAGGTGACGGAGGAATAGCGGGTGAGATTTTCATCGACAAAGCGCTCGTAGTGGCCCAGGTCGAGATCGGTTTCCGCGCCATCCTCGGTGACGAAGACTTCGCCGTGCTGATAGGGGTTCATGGTGCCGGGGTCGATGTTGAGATAGGGGTCGAATTTCTGGATGGCCACCGTATAGCCGCGCGCCTTCAAAAGCCGGCCCAGCGAGGCGGCGGTGATGCCCTTCCCCAGCGACGAAGTCACGCCGCCGGTTACAAAGATATATCGAGTATCCATGTGCTCACGCTCCCTGAAAAAATCATGGTCTGATGATCGCGATCGTTGACAAACCGCGCGTTACACGCCGCTTGCCCCGTAGTTCCCGAGCACGCGCGCGGAGGGATCGTCCACGTCACAGCCGGGCCAGGAACGGTTGGGCATCCAGAAATCCGCCACCATGCGGCTCTGGCCGGGATAGAAGCGCTCGAACAGCTCCCGGTAGAGCAGGCTCTCTTTTGTGAATGGGCGGGCGTGGGCATAGCGGGCGCACTTTTCCGCGGCCTCCGCGTCGGTATAGGTCGCTTCCGCGAGCTGCTTTAGATCGTCCACCAGCGAGTGGCCCACGGCATCCGAAAAAGCCGCCTTCTGCCGCCAGAGGATGTTCTCCGGCAGAAGTTTGTCCTGCGCGAACGCCTTGCGCAGCAGGAATTTGCCCATGCCGTGGCGGTTCATCTTCAGCGCCGGGTCGATGGCCATGGCGCAGCGCACGAAGGCCAGGTCGCCGAAGGGCACGCGCGCTTCCAGGGAGTTGACCGAGATGCAGCGGTCGGCGCGCAACACGTCGTACATGTGCAGTTCGCGCACGCGCTTTTCCGCCTCGCGCTGGAAGGCGGCGGCGTTCGGGGCAAAGTCCGTGTACTTGTAGCCGAACAGCTCGTCGGAGACTTCGCCGGTGAGGAGCACGCGCACGTCCGTGTGCTCGTGGATGTATTTGCAGACCAGATACATGCCCACGCTGGCGCGGATGGTGGTGATATCGTAGGTGGCGAGCAGTTCCACCACCGCAGGCAGCGCCCTGAGCACGTCCTCTTTGGTGATGATGACCTCCGTGTGGTCGCTCTGGATGTATTCGGCCACCTGCCGGGCGTACTTCAGGTCGATGGCGTCCACATCCATGCCGATGGCGAAGGTGCGGATGGGCCTTTTCAGTTCGCGCCGGGCGATGGCGCACACCAGCGAGGAGTCCAGCCCGCCGGAGAGCAGAAAGCCGAGGGGCGCGTCCGCGTCAAGGCGCTTTTTCACGCCCGCGATGAGTTTTTCGCGCAGATGGGCGCAGGCGGTATCCTCGTCCACCATGGTAAACTGATCGACATGCGCGGCGTCGGCGTAACGGACGAACCGGCCGTCCGCCCAGTAGCAGCCGGGCGGGAAGGGCAGGATCGTTTCGCACAGCCCCACAAGGTTCTTCGGCTCGCTGGCGAAGGCCATGCCGCCGCCCTCGGTCTTTCCGTAATAGAGCGGGCGGATGCCGATGGGGTCGCGGGCGGCGACAAGGGTGTTTTTCTCCGCGTCGTAAATGACCAGCGCGAACTCCGCGTCCAGCGCGCGGAACATCTCAAGGCCGTACTCGCGGTAAAGGGGCAGCAGGATTTCGCAGTCGGATTCGCTGACAAATTCGTATTTCTCCTTCAGCCGCTCGCGCAGGGGGCGGAAGCCGTACAATTCGCCGTTGCAGACCACATAGTCGCCGCCGAGACAAAACGGCTGCATGCCGCGCGCGTCCAGCCCCATGATGGCAAGGCGCTCAAAGCCCAGATAGCCGCAGGGGATCTCCACAAAGCGGCTCATGTCCGGCCCGCGCGACGCCGTGCGCGCAAAGCAGGCCTGCAAGGTATCCGGGCTGACGGTCTTTCCCAGTACGCCCAAAATGGAACACATAAAAGGCACCTCCGTTTTCGCGGCGTTCGTCTGTAAATTTCAGGACGAAGGCCGCTCTCCGTGGTGCCACCCGATTTGCTTCTCTGCGGGCCCCAACAGGCCCCGACGCTTGTAACGTGCCGTCTCCACGCCGCCCCTACTGGCGGCCTTGCCGCGTTGGGTTTGGG